>JAJRQO010000031.1 GCA_024280215.1 Candidatus Zixiibacteriota bacterium
AGATGGTACTGTTAAAATGAAGAAATTTAATCTAACATTTATTCTCACACTTGTTGCCTCTTTTGGTCAAGCGACAATTAATCAAAATCCCAACCAGACATTGGTCTCTACAGCTATAGAATCTTTGCATGCGATTGATAGCTTTTTAGTCTCGGCGTCTGCTGGAGGGGTCTCAATATTTGTCTATGATGATTCTTTAAAACAATACAACTTTTTGGATCGAATATACATTCCTGTTCCTGATTCGGTTACATCGAAAATTGAAGATTCAATTTTAGTCATTAATTCTCAAGATGAAAAATTGCATTTTGTCTCGTTGAAAAATTTACCCGAGTTAGAATATCTTGGAACTATTGACTTACAAAGAAATTTTGCTGATTTTACCCTTATTAATCAATACTTGTATGTGGCTGGATATTACGACGGCATATTACGCTATTCGTTAACAAATTACTCTCAAGCTAATTTTGTCGATTCAAGCATGACAGGCATCCTTGTCACTCAGCTCGATCACGACAATCAATACTTGTATGCCTTAGATGAATATAACGGACTACTCAGATATGACCTTTCTGTTAATGGTTTTGGTTTATTTGATAGCTATCTGTATGTTCCTCTCAGAGCATTTAAATATACTCAAATAGACTCGCTTTTTTATCTACACCTCATAAATGGTGGCTTTTTAGTGGGGGATTTTAGTCTCCCAAATGGAAGCAATATAGTTGACTCTTTGCTTGAATTAAATCAAATCGAGTATCTGTATGATACTGATTCACTGCTGATTTTTACCGATAGTCGACAACTCACAACAATACAAAAATCAGACCATTCAATTAAATTAGATTATCTTCTACCGTATGTACATCCTGATGGTATCGTTGCTGATATTGATACAACGTATGATTTAATCTTACCGTCTTTAGATGGTGGACTTTCCTTTGTTACTCTCGTAGATACTCTGCTGGTAGAGAAGGACGGCTTATCGTACAACGGAACAATCAGTGACATGATTATTGATAAATCAAAACTATATATCAGTAATAACAAAGAAGCCTTGAATGCTTATATGATAAACTTTTCTGGCTTTACAAGTTTTGAATATTCTCTCTATGAAGACTTACTGGGGACAGGTCAGATGCAACACAATGGCGACTCGCTCTTTGTTATTTATTCCAAAATTGAAAAACTTGCCGTACTTGTACATGCTGACAATCCTAACTTAGCACTTTTTGAAAATTCAATATCTATCTCAAGTTTTCCTATGAAAGATATGTACTACACCGGCGAACAACTTTATGACAATGCACTAATCTTTATAGAACATCCATTCCGTTTTGACCTTTATAGCGTTTCTGATTCGGGCTATATCAGTTTTGAAAGACAATGGAAATTTATCGCTGATATGACCTCATTTTCATTTAAAGATTCAATTGCGGTGTTGACTAACAGAAAAAACGAAGTTGCCGTCTACAAAATCAATCAAGATTATGACAAAATTCCTTTAAAAACGTATACCTTGGCAACTACAGCAACCGAGTCGATATTTTATGGCGACCAGTTTTTCCTTTTTGAAGGAAACAAAATGCATATATTTGATTTTAGCGACCCCCAAAATTCTTTTATCGATACTGTGATTTCAATTCCTATTGATGTGCTTGATGCGGTTATTGTTGAAGACTTTCTCTTTACTGTAGGTAATCAAGGGATTGCTAAATATGACTTATCAGGGCTTTTCCCCGAATTACTCGAAACTGGTGGACAGTCAGGCAATCAAATTGCAGTTGACTCTAATTTAATCGTTATTCATGATAACAAATCGGTTATGCTCTACTATCACGAACTAATTTTACCCGGCTCTAACGATGCAAAGCAGAACGAAGATTTTGTTAACCTCTTTCAAAATTTCCCGAATCCATTTAACTTAGAAACGGTCATATCCTTTTCGTTAGCTCAGAAATCAGAAATAAAACTTACAATCTTCAATATCCTTGGGCAGAATATCAAAACTCTGATTCATTCAACTCAAGAAGCGGGCAACCATACCATCAGATGGGACGGAACTACCAATAGTGGTAATGTTGTTTCAAGTGGAATTTATTTGTATAAGTTGGAAACGGCGACTTCTGTTTCTACAAAGAAGATGGTACTTCTGAAATAGCTATTTTTTTGCTTTATCAATCAGTTCAAGCTCACGTAAATCAACTTTATATTGTTGCTGACCACCTCGTAAGTTTTCAGAACTTATAGGCAGAACATGTTCAAATTGAGAAGGATTAGCAACAATCGCTTCGACACCACGGTACGATGTCGGATAGTAGAACGCCGTAAGAACATGGTCCCAGCTTTGAGCTACTGCAGGTAACGGGTTGTTAGCTTTTGCTTCAAGCCTAAAAGTATATGTCCCTTGATTCTTATAATAAACTCTGGTTATAAATACAGGGAAATAGTTTGTACCCGAATTTTGATAACCAGATAATCCCGCTATCGTATAATATGGAAACTGTGTCCCGCCACCTTCATTTTCATCAATCTGCACAATCGCCGAATTTGCTGCTGTTGTTCCAGAGAGTAGTAGGTAACATTTCCCATACAGCACTACATATCCATCAGCAGGTGTCTCAATTGTCACCGTTGTCAAATCCATCATATCACTATTGGTAAGGGTGATGAGATTGATGCTAATAGATGATGTCACTCCAGGTTCATTCAATAACTCATCAGCATTAATCGAGGAGTCAGGGAACAGCACTGCCGAGTCACCACTTTTTTGTTGTAGGGTAATATAGTCAACACCCATAGAATCATAAATTGTTAGACTTCGATTGTCAGAATCAGTCTGAATAATCGGATTGCCATTGCTGTCAATATTGCTCAGTTCAGCCGATGAAAAGGCATAGGCTGAACGGCTGATTTGGGTACGAGGTAAAATTGCTTCACCACTAATTCGAAGTTCCAAAAATAGATCTGGATAGGTTTGAAAAAGCGAACTGCTTAAACTATTTGATGAACCTATATTGTACGAAAAAAGCCCTTGGATTGTACTTACTTGAGCGTTCTCAGCCCAAACCACCGCCCCACCCGTCAAGGCAGTATACAGGATAAAATCAACAGAATACAACCCATCAGCAACAGGGTGACCAGTCACTCCAGTCAGTCGACCTTGGTAGCTGAGTTGCTTTTCTATCGCTTCTGATGTAGAATTGATGGTTAAAAGAAGTGATAATATGATTGTTAGTTGTATGAGTCTTTTCATCTTGTTAATAGTATCGGCAATCCTTCGTAGTTATATATAATATCTATAAAAAACTGCCTCAACGCAAGCTGTTCTGTAGCTGGTGCAATAGTTGCAGTTTACGCCCATCATCTAAACTAATACTTTAATCGTAAAATATCTCTAAATAAATTGCCAAAACGGCAATTGTTGTGTATGTTTTCGTTCTATAAAGTTTGGGTTCTATTAAATGTTTTGTTACAGGAATTAATCTTATGAGCGATATATTTGACGTAGTAAATAATTTTCATGAGACCAAAAAAGAAATCGGCTATGTCGATTTCAAATCGGCGACTGAAAAAGATTATAAAAAGATAGGTTTTAAATGCGGACTTGAAGTGCATCAGCAACTCAAAACAGAAAAAAAATTGTTCTGTCGATGCCCTGCCTCAACCTATCAAAAAATTGATGAATATGACGCCGAAGTAATCCGCCATATGAGACCGACTCTGAGTGAGCTTGGTGAATATGATGGTACCGCTCTTATGGAATTCCGCACTCGCAAAAACATTACCTACCGCCTAAAAAACGAAACGACCTGTACCTACGAAATCGACGACACACCACCATTCAAAATCAACTTAGATGCTCTCAAAATTGCGATTCAAATTTCCCTTTTGGTAAAACAATCGGTTGTAGGCGAATTACATATTATTAGAAAACAATATCTCGATGGTTCAATTCCTGCTGGTTTTCAACGGACTGGTATTATCGGAATCGAGGGAGAGATACCGCTAAAGAATAAAACTATAAGGCTTATCCAAATTTCTATTGAAGAAGATTCCGCTCGTGAAATTTCAGATATAGGACATGAAAGGGTCTACCGTACCGATCGTCTTGGTATGCCTCTGATTGAAACAGTTACATACCCTGAAATGCTGACTCCGCAAGAAGCAGCCGAAGCCTGTCAGTATTTACGTTTTATGGCTCGCTCAACTGGTAATGTCTACACCGGTATCGGAGCTGCTCGTCAGGATGTCAATGTCTCATGCGAAGGTGGAACCCGAGTAGAAATCAAAGGTGTTGCTCATATCAAATGGATTCCACTTCTGACTCACAATGAATGTTATCGTCAGGTTGCGTTGCTTAAAATCAGAGAACGGTTACTCAAGAAAATTAAACCTTCCGAATGGAATATGAATGTCGTCGAACTCGATTATAACAAACTGACCTCATCGACACATTTTGTCCTTAAAGCAAAAGAAGAAAACAAAAAACTTATCGCTGTTAATCTTCCTAATTTCAAAGGTATCTTGTCGCATTTCACTCAACCAGGGAAAATGTTCTCAAATGAAATCGCTGACCGTCTCAAAGTTATCGCCTGTCTCGAACATCCAAATATGCTTTCATCTGAAATGCCTCGACCAGAATTTTTCTTCGCCGATGGTGACTATATCAAAAAGGCTCTTGATGCTTCAGACGATGACGCACAAATTATTTTCTGGACTGATGAATATGACCGTCAGATTGCCACCGAGACAATCGAAGAACGATGCCAAATGGCGTTTGAAGGTGTCCCAAATGAAACCCGCAAAGGGCTACCAGATGGAACCACTATTTTCGAACGTGTTCTCCCTGGTGCTGACCGTATGTACCCAGACACTGACACCGCTCCAATTTGTATCCCTGAAAAGTTGATAGAAGATATACGCCAGACTTTGCCACATGATGTCTGTGACGAAATGAAAACGCTCACTGAGTGGGGTGTTCCAGAATCTGCTTGGACGTATATCTTGAAAAACAATCTGATGATGATGATTCGTCGAATCAATTATGAAACAGATGTAAACTACAAATTTATTGCTAAGTTATTCGCATACGATTTGAATCATCTTGAAGGACAACTCAAACCATCTGGTGAATTTACATTCTCAAAAGTACTCGGCATGTTCCGCTTTATCAAAGAAGAAAATCTTCACCCAGAAATTTCACGCCTGATGCTTGTCGAACTCTACCAGCAACCGAATATGCGTTTTGAATCAATTTTAGAACAACTTGATTTCAAACGTCGAGATAAAGAAAAATTGAAATCATATATTCCATTATTGTCGGAAAAATTTGACCAAATTAACACCTCCAAAGAAGCCGATGCAAAGTTCCATTGGGTTATGGGGCAGATACGAAACAAAGCAATCGGTAATATCGCTCTCACTGACTTAGCAAAAATTGTAAAGGAGAGCATCTAAAATGGCTGATCTCTTTAAAGGATACAAAGGCAACGCACTTGAATTGCTTAAAAAATATAAAATCAGAGTATGGTCCGATGCCGTCGTTTCGACCACTCGTGGCGAATTTGCAGGTATCGTTTTACCACGTGCTGAAAATGATGATGACCTACATATTGTACTCAAGATGGTAACTGGTTACAATGTCGGAATCTTAGTAGACACGATCACCAATATGAAAGAAGAGGGCTACAAAGAAGCCAACTACAAAATTCCTGAAAAAGAATTTCCATATTCAGCAGAAAAACCAAATGTCAAACTATTCGGTACAGGTGGAACAATCGCTTCACGGTTGGACTATCGCACAGGTGCCGTGATTCCCGCATTCTCACCAGGTGAACTCTATGGTGCTGTTCCTGAACTTGCTGATATTTGCAATATGACGACTGAAAAACTGTTTGCCGTTTTCTCTGAAAATATGGGGCCACAAGAATATATCACTCTTGCCAAATGTATCGGTAAAGAAATCGAAAATGGTATCGATGGAATCGTCGTTGGTCATGGTACCGATACGATGCATCACACCGCCGCGGCATTATCATTTATGGTACAGGATTCACCTGTTCCAATCGTTATGGTTGGCTCGCAACGGTCATCAGATAGGCCATCATCCGATGCCGCTCTCAACCTGATTCATGCGACCAAAGCCGCCGCCGAGTCGGACATCGCTGAGGTCATGGTCTGTATGTTTGGACCGACATCCGATGAGTACGGACTGCTTCATTCTGGCTGTCGGGTACGCAAAATGCACTCATCCTATCGCTCAACATTTAGAACTATCGGCGATACGCCAATTGCTACTATAAACAAAGATAGCATCACTCACATAAAGGATAACTTTAAGCACAGGCGTAAAGATAGAGACGTCAAAATCCTACCATACTTTGAGGAAAAAGTTGCCATCGTTTATTACTATCCTAACATGCAACCCGACATTATCGACTCACTTATTGAGAATGGCTACAAAGGAATCGTCATTGCAGGTACCGGTTTGGGACATGTGAACAAAGAAATCTATCCCGCTATCGAACGGGCGACCGCCAAAGGTATCGCAATCTATATGACTGTCCAAACTTTGTGGGGATATGTCCACATGTTTGTATATGACACAGGTCGTGACTTGATGGCGATGGGGATTATTCCGGCTGACAATATGCTTCCAGAGGTTGCCTATATCAAGCTCGGATGGGCATTAGGGCAGGCTGATGATTTGGACAAAGTCAAAGAAATTATGCTGACTCCTATCTCCGATGAAATCACCGAGCGTGAACCGTACAATGGATACTTGGTTTTCCAAGGTGGCATCCCCGAAATGGAAGCCTACCTCAAACGGATCCATAAATAGTTAAGAATAAGTCATGCTGAGCTTGTCGAAGTATGTACATTGTTTTATCCCAAACTTGATTTGGGATCCAGAAATGATGTAGGGCGGAACCCTTTAGCGGTTCCGCCTTTTTAGTATATCTCATCTTTTGAAATGGCTTCAGTCGCATATATAACATCTTTTTAATACCTCTTTTTCGTCCAAAAATTCGCTATAAATAAAAGAGCCTGCGGCTCTTGTAGCAAAATGGCTTTGTTCTTACAAATGGCTTAAAGCCATTTTCTCTCATATTTATTGTAGTGATTTTGTGCATCAAATTTTCTCTTCTAAATTAAGTCCGTCATACATGAAGAGAAATTACAATCTGTAGAAAGATTGTAGAGAAACTGAAATATAAACTGACAGACCTTGTCAGTACGTGTCTGTATACTAATTGAAAGAAAAAATAAACCTATAACCCCTTCCCTGGCTTGACCAGGGATCCAGACGGTATGCATCAAGACTACTTTGTATATATCTTAGCCAGTAAAATGAATGGAACACTTTACATCGGCTGTGCATCAGATTTAATTAAGAGAGTGTATGAACATAAGAATAAACATACGCAAGGATTTACCAGCAAATACAATGTGACTCGGTTAGTTTATTTTGAAAAGTATGAAGATAGAATTTCTGCCTTTCACAGAGAGAAGCAAATGAAGAAATGGAAACGAGATTGGAAGTTGGAGTTGATTGAGAATAGTAATCCACGATGGGATGATTTGTACTATGAGCTTTTATAGTTTTTCTATACCAAGTGCTGGATACCTGCGTCCGCAGGTAAGGGGTGGGGGGAGGTTTGTAATTGTGATGAAATTGTTTAGAACGTTTTAAGAATTTGATAAATAGAGTAAATTATTGTCAGAATCATCGTATTTTCATAATGTCATTCCCAACCTGATTGGGAATCCAGCCATTCTAATTGACAAACAGTACAAAGTTGTCGTATATGTAATGTGAAAAGGAAGTTTATTGGAGAGGCAATCAAGCTATTTATTCAAGACCAAAAAGAAGAAGTTGAAATATAAAGGAACGATATGAGTTTTTATAATAAGATACACGAACAGGTTGCAGGAATTACGAATTCTTATAACTATCAAAATGATGGTACTGCATTTGGGCATTTTGCTATTAGAGAATGTTTCTCAAAAATAATTGAATTTGATTTTGATGGATCCGACCTCGATCAATTTATTAAAGATCATTTAGTCGATGGTTCTAATGATTTAGGAAACGATGCACTTTTTGTAAATAGAAAATCAAATGAGATTTTGATGTTTCAATTTAAATACTCTGAAAGTAATCTGATAAATACAGAAGAAATTAGGAAAAATAGAAAGTTTATAGATTGGCTTTTGAAGTTAAATGAAACGACACTAAAGCCAAATTATAAAGTTGAAAGAATTATAGATGATGAGATAAGTCAGATATTAACGGATGAAAACATTGCCCAGCAGAAATTTTCAATCGTTCTTTATTATGTCGGTAATAATTTTGATGAAAAAAATATCTCCGATATTAAAGCTTTATATGAAAGCTATCAGGAAAAGGGTATAAATGTAATAATAAGATTTTATGATTACAATGATCTTGAAAACTTGTTTGAGGATATTGACATTCCTAAAAATGATATAGAATTATCAATTGTTCCAGAAGAATGTTTTATAAAAAAAGCGAACTATTTCGACAGAAAAACAAAAACTGAAATTGAATCAAAAACTGAGATAGAAACAGCAGTAGTTTCGGTGAAAGCTAATTCTTTGAAACCTATAATTGAAGATAAAAAAGAACTAATATTAGCTCTTAATGTTAGATATTACAAAGGTGAAAATGAAATTAATTCAAAAATTAAAGAAGAATATAACCAAGGTTCAAAATCTAATTTTTGGATTCTTAATAATGGCATCAATGCTGTTTGTGAAAACTTTACAATTATTGAAGATAAAATAAGAATTAAGAATTTTCAAATAGTAAATGGTGGACAAACTGTTAAAACTTTGTCTCGAGTAGTTAGAGATGTACCAGATGAGGTACAAATCTTGATGAGGTTGACAAAAATTTCTGAAAAAATGAAAATATCAAGAGTATCAATGGCAATTGCTGTTGCTAGTAATAGTCAAAACGCTATTACTCCTAGAGATTTACATTCTGGTGATAGAATCCAAAGACATATTTTTAGTAAGCTCAATGAAAAAGGGATTTTTTACGATAAAAAAGATGGTGAATGGGGGACTGTTAAAGATAAAAGAAAATATCAAAATCCTAAAAATACAAGGACTCATCTTAAAATTAATAATACAGATGTAGCAAAAAGTTTCATGTCGTTTTTTCTGCAAATTCCGATATCTACTAAAGGTAGGAATAAATTAGTCTTTTCGGAAGCTTACTATGACGATATCTTCAGTGCAAATGTGAATGAAGATAAACAATTTTATAAACTAATGTTGTCTTATCGAATTTCGAGATTTGTAGTAAAATTTAAAGAAAAAAATCAATCAAATTTTGAGATACTTCAAAACACATATATCAATGATGTTATGATAGCTTTGGCAGCACTTCATTTTTACAAAGGGGTTCTATCAATTATTTCTTCTTGTGATGAGGTTGTTTCAAGCTTCAAAGAAATTGATGTAAAAGAATTTATTGACGATAATGATAATTTCGCATTAAAACCAATAAAGGAATTAGAGGTTTTTATGCTTAAAATAGTTAATATTTTACAAAATATTCTTGAAGTAAAGCAAGAAGCTAAGAAAGAGTATAAAAATGAGAAGTGGATTCCTATTGAAACTAATAATTGGCTGAAAAAAGATGGCACTTACAATGATATTTTTAAAAAAATAATAATTAAACTAAAACAATAAATGATAGTTTCTGATTGAGTGTTATGTGAAGAACTCTTTATTTAGATAAAAGTTTCTAGATTTCAAATCAAGATGGAAATAATATTTGTGGTAAATACTTCGACAAGCTCAGTATGACTGATTATTGTTCTTGTTGATTTTTGTGCAAAATTTCATATCTTCACGGCATGCAAGAACAACCAAAAGCGTACGCAGTTTCCGCTATCACGCGGATGATAAAAAATCAACTTGAGGAGTCCTTCTCTAATGTGTGGGTCGAAGGCGAAATCTCAGGATATTTACATCACTCATCAGGGCATCGTTATCTCTCGCTCAAAGATGATAAAGCCGTTATCAAAGTAACCATCTGGCGAGGTGTCGGTTCCAAACTTCAGTTTGAACCAAAGAACGGTCAAAAAGTTTTAGTCTACGGCGATATTGCCGTCTACGAAAAGGGTGGTTCATACCAACTCAATTGCCGCAAGATTGTTCCTGTCGGTGTTGGCGAGCTTGAACTCGCATTCCGTCAGTTACACGAAAAACTTTCCAAAGAAGGCATCTTTGACCCCTCGCACAAAAAAGCACTTCCAAAATTTCCAAAAAAAATCGGCGTGGTCACCTCACCAACAGGTGCCGCCATTCGAGATATTATTCAAATCGCCAAACGTCGCAATGATTCTGTCCAGCTTGTCATCTATCCCGCAACTGTCCAAGGCGACGGGGGAGAGCTAACCATCGCCAAAGGGATAAGATATTTCAACGAACAGAATGACATTGATATTATCATCACTGGTCGTGGTGGTGGTTCGCTTGAAGACCTATGGAATTTTAATACTGAAGAGGTCGTCCGAGCAATTTATGATTCTGAAATTCCTGTTATCTCAGCCGTCGGTCATGAAATCGACACAACCCTCGCCGACTATGTTTCAGATTTACGAGCTCCGACCCCATCGGCGGCGGCGGAACTTGCGGTCTGGTCAAAAGAGGATTTTAAATCCCAACTGAACGGATATGTTTATCAACAAACCTCGACAATGCAAAATATGATTGAGAATGCCAAAGACTATTTAGCTTCAATGCTTGACCGCCCTATCTTTAAACGCCCGCTTGATTTGGTACATCAGCGTCAGCAATTTTTGGATTCATCAAGCAAGCTCCTCAAATCGGCAGGAAAAAAGAGTTTTGATTTTCATAAAAACCGACTATCTTTAGCTGTTGCCCGAATTGATTCTTTGTCTCCTCTGAAAATTTTAGCACGTGGCTACTCTGTTACAAGAGGTGAACAGTCCGGGTCGGTAGTTAATTCAATTCAAAATGGTTCTGTCGGAGATGTTATTGAGACTATTTTAACCGACGGAAGTATAATTTCGACTATCACTGATTTACGAAAGAAAAAGTAGATGACAGCACAAAAAAATATAAAGACTACGAATCAGCTTTAGAGCGACTCGAAACTATCACCGATGATTTGGAAAATGGTGAGAAATCTCTTGAAGATTCTATCAAGCTCTATACCGAAGGTTTAGAAATCGCCAAATTTTGTAATGGCAAGCTTGAAGAGGCTGAGAAAAAAGTCAAAATTATCACCGAAGAAAATGGTGAACTGCTTGAAGCAAATTTTGGTTCAGAGGATGACGCATAAATGCCAGCATCAACAGTTGACATAAAATTTTATTTGGAAAAAATCAAATCGCTGACAGATGCACTTTTGCTTCGGTATCTTCCATCGGTTGATAATGAACCGAAGATTTTACATGAAGCGATGAAGTATTCTACTTTGGCAGGGGGGAAACGTCTGCGTCCGATATTGGCGTACTCCGCATTTGAGTATTGTGGTGGCAATACTGATGGCGACGATTTGTCGATTCATTATGCAATGGCTGCACTTGAAATGGTGCATACCTATTCGCTTATTCATGATGACTTGCCATGTATGGATGACGACGATCTCCGCCGTGGTATACCGACCTGTCACAAAAAATTTGGTACCGCAGCCGCAGTACTGGCAGGTGATGCTCTCCATGATGTCGCCTTTAATCTTCTGGCGTCAACTGGGTCAACAAAAGTTGTAGTCGAGTTAGCCCAAGCGTTGGGTACTGCTGGTATGATTGGCGGGCAGATGGCCGATGTAGAAGCAGAGGGGAAAGATGTCACCAAAGCTGACATTATCAATATCCACACCAGAAAAACTGGAGCTTTGATAAAAGCTTCGGTTCGAATTGGTGCGATACTGGCGGGTGCTTCAGATAGTGAACTTGAAAAATTGACCAGATATAGTGAAAAAATTGGTTTGGCATTTCAGATTATAGATGATATTTTAGATATTGAAGGGGACACAGAAACAATGGGAAAACCTGTTGGTTCAGATGTCGGTTTAGGGAAAGCGACCTATCCAAAAGCGGTTGGTATTGAACAAGCTAAAGCTGATGCTCAGGGTTTAATTGATGATGCGGTCGTTTTGGTAAATGAATTTGATGATAATGTTTTGTCAGAATTGGCAAAATATATAGGACAACGAAATAATTAATTGATACGTATAAGATAATATGAAAATACTTCCACACATACATTCTCCTGCAGATACAAGAAAACTTTCTCTTGATGAGTTGATGATTCTCAAGGATGAACTCAGACAGGATATTGTTTCGGCAGTTTCAAAAACTGGCGGACATTTAGCGTCAAACTTAGGTGCTGTTGAATTGACTATCGCACTCCATCATGTTTTTAATCTTCCGAAAGATAAAATTATCTGGGATGTGAGTCACCAGACCTACGGTCATAAAATTTTGACAGGTCGACGTGATAAGATAGGCACTATCAGACAATATGGTGGCTTGGCGGGATTTACCAAACGGACAGAATCTGAATATGACGATTTTGGAGCAGGGCATGCTTCGACTTCAATTTCTACCGCACTTGGTTTTGCTGCCGCTCGTGATAATATTGGAGATGATAACAAAGTTATCGCTGTTATCGGTGATGGTTCTATGACGGGTGGGCTTGCCTTTGAAGGAATGAACAATGCGGGGCATTTGAAAAAAAATATGTTAGTTATTTTAAATGATAACACTTGGTCTATTTCTAAGAATGTTGGAGCTTTGTCGAAATATCTTACGACGATTCTTGCCGATGAAAAATTTAATAAACTTCGTTCAGAAGTTTGGGAGCTTACGGGTAAATTTAAACGTCGAGATAAAATCAGAGAAACAATTACAAATATTGAACATTCAATAAAAAGTCTTTTAGTCCCAGGAATGTTATTCCAAAAACTTGGTTTTAGATATTTTGGTCCTATTGACGGACATGATCTACCGTTGATGATAAAAACACTTGAAGATTTGAAACAACTTTCTGGTCCATTGATGCTTCACATTGCAACTGTTAAAGGCAAAGGATATGAACCTGCCGAAGCAAATGTTGGGGCGTTTCATGGTGTTGGAAAATTTGATAAAGTCACTGGAGAAATTGCCAAAAGTAAACCTACCAGACCATCCTATATGAATGTCTTTGGAAATATTATGGTTGAACTTGCTGAGAAAAATAAAAAAGTACTCGCCATAACAGCGGCAATGGCAACTGGTACAGGACTTGTGAAGTTTTCAGAAAGATTCCCTGAACGATTCTTTGATGTAGGGATAGCTGAAGGGCATGGTGGATGTTTTTCGGCGGGATTAGCAGCTGAAGGTATGAAACCATATTTTGTCGTCTACTCTACATTTATGCAACGTGCCTATGACCAAATTATTCATGATATTGCCCTACAAAAGCTTCCTGTTGTTTTCTGTATGGATCGTGCGGGACTTGTTGGCAATGACGGACCTACGCATCATGGGACATTTGATTTAACATACATGTCGACTGTGCCGAATATGGTTGTTGCTGTTCCGAAAGATGGCAACGAACTCCGCTCAATGCTTCACTATACTGCTGACAATGAACTTGAAGGTCCTGTCTCTGTTAGATACCCTCGCGACTCTGTTCCATCAGATATGACTGAAGAAATTAAGCCGATTGCGTGGGGCAAGTGGGATGCTAATAATATCGACAAAGATGTGATAGTTTTAGCAGTAGGAACTATGGTCGATACTGCCTACCAAGCGGCAAAAGCTTTAAATGAAGAGAGCGAAGTTGTTTCAGTGGTGAATGCTCGCTTTGTGAAACCATTTGATTATGAAATGCTTGAAGCAATCTCAAAACGTGCTAAATATATTATTACTATAGAAGAGAACCAAATACGAGGTGGCTTTGGACAGGCGATTGCCGAATATCTAATGAGTAACGACTATAAGGGGAAACTAAAAGTTATCGGAATTCCTGACCAGTTTGTCACTCATGGGAACCGTGACCAATTGCTCAAAGAAATCGCACTCGATGTAGAGTCAGTAACGCAGACAATTTCTGAGTTTGCTTTAAAAGAATCTTCAACAGGCTTCCTGCAAAAACTCAGGCTCCGTAAAAATTCAGTTTCTAAAAAAGTATCATAAAGAGTTTCTCCTATGAAGTTCGGGTTAATCGCAAATGTAAAACGTCAAGGTGCCGAAGAGGCTATCAAGTTTTTTATCAATTGGTCTAAAACATCAGGTAACGAACTTTTCGTCTGCGAAAATCTCAAAGGCAAATTTTCTGACAATCTCAACTATTGTACCAGAGAAGGTTTTGTTGGCGAAGTCGACATCTTGGTTTCGATGGGTGGCGATGGAACTATGCTGTCATCGGCTCGTTCGGTTGGTGATGCAGGTACGCCGATTTTGGGAATCAATCTCGGGTCGCTTGGTTTTCTTACCCAACTTACACCACAACAACTTTTGCCGGCTCTTGACTCTATCGTAACGGGTGAGTACTCACTTGAAAAACGGATGCTTCTCAAAGTTGAAGCAGAGGGTATCGAAAATGTCGAGTCACCATTTGCTCTCAATGATATTGTCATTGATAATGGACCAATCTCACGTCTTATTGAAATTCGATTAGCCGTTAACGATGAAGAGATTGTTACCTACAAAGCTGATGGGCTTATTATTGCAACTCCAACAGGTTCTACGGCATATTCTCTTGCGGCAGGGGGGCCGATTATGCATCCAAAAGTTGAGGCGATGATTGCCGCACCGATTTCTTCATTTTCTCTAAACACTCGTCCGATGATTTTTTCTGCTGAGGATATTCTTGAAATTTCTGTTGAGAACGAACCGCATCAGGCACAGATCACTATCGACGGACAGGTGACCCTTCCAATTAAAAATTCAGCAAAAATCAAAATTCAAAAAGCTGACTACTATACCCAGTTTATAGTTTTCCCAGACAGTTCATTTTATAGAGTCCTCCGCAACAAACTCCATTGGGGCTACACACCATACGACAAGTAGGGTGAGAAAAAATGTCTTTAAAAATAATTTCTCTTATTCTTCTGTTTATGTTTTTAACTGCTGGTGTTTGTGAAATGGTACCTAATTCTGAAAGAATAAATGTAAATGACTTATATGGAAAGTATAAAGCAAATTTTGAGTCTGGTTTAAAAGATAACATAGAAATTATCAAGAACAACAATCTATATATTAGAAATTATCAATCTTTTGATAAAAGTATATATGTCGATTCTGGGACGTGGGAGCTTCTTATTCATGATTCTAATACAGTGGATATCCTTTTAAGGTCATTTAAGTTAAGATATACAATTGATTCACTTAAAAATCCTACGACTAAATTTAGTAAAGATAATGCTATTATTGATACCTCAATAATTACTTTATATTTGCCAATTTTGAAATATCAATGGGCGAATAGAACTGTTATCGAATTTGGTGATAGATATGGAGACGCTTGGGTTAAAGAGGATTCTATTAAGAACTGACCCTTCGACAAGCTCACACCCTGACAGGGTGTTCAGAGTGACTTGGTTGAAATTTGTTGGTTTTTATAATAAGTCATGCTGAGCTTGTCGAAGCATTCTCATTTTGTTTTCTTATTATGATTCGACAATTCAACTAATAAATCAAAATCATTGGATATGAGAGCTTCTTTTTTCTTGCGAGTCCAACCTTTAATTTGTCGCTCTGCTCTTAATGCATCTTCGATGTTTTCAAACTCTTGTTGAAAGACTAACTTCAAAGGATGTCTTGAGTTTGTATAACATGAAAGTAAATTATTCTGATGTTTATATATTCTACTATCCAAATTTGATGTACTTCCTGTATAATAGCTTTTGTCAGAACATTGGATTATGTAGATCCATCCCTTTTTCATGATTATAATGTATGGTAAATTATTGTAATTTACAATCACTTATAAATTCTACCCTTCGACAAGCTCAGGGTGACTCGGTGGAAATTTGTAAGGTAGTATCTATACTCAAGGACTGGATTCCTGGTCAAGCCAGGAAAGGGGTGCGGGGAGTATCTCAGGAAAATTAAAAGGGAATGTTTGTTATGCTGAACCCGCCTAGGCGGACAAGCTGTGAGCTTGTTGAAGTATTCTCCATAAAAAAATACTTGCACTTTGATATAGAATTTGATACTATAATCTGCCTATAAGCGAGAGTAACTCAGTTGGTAGAGTCACAGCCTTCCAAGCTGTTGGTCGCGGGTTCGAATCTCGTCTCTCGCTTTTTTTATTCCCAAAACATGAAATGGCCGTTTTTACAAAAATAATTACGTTTTCTCTTTATTTTATACTATTAATAGCAAGTATGAATTATGAGAAAATCTTAAAAGTCTATCGTGTTGTGTAGCAAAGAGATAAGGTTTTGAAGGTTTGAAAGAATTTAGAAGTAGTCTCTTTTTCATAACTACTTATTTGGCTTGAAATTACCCGAATTTCAGAAAAGTGAAAAAAGTTCATTTTAGCTCAATAATTAACTTGACTTATCATCCAAATTTATTTTTATTTTGCGTCTTGCTTGGATGCGTGAAATACGTCCGAAGCAATTTTTTTGTATGGAAGAAATGTAAATTAAATAGTTAGGCCCAGGTAGCTCAGTGGTAGAGCACTTCCTTGGTAAGGAAGAGGTCAACAGTTCAATCCTGTTTCTGGGCTGTAAATCAAATATTTGGAGGTTTATCCGTAGCATGGCTAAGGAAAAATTCGAAAGAAACAAGCCGCATGTAAATGTAGGAACCGTCGGTCACGTAGATCATGG
>JAJRQO010000032.1 GCA_024280215.1 Candidatus Zixiibacteriota bacterium
AGGGCTTGTTGAAAAAGTCCAAACAGTCTTTCAAGACCCTTCGACTCCGCTCAGGGTGACTTGAAAGACAACAACTTATAATTTGTCATACTGAGCGGAGTCGAAGTATGTTCCAAAATAAGAGGTTTCTCAACAAGCCCTTTAGCCGGAGTCCAGTCTAAATAAAATTAAATAAAAAATTAACAATTTTAATATGATCTACTTCCAAGATTATATTTGTTACATTCCTGTTCTGGATTCCGTCTTCGACGGAAAGGAGTTCAAAAGAAAATTAAAAAGAACATTCATCAATCATTGCGAAAGACCGTAGGGAGTGTGGCAATCTCATCTTTTTACAATCGTTAATCCCGCTCAAGCAAACGTTTCCGTTTCTCTTTTGCCTTGCGAGCTGTTACTAATTCCTCACGTTCTTTAAGCTGGTAGAAGAGTCGATAACATCGAGAAATCTGCCTATCCAAACGAAGCTCATAACGAAGGATTACTTTTGAAAACTCATCATTCGGAATTGAACTCATCCCGATACGATTGGCGACATAGTCATCTTTTTCTATCTCAGCAAGACTATTCTCTCCAATAGTGTCTGATACAACAGCACGTAAAAGTTCTTTATACCGCCAATTATCTGTAATGGTATTGAGTTGATGATTGATGTGTGCTGTTTCGGCGGCAACCACCCGACGCCCCCGCCAATAACAGATTGCTATTTTCTGCACCATGTAATCCTGCGAAAGTGTTTGCGGATCAAGCTCGTAGCGGAGTGACTCTAAAAGCAACTCAAACTCAACACGGTCTTCTTTGAGATGCACCGAATCTAAGATGAGGTTGTCGGTATAGAGTCCGTGGACTTGGTTGTGTTTAGTGGAGGCATCGATGCCTTTGGAGGTTTTTGGTCCAGTAGATTTTTTAGCGTTTTCACGGTTTGCTTTAAGTTGTTTTTTTGATATGGTCATTAGTTCTCCTTTAAGGTGCATACTTCGACAAGCTCACACCCTGCAGGGTGTTCAACATGACAGTTTGTAGGTTTTATCAATTTTCACCGTCACCCTGAGCGGAGTCGAAGGGTCGGTGGAAATGGGTTCAGTCGCACAGGCTAAGCCTGTTTTATTAAAAAGTTAGCTCTTTTAAAATGGGTTCAGTCGCATATAAAACATCTTTTTTTAGGTGTTTTTCGGTGATGTTTTTCGCTGTAAGTGAAACGGTCGAATGCGATTAGAGCGAAATGGGTTAGGTGTAAAAAATGGGTTAAAGCCATTTTTGCTCATAAAAATTGTAGTGTTTTTGTGCATGGTAAAATCCTTGGTTAAATTGTTCTTTCATTCATGTAGAGATTTTAGGATTTGGGGTGGTGTTGTAGAGAAAGTGAGCGTGAGATTTTAAATTAAACGTTATTGACATTACTATTTAAGTATGTGATACTACAATCAAGAAAAATTAAGTACATTGAAGTAAGAGATTATGGCGGAATTATTATGAGAGAGTATAAACTTGGTTTTATAAATGATAAAGATTTTTATAATCATGTAAAAGAAACTGTTAAAAAATATCGCTTTCAGATTGATCTTAAAGAATTTAATTCTAATTTGGTAGACCCTATTAAATTAACATTTGATTCAAAAATATATAAGAAAAATATGCAAGAAATAATTGAGTCAGAAATAATAAGACAAATTGATAAGTCTAACACAAATCATATTGGATATTTTCATCAAAATATTTTTAAGTTTATTGGAAATGGATGGAGTGTTCCAGATAAAGGTTATGATATAATAAATCCAAGTAAAAATTATTATGTAGAGATGAAAAATAAACATAATACAATGAATGCTCCTTCATCACAGAAAACTTATATGAGAATGCTAAGCACTTTAATAGAAAATCCTAAGGCAAAATGTTTACTCGTTGAAGTAATAGCAAGAAACAGTCAGGATACAACTTGGAATATTAGTTTAGATGGAAATCCCATCTCAAAACAAAATATTCGTAGAGTATCTATAGATAAATTCTATGAGTTAGTAACAGGAGATAAATTTGCTTTTAAGAATTTATGTGAAGCACTTCCTTTAGTGCTTGATGATATTATAAGTGACATAGAGTTAGATTCAGCATCTAACTCTGTATTTAATGAATTAGAGGAAATCTCTCCAAATCTTCTTAAGAGTATATACCTTCTTTCATTTGAAAAATATGAAGGGTTTGAGGATTTCGATGTATAATTATCAAGTTACTGAAGAATTGCTAGCAGATATATTATCTGTTTCAAAAGCCACGGTAGCAAAATGGAAAATAAATGGAAAATTAAAACATCTAACTTCAAATAGAGTTGGATTGAATTACTATAATTTTAATGATTTAGTTCACTTTCCTCAAATACGAAAAATGTTTGAATCTAAGTGGGAACAAGAATTACATGTAATACCCTTACGTAAATATAAATCGATTGAGCTATTTGCAGGAGCAGGAGGGTTAGCTATTGGTTTAGAAAAAGCTAAATTTAACGCTGTTGCTTTAAATGAAATTGATGCCAATGCTTGCGAGACACTACGACGAAATAGACCAGATTGGAATGTGTTAGAAGGTGATATTAAAAACGTTGATTTTAAGCAATTTAATAATATTGATTTCTTGTCAGGAGGTTTTCCTTGCCAAGCATTCTCATATGCTGGGAATAAACTTGGTTTTGAAGACACAAGAGGTACTTTGTTTTTTGAATTTGCTCGTGCAATTAAAGAAATTCGACCAAAAGTGTTTATGGGTGAAAATGTAAGAGGGCTCTTAAGTCATGAAAAAGGTAAAACATTAGAAGCAATAAAGTCTGTAATAAAAGAACTTGGTTATACACTTATTGAGCCCAAAGTATTAAAAGCAATTTTTCATCAAGTACCTCAAAAAAGAGAAAGACTCTTTTTAATAGGTATTCGAAATGATTTAGTTAAATTTTCTGAATTTAAATGGCCTGACCCATATCATAAAGTCTTAACTTTAAGGGACGCATTAAAAGTTGGTGAGCTTTATGATTCAGATGTACCTGATTCTAATGGACAAGTTTATCCTGAGCGAAAAAGAGAAATATTGTCTAAGGTTCCTCCTGGAGGATGCTGGAAAAATCTTCCAGATGATTTACAGAGAGAATATATGCAAAGTAGTTATTTTATGGGTGGTGGAAAAACTGGAATGGCAAGGAGATTGTCGTGGGATAATCCTAGTTTAACTCTCACATGCTCGCCTGCACAAAAACAAACAGAAAGATGTCATCCTGAAGAAACAAGACCATTAACAATTAGAGAATATGCTAGGATTCAAACTTTTCCTGATGATTGGAAATTTGCAGGATCGATTAGCAGTCAATACAAACAGATAGGAAATGCTGTTCCCGTTAATTTGGCTTATAGTGTTGGGAGAAGTATTATAGCACTATTAAATAGTATTGAACAAAAAATTGAAAAAGAAAACTGTTTTAGTAAGCCCCAAATGGAAGAACCATCTATTCAATCATCTTTACCACTATAGTAAATTATTTATCAACTCTTAAAAAAATCGCTACAAAAAATATTAGTGAAAATGGCTTAAGCCATTTTTTTTCGCAAAGCCATTTCGTTGCAACTCACTGCTGTGGAATTGTTTGTCTTTCAAATAATGCGAAAAAACGTCTTTTAAGGTTCCCTTTATATGAGGAACGAACCCATTTTTCAATGGGGTTTTTCATGGTTGAAGGGATGGATCCCTGGTCAAGCCAGGGAAGGGGTTCGGTGGGATGTTTGTAGGGAACAGGCATGCCTGTTCCTCAAGAGAGGTTGAGGCATGCCTCAACCCTACAATTGTTCCCCTCTAAAAAGAGAGGATTAAGGGGTGTGTTTGCTTTTCATGGCTGAAGGGATGGATCCCTGGTCAAGCCAGGGAAGGGGTGCGGTAGAAATTGATGTGCAAATAAAAAAGTCGGAACCACAGGGGTTCCGACCTACAATATATTTTATAAAAACTACAATGTTGGTTCCCAGCCTTCGCTGGGATGACATTGGGGCAGTTATTGACAAGTTTAATAAAAGTAGCTTGCTACTTAGGATTCGATCATTTCGACGTTGGCACGAGGGACGATCGCTTTCTCGCCATCTTCAAATTCAACTTCGAGAATACGAGCCTTTGACTCCGATTCCAATACATGAAGTGGAGAAGGGAGACCGGTCACATTGCCGAGTCTGCCGAAATATGGGTGACGAATCACACGAATCGGCGAGCCAACACTAATACCGACGATTTCAGAATTGCCGTCGCCAGCATCTTCAATTGAAATATCTTCAATTGGAATGATAACCTCAGGGCGAATAACACCAGCACGAATCTGTGTGGCACCATTGATGCATGCATTTTTGCCAGCACATGATTTCAATAAATCAAATGTTCCGTGTGCCATAGAAATTTCACCAAATCCTTCGGTTACTACCAAAGTCGTGACGATATCTTCATTTCCAGTAATGGCAACACCAATGTCATAGCCTAAGATGTCGCGTAAATCTTGATCATCAAATCCACCGACAACGATTCCGTTGACGCCGATTTTGCACGCTTTGTCCATCGCTTTTGCAGTGACTATAGAACCACCAACGACAACTTTGCCCTTCATATCTTCAGTAATCAAATCGTCGGATAAGATAGTACTGTTGTCAGGAGTCGCAATGACTAATTCGCCAGATGTTTCACCGCCGATACCGAAAATTCCTTGTACAAACGATGCGTAGGTGTCGATGATGACGCCTTCGTTTTCTATGACCTCGGTGACAGTTCCAGTGATGTACGCTTTGACTTCAACAGGGATTGGTTCGCCACGTTGGAGTACCTGACCTGTGACGGTCGAGATTGATTCAAGGGTTCCGTCGATAGTTGCGTTACATTCTGAGTTGAACATTTTGATGAAACCTTTTTTGAAAGCAATCGGTTCACCATTTTTGATTTCATCACCCGCTTTTTTAATCATCACTTCAGATAAATCTTCAGGTGGGAGCGAGAGTTTGTTAGCGACGTTGAGCGGGACAACATTACCAGGAAGATGTGTCCGTGCGACAACATCGTCAGGGGTGACTTTGTCACCAACTTTTACTAAGACATCACCTTTTAATGGAAGGATTCTGTCTTTTTTAACTAAAATCTTTTCAGTCACTTTCAGACCAGGGGTATATGCATGAGCCATGTATAAACCTTTCTATATCTTAACTATTGTTTTTTCGTTTTTTTCTTCTTCTCAAAACAACAAGAATCACAACGCCGAGTGCTACGTAAATAGCAATGTTTGAACTACTGTCTTCATCAGTCGAATAACTTTTCTTAGTGTTATCTATGTCTGCGACTTTGACATTTTCTCTTGGAAGTTTTGACTGGATATCGTCGGTGCTTAAAGAAGCGACAATTTTGCTAAAAATCTCATTGTCGGATTCAAATGAATCTCCCATTGAGTAACAGTAAAAATTGACGATACCAAACTCATAAAATTTCATTATAATGAGTGAATTCTTTATCGATGTATTGTCTTGAACAATTTTATTATAAATAGTAACAGTCTTTGTTTCTTTGTCATAGTTCGGTGCATCGGTTTGGATGTCAGCCATAAAGTTTGCGACAGGGAAGTATTTGATCCCTTTGCCAAAATTTTTAGAGAGGGTCACAAGAACCGAATCGATTTGTTTGTCTGAGAGATCACCTACTTTTTCAATTCCCATAATAAAGTATGAACCACTATAATATGGGTTAGAATTTGTTGGAGCAAAGACAGCATCGTAGTCGTAGAGGGGGCGACCAGCTTTTTTGGAAGCTAAATATTGGTCAATGATTCCAGTTGGAATCTGGTGCCAATCAGCAGGGAAATTGATAGAGAAGTTTCCGTTGAGGCTGACATAGCTTTTTGACAAGTCTGAGTCAGTTTGTGCCGAAGTGACGCCAACGATTACGAGGAGAACAATGATGAGAAACAAAAGCTTTTTCATCTTAGAGCTTTTCCATTGGGTAGATATCAAGTTCGGTCATCCATTTTTTGAGATAGGAAACTCTGTCATCTTCTGAGAGAGTAGATAAATCAAACGGACGTCCACGACCATCTAAAATAATACCAACAACACCACCATGAATTTCTTTTGTGACAGGGATACCTTTGCCAGCACCAACATCGAAGTTCTTTTCAGGTTCAAATGTTGCTTTGGCAGTTTCAGGGAGACCATTTTCTTGAACACCTAATTCGAATTTTTTCATTTCGAGATGGTTTAAGGTTCCTGTTACTGTTCCAGATGGAAGCTCGATAGTATATTTCATAGACGGTCCGCCTTTTTTGGCGACGCCGACCGGAGCGATACAAGTACCGAGGTGAATCAAGCAATCTTTCTCAAATACTTCAGTAGCAGCTTTTGGTTGTACTTCGGTGAGTACGCCAAGTTGCGGCATCATAAAGATAGAGTCAACTGCCAAGCGAGTGATACCTTCTGGAGAGAAAGCGTCAATCATCATAAGGGCAGATTGTTGACGGCGTGGTGCGTGTGAAAGTACCCCACCCGAACCGATGAGCATGTCGAGGGTCATCATGTTTACAATTGATGAGCCAGATGATGATTGTTCGAATGCATCAGCGATAGTCCGTTGTTGCTGGACACCTTTGAGAACTGTTGCGAAACTTTTGTGCTGTATGTGAGCCAAACGGAGAGCTTCTTTGGCAATCGCTTGCTCAAAGATAAGTTCTTCCATTGACTGAGGAATCGTTGTAGGGCGAATCATTTTGTTTTTGACACGGTTACGTAAGTCACGTTCGTCCATTTTGAATGGAACCCATCGCATAACTTTTGGAAGGGTCGCTTCGGCGAAAACGTTTGAGATAGAGTATGACATTCCTAAGTTAGCCGATACTGTTCTGTTGAAGACCGCTTCTTTACCGTCTGGACGGAAGACAGAGAATACGTCGGTAGTCGCACCACCAATGTCAACCCCTAAGGCTTCGATACCATATTGTTCGGCGATAGTTTGGATGATAAGTCCTACTGCACCAGGAGTCGGCATAATAGGAGCGTCTGACCAATCCATAAGTTTTTTATATCCAGGAGCCTGTGCCATCACATGTTCCATAAACAGTTCATGGATTTCTTCACGGGCTGGGAGTAAATTTTCACGTTCTAAAACTGGGCGAAGGTTGTCGACAATTTTTAAGTCAACTTTGTCGCCTAAAGTTTCTTTGACATTTTCAGCGGCATCTTTGTTGCCCGCATAAATAACTGGGAGTTTGTAGGAAGAACCTAAACGAGGACGAGGGTCAGCAGCAGCAATAAGCTCTGCAATTTCGACTACGTGAGTTGTTGTTCCACCGTCAATGCCACCAGAGAGAAGAATCATGTCAGGTCTAAGTTGACGGATACGTTCGATTTGTTGATGAGGGAGACGTTTGTCGTTGGATGCGATAACATCCATGACGATAGCACCGGCACCTAAAGCGGCACGCTCGGCAGATTCAGCGGTCATAGAACGTACAACGCCAGCAACCATCATTTGGAGTCCGCCACCAGCTGATGAGGTAGAGATAAAGACGTCAGTACCATCTTTGCCATTTGCGGGGGAGATGAATTTCCCGTTTCCGTCAAGAAGTTTTCGTCCTGAAAGTTCTTCGAGCTCAGCAACAGCGTTGAGTACACCCATTGTTACATCTTCAAATGGAGCTTCAACAGTTGTTGGAGCTTCACCACGAGTTGTGAGGCGATATTCACCATTTGTGTATTCAATCAAAATCGCTTTAGTGGTCGTTGAACCACAATCGGTTGCGACAATGATTTTAATGTCGTCCGAATTTTCAAATTTTGCCATGTAAAAACACCTATATAAGTTTCTGATTATTTTTTAAAACAATGCTATCTCACCATGAGATAAACTTTTATGTGGTTTTATATTTTAAGATATATACCACAAGATTGCCAGTATACCATAAAGAGTATACATTGTAAAGCCGATTTTACGAGCTTTTTAATTAGATGAAGATAGTTTTTAGCTGGTTGAATATGTTTGATGTTAGTATTGAGCATACTTCGACAGGCTCAGCATGACAAATTGTGTGGTTCCCCGATCGGGGTCGAGGATGGTTTAGTTGGGGGGGCGAGGTTGGTTGGTGGGAGTTCATGGATAGTTTAGTGGGGGATGAAGTTGTTTTAAGGTGAAATGTTGAGTTGAAACAAAAAAATAATTCTCTAAGCTGTTGGAAATAAAGAATATAAAAACAATAATAGTATTTTTCACTTGACTTCACTTGGAACGAGTTATAGATTGACCACTGATTATTTTAAAATTAAATAATAAAATATTATTAGATGATTTGCTACTTGAATCGTTTCTAATGATGAATGCTTTATTAAGAGAGAAAGTAAAAAGGATACCTGATTTTGAAACTGAAAAACAGCCAACATATTTCCACTTTATATACGTCGCTATTTTTCACGTTATTTGTCCTGATTTTCTCGACACTAACTTCCCAAGCCCAAACAGAACAGGAAATGTTTGATTCAGTTCAAACTTTAATTCTACAAGCAGAAGTTGCTGCTACCCCTCCTGCTCCAGTTACAATGCTTTCAGCAGTTGATAACCCTAATGATAAGGGTGGAGCAATGTTAATAAGCTGGGAATTGTCTGTTGATGATGCTGATCTTAAATCATATTTTGTGATGAGGTCTGACACGAAAGTGGGTGGCTTTGAGCAAGTTGGTGAAGCTGTACGCGGTAATAGCTCTTACGTTGATAATAAAGTTGAAGATGACAAAGAGTATTATTATTATGTGAATAGTGTTAAGCAATATACAGATTTTGATGGTAACGAAGCATTTGCTGGTGCTGGATCACAATCAGTTGGTCCGATAGTTTCTTCAGCACAATGGTTTAATATGGCTCGAGTTTATTGTTTATTCTTCGTACTTTTAGTTTCTGGTGCTATTATGTTTTATATCAATAAAGCAAAATCGGGTGCTGAAATTTATGTTCGTAAAATAGCTGGAATTGATGCTGTTGATGAAGCGGTTGGGCGTGCGACAGAAATGGGTCGTAAAATATTTTTCATACCTGGGATTCAGGATATGAATGATGTTCAGACAATTGCCGGAATTGCTATTTTGGGAAGAGTTGGTGAATTGGCCGCTCAATATGAAACATGGCTTGAAGTGCCTGTCTCAAAATCTCTGGTGATGGTAACAGCACGGGAAACTTTGAAAGAGGCATATACAAAAGTAGGTCGTCCTGATGCATTTAACCAGGATCAGGTTCATTATTTGACCGATGATCAGTTTGGATATGCGGCTGCTATTGATGGGATGGTTGTTCGAGAAAAACCAGCGACGATTTTCTATATGGGTGCTTTCTTTGCCGAATCACTTATTTTGGCAGAAACAGGTAATGCTGCTGGTGCTATTCAAATTGCTGGAACTGCGATGCCTTCACAATTACCATTCTTTGTGGCATCATGTGACTATACATTATTAGGTGAAGAACTTTTCGCCGCATCTGCCTATCTTTCTAAAGAACCTCGTCAATTAGGTTCTCTAAAAGGACAGGATTTTGGAAAATTGATATTTATGACAGCTATAATTTTAGGTGTCTTAATAGAAACATTTACTGATGTTCCTGTCAGTAAATACTTTTTAGTGAAGTAACGTAAGGGAATAGTAGAGAAAAATGCGTCGGGAAATACCTCTTATCATAACTACAATAGCTGGCTTAGTGTTTGCTATTTCATATTTTATCCCTCATTGGCCGTTTGTTGAAGCGGAATCAATTTTTGGTGATTGGATTGCTATTGTACAAGCATTTGCTATTTGGCTTGGTGCCTTGAATCTTATTAAAGTTTCATTAGAAAAGATATATCGAAAAAAAGAAGATGCTTTTTATTCTGGTATTATTATTGTTTGTCTTCTTGTTACTTTAGGTATTGGTTTCTATGATGGTTTTTCCGGTGGTGCTCAGTCTTCATTTAGAGATACAGGAACGACATTTGATTGGTTGTATCGTTTTATCTATACACCATTAACTTCGACTATGTTTGCGATGTTGGCGTTTTTTGTCGCATCGGCTTCTTATAGAGCATTCAGAGCAAGAAACTTTGAGGCAACATTGTTGCTTATTGCTGGTTTCTTTGTGATGGGTGGTCGAGTACCATTGTTTGATTTGGCTCTCAAACCATTTACTGATGTGCCGTATTTTTCTGAGTTTGCTGGTTGGATTATGGCTTATCCATTAACTGCTGGAATGACTGCTATTATGATTGGTATTGCCTTAGGTATTATGTCAAGTTCGCTTCGGATTATTTTAGGTATTGAACGTTCACATATTGGAGGTGCCTAATTATGGTAAGCACTATTGCCACCGTCTTGATGTGGATTGTTGGTCTTTCTATGATATATGTATTATATCGGACAATTAATGGTCATCCTATTGAACGAAGAGTTGTGTTCTTATATATTGGTTTAGCTATAGCACTTCCGTTGTTGATGCAGAAAACTGCTCCTGTACCAGTAACTGCTGATGTCCAGAAATTGGTTGATGCTTTAGATGAACTTACTCCGGGTTCAAAAGTGTTAGCAGCCTTTGACTTCGATCCATCATCGGCACCTGAGTTACAACCGATGGGTGTTGCATTTATGAAGTATGCATTTAAGCATGATTTCAAAGTTATAGTTATGGGACTTTGGCCACAGGGACCTCAACAAGCAAACCAAGCAATTGAAGATGCAATGCTTGACCCTCTTATTGCCGAAAAGAATTTAGTGTATGGGGTTGATTATGTAAACCTTGGCTATCAGGCTGGGGCTGAGTTTGTTATTCAGTCGATGGGTTCAGATTTTAAACGAATGTTCCCACTTGATGACCGTCATATCGCTTATGACTCTCTTGAAATATTAAATGATATTACAAATTTTTCAAATATAGATTTTATCTTTAACCTTTCTGCTGGAAAACCTGGAACTGTTGAATGGATTCAGATTGCTGTTGATAGGTTTGGGGCGAAATGTGGTGCTGGTAACACAGCAGTGCAAGCTCCACAGGTCTATCCATATTTACGGTCTGGTCAATTGACAGGATTATTGGGTGGTATGAGTGGCGGAGCAGAATTTGAAAAAGCAACAAATGAAAAAGGTCAGGCATCTACATTTATCTTCGCACAGATGATTTCACATGCGATGGTGATAGCATTTATTATTATGGGAAATATCGCTTTCTTTATGACACGTAAGAAAAAGAAAGCGTAGAGGAATAGCATGGAACTTTTTGGAATTTGGGTAGCAGCTTTATTAACACTTGGAATATTTTCGTTCTTGTACAAAGATAATCCAGTGTACAAAATTTGTGAGTCAATCTTTATTGGAGTATCTGCTGGGTATTGGGCGATAGCCAATTTCTTTGATGCTCTTCATAAAAAATTCTGGGTTGGTGTTTTTCCAACTGATGGTTCTGATCCAAATTATATGTTATGGTTTGGTGCTTTGCTTGGTGTACTGATGTTACTTCGCTTGAGTTCAAAAATTGGCTGGATTGCTCGTTGGCCACTTGCATTTATTGTTGGTGCTACTGCTGGTCTGTATATGATGCTTTATTTTGTGTCAAATGCCATGAATCAGGTTGCATCTACAATGAGAGATGTTATTGTGACAAGCCCTGAGACACATCTTATTATGTGGGGTGAGACTATCGGTTCAATTCTTATTGTGATTGGTGTTGTTTCCGGATTAGTTTATTTCTTCTTCTCGAAAGAACATAAAGGTGTTTTTGGTTATACGGCACGAGTTGGTATTTGGTTTTTGATGATAACATTTGGTGCTCATTTTGGGTATACCGTTATGAGTCGTATGTCATTGTTGATTGGACGAATTGACTTTCTCTTTAGGGATTGGTTACATCTTTTAAATTAGCATAAACTTAGGTTAACTTTATATAATTTTTGATAATGAAATTTATCTCTATATATTTTGTTCTTCTTGTTTCTCTATCTGTCTCTGCTCAAACTAATGACAATGATTCAACTTCATTATTAGTCAATGATTCTCTCACTATAAAAATAGCTCCTCCAACATCGGTCATCGTTGAAGATTATAAGTACGATGATGCTGATAATTTGCAATTGCATTGGGTCCCTTCGATTGATGATATGCCACAAGATGGAAAAGTTGTTCGATATCGGATTTATCAATCAACTAATAATGGGAGTTTTGTTCTTGTCGACTCTGTTAACTTTTCAGTAAACATGAAAAAGATTGAAGGACTTGCAATAGATTCAACTTATCAGTTTATGGTTTCCGCTGTCTCAAAAAACTATGAAGCAAAATCAAACAAGACAATTACAATACAGACTGAACGGGAGTGGATAAATTTTAATCTGGCGTCGTTGTTTCTTATCGCATTGTTGATTACATCGGCTGTAATTTATTTTATTGAAACTGCAAGGCGTGGGAAAGAATTGTTTGTTCGGAAAATTGCTGGGCTTGAAGCAGTTGATGAAGCGATTGGTCGTGCGACAGAAATGGGGCGACCAATTCTATTTATACCTGGTATTCATGACATGGATGATGTGCAGACTTTGGCGGCGATTACTATACTTGGAAAGGTTGCTCGTCAAGTTGCAGATTACGATACAAAAATACGGATGCCTGTTGCTCGGTCGCTTGTGATGACCGCAGCGCGAGAGACTATAAAGACCGCCTATCAGACGGCGGGTCGACCTGATGCATACAATGATGATATGGTGAATTATATTACCGATGAACAGTTTGGTTATGTTGCCGCAGTTGATGGTATTATGGTGCGTGAAAAACCAGCGACGATATTTTTGCTCGGAGCGTTTTTTGCGGAGTCGCTTATTTTGGCGGAGACTGGAAATTCGGTTGGGGCAATTCAAATTGCGGGGACTGCTCGTCCTGCACAGTTACCATTTTTTATTGCTGCTTGTGACTTTACTCTTATTGGTGAAGAGCTGTTTGCGGCATCGGCATATTTGTCGGGTGAACCGAAGATGCTTGGGTCATTAAAAGGTCAGGATGTTGGTAAAGCGATTGCTATGGGAGTTATTATTGTTGGAGTAATTTCGATTACTTTGGGTGAAGCGTACGGGATTGAATTTTTCTCAAATATTACAAGTAGTATACAATCATTTTTCACGGTGAATAAATAATGAAAAGATTAGTACCTCTCATAATTACGTTTGTTGTTGGAACGGTATTAATCTTATCAGTCTTTATTCCACCGATGGAAGGGTTGGGGGAGAATTTTACCCTCTTCTTTGATATTATTGCAGTCTTTGCATTCTTCTTAGGTGGTGGAAATTTGGTGCGTGTACATTTTCAAAAGATGTCTCGTAAGTCAGATGATTGGGAATTTTCGATAGTGACGCTTGTTGGTTTCTTTGTGATGCTGGCTGCGGGGCTGTTTAAAATTGGTAATCCTGGTGATATTGCATCGTCGGTGACGGCTGATGGTTCTCTGTTTCAAGCGATTTACCGTTCTGTTTTTGTTCCGCTGAGTTCGACAATGTATGCCTTGCTTGCTTTCTTTGTGGCATCGGCATCTTATAGAGCTTTTAGGGCAAAAAATAGAGAGGCTACTTTGCTTCTGGTAGCGGCGTTTATCATTTTGCTTGGTTCGACACCATTTGGTACGATGTTGACATCGTGGGTTCCTGAGTCATGGTCGATTTTCCAAATTCCGAATTTAGCGGTTTGGTTGATGAGTTCACCGAACCTTGCTGGGCAACGTGCGATTATTATCGGTATTGGTCTTGGGGTGGTTTCGATTTCATTACGTTTGATTTTAGGACTTGAACGGACATACTTGGGGGATGACAATGCTTAGTCCTCTGATGGCAATTACCGTACAAGATATAGGAATAACCGTTTCTTTAGTTTTTATTCTGCTTGGTTTAGCGTGGTTAGCATGGCGATCATTTTCTGGTAAAGAAGTTGATCGACGAATAATCTTTTTGTTTATATTTTTCTCGGTTGCAATGCCTGTTATATTTAAAATTTCATTTAAGTTTAAAGCGACCCCGATTGTAAATGCGCTCTATGAAAAGATAGAATCACTTCCTAATAATTCAACGGTATTAATCTCATACGATTTTGATCCAGCTATGGCTCCAGAAGTACAACCGATGGCTGATGCACTATCAAGGCATTGTTTGAGTCGTGATATAAAAATTGTGTATATGTGTCTTTTCCCAACAGGTCAAGGACAACTTGAGCAGACATTTAGTACTGTTGTGCGGAATGAATTTCCTGAAAAACAAGATGGTATTGATTTTGTGAATTTAGGTTACAAAGCAGGTGGCGAGGGTGTGCTTAATGTTATTGTGACAGATTTTGAAAAGATGTTTCCTACCGATGTGAATTCGGTTCCATATTCTGAAATTCCGATTTTCGATAATATAAAATCATGTAAAAATTTAGATTTAATAATTTCTATTGGTGGTGGTCGACCAGGGATTAAAGAATGGGTGCTGTTTGTTGGCGACCCTGGAAATATTCCGATGGCGGCTGGTGTTGCTGCGGTAGTAGCTCCACAACTTTATCCATACTATCCAAACCAAATTCTTGGTCTGCTTGGTGGGGTGAAGGGGGCTGCTGAATATGAAAACAGGCTTCGTGATTCTGATCCGAAATTTGCTGATATGCCGACTCCTGCGACTACTATGATGGGACCCCAGACACTTGCTCATATAGTAGTGATGTCATTTATTATTATAGGGAATATTCTGTTTTTTAGAAATAGAAAAAGAGGGGAGATCTCATGAAGAAAACTTCGATGGTTGTCTTTGCGACTATTGCTTCACTCTTTTTATTAAGCTGGATTGTCAAAGGCATGTTCTCAGAAGGTTCGTCGCCATATCTTGATGGGTTCTTAGTAACGCTTGCGGCATTTTTAACATTAGCAATCATGTCATTCTTGTATAAAGATAATCCGTATTATAAATTTGCTGAACATTTGTTTGTTGGTGTTTCGGCTGCTTATGCGATGTGTCTTGGTTTCTGGTCGACGATTGTCGGGAATCTTATCCCAAGGCTTTCAAGCACAGTCTCTGATTTTTTTCAAGTAAACTATATTGAAGGTGATTATAATATCTTTTTTGTTATTCCAATTATTTTTGGTATTTTGTTGCTTATGCGTTTATCTCCAAAAGCGGGCTGGCTTTCAAGGTGGCCGCTTGCATTTATTGTTGGTACGACGGCAGGTCTAAATTTTGTACGGTATCTACGTTCTGATTTTATAAATCAAATTAATTCTACTATTATTCCTCTGCTGATTGACTGGAATGGGTTTGGAGATTTCTTTTCTAATATGAATTTCTCCGCAACTGGTCAACTGGTTATGATGTTTAGTAATTTGGTTATTTTTGTTGGTGTGGTCTGTGGGATTATTTATTTTTATTTTTCCAAAGAGCATACAGGATGGTTCGGGCGTGCTTCCAAAGTTGGTATCTGGATATTGATGATAACTTTTGGAGCATCGTTTGGCTACACGGTGATGGGACGTATCTCATTGCTTGTTGGACGTATTACATTTTTATTTAAAGACTGGTTAGAAATAATAAGTTAATTAATATATATATAGAAGGATTGCCTATGAAGGTGAAATTATTATTTGCTGTTATCTTGTTGCTATTACTGAGTTCTCTCAGTTTTGCTCAGGATGATAGCGCCGAGATTGATACTTCTGCTGTAGTTGAAGAACTTGTTCTTCCAGCTCCTCCTGGGAATTTGTCTGGGGTAGATAAACCGAATGACCATGGTCATTCTATTGATTTATCCTGGGAATTATCTCCAGATGATGGTGGTGGACTTAATACCGTCTTGCAGTATGATATTTATCATTGGGTACCAAATCTTATGTTGGAACTCAATTTGGTTCGAGATTCTATTTCAGTCATTCAAAAGATAATTAGAAAGACAACTAATGGGATTATTGAAGGTTCACAAGCTGACAGTATGAAAAAGGTTTTCGAGAAGCTTTCACGAAGCGAACTTTTTGACGTTCGAAACAGTTTGACTGAGTATGTCAAAAAGGGAAATAAAGGTCTTGCTGAAGCATGCAAGTCTTATCCTGAAGGTGGGGCTTGGTTGTTTCTTGATAAGAAGCCATCTGGCACATCAACTTTTGATCATATCGGTAGTAAAGAATTTAAATCATCGGGGTTTGTTCCTGACTTTGCTAATCTTTATTATAGGGTAGATGCTGTTACTGCTGATGGTGCTAAAGCGAGTTCAAATATCTTAGGACCAATTCAATCAAGTGGACAATGGTATAATACCTTTCGTACCCCTGTTGTTTTCTCCGTACTTCTTTTTACTCTGCTTACTGTCTTCTTTGTACAAAAAGCGAGAAAAGGTGCCGACTTGTATGTCCGTCCATTGGGTGGTATTGAGGCGGTTGATGATGCTATTGGTCGTGCGACTGAAATGGGTCGTCCGATTTTGTATGTGTTAGGACTTGGTTCGGCGGCTGATATTGCGACAATCGCATCGTTTACAATTTTAGGTCGTGTTGCCAAAAAGGTTGCTGAGTATCAAACTGAGTTATTGGTTCCTACATATGATCCGATTGTTATGACGGTTGCTCAGGAAGTTGTTAAGTCAGCCTATCTTGATGCGGGTCGTCCTGATGCGTATAAAGAAGACACTGTTCACTTTGTGACTCAATCACAGTTTGCCTATGTTGCTGCCGTGAATGGTATCATGCTTCGTGAACTTCCTGCGACAAATATTTATATGGGTAAGTTCTTTGCGGAATCTTTGATTCTTGCTGAGACGGGTGCATTGGCTGGGTCTATACAGATTTCCGGCACTGATGAAATCGCTCAGATTCCATTCTTTATTGTGGCGTGTGATTATACTCTTATCGGTGAAGAACTTTATGCCGCATCGGCGTACTTGGGTAAGGAACCTGTTCTCTTAGGATCATTGAAAGCTCAGGATTATGCCAAGGCTGCTATTATTGTGTTAGCGGTTATTGGTGTTATATTAGCACAGTTTGATTTCGGAACTGAATTCGTTAACCTTTTTGAAGTAGTGAATTAGGAGGTATAAATGAAAAGACAATTACCATTTTTATTAGTATTTATCTTTGGTGCATTCATGACTATTCAATATTATATACCTCATGAATCATCTGAGTTTGTGTATACATTCTTACTTGATTGGACAATGATTATCGGGATATTTGCCCTTGCTTTGGGTATTTGGTCTTTGTATCAAGTCTCTGTTGAAAAGATAAAACATAAAAAAGAAAATTGGGTGTACTCGTATGTGACGCTCTTTGGATTGTTTATCATGGTTGTTCTTGGCTTTACCTTTAAAGTGGGTGATAGCTGGGGATTGTATAGCGTTTTTGTAATTGCCCTGATGGCGTTTTTGTATTGTTTAATAAATGCTTCGATTGCAAAGTCAAAAGGACTTTGGTTCGGACTCTCAGGTGTGGCGCTTGTTGTTTTACTTGGCATTGCTTATTTCGATGACAGTTGGGGTGTCGCTTTTATGACATCTGAAGGTTTGAGAAATACGATGTTTACAAACTTTGCCGATTTTGTCATGACGCCAATTCTTGCTACTATGTTTGCACTCTTAGCTTTCTTTATTGCTTCTGCTGCATATCGAGCATTTAGAGCAAGAAATGTATTGGCATCACTCTTGTTGGTTTCAGCTATTATTGTGATGTTACGATTTAATCCGTACATGCCTTTTGGGCTTCCTGAGCTCATAGCAGAACTTTCTAACTGGCTTATGAACGTTCCAAACTTAGCAGCTCAAAGAGCGATTGTAATTGGTATCGGTCTTGGTATCGTAGCAACATCTTTGAAGGTTATTCTTGGTATCGAGCGTGGCTATATGGGGAAAGGATAAATCATGACTGAACATAAAAATATATTTGATAAAATGATGACGCTTGATAGGCGGTGGGTTTTCTTGTTTCTCATTATCGTCTGTGTGGCAACTTATGTTGTTGATTTTGAAATCCCAATCAATACCGAGCCAGAAGTTGAATCGATTTTTAATTTTTTAGATTCACTTCCTGAAAATGATATTGTGTTGATTGCTATTGATTATGATCCAAACAACTTAGCTGAACTTCATCCGATGACTTATGCTGTGGTGGAACATCTCTGGCGTAAAAAAGTGAAAATTATTTTCACCTCTCTTTCACAACTTGGTCCTGCTATGGCAGACCAGGCGATTAGAGATATTTCGGATTCATTGAAGGTTGATAAAACGTATAATTATAATGGCGTTGAACATAATTTTAAAGGTCGTGAAATTGTCAATGGTGTTGACTATACATTCTTAGGTTTCAAGCCATATTACGCTCTTATTATTTTGGGAATGGGGCAGGACTTCAGGCTCAATTTTCCAAGTGATTATTATGGGACACCGCTTGATGACCTACCGATGATGCAGGGAGTTATAAACTACGATCAAGTCGCCTGTGTTGTTGATTTATCAGGAGGAAATATTACCGACGCTTGGATTTCGTATGGACAGGGACGGTTTAATTTCCCTCTTATGTTAGGATTGACTGGAGTGATGGTTTCACAGTATTATCCATTCTTAGGATCAGGTCAGGTATCTGGAATCATGGGTGGATTGCTTGGAGCGGCACAGTATGAAGAACTTGCTGACAATCCAGGTAGAGCGAAAGATGGTATGAGAGTTCAGTTGTACGCTCATTATGTGATTATCCTGTTTATTATCTTAGGGAATATTGGTTACTTTATGACACGACGTAACAGACTGAAAGGAGGCAACTAATATGGAATTTTCAGATTTTCTATGGATGACATGCGGTATCTTTTTAACACTTGCGACATTTTCATTTTTGTATAAAGATAACCCATTTTATAAATTTGCTGAACATCTCGTTGTAGGTGTCTCTGCTGGGTTCACTATCATTGTTCTGTGGCATGGTACTTTGGTGCCGAACTTGTTCCAAAAGCTTGAAGATGGCAACTGGTTTATGCTGTGGTTGAACTCATCTGAGTGGTGGTATGTGGTTCCTGCTGTTTTAGGTCTTCTTATGTGGACTCGTTTCTCAAAGAAATATTCCTGGGTCTCGAGATGGCCAATGGGATTATATATCGGTATTTCAACTGGTATTGCTATTCCACTTGAAATGTCGAACCGTGTTAACAAGCAGCTCTATGCTATGATGGTTGAAATCGATTGGGCGAATTTCTTTGGTGGTAATATTTTATCTACCACTTCAGGGTTTGCACAACTTCTGATTTTCCTCGGTACAATTGCTGGTTTGGTTTATTTCTTCTTCTCAAAAGAACACAAAGGTGTTTTTGGCGGTGTCGCTACTTTTGGTATTTGGATTCTGATGATCGGTTTTGGAGCTTCATTTGGTTATACGGTGATGGCACGTGTATCGCTGTTTATCAACCGTATGCAAGATACAAAAGCATGGGGTGTTGAAGCCTTTAATGCGAGTGATGTCGCTAATCCTCATTATAGTTCAATGTATCCAATCGTTTTTTATCTGTTGGTTGCTTTTGTGGTAGGGTATATCATTAAAGAAATTATGGACCATTTAAAGAGAAAAAACGCATAAGAAAATAATTCATATAAACAAAAAACCCGCTCAATTTAGAGCGGGTTTTTTTGTAACTAATTCTTAGTTAGACTGTATAATAAATATAGGAAAGTCAGGTTGTATGTCAAAACTTAAAGTGAGTGATGATTATAGTTGTCAGATAACAAGTTAGAGTGATTTGTTAATTACATTGTAAACTATTGACATCATGGTGGATAGGAATAGTAGAAAACATATGAAAATTAACTTGTTTTATAGCTGTAAGTTATACGAAGAAATATTTAAAATTATCAAAAAAAGACTTGACATACAGCAAAGATTTCCTATGTTGCTTGTGGTGGAACCAAAGTGTAGTACAAGTTTTATAGATTTACAAGTTTTAAATGGATTAAAGGGTAGCCAAGTTATAACACATGGAAAGTGAGGTCGGGAATGGCTAAAGCTAATCAAGCCGCTCCAGCCAGTACTAATGAAGCTGCCGAATTAAGCGTAGAAGAGTCCCCAAGAAAAGGGAAGCTTTCTACTGCGGAAGCTCGGCGAGAGTATCAACGTCGCTATTATCAGATGCACAAGGAGAAAGCAAAAGAGTATCAGCGACAGTACAACTTAACCCATAAGAAAAAAGCGAGAGGCGGACGTGGCAAAGCGAGTTTTGTTGCTCCACGTGAAGTTGTTCGTACAACATACAACACTACCGATATTATGCATTCACCGGTAGAAAAAACACTCCGTATTTTGGAAAAGATTATTAACGGCGAACGTTTCTTTACAATGTAAGACTACAACTTTGGTTTGTAAGGCGATTGTGAAAATTTTCTGTTTTTACAATCGCCTTTTTTAATTGCAAAATTGAAGTTTGTCAAAAAAGTAAGCTTCTAAACCTCTAATATTGCTTAAATTAGCTATTTTCTTGCGTATTTAAGTTGCTTTTATTGTTGATTTTAGATACATTCAAAAAAACTATGATATAAGGGAGTTTAGAATGTCTGCCAAGAAAGTAGCTGATACAAAAAAGAAAAAAACAGCAACAAAAACAAAGAAAAAGACTGTTGCAAAGTCTCTGAAAAAGACCGTTTCTACTCCGAAAAAGAAAGCTCCGGCAGCCAAGAAAACATCCTCGAAGAAAACAATTACAACTAAGGCAAAATCTGATTCTATGAGTAAAAAAGATTCCTTACCAAAAAAAAGTCATTACTATTTTGGCGACGGTAAAGCCGAAGGTCGCGTTGATATGCGCGATTTATTAGGTGGTAAAGGTGCTAATTTAGCCGAAATGTGTTCAACTGGTGTACCAGTACCTCCTGGGTTTACAATTACAACTGACATCTGTCGTCTGTATTATGAAAATGCTCTTGAAGTACCAAAACCAATTGATGCTGAACTTGAGAAATATGTTCATAAGATTGAAAAATCTACAGGGAAAAAATTTGGTGATTCAGCAGACCCACTATTAGTTTCAGTGCGTTCTGGCTCTAAGTTTTCTATGCCTGGCATGATGGACACTATTTTAAATCTTGGGCTCAACGATGAAACTGTTGAAGCTCTTGGAAACAATTCTGGCAATATGAGATTTGCATTAGATAACTATAGACGATTTATTTCTATGTTTGGCAATGTTGTTCTTTCAATTGACAGAGAACTTTTTGAAAATGTTATCGCTAAAAAGAAGACTGAACGAAGAGTCAAACAAGATAGTTCGCTTCAAGTAAATGATCTCAAAGATATTGTTAAGAAATTTAAATCAATAATCAAACGTAAGTCTGGTGAACCATTTCCAGATGACCCATATGTACAGCTTCGTATGTCTCGAGATGCTGTCTTCCGTAGTTGGAATACTCCTCGGGCGATTTCGTATCGTCGCATGAACGACATCCCATCAGATATTGGAACAGCAGTAAATATCCAAGCTATGGTTTTTGGTAATATGGGTAATACCTCTGGTACAGGTGTTGGTTTCACTAGGAATCCGTCAACTGGTGTCAAAGAATTCTTTGGTGAGTATTTAGTGAACGCTCAGGGGGAAGATGTTGTTGCTGGTGTTCGTACCCCACAACCGATTAAACAGCTAAAAAATGATATGCCAAAGATTTTTAAAGAGTTACAAGAGATAACAACCAAGCTTGAAAAGCATTATCGTGATATTCAGGATTTTGAATTTACTGTTCAGGATAATGAACTGTTCATGCTTCAGACCAGAGATGGTAAACGAACAGTTCAGGCTGCTGTAAAAATAGCGGTTGATATGGTAAAAGAAAAACTGATAACAAAAGAAGAAGCAATTTTACGCATTGAGCCAAACCAACTCAATCATATGTTACACCCTTCTTTGGATCCAAAAGCGAAGATTGAAAAAATTGCTAAAGGTCTTCCAGCATCACCAGGAGCTGCTTCTGGTAAAGTTTATTTTACTGCTGAAGATGTTGTCAAGTTTGGTGCTAAAGAAAAAGTTATTTTGGTTCGTGATGAAACTAACCCAGACGATATTGAAGGTATGAATGCCGCTGTTGGTATTTTGACTGCTCGTGGTGGTATGACCTCTCACGCTGCTGTTGTTGCTCGTGGTATGGGAAAGTGTTGTGTCTCTGGTGCCGAAGCTGTCCGTGTGAATGCTAAAAAGAAACAGTTCCAGATTGGTAAACTGATTATCAAAGAAGGTGAAATTATCACTTTAGATGGTTCTACTGGAAGAATTATTTTAGGGGAAGTTGCCACGATTGAACCTGAACTTTCTGGTGAATTTAATGAGTTTATGGAATGGGCTGATAGCTACCGAACATTAAAAATTAGGACCAACGCCGACACTCCAAAAGATGCTGCCAAGGCGGTCAAGTTTGGAGCTGAGGGAATTGGACTCTGCCGTACAGAGCATATGTTCTTTGCTGATGACAGAATTCCTATTGTACAAGATATGATTTTGGCTGATACTCCAGAAGAGCGTCAGTTAGCTTTAGATAAATTATTGGCTTTCCAGAAAAAAGATTTCAAAGCGATTTTTGAAGCCTTGAATGGTTTACCAGTGACTATCAGGACTTTAGATCCTCCACTGCATGAATTCTTACCTGACAAAGAAGTCGTCACACAAAAGCTTGCTGAATTGGATTATAAGTCTGATACATTTGAAGAAGATGAAGAAAAACTCAAAAAGACATTGATTCGTATTGATGAATTAAATGAGTTGAATCCAATGCTTGGTCATCGTGGATGTCGTTTAGGGATTGTATTTCCAGAAATTACTGAAATGCAAACAAGAGCAATAATCTGGTCGGCATGTCAAGTTGCCAAAGGTGGTACTGAAGTCTATCCCGAGATTATGATTCCACTTGTAGGTCATGTAAATGAATTCAAAAATCAAAAAGCTGTTGTCACTCGTATTGCGAATGAGATTATTGGAAAATCTAAAACTAAAGATTTGAAATATTTAGTTGGTACTATGATAGAAATCCCTCGGGCAGCATTAACAGCAAATGAAATTGCTGAAGAAGCTGATTTCTTCTCATTTGGAACAAACGATTTAACACAAATGGCAATGGGCTTTTCCCGTGATGATGCTGGAAAATTCTTGAGTTACTATATTGATAACGGAATTTTACCACATGATCCGTTTGTCTCGATTGATCAATCTGGTGTAGGTCAACTTATTGAGATGGCTGTTGAAAAAGGTCGTTCCGTGAAGCCTAAAATTAAATTAGGTATTTGTGGTGAGCATGGTGGTGATCCTGAATCAATTCATTATTGTCATAAAATTGGTTTAGAATATGTTTCTTGTTCTCCGTTTAGAGTACCTATTGCTCGTTTAGCGGCGGCTCATGTAGCTATTCATGAAAAATCTGCTAAAAAGAGTTCTAAGAAGAAAAAATAGAATTTACTTTTCTATAATTCTAAGACCGTTTGTGTGAACAAGCGGTCTTTTTTTGTTCAAAGTTTCGCTTGACAATTTCTGTTAAAATGATTGATTGCCATCCAATGAGTGATGAAGCTCGTATAGAGATAAAAATATAAATAATAGAGTTGTATTGTCTTTGTTGTGGGTGCAGCTTTTGAAAGTTAGAAAAAGAGATGAAACATAAATTAGACGCAATTTTTAAGCCTAAGTCTGTTGCAGTAATTGGTGCTACAGGACGTAAAGGTTCAATTGGTCGTGAGACACTTCATAATATTTTACTTGCTGAATTTAACGGCAAAGTTTTCCCTGTTAATCCAAATGCACAGGTAATACATTCGATTAAAGCGTACTCAACAATTTTAGATGTTCCTGATTCAGTCGACCTGGCAATAATAATTGTCCCTAAAGAACATGTTGCTGGAGTTGTTCGTCAATGTGGTGAAAAAGGTGTTAAAGGAATTGTTGTGATTACCGCTGGCTTTTCTGAAACAGGAAAAGAGGGAGAAAAGCGGGAACAGGAAGTTCTTAAAATTGTCCATGAGTATGGGATGCACATGATAGGTCCAAACTGTTTTGGTATTGTAAACACAGACCCGAAAGTAAATCTGAATGCAACATTCGGAAAGACATACCCACGTCAAGGTCGAATCGGGTTTATCACTCAGTCGGGTGCTATGGGGGAAGCGATTATGAATACTGCTAAAGAACTCGGTATAGGTTTCTCGGTGGTTGCATCGATTGGTAACAAAGCAGATATTTCATCAAATGATATTTTAGAATATTTTGAAAATGATCCGAATACTGATATAATATTAATGTATCTGGAAAACTTTGGTAACCCACAAAAATTTACTCAGATTGCTCGTAGCATTTCTCTAAAAAAACCGATGGTAGTAGTCAAGTCTGGTCGTACTTCACTTGGTGCCAAAGCGGCATCATCGCACACGGGGGCTTTGGCTGGTTTGGATGTTGGCGTAGATGCACTTTTTGAGCAGACTGGTGTCATGCGTGTTGATACCGTTGAAGAACTTTTTGATGTTGCTTCAGCACTTGCCAATCAACCTGTTCCAAAGGGGAATAAAGTTTGTGTCGTGACAAATGCAGGTGGTCCTGGTATTTTAGCGACTGATGCACTTATCAATAATGGTATGGAGATGCCATCGTTTTCTCCATCGACGGTGAAGACGTTGAAGAAGTTTATTTCAGCAGAAGCATCATTTTCCAATCCGATGGATATGGTAGCTGGTGCTGGTGCTAAGGAATTTAAACTGACTTTGGAAGCGGTTTTAAAAGATAAACGGTATGATACAATTATTCCAATTTTTGTTCCTCCTGTGACTATCGATCAACTTGAAGTTGCTAAAAATATTTATGAAGCGGTCAAAGATACTAAGAAAACAATCCTTGCTTGTTTTATGGGGGCAGGGTTTGGTTCTGAGGGAATAAAGTATTTAAAAGAACATAGTATCCCTGTCTATATTTTTCCTGAAGCAATTGCTAAAACATTGGCAACAATTTCGACATATAATAATTGGTTAAAAAGCCCAAGAGGGAAGATTAAAAACTTCAAAGTAGATACACAAAAAGTAAAAACAATAGTTGGAAAAGCACAAGCGGACAAACTTGACGCAATAGTTGGTGATGATGCTATTGAAATATTACAGGCATATGGGATTCAATCGGTAGGCTATCAGTATGCGTCGACCGCAAGTGAAGCGGCAACGATTTCAAGTAAACTCGGTTATCCCGTTGTAATGAAAATCAACACGCCACAGATATTACATAAGACAGAGTTTGGTGCAGTGAAAGTTGATCTTCGTACTGATGACGAAGTAAAAAAGAGTTTAATAATTTAAAGAAAAAAATTGCGAAGCATTATCCGAATAAAGAATTTTCAGTTTCGATTCAGGAAATGATTAAAGGTGGTATCGAAACAGTAATCGGTATGACAATAGATTCGTCGTTTGGACCATTGGTAATGTTTGGTCTTGGGGGGATTTATGTTGAGATTATGAAAGATGTCTCATTTAAAATCCATCCATTGACTGATGTACAGGCAAAAGATATGATTCAATCATTGAAGTCGTATCCTCTTTTGACTGGATTTAGAGGTTCAGAGGCAGTTGATCTGAAGACTTTACAAGAGACAATTTTGCGAGTTTCACAGCTTGTGAAGGATTTTGAAGAGTTTATTGAGATTGATATCAACCCATTCATTGTCTCTCCGAAAAAGGATAATTGTAAAGCGGTTGATGCTCGGTTTATCCTGAAAAATTAAAAAAAGTGTTGTAAAAAGACTTGAATTCTGTCTACTTATCTGTATCTTTCGCATGTAGTTATGCGAATTTCTGAAAGATAGGTATAGAGATAAATGAAATATGAACTCAAGTCAATTCCGATATGGTCGTTTTTGAAAATATCCTTTTTTGTAAATTTGATATCTGGATTTATATTAGGAATATTGTTGGCACCATTTGCGGGTATTTTTTCTGTTTTAGTCGTCACGCTATTTCAGCTTGAGGGAACCAATCTTGATATTGGCAATTCGTTAGATGTGGTCTTAATTGCAACTCCTTTTATACTCTCATTTACCTTTGCCTTTTTATTGACGTTTATTGAACTTATCGTAATTTTAATATATAATTTATTTTCAAATTTAATTGGTGGGGTGACTGTTAATTTAGCTCTCGTCGATGCTTTACCTGAAAAAACTCAACAACAAAATCCGCATTTTCAATTTGCATCCGTAACGAATGATGAGAAAGTTGTAAAAGAGATAAAACGAAAAGTACGGCATGCCGATGCACCGCCGCCACCACCTCCAATAATTGAAAAATCAGAAGTAATAATAGAGCAAGATATTATGCGAGAATCATCACCTAAGAAAGAAGAACAAGTAGAAATGACAGATAAACCAGTCAGAGTACGTATAGCTCCATCGCCTTCAGGATACCTTCATGTAGGTACGGCACGAATGGCAATCGCAAACTTTTTATATGCCAGACATACGGGCGGGCAATTTTTGATTCGGATTGAAAACACTGATAAGGCTCGTTCGGATGACTCGCTAATTGAACCGATAATTTCAGCTTTAAAATGGTTAGGTATCGAATCGGATGAAGAAATTGTTTATCAGTCAGAGCGGATTGAACTATACAAAGGTTTTGCTCAAAAGATATTGGACTCGGGTAAAGGGTATCGATGTTTCTGTTCACCTGAATTGCTTACTGCTGACCGTGAAGAGGCGATGGCAAACAAAGGACCGCTTCGGTATAACCGTCGTTGTTTGAAGCTGACACAGGAAGAGATTGATAAGAAGATTGCAGACGAGGAACAGTTTGCTATTCGTATTCAAATCCCTGACGGACAGACGACATTTAATGATATCGTATCATCTGATTTGAAACGTGACAACCGAGAGATTGAAGACTTTATTATTGCTCGCTCGGATGGTACAGCGACCTATAATTTGGCGGTAGTTGTTGATGATAATGATATGAGGATTACACATGTTTTGCGTGGGAATGACCATATTACCAATACCTTTAAACAAATTCATATTTATGAGGCTTTAGGTTTTTCGCTTCCAACATTTGGGCATGTTCCATTGTTGCTTAGACCAGATAAAAAGAAAGTCTCAAAACGTCTTGGGGACAAAGATGTCGCTCAGTATAAAGAAGAAGGTATTCTACCAGAGGCGATGTTTAACTTTTTATCTCTCTTAGGCTGGTCGCCAAAAACTGATAGAGAAATTTATACTGTTAAAGAATTGATAGAGATATTTAATCCCGATAATTTCAATGCGTCAAATTCTATTTTCAATGAAGAAAAGTTGGAAGCATTTAATAAAGAACATATTGGTTTAATGTCAGACCATGATTTAGCAGCAATGGTGGCACCTCTTTTGGTTGATGCTGGCTACACGACAAAATATTGGCTTGAAACTCGTTGGGAGTATTTGCGGTCGGTTGTCTCTATCTTAAAAACAAGAGTTCGTAGGATTTCTGACTTTGTTGAGTTGAGTAAGTATTTCTTTGAGTTTGATTATGTCTACGATGCACAGGCTGATGAAAAGAATTTTACACCTGAAGCGGTTGAAATTCTGACACAGTTTGCTGAGCGACTTGAGAAAATAGATTCATATTCAAAAGAAACTATCGAAAAGGCTCTTTCAGAGCTTGCTGTCGAGAAAGAACTAAAGAAAGGAAAACTGATTCATCCAACCAGGTTGGCGGTCTCAGGAATTCCGAATGGTCCTGGATTATATGATTTATTATTAGTCTTAGGACAGGATGTAGTTGTAGAAAGAATGAAAAAAGCCGCTGAATATATTATAAAAAAACAATCTTGAAATAGGGCAAATAATGGAACATACAAAAGAAGAAATTTCTAAAATTTTAAAAAGAGCCATCAAAGGTGAAGAAGACCGTTTTAACTTTTATCAATTGTTAGCAGAAAAGTCAGATGATGTTCAAGCGAAAAAGATTTTACAAAAATTGTGTGATGATGAATCACGTCATAAAGTAATTCTTATAGATTTATACAAAAAGTATGTTTCTGAAGAATTAGGTGAATTGCCTGAAGTTGGTATTGATTCCTTGTCAGAAATTATTAAAAAAGGTCAGGAAATTGGTAAAAGTACAGAAGTTGATTTAATCAACTTAGCTATTGATGCCGAAGTTGCTGCGACCAAGTATTATCAAGATGAGGAAAATCTTATTACCGACCCTCGCTTCAAGGAAGATTTTGCCAAACTGGCTCAAGAAGAACATGATCATTATGATATGCTGATTGCCGAGAGAGAAGCAATCTCTGGGAACCATCATTGGTTTAGTTATGACAATGATTCTCATATGGAGCATTAGTATTACTTTAAAATAGTACAGGAGGTTGGTATGCAATGGGTTTGTGAGATTTGTGGGTATGTACATGATGACGATGATGCACCTGACATGTGTCCTTTATGTTCTGCTCCGAAATCAAGATTTATAGAATATAAAGAAGAGAAGTAGTCCGTGGCAGAAATACAAAATAGATTAAGAAAACTCAAAGTTGGTGATAAGGCTCCAGATTTTACTCTCGAAACTCATAATGAGGGAGAGCTTAACTTGAGTTGGTATCAAGGACGTATGAATGTCGTCCTTGCATTTTATCCGGGGGATTTCACGCCAAATTGTTCAAATCAGATTCCACTCTATAATGACTATATTGAAAAATTTAATGACTTTGATTGTCAGGTTTTTGCTATTTCGGTAGATTCGATTGCCTGTCATACTGCATGGGCAAAATCACTCGGTGGTTTAAAATTTCCATTGATGTCTGATTATTTCCCTCATGGAGAAGTTGCTTTAAAATACGGGATTTTAAATGAGAGAGGTTACGCTGAACGGACTGTTTTTCTTATAGATAAAAATGGTGTTATTCAGTTTATAGAAGAGCTTGATTATAATTTACTTCCTGATAACGAAAAATTATATAATGAACTTGCGAATCTCAAGAGTTGAATCGTATAGTAGTTGTTATTTGATTGTTTGAAAAAAAGGATTATTGTATGCTTAAAATTGGAAATAAAGTACCAGACTTTTGTATGGAGTCGTCAAGTGGTGGAAAAGTCTCAGCTAAGGATTTACTTGGGCAATTTGCTGTTTTTGTGTTTTACCCAAAAAACAGTACTCCCGGTTGAAACAAACAACTTGCCGCTCTGGAAGAGTGCCGAACTGTGTTTGAAAAATTAGACACAAAAATTTTTGGGGTGAATTTTGCCTCGACACAATCCCATCAGAATTATTGTACAAAAAAAGGGTTTAACTTTCCGCTTTTGTCAGACCCCGATGAGAAAATGATAGCAAAATTTTTAGCTCAGAAACCTGAAGGAAAAGGTGTCTTACGGACTGTCTACGCAAGTGACAAGGATGGTAAAATAATATATGCTGAGCGAGGTATGGGGAACTTTGAGGAGATTATAAATCTGATAAAGTCGTCGTAGCGGGATATTTATCTTGAATAATTTTTCGTTTATATTACATTTAAGCCCAATAATATGTCTTTCAAGACCCTTCGACTCCGCTCAGGGTGACTTGAAAGGCAATGTCTTATAATCTGTCGTACTGAGCGGAGTAGAAGTATGTTCCATAATAGAGGCTTTATCAATAAGACCCAATTGATAAAGATTTAAAAGAAAGTGTTAAAAAATGTCATCTGAAAATGATAAAATAAATGAACCGCATACAGATTCCGATAATGGTTCCAAAGTAGAAACTAAAGATTTTATACGTACGATAATCGACCAACATAATAAATCTGGTCGATTTAATAATATCGTTCATACTCGTTTTCCTCCTGAACCAAATGGATATTTGCATATTGGTCATGCTAAGGCAATCTGTATTTCATTTGGTATTGCTGAAGAGTATGGCGGTGTGACTAATCTTCGTTTTGATGATACCAATCCAACTAAAGAAGATACCAAGTACGCCGATGCTATCATGCGGGACATAAAATGGCTTGGCTTTGATTGGGGTGACAGACTTTTTCATGCCTCCGATTATTTTGACAAGCTCTATGAGTTTGCTGTTGTGCTTATTAAAAAAGGTGTCGCATTTGTTGATGACCTTTCGGCGGAAGATATGCGAGAGTATCGTGGGACGCTGACTGAGGCAGGCAAAGAATCTCCGCATCGAAATCGTTCGATTGAAGAAAATCTTGAACTGTTTGAAAAGATGAAAAATGGTGAGTTTGATGATGGCGCCAAGACGCTTCGTGCTAAAATTGATATGGCATCGGGAAATATGAATATGCGTGACCCAGTTATGTATCGAATCATGCGGGCGACGCATCATCGTACTGGTGATAAGTGGTGTATCTATCCGACCTATGATTGGGCTCATGGGCAGTCTGATTCGATTGAAAAAATTACGCATTCTCTTTGTGATTTATCGTTTGAAGACCACCGTCCATTGTATGATTGGTTTTTGGACCAACTGGAAGTGCATCATCCTCAGCAGTCTGAATTTGCCCGTTTGAATATTAGTTATACGATTACAAGTAAACGGAAACTTCGTCAGCTTGTAGAAAATAATATTGTTGATGATTGGGACGACCCTCGTATGCCGACACTCTCTGGGGTGCGTCGTCGAGGCTATACCGCTAAAGCGGTTCGGACTTTTATTGCGAAATTAGGTGTCTCCAAAAAAAGAGATACTGTTGCCGATATAGCACTGCTTGAACATTGTCTTCGTGACGAACTAAATGAAACTGCTGATAGGCGGATGGCAGTTATTAAACCTCTTAAAGTTGTCATTACAAATTACCCCGATGATAAAATTGAAGAGTTTGATGCTATTAATAATCCAGGAGATGACACTGCTGGTGATAGAAAAGTGTATTTTTCAAAAGAGATTTATATTGAGCAAGATGATTTTGTAGAAGTTGCACCTAATCGGAAATATTTCCGACTTGCTATTGGTAAGGAAGTTCGTTTGAAGCATACCTACTATATCACTTGTGATGAAGCTATTAAAGATGATGAAGGAAATATAGTAGAGCTTCGTTGTACCTACGACCCTGAGTCAAGAGGTGGTTCAACGCCTGACGGTCGGAAAGTTCGTGGGACGCTTCATTGGGTTTCGACTCATGATGCTGTTGATGCGGAGGTACGCTTGTATAATAATTTGTTTGCAAAAGAATCACCTGATGAAGATGATGATTTTCTTGAACATATTAATATAAATTCATTAGAGATATTAACGGGATGTAAAATCGAGCCATCGCTGAAAGATTTACAAGTCGGTCAAAATTGTCAGTTCTTGCGTCATGGATATTTTTGTTTAGATAGTAAGTATTCATCAAAAGATAAAATTGTATTTAATCGTTCGGTTACATTAAAAGATAGCTGGGCAAAAAAGAAATAGTTCGGTAAGTTAGAAAGAAATTTGAAATGTATTTTTCACTCCCACAAGAATATCGTGAAGCGACCAACGAAGAATTAATCAAACGCATTAATGCGATGCGAGAAAAACTTGGTTCTAAGTTGTCCATACTTGCACATCATTACCAACGTATGGAAATTGTTGCACATGGTGACCATGTTGGTGATTCGTATGGACTGTCAAAAATTGCTGCGGAACAAAAAGAAGTTGAGTATATCGTTTTTTGCGGAGTGCATTTCATGGCGGAGTCTGCTGATATTTTAACCGATGATTCCAAGACGGTCTTTCTGCCGAATCCACTGGCTGGTTGTCCGATGGCGGATATGGCTGAGATGGCGGATGTGCTTGAAGCGTGGGAGTATTTAGAGCAGTTTGGTGGCGATGATAAAATTATGCCGATTTCATATATGAATACTGCCGCAGGTCTGAAAGCATTTACGGGGAAGCATGGTGGTTTGATTTGTACTTCATCAAATGCCTCTGGAGCTTATGAGTATGGATTTAAAAATAAAGAAAAATTGTTTTTCTTTCCTGATGAACATCTTGGTTTTAATACTGGAATTAATTTTGGTATCAAACCAGAAGAGATGGTTATATGGGATTTCTCACAAGAACGTGGCGGTCTTACCGAAGATCAGATAGCAAAATCAAAAGTGATTCTTTGGAAAGGGCATTGCCATGTACATACCAATTTTAAGCCTGAGCATGTTGTTCAGTTCCGTAAGGATTATCCAGAGGGGAAAGTCGTTGTTCATCCTGAATGCCCGCATGATGTAGTCAAGCTTGCTGATGCTGCTGGTTCGACAAAGTTTATCGTAGATTTCTGTGAAAATGCTCCAGATGGTACAACTATCGCAATTGGAACCGAACTGAATTTGGTCAATCGAATGTCGAAGACATTTAACAAAAAGCAGATTGTTGAGCTTTCTGGTGAAACTTGTGCGGTTTGTGCCAACATGTATCGTACAACTCTCAATGACCTCGCTTATACATTGGAAAATCTTGCCGATATTAAGCCAATACGAGTTACAGAACCGACTAAGAGCGATGCACTTACGGCACTTCAAAAAATGCTTGCGGTTGGCTAAATCTTTGTAGTTTTTTCACACCAAAATGTGTTGACTCAACAGGTAAAAATGTATATATATTGCCTATGTTTAAACTGGTAAAGCTATTGAACTGAATAGGTTATTAGTATAGATTTCATATTATTTTAAAAAATTGATTGTTTGTAAAAGGAATAAATAAAATGGCTTTAGACGTATTAGTACCTCAAATGGGCGAGTCGGTCTTAGAAGGCACGATTTTAGAATGGAAAATTAAAGTTGGTGATAAAGTAGTCTTAAATCAACCGCTTGTTGAATTGATGACTGATAAAGTGAATATTGAAATTCCTGCCGAAGTCGCAGGTATTATTACTCATTTGTATGTAAAAGAGGGCGATGTTGTCCCTGTCGGAACTCGTATTGCCGTTATTGATGATGGCTCTGGCGATTCAGTGTCAGCACCTCAGAAAGAATCAACACCTGCTGCCGCATCCGCATCAAAGGCTCCTGCAACTGCTCCGACTCCTGTATCATCTACACTTTCTACTTCTGTGAATGCGACTGCCGATGCTGGTAAAGGAAAAATGTCACCTAAAGTTCGAATGATGATTCGTGAATACGGAATCGAATTTTCCTCTATTGTTCCAACTGGGAAAGAGGGAAGAGTGACTGTTGCTGATGTGCTTCGTACTGTTGAAGAACGTTCGACATCTGCGGGATACACTCTTGGTCCTATACCGACTCCTCCAGCTCCTATGCAAGAAACTTCTGTTTCGACATCTCCCCAACAATCTACAACGACAGCTCCAGTAGAACCGCTTATCAAAGTTGAGATTCCAAAATTTGAACCTTTGCCTATAAATTTACGTGAAACACGTAAGCCAGTAGCTGGGATGCGTAAACTTATTTCAGATCATATGGTAAAGTCTATGCAGACTTCTGTTCATGTGACCACATTTCAGGAATTAGACTTAACAGAATTAGTCGAATATCGCAATGAAATAAAATCTTCATTTAAGCAAAACTATGGTGCCAATATTACCTATATGCCATTTATAGTTAAAGCCGTATGTACCGCTTTAAAAGAATTCCCAAAGATGAATGCTTCAATGACAGAAAAAGAAATTATCTTAAAAAATTATTATAATATTGGAATCGCAGTCGCTCTTGATGAAGGACTTATTGTTCCAGTCATTAAAGATGCTGATAAAAAAACAATCGTTGAACTTGCTGTTGAAATAAATCAATTAGGTCTTAAAGCTCGCAATAATCAACTTTTACCCGATGATGTTTCAGGTGGTACATTCTCAATTACCAATGCTGGAATGTATGGATCATCCGCATCTACACCAATTATAAATCAACCTCAAGTAGCAATTTTAGGAATTCACTCTATTGCGAAAAAGCCATGGGTTGTGAATGATGAAATTGTTATTCGAAATATCTCAACATTTGGATTGTCTTTTGATCATCGATTGATTGATGGATCTACTGCAGTTCAATTTTTGCATCGGGTGCATGAGTATCTTGCTGATGTGAAAAAATTATTGATGCAATTACGGTAGTGTAATCAGATGAGTTCGGGTGAGAAAAAACATAACGGTTGGTTGCTTGAATTAGGCAAGGTTGACTATCAACGGGTTCTTGACTGGCAACGAAAATTGGTCAAACTTCGCAAAGATGGTATGGCACGTGATACTATTATCACGGTTGAGCATCCGCCAGTGCTGACTATTGGCAAAGATGGACACCAAGAAAATTTTAGAAATACAAAGCTGAAGCCGATTTCAATTGAGCGTGGTGGTGATGTGACCTATCATGGTCCTGGGCAGTTGGTCGTATATTTTATCTGTAATTTAACCAGACGAAAAAAAGATATGCATCTGTATGTAGATAAATTGCAGGATGGAATAATTGAAGCATTTAAAGAGTATGGCGTTGAAGCTCGTAAAGATGTTACCAATACTGGTGTTTGGGTTGGTGATAAAAAGCTTGCATCACTCGGTGTTGCGGTCAAGCATTGGATTACATTTCATGGGGTTGCGATAAATCTGAATACGGATTTGTCGGATTTTAGACAGATTAATCCGTGTGGGCTGACATCGGATGTGATGTCGTCGCTTTCTAAAGTGACAAATAAGAAAATAGATATGAAAAAATTTACTGAAATTATTGTTGATAAATATACGAATATATTTGATACTACATTTTACAATATTAAATTAGAAGAAATTGCTGAAGATATAGAATCACAATCAGGCAGTAATGTAATATAGAAAGAAGATAGAGGCGTTATGGAGAAGGAACTCAAAGGAAAAGTAGCATTTGTTTCAGGCGGTACAAAAGGAATCGGGAAAGCGATTGCTTTGGGGCTTGCTGAAAAAGGTGCTCATGTAGTAGTCAACTATTTTCGTTCACGTTCAACCGCAAATGAAACGGTAAAAGAGATTGAATCTTATGGGGTGGAGGCTTATGCCCATCGGGCAAATATGGGAAACCATGATCAAATTCCAGCGATTTTTGAAGGTATCAAAGAACGTTTTGGGAAACTTGATATTTTAATTTCCAATGCTGCTTTAGGTCTATTTACCAATATGCTTGAAATTGATGATAAGTCTTGGGATTTGTCTATGCATACTAACGCCAGAGCCTTTTTGAATTCTGTTCAATTGGCCTCTGATATTATGCCCGACCATTCTCGGATTATTACATTGTCGTCATTGGGTTCTATCAGATATATTCCTGGTTATGCATCGATTGGTGTTTCAAAAGCTGCGATTGAAAATATGGTTAAATATATGGCTGTAGAACTTGCCGAACGAAAAATTACGGTCAACTGTGTCTCGGGTGGATTTATTGATACCAATGCGATGAAATCATTTCCGAATTATGAAATGATGGTACAGGAAGTTGTAAAACGAACTCCGTTCAAACGTATGGGAACAGCTAAAGAAGTTGGCGATGTTGTTTGTTTCTTGGCGGGTCCAAAAGCAACATGGGTGACAGGTCAAACGATTATTGTCGATGGTGGCTATACCTTGATGTAGGCTTATATTAAGTCATACTGAGCTTGTCGAAGTATGTACTATTTTTAAATTTGTAGGGAACAGGCTTGCCTGTTCCTTTTTTTTATGAGAAGACTTTACATATGGGATGAAGATACCTATATTCAAATTAATTATTACGTCCTGTATACAGGAAGGGGATTTGTATCAACTTTTTATCAAAGCTTAAATTAATTTCGATATTCTCAATATGTTTTATTATGATGATTTTGTTAGTGCTTGCTGGTTGTGAGGATTCTCGAAAACGAATATATATTACTGCTGATATGTTTCAATATGCCAAAATAAATTCACCAGCAGGTAATCAAGTAGTTTTTGAAAGAGTTTTAGTAGAAATTGAAGTAGAAAATCCAGAAAATTACGAAATGGTTCAATTGTTTGCCAACAGTACTTTGATTGGTCAGGATGAAAAGCCTCCATTTGAGATTGTTTGGAATGCATTTGAATATCCTAATAATACGACAGTCAGTTTGTGGGCGAGAGGCTATGTCGGTGCTGACAGGTATATAAACTCCGAGCAGATTGATTGTATTATAGATTCCACTATTGGAATTCCAAATAGTCTGAATGTGTATCCGATAGAAAATTATACAGATTCATCTGTCATCTTAGTTTGGTCACAAGCAATAGGAAATGATTTTTCCAAATATTTTATACAGTATGGTGAAAATAATACTAACCCTCAGTTTGAAAATCAGATAATCGTTTCAAGATTGTATGATACAACTCTGACAATTAAAGGGTTTGCTGAAAATTCTGATTATATCTTTAGAGTTGTTATTGAGGATATCTATGATCTAAAATCAGTTAGCAATGAAGCGACTATCACAACAAAAAACAAACGTCCTCCATTGATTCGTATTGCCCAAGCATTTCGGGATACTTCAATTGTTGAAATTACTTGGCTCCAGCCTGAAATGTTAGATTTTAATATGTATCGTGTGTACCGTTCTGATGATACTTTTCTTTCTCAAGATGACCAACTTCTCAAAACAATCAGTTCAATACAGGATACTCATTTTAGTGATACACTTTCTGGTGATTCTGTGAACTATTATTACCTGATAGAGCTTGTTGATGTTGGCATGCTGAGTTCGACGACATCATTTTTTGCCGAGTTTTTGCCTTCGCATACCGTGACTATTACATCTCCAGTGAGCAACAGTCATGTCTATGAATATGTCAATGTAGTTGTAGAAATTGATGCTGACAATAGTTATACATACGTAAAATTATTTAATGGTACTACCGAAATAGGTCAGGATTTCAGTGAGCCGTATGAATTCAATTGGGCATCTCACATCTATCCCCATGGGAGCGTGCAACAATTAAAAGCAGTTGGGCTTGGAGTAAACGAAAAAGAGTATAGCTCAGCTACTGTTGGTTATGTTATTGATTCTGTTGTTGGGATTCCAAATGCGAGTGTGCTGCAACCAATTGTTAGTTATACCGATAGCTCTGTCTACTTGGTGTGGAATCAATCTAATGAAAATGATTTTAATAAATACTCGATTGAGTTTGCATCTGATACATCAAATCCTCAGTTTGTTCATAGTTTTAATATCTTAAATGCATCTGATACAACAGCTACTATATATGGATTGACTGAATTATCTTCTTATGCCTTTAGGATTAAAATGACTGATAATTTTGGTCTTTATTCTGTCAGTAATAGCCAAACTTTTACGACCCTCAACGGAGTTCCACCTGAAATCGGATTTGTGAATACATACCGAGATACATCGATTATACATATAGAATGGTACCAACCAAGTATTATAGATTTTTCTGAAAGTAGGGTGTATCGTTCATTGGATTCAATTCGTTCTGGTGATGATATACAAGTTGCGACATTCTATAATATCTCTGATACTGTCTTTGAAGAAAGTATGTTATTCGATACGTTAGATTATTTCTATTTTATAGAGATTCATGATGTTGATGGGGTTTATTCGACGACATATTTAAAGGCAAACTTTATACCAATCAGCTATGCTCTCGCATTTGATGGAAGTCAATGTGCGACGGTTCCTTACTTTCCTGCACTTAATCTTGGAGAGTATTTTACTCTTGAGGCGTGGATGCTACAAAATAGATCATTTAACGCCAATCGGATCATTGATCGAAGTACACAATTTACCAGTCCTTATTATCAATACGCTCTTTTTGTTGATTCAAGGCTTGGGACAACCTTGTGTTCTGATGATGCTGCTATGGGAACGATACATAGAGCGGGTTCCAGACCTGACTATCTGTCTTGGCATCATGTTGCTGTTACGTACAATGACGGGTTACTCAAGTTTTATATCGATGGAGAAATCGTGACATCTTTGACCTTGTCGTCAAGGACTTTGTGTGAAAATCTGATGCCACTTTCTATTGGTCGAAGAGCTTTGACCAATGAATCGTATTTTGACGGAATGATTGATGAGGTACGAGTGTGGAATGTGGTGAGAACACCTGAAGAGATTGCAGGGTCTTATCAGCAGTCATTAAAAGGAGATGAGAATGGTTTAGTTGTCTATCTGGATTTTAATGAAGGTGCTGGACAGATAATTCATTCGCCTGTAGGCAACAATGGCTTTTTGGGGGCAACCGATCAGGTTGAGGCGCTTGACCCAGTTTGGGTAAGGTCAGTATTGAATTTTAAATATTATAAATAATGTATATAAAGAAAAAGCCAAGTATCTGAAGAGCTGACTATCATAAAATTTATAATTAGTATTGAGGGTAGTGTTGTAATTCTGTCGTAAGATAGAGGGCAATTAAAAAGTCAGAACCACAGGGGTTCTGACCTACTGTTGCACTTCAAATGTGAATGCAGCTTCCTGCCCACGCAGGAATGACAAGTAGGAATGTTTTACCAGATGCCGAGGATATCTTTGGCGGAGTCTGAACACATCTCTTCAGGATTCCATGTTGGTTCCCAGACAAGTTTGATTTCGACATCTTTCACTTCATCAGAAATTTCTTCACAGGCTCGGTGGGTCATCGAAACAAGCATTTCGCCGTACGGGCAGGATGGAGTAGTGAGAGTCATCTTAACGGTGACTTTTCCGATTTCTTCTTCAAGCATAACATCATAAATTAAGCCAAGGTCAACAATACCGATTCGGATTTCTGGATCTTGTACAGGTTTGAGAGCTGTGATAACTTCTTCTTTTGTTGGGAATGCCATATTTTTATCCTACTTTTATTCTGTTGAAGTTGTTGATGAACTATCTGTGCCGTTACCTTCAAATTTGTCAACACCTTCGATAAGAGTGACCCAAGCAAGTAAGGCACATTTGATACGTACAGGAAATTGTCTGACCCCTTTGAGAGAATCAAGGTCGCCAATATCTTCAGTGATAGTCGATTCTTCGCCTTTGAGCATTTTTTTGATTTGTTCCGAAATCGCTTTTACTTCTTCAAGTGATTTACCTTTGATAAATTCGGCAAGCATTGAACCAGAGGCGACTGATATAGCACAACCTTTGCAATTTACATGCACATCAGCAATGTTGTTTTTGTTGTCAACTTTGAGTTCCATGCGGAGTTCATCGCCACATGATGGATTGTGCCCATCGGAAGTAACATTTTTGTCTTCAAGTGGTTTTTTGCCACGTGGTGCTTTATAATGATCGAGAATTATCTCCCGATACATATCATCTAAATTTTCACTCATGTCCGAAATATTTCCTCATTGCAATTAGAGCATCGTATAATGCATCAATATCAGCTTCATCATTATAAATATACAAAGAAGCTCTCGCTGTGGCAATAGTTCCCATCCGTTTCATCAAAGTTTGTGCACAATGATGTCCTGCTCTGATAGCGATACCTTTAGAGTCCAAGAAGGTAGAAATGTCGTGGGGATGTAAATTTTTATCGGTAAATGAAATTGCTCCACCACGATTAATTGAATTGTTTGGGCCTTGAATCTTGAGTCCGTCAATTTGTAGCAATTTGTCGATAGTATAGGCTGTTAATTTTGTTTCATAGGCGTGGATGTTTTCCATACCAATGTTTTCTAAGTAGGTGAGTGCCGTATCAAATGTGACAACACCAGCAATGTTTGGTGTGCCTGCCTCAAATTTGTGAGGAAGTTCCGCCCAAGTGATTCGGTCAAAAGATACTTCAGAAATCATTTCACCGCCCATATTGAATGGTGGCATTTTTTCGAGAATATTTTCTTTACCGTATAAAACACCAACACCAGTCGGACCAAGCATTTTATGAGCTGAGAAAGCGAAGAAGTCAACATCCATGTCTAAAACATCAACTGGCATGTGCGGGGCAGATTGAGCACCATCTGCCAAAATAAGTGCACCATTTTTATGGGCAATTTCAGCAAGCTGTTTGATTGGGTTGAGTGTTCCTAAAACATTTGACATATGTGTGACAGCTACGAGTTTTGTTTTTTCAGTTATGATAGAGTCAATGTCGTCTAAGTCAAGACGACCATCGTCAGTAATTGGGATACGTTTGATGATTGCGTTTTTACGTTTGGCAAGCATAACCCAAGGGACAAGATTGGCATGGTGTTCCATGTCGGTTAATACGATTTCGTCTCCTTCGGAGATATTTGCTTCACCCCATGTATATGCGACCATGTTGATAGATTCGGTTGTGCCTGAGGTGAAGATAACCTCGCATGTTTTCACTCCACCTATAAATTTGGCAATATGTGTACGAGTTTTTTCGTAGGCATTGGTTGCTTCTTCTGCGAGAGTATGCAAACCTCGATGGATGTTAGAATTTATCTGATTGAAATACTCGGTATGTGCGTTGATGACTTCAATTGGTTTTTGAGTCGATGCCCCAGAATCGAGATAGACTAATTTGTTGTCACGAATCTGACGTTTTAAAATCGGGAAATCATTTTTGATTTTTTGAATATCAATCACAATATCTTTTTCGGTTGTTTTGCTGTTCATACTATTCTCAATCTAAGCTAACAAATATTTCGTTATTTTCAACTTTTATTTTAAATGTTTCAAGTCCTACTACCGCAGGTGGTGCTTTGACATCACCTGATTTACATTCAAATTTTGCTCCATGTCTGGCACAAACGATATGTCCATCAGCATCAATATGTCCATCTGAGATTGGGGCAGAGTCATGGGAGCAGACATCTTCGACCGCAAAAAAACCGTTATTGTTGTGACAAATGACGATTTGTTCGAAGCCGAGTTTAAAAGATTTCATACTTCCAAGTGGAATATCATCGGTGTTTGCTACTTTTTTAAAGTCTGCCATTAAATATCTTCCAACCTTTTTGTTACAAACTCAGCAATCTTTTCTTTTAAGTCATCAGGAACTTGTTTTAAAGTTGTTGCAACAAAACCTGAGACAATCATACGAGTTGCTTCGGTTTGGTTAATACCGCGACACTTGAGGAAGAAAATCATTTCTGGGTCAAGTGGTCCGATAGTGGCACCATGTGAACAGATAACATCTTCGTTGAGAATTTCAAGCTCTGGAATAGTTTCCGCTTTACATCCTCTGTTTAAAAGAAGGTTTCTGTTTTCTTGATATGCTTCACAAGTTTTTGCTTTGTTTTCAATTTTAATAAGACCTGTGTATGCAGAATTTGCTTTATCTTTTAATACAACTTTGAAGTTGATGTCGGATGTTGTTTTACCGACGGTATGATGATGCAAAGTATGGTTGTCATAATGTTGATGACCACCTCCAAAAAGAAGACCGTACATTTTACTGTCAGCACCTTCGCCATTGAGAGTAACTCCAAAATTTTGTTTTGAAACAGCGGCACCGAATGCCAGAGGAACAGTGAGAACCGTTGCATTTTGCTGAGCTTTTGCTCTATGAGCAAGATAGACTTTGGCTCCTTCGGAATTTCTCTGGAGAGAAATGTATCTGGTGCGACTGTCATTGTCTCCGAAAATTTCAACAGCTGAATTTGTCAGGCTCATGTTATCGCTTTGAGTTTCTGAACCACCCGAGTATTCGTCAATGATAGTAACTTCGGAATTTTTTCCAACGACTACTAAGAGACGAGGGAACTGTGCCGAGTTGTCCATACCAGACTCTCGAAGAAGGTGAATAGGTTGTGCGACTGATTTTCCATCTGGGATGTAGATGAAGATTCCATCGTTCCAGAGAGCTGAGTTCATCGCTTCAAATTTACCTGACTCAGAATTTACTTGAGAATAAAGATGTTTATTAACGAGTTCAGAATGAGTTTCAACGGCATCAGAAAGTTTTGAGATTACGATTCCGTCTTTTACTAAGTTGTCAGCAAGATTGAAAGTGATATCACGACCTGCTTTGTCTAATACAAATGCTGATGAGTGACCATTTTGTAGTAATGCAAGTTCTGACTCGATAACATTATCTAAATCAGTTCTAAAAGTTGCATCAGCGACTTCTGCTTTATCTACAACAAAAGTTGTTGGGTCGGTGTATCTCCAAAGATGAAGACCACGACGTGGAATTGGTGTGTTGTTATAGCTTTCTTTAGAAGAATTGCGTTTATCTTGTAGCCATTGGGGACCACGTTTTAATTCCGGTGTAATTTCCGGGATGAGAATATCTTGGTTTTGTGTTGTCATATTTCTTAACCTATTGAGCCTTCCATTTCAAGTTCTATTAAACGGTTGAGTTCAACCGCATACTCAAGAGGGAGTTCCTTTGTGAATGGTTCCATAAATCCGTTTACGATAAGCAAGCGTGCATCATCTTCTGTCAGTCCACGAGATGTGAGGTAGAAAAGTTGCTCTTCAGCAACTTTTGAAACCCGTGCTTCATGCTCAACACGAACTTGTTCATTGTCGATTTCCATTGTTGGGTATGTGTCCGAACGGGCATCTTCACCAATGAGGAGAGCGTCACATTCAACAGATACTTTTGCACCTGTTGCATTTTTGTGGATTTTAACCATACCACGGTAGGTTGCTCTTCCATTATCTTTGGAAATAGATTTTGATGTTATCCGTGAAGATGTATTTGGAGCAGCGTGAATCATTTTTGCTCCAGCATCCTGATGTTGGTCTACTCCAGCAAAAGCAACTGAGAGTATTTCACCTTTGGCACCTTCACCTAAAAGTTGGACGCATGGGTATTTCATCGTTAAACGGGAACCAAGGTTTCCGTCGACCCATTCAATTGTAGAGTTCTTGTATGCCGATGCTCTTTTGGTTACGAGGTTATAAATGTTTCGTGACCAGTTTTGAATTGTAGTATAACGGATATAAGCATCATCTAAAGCTTTAAGTTCTACAACTGCTGTGTGTAATGAATTTGTTGAATAGACTGGGGCGGTACACCCTTCAATATAATGAAGTTTGGCACCTTCGTCGGCGACTATGAGAGTTCTTTCAAACTGTCCCATATTTTCAGCGTTAATTCTGAAGTATGCTTGAAGCGGGATGCCAACATCGACACCTTTTGGTACATAAATAAATGAACCACCCGACCATACGGCAGTGTTTAAAGCGGCAAATTTGTTATCAGTCATTGGGATTACAGAACCAAAATGTTCTCTGACAATTTCTGGGTACTCACGTAATGCGGAATCCATATCTAAGAAGATGATACCTTTTTTGACAAGGTCTTCTTGCATTGAGTGGTAGACAACTTCTGATTCATACTGTGCAGAAACACCACCAAGGAATTTTTTTTCTGCTTCAGGGATACCAAGTTTATCAAAAGTTTTTTTGATATATTCAGGAACATCGTCCCAATCATCTTTCTGAGCATCAATCGGTTTCATGAAATAATAAATATCATCAAAATCGATTTCGTTGAGAATGTGATCATTACCCCATTTGGGCATTTCTTTTTTATAGAAAACTTCAAGAGCTTCATGACGAATTTCAGACATCCATGTTGGCTCTTTTTTCATCTTCGAAATCATTTCGACTACTTCATGATTAATCCCTTTGGCACCTTTGTGAAAATAATCGACTGGGTCATGAAAACCGTATTTTGATTCGTAATCTTCGTTGAGCTTTGACAGCTCTAAATTTTGTTTTTTCAGTGATTCAGACATATTTAGACTCCAGTTTTTTCCTCGTTAAGCCATTCATACCCGGATTCTTCTAATTTTAGAGCAAGTTCAGGTCCACCTGTCATTACAAATTTACCGTCCATCATTACATGTACTTTATCTGGTTTGACGAAGTTGAGTAGGCGTTGATAATGGGTGACCATCAGGACACCATTGTTTTCGTTTTGGAATCTGTTGATACCTTCTGAAACGATTTTGATTGCATCGATGTCTAAACCTGAATCGGTTTCATCAAGCAACGCCATTGCTGGGTTGAGCATAGACATTTGAAGAACTTCGATACGTTTTTTCTCACCACCAGAGAAGCCTTCGTTGATATAACGTGTGGCAAATGATTGATCAATTGAAAGGTCAGCCATGGCAGCTTTGAAAAGTTTACGAAAGTCAGACATGTCGGCATCGGCACCACGATGTGATTTGAGAGCAGCACGCATGAAGTTTGCGACGGTTACTCCTGGAATTGCAAGTGGGTATTGGAAAGCGAGGAAGAGTCCAGCCCGTGAACGAACGTCGGCTTCCATATCTAAAATAGATTTGCCTTTTAAGTATGCTTCACCATTAGTGATGGTGTAGGCAGGGTGACCCATAAGGGCGTTAGAAAGCGAAGATTTTCCCGAGCCATTTTTGCCCATGATAGCATGAATTTCTCCAGGGTTGACTGTCAAAGAAACACCTTTGACAACTTCTTTTCCTTCGACTTCAACATGGATGTCTTTAAATTCTAAAATTGGTTTTATGTCTGACATTTTTAAATCCTTTTATCTTTTATTCTGTTTTTTCTGTAAATGTGTTTTTATCTGAACAGTTAAGAGACTTGTTAAGTTCCGCTTGTTCGGATTCATTCATTATTGAAACATTTGATCGTATCAAAGTAACGTCGTTGAAATTATTGCCATTAAGAATATCATCCAAAGTAGAAGATGATAAAAATTCGCCTACGATTTTTGACAATCCTGCCAAAGTGTATTGAACTGAACAGTCATCGGTGTGTATACATTTGTCCAGTTGTCCTGAAAATTTTGCACAATGATTAGGATCAATCAATGGACCGCCTAATGCGGTGATAACTTCTAAGAGATTTATTTCATTTGGCTTTCTTGCGATACAAAACCCGCCCCCGCGACCTCGTACTGCAGTTACTAAGCCAGATTTTCGCAATATAGAAAGTAGTTTAGAAGTATAGGGTACAGATAATCCTTCTTTTTCTGATATCTCAGAAATAGAAAGTTGTCCATCTATGCCTGCTTTGGCAAGGGAGACTAAACATCTGAGACCGTATTCTTCGAGGGCTGAAATCCTCATAAACCTAACCTTTCAATCGTTTAATTAACAAAATCTTCACCAACTATACGAAAAGAATACAAAATTGTAAAGATTTATTTTAAAATATTATAAAAAAGTATAGTATATTAAAGTTTTTTATAATTTTCTTGAAATATGTGCTGTAAGTTATTATATATCATCAGACTAAATGAGGTAATATTATCGATATTGATTTGTTAAATATATTTGCTTTAGCCTTTGCTTTAGCTTTTGATGCCTTTGCAGTGGCAATTGCAGTTGGAATCCGTCTTGGAGAGCTTGAAAAATGGACTGTATTCAGATTGTCCTTTCATTTTGGCTTTGCCCAGTTTGGTATGCCTATAATTGGTTGGTTGGCGGGTGATTATATTGTTGGTACAATTGGGGTTTATGCAAAGATTATTGCGGGAGTTATTTTAGCTATATTGGGAGGTAGGCTAATTTGGGAACAATTTAAAACGGAAGCAAGCAGTTGGAAAGGTGACCCAACCCGAGGTGCGAGCTTGCTTGTGCTAATGTTTGCGACTTCAATAGATGCACTGGCGGCTGGGTTTACTCTTGCCTTAGTCGGAGTTGAGATATTGTATCCAACTTTGATTATTGGAGTTGTGGCGGCATCAATGACTATACTAGGTTTGGTGTTTGGTCGAAAGTTGGGGATGACATTTGGAAGGACTGCTGGTATAATCGGTGGTTTGATATTGATTGGTCTTGCAGTTAAGACAATACTTGTGTAGTTTCAGTTTATAGTCACCTTGAACTTGTCGAAGGGTTTTCAATAGTAAGAAATAGTTTGAGAATTAAAAAAGGGAGGATAGGCATGAAATATTTTTCCCAGCCTAAATATGAAAATGGCATCACTATAAAAAAGAATAGAATCGTTAGGTCGATGATAATTTTTTGCTGAAATTGTTTCTTATTAATTGCTGTGTAAATTTCTTTTATTATTGTCAATAGTATTGGGAGCCCTAAAAGGACTAACAAGTAAAAGATGACTTGGATTATATTGTCAGACGATATTATAAATTTGAGAACTTTGTGGAATAGCCCGACAGTGTAGACGCCAATGTCCTGTGAATAAATAGCTGGTTGGATTGGGAAGTAATAATAGAGTAGTGAAATTACAAACGAGATGCCAAGAATTTTTTTGTTACTATAAAAATAATTATGTGTGAAAAAATAGAGCGGGAGCAAATAGATCAATAGCAATGCGACATACAAAAAGAAATTATCTATATGGAAGGAAAATTGTTGAGATAAATACATCGCTCGGTATTCGTTGTCTGGTGATGTACCGCCCCACAGGAGAATGAGAGCAAAATAGGGGAGTGCGGGAAGTATTGAAGTTATGAGTGGCTTTAATGATTTTGTCTGATTGTATTGAAGGGCATAGTAGATGAAAATTGGAGGGAGAGCAAAGAGAATGTATTGTCTGCAAAGAATTGAGAGAGTGAGAAATAATGCTGAGAGATAGAAATTCTTTTTTGTAAGAGCATAAAACGAAGCGAGTAAAAATAAAATTGAGGGCATATCTGTAAAGACAAAAATAGAAAGACCAACCATATAGGGATGTACCGCTAAAAAAAGAGTTCCTATCAGAGCGAACGATTTGTTTCTTAGTTGTTCAAAAAGGATTCGATGAAAAAGCATGTAGGTGATGAGTGCAATAAGTATTGAAAGAATTCGTAAAGTAAATAGTTCGAAACCGAAGAGATTTCCCCACCATGCATAGATTATAAATGGGAGCGGTGTAGACATTTGACGGTAATGTGTCAGCAAATCGAGAGTGAGCCCATCTCCAAAATTTAGAACAGATGCATATAATCTGACTTCATCGCCCCATGCGGCTCTATTTTGGATATCACCTATTAAGGCAACAGCAATTTCAAACAAAGTTATAATAGTAAATAATATCAAGGCAGACTTTTTATACTTGTGCATGAATGGAATATGTCAGAAAGTTTAGTTTTTTTCAATTTAAAAATAAGAAAAAAAACGTTTGACAATGCAATGAGAAAAAAGTAACTTGACTCCAAGATAGAAAAAAATTAACCCAAAGCCAAGCTAATGAGATTTAGTAGCTAAAAAAATAGGAACTGTATTAATGATTAATATTATGAACAATAGCAGCAGACGATCTCAACAGATAAGTCCTGTGTGTGATAAGCTCGGCGGGGGTATAAACCCTACAGTATAACTATACTATATATAGATTGTGTTTGTTATCCGTCGAGACCCAAATAGTGAGGTTCGACGGTTTTTTTGTGTCTTTTAATACTGTGGGACTTCTGTATAAATATCAATTACAAGAATTTTCAAGGATTGAATTATGAGTTCAGAATTTTACGAAAATGAAAAATTACAAGATGCTGAGTTAGAAATCAGCTATAGAGAAGCATTACGAAAGATGTACCCGTTTTTATTAGACCATAAAAAAGGACTTTTGATATGTTTCGGATTATTAGTTGGGACAACTCTTTTTTCCCTGACATGGCCATATTTGTTGAAGCATGTCTTAGATGTAAATATTCCTGAGAATGATTTCTCTGGTTTAATATACAGCGTTGTTGCAATTGGATTGATTCAAATTATTACGATTGCATTTCAATATTATATGCGAATTAAGCTTGAGACTATTGGGCAAGATGTCATGTTAGAACTCAAGAGAACTCTGTTTCATCATCTGTTAGCTTTAGATGTAAACTATTTTGATAAGAATCCAGTTGGACGTTTGCTTGCAAGAGTTGAGTCAGATGCTGAATCGGTGCGTATGTTATTTACCAATACATTGGTTCTTATACTGGGTGATATAATTCTCATTGTCGGGATATATTCGATTCTATTTTATTTTAATTGGAAACTTGCCTTGGCACTATTTGTGAACGTACCGATTATTGGTCTGTTTATATATCTCTTTCATAAAAAGACTACATCAAAATTTTATGAAGTAAGAAAAAATATGGCTGAGGTGACAGCATCATTGACGGAGTTTTTGCATGGTATGTCTATCGTGCAGATTTTTCATCGAGGAAAATATGCCAGAGAAAAAGTGAATAAAGCAAATAAGATAAAATTCTCCAATGACGTGTATGTTAATATAGGTGCAATTTTATTTTTTAATACGGTCTTCTTTTTGGAGTATGTTAAAATTGGTTTAGTGCTGATTTTAGGACCTCTTTTTGGTGTAAGTTTTGGAATGATAGTGATGTTTATCATCTATATCTGGCGGTCATTTGAACCGATTTGGAGATCATCGGAACAACTTTCTACAATTCAGAAAGCGGTTGCGGGTTCCAAGCGGATATTCTCATTGTTGTCAGAAGTGTCGAAAATCAAACAACCTCTCAAGCCTGTTGCATGGAATGGTTTAAAGCAGTCGGTGAAGTTTGAAAACGTTTCGTTTTCGTATTCCGATGATGAGAACTATGTCTTGCGAGATGTTTCCTTTGAAATTGAAAAAGGAAAACGGGTTGCATTGGTTGGGGTGACGGGTGGTGGAAAATCGACCGTGATTTCATTGATGCTTCGCTACTACGATCCACAAAAAGGTCGTATCACAATTGATGGAACTGACATTAGAGAAATCGAAACTTTTGAGTTTCGCAAACGGTTTGCCTTGGTACTTCAGGATATTGTTTTGTTTCCTGGTGATGTGAACAGTAATATCTCGCTGGAAGTTGAGTCTGTTACTCAGGAAGATATTGTGAAGGCGGCTCAAACGGTAGAGGCAGAAAATTTTATAAAAAAATTGAACAAACAGTATGAGACCGAAGTGTCTGAAAAAGGTTCGAACTTTTCTCGTGGGGAACGACAGTTGTTGTCGTTTGCTCGTGCCTTGGTTGTGAATCCTGATTTGTTGATTTTAGATGAAGCGACTTCATCGATTGACCCAGAGACTGAACGAATGATTCAAGCATCATTGAAGCGGTTGATGGAAGGTCGGACGTCGTTAATTATTGCTCATCGTCTGTCTACGATTTTAGATGTTGATGAGATATTAGTGCTTAAGCAAGGTGAGATAATTGAACGAGGAACCCACTTGGAGTTGATACAACAAGATGGCTATTACTCGAATCTATTTCATTTGCAATTTAAGCCAAGAAATGGAGAGATGGCTGATGCTGGATAAATTAAAATGGCTTTGGCAATATTATAAAAAACATCTGGGTGTCTTGTCTATCTTAGTTTTTCTTACACCTATCCAAGTTATTTTTCAGGTTTCGATCCCGAGGATGATTGATTTTACTATTGATTATATGAATGAGAAGACGATACCAGATGATTGGTTTGCAAAATTTTTAACCGATATAGGGGCAAGCTTTTCGTTGTCACCAGAAATGACATTTGGAATTAGTTTTGTTGCCTTAGGGCTAATTGCTTCGATTCTCTATTTTATTGTGCAGGGACATCGTGCTTGGATGAATTTAAAATTGGAATGGATGTTTCGTCAAGAATCATTTGATGCAACGACTACAAAAGGTCCTGATTTTTTTAACAAGTTTCGCACGGGTGATTTAGTTACTCGCATGACTGATGATGTTGCCGAGAAGCTGAGTTGGTTTGCCTGTTCGGGAATCTTTCGGTTGTATGAGGCGTTGTTGATGGTTGGGTTCACTATCACTATGATGGTGGCAATTGACCCTGTTATGACGTTGTGGGCAGCGGGACCATTGCCGATTCTGATTATAATCTTTTTCATCACTGCATCGTTATTGGAAAAACGATACGATTATTTGCAGGGACGGATTTCAAAGTTTAATGATATTTTAGAGTCATGTTTTTCTGGTATACGTGTTGTAAAAGCGTATGTGCTTGAGAAAGCACAGAAAGAGAAATTTGAAAAAGCTGCGGTCAAAAGAAGAGATGCTGAAATTGATGCGGTCAAGATGCATGCAGTGATTGATTCATTGTATATGTATATCTGGCAGTTTTCGATTTTGGTTGTCCTTGTTGCTGGGGGATATGCGGTGATGAATTCAACATTGTCGCAGGGAAAGCTTGGTTCGTTTATCTTTTATACGGTCTGGTTAGTTTTTCCAATGTTTGACATCGGACAATTTTTGGTAAAGTCGAGACAATCGGCGGTATCGATGAATCGACTGATGGAACTTGAGCAGATGCCTGTACTTGTGAAAGAAAATGGTAATGCTGATAGTGGAAAAATTCAAGCTGATGATTTGAAATTTGAAAATGTCTCATTTAAATTCCCTGAATTAGATCATAACATTATTGATGATGTGACCCTTACTGTAAAAAAAGGCTCGACGGTTGCATTTGTCGGAAAAGTTGGAGCTGGGAAGAGTTGGTTTGTTAATATGATTCCACGTTTGGTAGAACCAACAGGAGGAGTTATAAAAATCGGTGAGATAGATTTAAAAAAATATACGCTTGCTGATTTACGGAGTTCGATTGGCTATGTGCCACAAGAACCAATTTTGTTTTCTGATACGATTGAGAATAATATTTTGATGGGTCGAACAGATATATCAAAAGAAGTTCTTGCATGGGCAATTGAGGTTTCGCAGCTAAAAAGTGAAATTGAAACTTTTCCTAAAGGTATGCAAACATATATTGGTACCCGAGGCATGTCAATTTCTGGTGGTCAGAAACAAAGGCTTGGATTAGCTCGTGCATTGGTTGGGAAGCCTGAATATTTAATACTTGATGATTGTACATCAGCATTGGATTCAAAAACAGAATCCGCACTTTGGGAACGGTTGCATATAGTATTACCAGATATGACAGCGATTTTGATTACACATCGTCCTGATGCTTTGGAAAAAACAGACATGATTTATGTCTTCGAAGATGGGAAAGTCGTTGAAAATGGACATCATAGAGAGTTGATTAGTTCAGGAAGCCGTTATGCGAAGATTTATAAACGATATAAATTAGAAGAATCAGTTAAATAAGCGGGAGTTTTACTCCCGTTTTGTTTATTTCTTTTGACAAACTTGATTTTGATACGTTTATAGTATACAGCAGGGAATAGTTACACTTAAATCAAGGAAAAACAAATGAGAAGAAGTATCATACAAGTATGTTTCTTAGTTTTATCTCTGAATTTTATTTATATAGGTTGTTCAAAAACACCAGTGGATCCAGTTTCAGTTAGTAATTTAGTTGTTTCTGATTTTTCGCATTCTTATGATGCTGCATTTGGTGGTCCATCACCCCAACAATTTTTCTTTACTCTTTCAAGTTCTGGTGAGAAAGCTTTAAACTATAAAATTACCAATAATTCCGATTGGCTTCAATTATTTAACTCTGAACAAATAGGAGAAGGGATAACTCCTGACTCGATTTTAATGATTTTACGAGTAGTTTCTCCAGTTACTTTAGAATATGGAATATATTATGACACTATTAAAATTGTTTCTGATTCAACTGCAAGCTCAATAGAGATAGAAATTGTTTTGAGTATAGGTTCAGAAATTAAAGTAACTCCTGAGACCTTTGACTTTTTTGCGAATGTAAATGGAAGTAACCCTGTTGCCCAACTATTAGATATAAGTTCATCAACATCGCTACCATTTGATGTTACTTTGTCAAATGGGGAGTCATGGCTTGCAATATCACCAACGAGTATGAACACAAATGATACATCACATATCCAGATAGCAGTGAATTCGAGTGGTTTGTCAAAAGGTGTTTATACGGATACGATTTGGATTACTGCTGACTCTGCATTGAATTCTCCATTTCCAGTCATAGTGAAATTTCATCTTGATGCTTGGTTATCTCAAACGTCACCACGTCCAAATAATCTGAATGATATCTATTTTTCAGATACTCAAAACGGTTGGGCCGTCGGTGATATAATTGACCAGTTTACCAAATCTGGGTTTATGCTAAAAACAACAGATGGTGGAGAAAATTGGGAAGAAGTTCTATTTTTGTCTGATCCGAGTGGAGTCGCTGACTCGATATTAGGTGGTGTGACATTTGTTGGAAGTGAAGGTTGGGTTGTTGGTACTGATGGAATTATTTTGTATTCAAATAATTATGGTAATGATTGGTCATCTCAAGCACCACCTGTGGGTATGAAGATTGATTTTAATGATGTCTTTTTTATCAACGCAGATTCAGGATGGATAGTTGGTGACTCAGGAGTTGTTTTGGCTACATCTGATGGTGGGACTTCTTGGAATGAACAAAGCACACCAGTCGCACAAATTTTAACAGGGATTTCATTTGTTGATAATTTACATGGATGGGTTTCAGGTTTAACTGATGTCATATTAGTAACAACTAACGGTGGTCAGACATGGGAAAGGCAGACAGTTCAAACTCATCCAGCGGTTGGAAATAAATTTGATTTCAAGGAGATTGTTTTTACAGATTTATTACATGGCTGGACAGTTGGAAAATTTGGCTTAGTAGTATCAACGGTAGATGGAGGTACTACATGGACGCCATTTCAGATTGACACAGCTCCAAATCTTCTCTCTTTAAGTTTTGTTGATGCATCAAATGGGTGGCTTTCAACAGCAGATGGTCGAGTAATGCGTACAACCAATGGTGGAGCGTCATGGGTAAATCAGTTTATTGAAACGAACAATCCATTTAACTCTATTTATTTTATAGACCAGAATAATGGTTGGGTTGCAGGAGCTTTTGGTACAATTTATAATACTGCATCAGGTGGTGAATAAAAAAGTACTTACTTATTAAATAAAAAAAATCCCGTTCACAATTGTGAACGGGATTTTTTTATTATAATTTCTACTTATGAGCAGAAATAGTCATCGTGTTATTTGCTGGTAGACCAAGTGGATTACCAGTATTGAGATAATTGATTGAAGATTGTAGAATGTCAACAGTGTATTTTGTATTATGTACACCGAATGAACGATCATCTTCAACATATAAATAGTTATATAATGCTCCAGCAGAATCAGCATCTGCTACTGTTGTCGAAATTGGAGTTCCATTAACATCAATTAAACCAGCAGCGAGAAGATGGATATTCAAGCTGTCAAGTAATCCATGAATTTCAGTTTGGATTCCTTCTGTCAGACCATTCCAATTAAAATCATCGGTGGCGAGGTCGTCTATTGAAGTGATAGTTGGAAGTGGAGATGAATGACAACCGTCAATATTACAACCATTCAGATTTTCAAAACTTCTGGCTTCATTATGCATGTTCCAGCTATGTCCACCTATGGAAGAATGTTTTGCTGGATTCATGTGACAGTCTACACAACCATCAGTAGTAACAGATGAATGAGCCGATGAGCTGTATGTATAAGTTGCATACTCATAGGCGTTGGCACCCATTAACATATCACCTTGGTTAGAGTAATGAGGTCCCCAATGAGAACTCAAAGCGACATCATTTACTACATAAGTATCAACATTTTGTCTACTCTTGTGACAGGAAACACATAGGTTCGCATGACCACGATCAAAAGAAGTACCATTAGCTAAATCTACTGCTGCTGTAACACGAACACCAAAATTACCATCTGTATGAGGTTCATGGCATGTAAAGCAGTTGATAGATGTGAAATATTCACCTGAAGCTGGGATACCAGTAACTTCAGCAATAAAGCCTTCGTTGGTATGGCATTTTTCACATGTCGCATAATAACTGGCACCTAATCTATTACGATCTGTGTTATTACCAGAAGCATGAACAGAATATGAATATTCTTCTTGAATTGCCGCTACAACAAGACCAAAACTATTGTCGTTGTGACAACTAAAGCAGTCGTCAGCAGTGGAAACTTCTCCACCATGTACTCTACCAGCATTAGTAGAAGCCCATGTTTTGTTTTCATTGTCGTGACATTGGAGGCACATATATTCAAGAGTTAAGTCTCCATTAGCAAATGCACCATCTTCAGTAAACATTTCTGCATCAGCAGCTGTATTAATTCCAAACATGTGAGAGCGAACATCACCTTCATAGGTTCCAACTGCTACTGCTGATTTTGCTGCTCGTGGCATATGACAATCAACACAAGACGGTCCAAAAGATGAACCAGCATGATTGATACCGCTACTTGCAAATGAAGCAGCTTCTTTACCATGACAATTTTCGCAATTGACTTTAATGGCGTTATCTTTATTTGGGTTTAGTGGGTGAAGTGATTCATGTACATTATGACAATCAACACATTGAATCGAGGCATGTTTAGATTGGAACATTTCATTCCACTGTTCATGATGTTTAACAAATCCACCAGATGCAGGGATTTTTTCAACAGTACCACGGATGTGACATTTGCCACATGCTTCGTTTGAGCGGTCAATTTTCATACCAATGTCAAATGGATCGCCAGCATGTAATTCACCTGGTCCATGACATTCTTCACATTGAATACCATTGGCTTCCCAAGTACCTGGTAAACCAGGGAGGTCATCTTGGAATCCGCCATTTTCATTGTAGGCAGTCATATGACAAGGACCACAATTACCGTATGCTTTTTCTTCTCCAGCATGATAGCCAACCCAAGCATCGGTTTCAAAATTGTACTGAACACCAGCACCACCAACTTCACCAGTCATGATGTAGCCGAGACTATCGATGAATCGTGCTTTCCAGCGGAAACCACCTATGACCATGAATGCTTGAGATAAATCAAGTTCAGGTCCTGTTGTTGGTAATGTTGTGAATGGATAGTACCCTGGGGTGAATGCATCGGATGCATCGTTTAATTTAAACGGATGACCTGATTTTACAAATGATGCGTGGATGTCTGCATGACATGCCTGACAAGCATCGGTACCAATATAAGCAGCGTCTGTTGCAGCGACCTCTTTGATTACTTGTTCTGTGACTTTTCGTTCACAACCAGTAATGAAGATCAATGCGATACAGGCTAATAATGTGAAAACTTTAATACTTCGCATTTCTTGCTCCTTTAAAATTTTATACCTTTTATAATATTTATTTCTACTATGTTTCCAGTGTAATAATTTCTATTTAACATATAGTCATCGTAGTTAAATATGTCGTATTTCAGTTCGATAAGATGTTCTTTAGGGAGGCTATATTTTGCAATAAAATTTAATGAGAATTTTTCTTTGTCATGGTTTCGACGTGAACGGTAGTATGTACCACCAAAACTAAAATCAAAATTCTTGTAAGAGTTTGGATTTATTGTTCCTGAAACTACATGGTCTGAAAATTCATAACTCTTGTTTGAACCTGTTATAAAGTCTCTGTTCTCAAATTCACCAATGTAATAACTGTAAGTAATATTGAGTGAACCGTAAGGTTTATTTTTGAGATTTAAAATAGATGATAAAGATGTGTAATCAATTTGTGTATTGACACCCTCATCATTGTTTTTGCGGATTCGTGTGTCAATTCTGAGCGTAAGATTGCCGTATGTTTTGTCGGTATATCTCACAGAGAAAAGATGGCGGGTGATAGATTCATCACCAAGTAAAGTTGAACCAGTTGGAATATCTTTACTTCGTGTTGATGCTTTACCACGGAATAACAAATTGGTACCAAGTTTGTACCAGCCGTCAACGATGAGCATGTTTGTTTCAGAGCGATTAACTAAGTCATCAACAATCCGATTTTCAAAACCGACTCGTAAGCCACCTGATTTTTTCCATTTCTTACCAAGGGTGATAGAATTTACCCAATTGTCGGTCTCTACTAATTGAGAACTATTATCAGTACGTGCAAATTTAAAACGGTATTCTAAAGTGTGGTTCTTTAAGAAATGATATTTAACCCCACTCCAAAGTTGATTGGTTTTAAGCTCTGTGTCGAATTTTGTCTCAGTATCTGTGCGATAAATGTATCCGCCCGAGAGATAAACATCTTTTAACTTAGGAATTTTAGCAAAACCAGAAATCGTAAGTTGTTTTGATTCTCTGTCGAGTGCCAAGGTAGTTTTATCTTCAAAGTTTGAGTTCTGATATGCAACTCTGAGGTTTCCTAATTCATGAAACCCCTGTACACCTAAATTATAAGATGTATGTCGATAGTCAGTAATAAAGAGGGAAGTGTCATTCATGAAATCGATATTTGTTAGTGATGAGCCTTCTTTGTCAGTCATAGCGTAACCACCAAAGAAACGAATGTGCTGTGATGCTATGATTGAGCTTTGAAATCCATACGAATCACGAGTTGTGTTTATTGTTTTGTCATAATTATAATTTCGACGATACTTATTGTTGTAAGCTGAGATTGAAAAAAGACCACTTTTGCTACTATTAAATCGAAGATTACGATTTTCTAAATTAGCGTTGGTGAGGTTTGCTGAAAACTTAACACCATTTGTGGTCTGGTAAAGTAAATTAGTTATTGAAAAAGCAAAACCATCGTTGATATTAAAAGTTTCCTGATTGACAGAACCGTTACCAGTTTCGTCAGTTGAAATGTACCCAACCTTAATATCAGCGGTTCCATCATTTGCGTTAACTCCTAAAGCAGATACAAAGATTAGGAGTAGAGTGAGCATTGTTTGTGTAATAAATTTCATCCTTTCCTCCTAATTCGATGAGCTGTGACAGCCATTGTTAAAACAGTTTCCACCAAATTTTGCTTCTAAATTTGGGTCAAGCCGTTGGTGGTTTATGAATGAGCCATGCGTATCAATATGACAACTTTGACATGGAAGTTTACTCCAGTTTAAGTCCCATTGAGAATCATGGTTTCTTGTTGTGTGTTCAATGTGACATTGGTTACAAAGGTCGTTTCCTTCTTGCTTGAGCAAACGATCATTTTCTGAACCGTGAGGGTCATGGCAAGCGATACATCCTTCACCATTGACAGTATAGCCGCTTGTCGCTTCATGTTCGTACAAGAATGGTCCACCTTGTACTGGGTGACAACTTTGACAAACACGTTCTAATTCATAAGAAAGATTATCATCCTGTTTTTTTGTGAATTTATGACAACTCAAACAAGTTAAGATGTTTTGCTTTACAGGATGGTTAGATCGACGGGCAAACTTTGTTTCGGTTTCTTTATGACAAGGTATACAAAATGTTGTTTGCTCATCCTGAAGAAGTGATTTCTTCTGACCATGAACTTCATGGCATGATGAACAGTTGAGACCTTGTGATTGATGCATATCAAAGCCATAGTTATCTAATTCAGAGTGGGGAGTATGACAAGTCGAACATGCATCGACCGCATCTTGGCTACTTGATGTCTGAGGGTTTAAGATATTTTCCGCAGATGGATCTTCGGCATGAATTTCTCCACCTGTATGGCAGGAGATACAATATACTTGACTTTTTGTTTCTAACTGATGCGGAGTCATTAAAAGAGTTTCACTCATATCATCGTGGCATTCCAAACAGGTTTCATCCTCGACCTTTGGTTCTGCTTGTAATGTTTGGGATAAGAGAAAAAGTGATAAAAACAGAACTACTTTCAAACTCCATTTTGTGTGGCTTTTTCTTTTCATACACTTTCCTATTTAGTAAATATTTATTGTCATAGAAATGTCATACACCAATAGTTTATCGTCAACTAACAGATAATGTCAAGCATTAAATTGTGAAATATATCACAAGAAAGCAGCGTAAGTCGTTGTTGTGTACAAAAAGGACTAAATTGGATATGTAAATAGTGAGTTAATATGAAGATAGGGTTGTGAACGTAGAGAAAAATCACCTATTAAAATTTCATTAAAAAATATTTAAAATAAAATGAAATTTTATATTATTTTTCAGAAAATAGATAAATATTCAACTATATTTTCTTTTTTGATTGTGTAAGATAAATTGTGAAACCAAGAACAAACAACGAAATTGATATCAAATGATTGTAAGTGGGGTGGAAGCCACCAAAGCTTATATACATCGCATCCTCATAGTATCTGACCGATTCAATCATATAGCGGAAGGTTGCTTCTACCATAAAGAGGATAGCAACAATTTGCCCGTGGAATGATTTTCGTTTTATAAGATAATGTAAAACGAGAAAGAGTAATATCCCATAGAGTGAAGAATATAGTTGTGCTGGATGAAGATGTTGGTCTTGGAAAATATAAAATGGAAGTGAACCTGCTGGGAACGATATCCCCCATGGGAGGTCAGTTGGTGTACCAAAACAACAGCCGTTCATAAAGCAACCGATTCGAGTGACACCAAGTCCAAAGGCTAAGGTCGGAGCAAAGTAATCAAATGTTTCGTTGATAGGTAATTTTTTTATTTTACAATAAAGAAAGCCACCGATGATAGAGAGAATAACACCGCCATATAAGTTCAGTCCTGAGATGCCAAATTCGGAGCCGCCGAATGGATTAAATGTATCCATCCAATGTCCCTGAAAGTCAGAAAGATGAAAAAGCACATAAGAAACTCTGGCACCTATAACACCACAGAATATAAGAATATATGAAAGAGTGAGATATGGTTCAAAATCTTTACCATCTTTGGAGGTCATATGTTTGACATACATGACACCAAAGAAAAATGAAATGGCGAGTGTTAAGCCGTAGCTTCTGAGTGGAAAGGGTCCGATTGAAAACAGTTCTGGATACATATATTTTAATTCCCTATTATCTTTTTTTCTTATACTTCATTGCTTGATGAATTAACTAAATTCTTTTCATATTTCCAAACGATTATTGTGCCTAAAAATCCAATCAGTCCGCCAATGAACACATCGGAAACATAGTGAAACCGTCCCCAAACCGTGCCTATGCCTAAACCAATAACGATTGGGAGAATGATATAAGCTGCTTTACGGTAATATCTGAAAGTATAGAGCCATATTACTAAGGCGACGCCAAAGTGTGATGATGGCATACAACCACCTCGCACAGCACCGTTGGCGATGACATATTCGACCGCTTGCCTAAAAAATGGTCCCTCAATTGTATTTTGAAATTGCCCCAAATAGTGCCAACGGGGACCTTCTATTGGATAGAGGAAAAATAACATATAGGAACTGAAGAACATGATGCATGTCGAGGCGAGGAAACTTGCTAAAATTTTATACTCTTTTTTAACAAAAACAGTAATCATAAAAACGGGTATCATGAAGTAATAGGAGAAATAGCAAAATGAGATTATTTCATTAAGCCAGACATTTAGTAAATTTTGATCAATGTATAGTGTCGGATGTACACCAAAAAGTGAAAGTTCAAATGCGGTCAGTTGCCAATCATAAAAGGAATCAAAAAGCATAAACATCTGTCCACCTGTCATGGTGTAGAAAAATGAAAACATGATGGCGGGGTAAAAATATCTTATCACTTTATTGAATCGGTTTTTATCTATGTCAATATAGTGAACAATCAAAAAGGTTAGGACAGAGACCGAAAGATAAAACAACAGTGCACCTTGGTATTCAGCAAATGGTCGTCCGATTAGAAGTATCATTGCCGCCATAAGCCAGCAATAACCAATCATGATTTTTTCAAAAAGGAAGAATTGTTTTTTCATAGTTATTTCGTTCGTTTACCTTCGATAACAATGACGATTTCACCTTTGAGTTTTTTCTGTGCCAAAACTTCTAATACTTCTGAAACAGAGCCACGGATAAACTGTTCAAACTTTTTGGAAATTTCCCGTGCGATACAAATCTGACGGTCGCCCATGACTTCAAAAATATCTGCCGTTGTTTTTTCTATGCGATGCGGTGATTCGTATAAAATAATAGTATGTGGAAAATCAAGTAACTGGGTTAACCGTTTTTTTCGGGCGGCAGTTTTGTTTGAGAGAAATCCTTCAAAGAAAAATCGGTCGGTCGGAAGTCCCGATGCGGTCAGGGCGGGGATAAGGGCAGTAGGTCCAGGAAGAGGTATAATCGTCAGGTTGTTTTCGATAGCTGTTTTGACAATGCGATAGGCCGGATCAGAAATCCCTGGCGAGCCAGCATCGGTGATGACTGCGATTGATTGCCCCTCTTGAACTGCTGTGACAAGTTGTTCGGCTCGTGCGGATTCGTTAAATTCATGATAGCTGACTAACTTTTTCTTTATTTCTAATTTCTTTAAAAGTGAACCCGAATGTCTGGTATCTTCACAAGCGACAATATCGACAGATGCTAAAGTATCGATGATGCGTTGTGACAGATCGGACATATTGCCAATAGGGGTTGGGACTAAATATATTATTCCAGCATTTTGAGACACTACTATTATTCTTTCAGTTGAATTGAGTCAGGAATGTTAATTCGTCCGAGCGGGGCAATCTCGGGTTGGCTTCTTTTGAAATAGTTACGATTCAATAATTAAACAACACGGCTAATGTCGGTGTGGCTACTTCCTAACTCTTGCAGTTCTTTGAGTGATGTAATGTTGTTATCAATCATTTGTATGAGTAGATGGTCGACCTGTGCGTAGGTGACGCCGATTTCTTCTTCGTCGGTTTGTCCAGCCCAAAGGTCGGCAGATGGTGGCTTGTTGATAATTGAATCAGGGATGCCGAGTATTTTAGAAAGTTGTCGCACTTCAGATTTGTAGAGTTGTCCTAATGGATTTAACGAACAAGCGGAGTCGCCGAAGAGCGTGGTGTAGCCTAATGAAATTTCGGTTCTATTTCCCGTACCTAATACTAAGCGGTTCATCTTGTGGGCGTAGTCAAATAATATCGACATCCGTTCCCGAGCCATTTTGTTGCCTGCTCGCAGTCTGTTTTTGTCGGTGATTTCTGGGAAGTAGGCGTCAATCATTGGGGATATGTCGACTTGTTTGTGTTCAATACCTAATTTATGAACAAGTTCCATCGCATCAACGATAGAGCTTTCGGATGAACTTTTGTATGGCATCAAGATGGCAAACAATTTTTCTTTGCCAACAGCTTCAACGGCGAGAGTTGCCGAGAGGGCAGAGTCAATACCTCCTGAGAGTCCGATGACATAACCGTCGAGTCCGCTTCGGAGCAGCTTACCAGTGAGAAACCTTTTTAGAGTTGTAAGTGCTTTATCAGCATCAAATATATAAGACATTTTTTCGTAATCCTTTCAATTGCCACAGGATACCTGAAAATTATGACTGTTTCAAGTCTTTATTTTGACAATTTTTTGAAATATCAGTCATTGCGAGTCCGCCTTGGCGGACGTGGCAATCTCATCTTTTCCCCAATGTCATCCCCGCTCCCTCATGTCATTCCCGTGAAAACGGGAAACCAGTACAATATGTCATGCTGAACAGCTTGCAAGCTGTGAGCTTGTCGAAGTATGCTCGAATTATTTCCCCCTTTCAAGGGGGATTAAGGGGGTGTTATAATTCAGCATAGTAGGTTAGAACTCTTTTGCAGTTCTGACATCTATTGTCGGAACCGCAGGGGTTCCGACCTACTGAGCTGACATCTTATTGGCTGGATTTACGGAAATTATATTTTTTGTAGAGGCGTTACATGTAACGCCTCTACACATGTCAGGAGGGCAGGGCGACCAACTGAATATTTAGGAATAGGTAAGCCAGTCCCTATAAAATGTATGGTCAAAATTGATTCAGACTGACAGGGTATGTCAGTTTTTCTTACAAAGTGATTGTATCTCACTTGCGTCATGTTTAAAACGACAGTATATTGGCATCAGAAAATTGAAGTCCTCTTTAGATAAAACAGATAAGCAGAGGACATAAGTAAAACGAAAGGGAATTTATGGCAGTCAATAAAGCAATTTTACTTGGGAATCTTGGAAAAGATCCAGAGCTACGGTATACATCAAGTGGCAAAGCGTTTGCATCATTTTCACTGGCGACATCTGAAAGATGGTCTGGTGCTGATGGACAAAAACAGGAAGCTACAACCTGGCACAATATTGTTGTCTGGGGCAAACAAGCGGAAGTAATGAAAGAATATCTTTCAAAAGGCCAGCAAGTTTATATTGAAGGTCGGATTGCGAATCGTAGTTATGATGACAAAGAAGGTAATAAAAAATATATCTCAGAAGTAGTTGTAACCAATTTTTCATTCGTTGGAAACAAAGGTGACAACAGAGGTAGTTCTGGCTCATCAAGCCAAGCTCCTCCAGCTGATATGCCTGCAGGTCCTCCTGCTGGTGGTGGCGGTTCAGACGATGACCTTCCTTTCTGATTAAATATCATACAAAGCTTTAAGGAAGCCCTGTAAGTTGTTGCTTACAGGGATTTTCTCATGTGCAAAACTTGCTGCCTGAATGTTTTAAATTATACTCATTTTATTTCAGAAACGTTCCGATATGAAACAGAGGTATGAGAAACGGTAATTATTTATGAATTAAGAGGTATTCAAGTATGTCAAAAGCAATTACAATTCGTCGATCTGAAGAGTCAATTTTTCATAATTCTCAGGTTATCAGAGAAATCAGTTTTTTAACGGGAACAGCTATATTGTTATCAGTAGGAATAATCTGGTTTCACAATACAGTTTTGTTTAATGCTGAGATTTATGCTTTATATTCTGAAGTTGAACTGGCTGGAATTACATTTATGCCGTATATGATTTCTGGGGCTATTTCTGCCTTAGTGGCGTTATATATTATGCACTATATTCCTACTATGAAAAGTAAGGAGTCGTCGCATCAGATAGCGGTTCGGATTCGTTCGCTTGGTGAGGGTGATTTGGTGACTTTTGCACGAATTAATTCCGAAAATCAGGAAATTAATGAAATAGCAAGAGAACTTAGTACAACTGTTGGGCAATGGAATTCGCAGATGTCACAGATGAAAATTATTAATCGTCAGCAATGGGATTTATTACAAGAAATCAAACAAGCTGCGACTCGAAATGATTCGGTAAAGATTTTATTACATTTGGAAAAGATAGAAGAGAATTGGTCGAAGACTGCTGAGATTGAAGAATTAATCCAGACTTGAAATTATTTTTCTTCGAGTTTTTTGATTCGTTTTAACATGTCTGGAAGACGATTAAGGAGAGCTTCTATTCTTTTTGATTTCATGATTTCACGAGCAGGAGTACCGAAAACTTTTGTTCCTGATTTGATAGATTTAGTTACACCTGACTGTCCACCCGCCATGACCCCATCACCGATTTCAAGATGACCAGCAACGCCGACTTGTCCAGCGAGGATGACACCATTACCGATTTTGGTTGAGCCTGATATACCAACTTGGGCGACGATGATTGAGTGTCGTCCGATTTGGACGTTGTGGGCGATTTGTACCAAGTTGTCAATTTTGGTTCCCATACCAATATGAGTAGGTCCTAAAGCACCTCGGTCGATTGAACAGTTTGAGCCGATTTCGACATTGTCTTCAATTATAACATTGCCAATTTGTTTAATCTTTTTGAGACCTGTATCTGATTCTGCAAATCCAAATCCATCAGAGCCTATGACCGTTGATGAGTGGATGATGACATTGTTGCCAATTTTGCAATCGTCCATAATCCGTACACCTGGGTAGAGAATGCAATTGTCGCCGATGGTGGCATTTTTACCTATATAAACAGATGAAATCAATCTGGACTCTTTGCCGATAGTCACGCCTTTACGAATGTGACAAAGTTCGCCTATACGAGAGGTTGAGTCAATGGTTGTAGAATCTTCTACGATAGTTGATTGTGCGACACCAGTTGTGACATCAGGCAAATCAGGATAGAGGATGTCCAAAACCATGGCAAAGGCAAGGTATGGGTTGTAGTGACGAATAATAGCAACGTTGGGAGCTTGGACTTGGTCGTCTAAGATGATTGCTGTTGCATGGGTGTTTGAGATATGTTTTAGGTATTTTTCATTGGCGATAAATGTTATTTCGCCAGTAGACGCTGATTCGATAGGGGCAGCTGAGTGAATCACTAAGCTGCCGTCACCATCTACTTTACCGCCGATTTTATCGGCTAACTCTAAAAGAGTATAAGAATTTTTATTCTGCGTTTGCGTCAAGGTAGTCAATAACCTTTTGGGTTATGTCGTAGGTTTCCTTGATGTATCCTAAGCCTGAGCCAGAGACTGTGAAGACAACATCGTAGTTACCTTCCAAGGAAACGGCTTCAATCGCTTTTGTGACTGCTTCAAGGACAGGGCGAGTGAGAGCATCTTGTTTTTTTTCAGCAGAACCACCAGGACCAAAAATTCTACGAGTGTAGGCATCTAAGTCTTCTTCTTTGGCTCTGATAGCAGCTTCTTTTTCTTTCCGTTTTTCATCGGATAAAATCAATTTTTGTTTTTCGTACTCAGCAAATAACTCTTGGATTTCAACCTGTTTATCCTGAGCTTCATCTTGCCATGCTTTTGATTCAATATTCCAGTCTTCCTGTGCTTTGATCCATGCTTTGTTGGCTTGTAATATTTGTTGATCGTCAACATAGCCGATTTTCATACCTTGGGCATTGGAGCTTGTAGCACTCAAAGATAAAAGGGTGAAAGCAAATAAAGCGGCAGAAATAAATTTTGTGACTTGTTTCATCTGTAACCTCAATATGTTTATAATTATTTTACTATTTAAATGTTGTTCCAATTTGGAAATGGTTTCTCCAACCATTGTCCTGATTTCTAATATTGCTCAATGGTTTGGCAAAGTCAAACCCTATTGTGCCGATTCCTGGAACTGCAATACGGAAGCCTACTCCAAGTGAGGAATAAAAATCCGGTCGTGTGAAGAGTTGGATATCTTCAAATTTATGCCAAGAATTACCCGCATCAAAAAAGAGAATACCATAAATAGATTTACTTACAATTGGTATTTGTAACTCTATATTTGAAACGAGCATAAAGTTACCCCGAACACGAGTATAGACATCTGCACCGATTGAATCAGTTACGGCTGATGTATAAGTCGTTGAATCATTCGGGTCAAAGGTTGTGCCGTTTCGAATTATTGTTGAGTCCGAAAAATAATATATTGTTCTTGTCGCATCTGTTTGTTTCAGGGTTGTGTCAGGTGTTATGGAACCGTCGTCATACCCACGAATAATACCATCGTAGGCAACACCTCCTGGGGTGAATCTATCAGAAATTAGTGTATGTCTGTCGTCGGTAAACTTGGAAGGTTTAAAGATTCCACCAAACTGAGTTCGGATTGCTAAAGCTATACTTTTATATATGGGGAAGAACTTAGCGTAAGAAATTTTATGTTTTGTGTAATGCCAAAAACCACCAAGAACTCCACCTGTTTTTTCAAAAGTATAAGCGAATTTGGAACCTGCAGTCGCAAATTCAGGAAGGTTGCGAGAATCACGAGTGATAGTGAATGACAGTCTTGAGGCGATGTTCCATTCTTCATTATAATTCAAAATAGAACCAGGGTAAGTTCCTTTGACTATTGCTTCATTGAATGAAGTCAAAGTCTTGACAGTATCTCTTCCAACTTCAAGGCCATTATCATCGTATAATATATTAACCTTGTCATAAGTGAAAAATTCGCCAGTAGTAGAGTCTATTTTATAGAAAGTGTGATAATCTTTATAAGATTGAGATTCGATGAAGCTTTGTTCAAAGTCTTGGTATCTGTCACGTTCTAAACGGTAGGACGCAAAGACTCGAAAGAAATTGTCTGGCCAGCGGAGCCGTTTACCTAACTTGACAGAAGCACCTTGACGAGATTCAGTGTAGTCAGAAAACCATTGACGTTTGGTAGAATAGATGTCCGTACCAAAAAGCGTCGGGCGACCATTGAGCCACGGTTCTGTAAATGAAATTGAGAAAGAGTTTCGTCTTTTACCAAAATCAGTATTAAAGGAAAGATTTTGTCCCATACCTCTGAAATTAGGAATTCCAACTCCTAAGTTTCCAACTAATTTATCTCGGCTGTTGTATCCTGCACCAGCAGATGCTTGGGCAGTTTGTTTCTCTTCTATTTGAAATTCTATATCTACATCACCGTTTGGTAAGTCGACTGGAACTGGGTTGACATTGGTGAAGAAGTTTAATGCCATGGCATCACGCACTGAACGAATAAGAATCTCACGATTGAATTTTTGACCAGGGAGTGCTGAAAGTTCTCGACGGATAACTTTGTCTTTTGTTTTTGAGTTACCAACGATTTTTACAAGATTTATTTTTGAAGGAAGACCTTCGGTGATGTCATAGTTGATGTCAATAAGAGAATCTTCACGAGTAGTGCGTTCATCTATGAGGCGGATATGCAGATGTCCTATGTTGTAATAGGCGGAGTAGATTTCCTCAATGGAGGATTGATATTTTTCCATGTCAAAAACATCATTTTCACTATATTTAATTTTTTTCTTGAGAAACTTTTCAGGCATCTCTTCAATATGTGTGAAAGTGGCGTTTCCAAAGAAATAGCGAGGACCTTCGTAGACGTTGAGATAAATTGTCATACGATTGGTGGTTGTATCAATTGTAGATGAATCCGAAATAAGATAGGCGTCGATATGGCCTCTTTTATGGAACTCGTTGATGATTTTTTCTAAATCTTCTTCGTATTTATCTTTTGCAAAATCAGAAGATTTTAAGAACCCACGCTTGCGGTTACGCATTTTTTTGATAATTTCCTTTGATGGAACTCTTTCGTTGCCAGTAAGGATAACTTTTTCAACTTTAACTTTTGATTTTTCGTCAATATTGTAACTTAAAATAGCCGATGTTGAATCATCAGAGTATTCTAAAGCCGACATCACTTCAGCTTGGAAATATCCTTTGTTACCGTAGAGGTCGAGGATTTCATTTTTCTTTTGATTCATTAAATAGGGAGAGATATAGCCCCCAACGCCGAGTCCAAGCTTGTCTTTGAGTTCATCGGAGTCAATGCGATTGTTACCTTTGAATTCAATGCCAATGAGTTTAGGTAGTTCTTTAACAATGATAAATACTTTGAGTCCGCCTGTAACAATTTCCCCTTCAATTTTAATATCTGAAAAAATACCAAGTGCGTATAATCGTCGGATAGTAGTAGTTGTTGATGTTGGGGAAAGGGGAGAACCTAAATCGATTGCTGAGACCCCTAAGATGAGAGAGCGAGAGGCAACATGGTTGCCTTCTACGACGACCTCTACAACTTTATAATCCGATTGAGCATTGACAATTGGAACAAAGCAAATTGATAAAAAAAGAAAAATGAGAGCTATCCTTGCTCTGGATTTTGTCATACTAATTTAAGCGGTTACAATTTTATTGATTTTGATTTCACTATAATCTTGACGGTGACCTTGACGGCGACGGTATTTCGTACGACGTTTGTATTTATAAATCAATACTTTGTCATGTTTACCGTGGCTGATAACTTCTGCTTCTACTTTTGCATTTTCGATAAATGGTGTCCCCACAGTGGCATCATCATTGTTTTTAACAAGTAAAACTTCACTAATGTCAATTTTGTCACCAGCTTTTACATCTTGTAATGGGATTTGTAATACTTCGCCTTCTTGGGCTGAGTATTGGAAACCTGAAATTTGGAATACAGCGTACATATTTAATATGTCCTCTCAATATAGAAATTACTAATTTACATAAAGTTAAGCTGTAAAAAGTAATAAAATCTCTGTTTAAGTCAAGGCAAATTTTTCAGTTTTTTAAGGAACTTTGCCAACATTTCAACATTTAAACTAAATATGTGGGTTACGGTTCCATAAAATATTATAAATTACTGAAAAACAATCAATTGTGATTGCCAGATAATCATATTTTCAATATATTTGAAACTACTATGGATGAAATGACAACAAAAAAAGAGACAAAGATTTACGTACCACGAGCAAAATTTGATATTCAATCCAAATTTGAGCCTAAAGGAGACCAACCTGTAGCAATCAAACAACTTGTTGATGGTTTAGCACGAGGCGATAAACATCAGACACTTTTGGGAGTGACAGGCTCAGGGAAGACTTTTACTATTGCCAATGTGATTGCTCAAACTGGACGACCAGCTTTAGTGATGTCGCATAATAAGACATTGGCAGCACAGCTGTATGGGGAATTGAAAGCATTTTTTCCAAACAATGCGGTTGAGTTTTTTATTTCTTACTATGATTATTATCAACCTGAGGCGTATGTGCCTACGACGGATACCTTTATTGAAAAAGATACCGCAATTAATGATGATATTGATCGGTTGCGGTTACGGGCGACATCGTCACTATTGGAACGGGATGATGTAATAATCGTTGCATCGGTATCTTGTATCTATGGTTTGGGGTCTCCAGAAGAATACAAAAGTCAAAAGATTGAAATTGTGCAAGGCTTGGAGATGGACCGTGATGAGATGATTCGAAAGTTGATTTCGATACATTACAATCGCAATGATGTTGCGTTCGTACGGGGGAACTTTCGTGTGCGTGGTGATACTATTGAGTTAATTCCGTCATATCATGAACATGCTTTTCGGATTGAGTTTTACGGGGATGAAGTTGAAAGGATTTCAGAAATCGACCCATTGACTGGCGAAATCTTTAAAGAACGGGATAAGATTTCTATCTATCCAGCCAAACATTTTATAACATCTAAAGAGCAATTGAAAACATCAATAAAACTTATTCAGGATGAACTAAAGACGACAGTCAAACATTTTGTGAGTGAAGATAAGTTGCTTGAAGCACAACGGATAGAAAGTCGGACCAAGTATGATTTGGAAATGCTCAAAGAGATTGGTTATTGTTCGGGTGTTGAGAATTATTCAAGACATTTGACTGGTCGTAAAGAGGGCGAGCGTCCATTTACATTAATAGATTTTTTCCCTGATGATTTTATAACTATTATGGATGAGTCACATCAGTCGATTCCACAAGTACGTGGAATGTTTGCGGGGGATAGAAGTCGGAAGGAAACATTAGTGGCTCATGGCTTCAGATTGCCGTCGGCACTTGATAACCGTCCTGTATTTTTTGAAGAATTTGAGTCGATGCAGAATCAGACAATTTATATATCAGCGACTCCTGCTGATTTTGAGCTTGAGCAATCGAATGGGGTAATTGTCGAACAGGTGATTCGTCCGACTGGTCTGCTTGACCCTAAAATCACATTAAAGCCTTTAGCAACACAAGTAGATGATTTGCTTGAAGAGTGCAATAAGAGAGCTGCTAAGGGTGAACGGGTATTGGTGACGACGCTTACCAAACGAATGTCTGAGGATTTATGTGATTACTTTGAAAAGATGGGTGTGCGGGTTCGGTATTTACATTCTGAGGTCAAGACTATTGACCGAACTGAGATTATTCGGGATTTACGGTTGGGTGAGTTTGATGTGCTGATTGGAGTCAATTTGCTTCGTGAAGGACTTGATTTGCCCGAAGTTTCATTGGTAGCTATTTTGGATGCTGACAAGGAAGGATTTTTACGTTCGGAGCGAGCCTTGATTCAGACTGTTGGTCGGGCTGCTCGTAATAAAAATGGTGAAGTTATATTGTATGCTGATAAAATTACCAAGTCAATGCGAAAAACAATTGATGAGACCGATCGTCGTCGTGAAAAACAAATGGCTTATAATAAAGAGCATAATATTGATCCTGAGACAATTTTTAAAACTCGTGATGAGATTCTCAGGACGACCGAGTTTGCTGATTCTAAAACTATTGAGCAGAAAAAATTTGATAAACCGACCTCGTTTGAGATGATGTCTGCTGAGGATCAGGTTGTCTTTATGATGAAAGCAATGAAAAATGCGGCTGAAAACCTTGATTTTGAGACGGCAATGATGATTCGCGATGAAGTGAATGAACTGAAAAAAAACATAAAGAATCTTAAAAACAAATAACGGCTTGAATTCGTCTCTATTTTGACTTTATATATAGATATGTTTTAGCCGAAAGGATAGTTTTGAAAAAGATACTTATTATAGCTGCACTTACAATTTTGTTTACTGCGGGATGTGAAGAAATTGAGATATTTCCCTTCTCTGATGAAGTTGAAATTGAACGATATCTTGTTGATGATGATTTAGGTAAAATTTTCTTTTCTGTGGAGCATTTAAAGCAAGATCAACGATTTGACTATCCACTTGATGTAAACGCTTACTATGTTGATTTGTATGATTCTCTCGATAGAGAGGTGATTTCCTATTTTCGACTCAAAGATTATGTGACTGGTTATACAGATGCATGGCAGGAGTTTGGTCCTCCATTTGGCTCATCTCAAGATGCTGAAGTTGAAGTGAGAGATAGAGTATATGGGCGTACTATTCGGATTGAAGGGGTTGATACAACTATTGTTAAAGATTTGACTATACGTGAAATAAAGCGTCATGGCTATTTTATGAAGCTTGGTGATGACGGTCAACGTTTTTCAGGATGGATTCTCAGAGCATTTTCAGGTGGTTCCCCTGATAACGGGACAAGAATGGATATGTTACATGCTAATAATGAATGGTTCCCTGGGGACACATTTTCCTATGTTCATTATTCTTCCCGAATTTTATACGATAGTTTGTCTGTCATACTGAGGGTTCCAAAATCTGATACTTTGTCAAGGCAAGGGTATTTGTTGCTAAATGTAGATCAGACAACAAACAGAACTATCGAACGAGTTGCTATTGGAGAACAGCTTCGTGCGGAAATTACGTTATCAAACCTTGGTCTTTTTTATACTGTGTCAAATTTAGTGGGTGACTCTATGAATCTTAATAATTTTGTTATTAATTCAAGTCAAAACTATGAAGTGTCTATTGAATCATCTGTTACGACCAGTAATTCTTGGGATTTCTTCTATTTTCAGGAGTTTGTCCGAAATTCAAATGATACATCGTCTGTGCCTGATTTTCAATCATTAAGGCGGAGAAACTGGGTTATTCCCGTAAGCATTGAATAATTAATAGAAAGATAAATAAGATTTTGAAAAAAACCGGTTGATACCGGTTTTTTTATTGAATACCTTGTCGTTTATGAAGTATATATCTTATATGCCAAAATGGAATTTCACACTAATAATATTCAAGGAGAAAAAGATGAAAACAAAACAATTAATACCTCTCTTACTACTGATGGTTATGTCGGTAAGTATGATTGGTTGTGGTACCGAAATCTCATCAGGACACCGTGGTGTCTTCTATGCTAAGTTTGGTTCTGGAACCGAATTTGGCAAAATTTACACAGAAGGTTTCAACTGGCACTTGCCGTGGAACAATATTTTTGTCTATAAGATTCAGTTACAGGAAAGTAAAGAAAATTTATCAGTACTTTCAAATGATGGTGCTGCGATACGGATGGAAGTTTCTATTATGTACCGTCCTGATGTAACAAAATTAGACTCTTTACAATTTACCATTGGGCCAAACTATTATGCGGTCGCTATAGCTCCACAGATTAGGTCAATAGCTCGTGAAGTTGCAGGTAATTTTAAACCGGAGGAAATCTACTCCACTAAACGTGATGTGATAGCTGCCAACATTATAAAGAGACTGTCTGATGAAGTGAAAGATAAGTTTGTTACAATTGAAAATGTGTTGATTCGTGATGTTGCGATTCCTCCCAAAATTGCCGAGGCGATTAACTTTAAGTTAGCTGCCGAACAGGAAGCGTTGCGAATGAAGTTTACAATTGACAAAGAACGGAAAGAAGCTGAGCGTAAGAAAATTGAAGCTCAGGGTATTTCTGATTTCCAAAAGATTGTATCTGCGGGAATTACTTCTTCATTGTTAAAATGGAAAGGTATTGAAGCAACGCAAAAAATTGCTGAATCTCCGAATTCAAAAGTAATTATCATCGGTAATGATGCTGGTTCGCTACCTGTGATTTTGAGTGCTGGTAAATAGATAGAAAATTTACAGCAATATTGTAGGGCGGAATCCTTTAGTGGTTCCGCCTTTTTTTATTGTAACTTACTTTGAATCATTGCTTGGAAAGCTTTTTTTGCCATGTTGCCTGAGGCTTTTTCGACGTCGGGGGAGTAGTTGGTTGTGCCGTTGATGTCGTAAGTGTAGATGGCACCGTTGATTGCTTCGACGAATTCAATCCCAGCCATGTCAAAGCCGACAGCGTTGCAGATGTCTATATATTTGGATACAATCTGATGCTCAAAATTGGGGATGTATGAAAAAAGAGAGTCGCCTTCGGAGATTTCACATACTGCTTGCGAATTGGTGTCAGCTCGACAGGCATCGGCAGGGCAGAGTTCAAAACCTTGTTCGGTTGAAGAATGGAAGGCATAGACAAGTTTGCCATCACAGATTTCAACTCGAGTGATACGGTCGTTTTTTGGTTTAATATATTCTTGTAAGAGTAAGATGCCATCGGGTGATGGGATGTAAGAATCGGAATTTAGGTAGTCTTTGAGTTCTGCGACGGTGTTACAAAGGGTGATGCCGAGACCCTTGCCAGAGCAGTTATGCTTTGTTAAAAATGGTAAAGGCATTTGAGCGGCAGCTTTGAGGAGTTCGTCGATTTCTGAACCAAAAACAGTTTGTGGGTATGAAAGCCCATGACGTTTGAGTAGTTTGATTTGTTCAACTTTGCTCAGTTCATAGTTTATGGTGCGGTAGTCGTTGATGACGGTGCGGTTGTATGTTGCTAAGTATTCAAGATACATTTCGCCATTGATATAGGCGTGGTTATGTCCACGAGTGTGTGATGATGGCGAGATGCGGTTGATATATAAAATATTATCAGGTGGTTGGTTTAAGTCTAAAGTGAATTCATCTATCTTGTTGAGACGATATTTAACGTCGATTTCATTCAAGGCGTTTGTAAAAAACGGAAGCCAGTCTGCATTTTCGTATATCAGTTCTACCATTTGGCTAATAACGGTTGTTTTTGGAAAAATAGCAAATTGGTAGTTTTTTTATTTAAACTTATGATAGCTCATGTAGTATAATTAATTACACTCTAAGGGAGATTCAATTTGTTCTTTGCGTTGACTGTTTTTTATATATTCTATTTTATCCTACTTTCTTATTTTACAGATGATAAATGTTATCCAATAATCAGAAAAGGGATAGTTGTTGGAGTCATGGTTTATTATCTCGTAGAGGGGTATTACACTGACTATACTGATGGGTTGATATGGGCTCTTGTAATCAATTTTCTTATTTGTTGTTATATCGCAGTTTTGTCTTTGTTCAAAGAGAAAGCTGGTCAAATTATAAAAGGAATCATAGTTGCTCTTGGAGTATTATTTATTATTATCGTTCACGCATTTTCAGATTTTGCACGATTCGGAGGTAGTGGTCCAATTGTTGTAAATTCAATTGAAAATGAACGGTTTCTTGTTGAAGAAATTCGTTACGATAATGCTGGTCCGTATAGTCATGAATATTCAGGAGAAATTTATTATGTTGATAAATCTCAATTCCCAAAGGATAAGAACAAACTTATACTATTACCATACTTTAGTAACAGAAGCTTGTCTTTCAAATTTAAAGATGAAACTAACTTGCAAATCGATTTGAATGTTGGTGAAAGCTCTCTAGAAAAAATATATTATGAGCCTATAGTAGTTGATCTCACATCTGAGCCTGGGTATTTAAACTATAAGTATTATGATGCTATTCATAAAGTTGACACTGCAAAAGCTTTAAAGGATTTGGAGATTATAAGTAATGCTTATAATGATACATATGCAATGACATTTAGGCGATTAAAAGCAAAAGAGAATCAAGTCGAGGGGGATTATGTTATCACCTATGGATCGATTTATCAAGAAGAAGCGGAAATTCTTTTTGATGTTCATAAAGGTGATTACGTGAGGTTTGAATTTATAACTGATTCAAAGGTACAGATAATATATTATAGCAATATTCCATTAACAAAAAATGAATCAAATTATGATGTTATATTAGATTACAGTTTTAATATCTCAAAAAACTATAACCATATAGATAGTTATGTTTTTGACTATAACGAAATTCCGAACAAAAACTTATTACAAAAAAGAAGAGAAGTTGAAGCAAAGAAACGAAGAAGAAATTAGTCTTCTTCGTATTTTTGTTTGATTTTGTTTAGGACATCGGGGTCGGCGAGGGTGGTTGTGTCACCCATTACTTTTCCCATTGCAATATCACGAAGTAATCTCCGCATGATTTTTCCTGAACGAGTTTTTGGCAGGTCACCTGTGAAAATTATTTTTTCAGGTTTAGCAATCGCTCCGATTTTTCGAGCGACAAAGTCTTTTAAGATTTTTTCTGTTTTCTCACCAGCGACAATTTTTCCACCCATTGTAACAAAGGCAATCATGCACTGACCTTTCATCTCGTGAGGCATACCGACAATAGCCGCTTCGGCGACATCGGGATGAGCCACCAAAGTAGACTCCACTTCGGTCGTTGCAATACGGTGTCCAGAGATGTTGAGTTCATCGTCGATACGTCCAAGCACCCAAAGGTATTTGTCTTTGTCAATTTTGGCACCATCACCTGGGAAATAGATGTTGTCCCATTTCGACCAATAGGTTTCAATGAACCGTTTGCGGTCGCCCCATATTCCTCGAAGCATCCCCGGCCATGGTTTGGTTATTGCTAAAAGTCCACCACCTTCTTTGACCTGTTTGCCATCTTCATCGAGGATGACTGATTCTGTCCCTGGGAAAGAATGAGTTGCCGAGCCTGGTTTGGTTGCCGTGATTCCTGGGAGAGGGGTTATCATGATGTGACCAGTTTCGGTCTGCCACCATGTGTCGACAATTGGACATTTTTTGTTACCGATGACTTCGTTATACCAAATCCACGCTTCAGGGTTGATTGGTTCACCAACTGAACCTAAAAGTCTGAGTGATGAGAGGTCATGCTTGGCGGGGTGTTCTTTGCCCCATTTCATAAAGGCACGGATCGCAGTTGGAGCGGTATAGAAAATTGAGACGCCGTAATCTTCGACGATTTGCCAGATGCGATCTTCCTCTGGCCAGTTTGGAGCGCCTTCATACATGACCTGAGTGGCACCATTTGCGAGAGGTCCATAGGTGATGTAGGAGTGACCAGTGATCCATCCGCAATCGGCGGTACACCAGTAGACATCGTCATCTTTGATGTCGAAAACATATTTTGTAGTTGTATAGACACCAACTAAGTAACCGCCAGTCGTATGCATGATTCCTTTTGGTCGGCCTGTTGTACCAGAAGTATAGAGTATAAAAAGAGGATGTTCGGCGTCGACGTATGTTGGCTTGCAATATGCGTCAGCATCCTGCATGAGGCGGTGGTACCAATGGTCACGACCTTCTTTGATGCGAAGCAAGAAATCGCCACGTTTGACAATGACTACATTTTCAATTGATGGGCAGTCGGCAATTGCGATATCAGCGTCATGTTTGAGTGGGATAATTTGTCCTCGACGGTAGGAACCATCGGCTGTGATAAGAAGTTTGCATTCGGAGTCATTGATGCGATCACGAAGTGAGTCAGGGGAGAAGCCACCGAAGATTACTGAGTGGATTGCACCGATTCTGGCACAAGCAAGCATAGCTATAACGAGTTCGGGAATCATCGGGAGGTAGATAGCAACACGGTCACCTTTTTTGATGTTTAGCGATTTGAGTACATTGGCAAATTTGTTGACATCGCGATAAAGTTCATGGTAGGTGATAGTTTTTTTGTCGCCTGGTTCACCTTCCCAAATGATGGCGGCTTTGTTGCGACGACCTTCGGAGATGTGGCGGTCAAGACAGGTCTCGGTGATGTTGAGTTTTCCGCCAACGAACCATTTAGCATCGGGTGCTTTCCATTCGAGTGCTTTAGTCCATTTCTTTTTCCAAACGACTTCATTCGCCATTGATTCCCAGAATTTTATAGGGTTTTTCTTGGCTTGAGCGTAGACCGATTTTTTTACGTTGGCTTGTTTAGTAAAAAGAGAGGAAGGTTTGAATTTTCGGTTCTCATTTAAGAGGTCACCGATATTTTCTTTATGAGGTTTTGATATGTTTTTTTTAGGCATATAAAAGACTCCGTCTAAATAGACTCCGTTTGTTATTTTTCTTTGTTCTAATATGCGAAAGTTTTACTATGCTTGTCAAGTTAAGAGCTTAGAATGAGTATTGGATACGTCTATTTTAAGAATACCATTTTTTTTGTTTGAGAGGATTCGTTGGTGAGGAGGCGATAGAGGTAGATACCTGTCGAAACAGTCTTGCCATTTTCGTTTTTTCCATCCCAATAGTATGTGTGTAAGCCGCTTGGTAATTGTGTCGTTGGTAAAATAGTTTTTATCTTTTGACCTAAAACATTAAAGAGTTCGATGGTCACTTGAGATTTTTGCGGAAGTGTAAAAGAAAATGATGTTTGGGCATTAAATGGATTAGGGTAGTTTTGGTTGAGGATGATTTCTTGTTGTATTGTGGTTGATTGGTAATGTGTTGATTGTTTATTAAAAAGATAACGGACTAATAGTTTCGCAGGTTCGAGTTTCATTGACCAAAGATGAAATCCAAATGTAAAGATTTGGTTGTTTTTGTTTTGTTTTATAACACCAACAGCCTTGCCATGTTGTTCTGAGCTTTCAGGGTAGGCGGACTGGAAAGTATACATAATCTCTGCCTTTTGTGTAGGTACAAATGTTGGAATGTATGGTACATAGTTGTCAAAAGTGAAGAGCTGTTTAATAAATGGTTTGTAAAATGTTGGAGCAGATTTGATTGGTAAGTCAGGTAATATTTGAATGTTTGAAACTGCTTTGTTGAAACCGCCTAAGCTGTCAACAGCATCAAATACGTCATAGCTTCCAAACCACGCTTTAAGATTGACTTGGTCAAGTCCCATATAGTTTCGTTCAAATGAAAATTCATTGTATGTTATGTTGTTTGCATAACTTCCAATGTTTATATCTTTATCACCTGTTGGAATGCCAAAGAAAGCGATGTTGTTGCCAAAGTCAGAGAGCTTGGTGAAAAGTTTTGATTGAGATTCTGACTTCTCCGTTAAGAGCTTTGGCGATGGGTATTCATTTATCAGAATGAGTTTGTATCTGGCGAGATCCTTCCAGTTTAGACAGACTTCGGTGCTACATTCTCTTGAAACAAGCATACTGTCTGTCCAGTAGTAAAGATCGTAATTGTATCCATCTAAAAGTTGGTCGTAGTAATTGACGATTGAATCCTCTATGGCAAAGTCAAGTTCATCGGTGGTTGCACCAATTATCGCAAGTATATCTTTATCGAGTTCGATGTTTTTTACTGCCTTGATTAAGTGGGATATGTCAGACTCTATACCGTAGGGATTCACTGCTGTCACCCAATAGTAATTATTTTCAACAACGATACTGTCGGTGTACTGCTGGATGTTGCCAGGGATAGAATCATACGCTTCTAAAGCAAAATAACAAATAGTACTATCATCAGTTTCAAAACATTTGACTGGCTGAAATGGTATGTCGTCAGGTTGTGAATACAAAAATGGTTGGTACCTCATGATAGCCGAGAGGGAATCCTCGGCTTTGTAAATTTTAAAATATGCGACATCATAATTGTCGGGGTAATACCATTTGAAGGTGGCTATTTCTAAATCAGGGTGTATCGGTGTGAATTCTTGGGTAGGATAGGCAGGGGCTGGTTTGTTGAATGGGTTGTTGCAACCTAAGTAGATATGATCTGATAGTGCTCCCTCTTCAGAAAGAGTTGTGTGGGCGACAACAGCAATGTACGATTTATGTGGGCTCAGGTTAGATATTGTAATATTGTTTGTCTCCGAAGTATATAGGGTAAGTTCTGATGGGATAGTTTCAAAATCAATATTTGGTATTGGTATGTTGTGAGAAATTAAATATTCGTCAGGAATTTCTTTTATGTAAACATTGTAACCTAAGACTTCTGGCAGTACATAATTGTCCCAGTTTAATTGATATGTGGTCGAATCAAGAGGGGTTGCTTTGAAGCCGTAAGGTTTGTTGAGAGGGGATAAGTATTCGTTGGTGAGTATATTGGCAAATCGAATATTGTCCTCAAGAAATCCAAAATAGAGGTTGTTGTAATATGTCTCGTAATTTTCATCTAATAAGTTTTGAAAATTATTTTTGTTGAGATGTACTAAATCTGCTCCAATGATAGCAAAGACAGTTCTTATCGAGCTGTCTGGTAATAAATTGATAGGTCCCAGAGAAAGCAACGAGTTAGGAGTGCTGCCTTGAGAAATAGCAGTGAGTATAGAGTCATCAGCAGTAACCCATGAAGAGTCATTTTGAATTGTCGACTTTGTCGCATATTGGTCGAAGTCCCATTCGGGTTTGCTCATGACGTAATATCTATTTGTGTCACCTTGTGGCGTCCCATATGCTGCATTGCTTAATTCACGATAAGGAAATTCGACTGTTCCTTTTTTTTGTGGAGCGTAGTCTCTGCTCAAATTTGTCCACCAGTTAAAATTAGTGTCTGAAACCGGAGGGTAAGTTGTCATTGTTTTGAGAGCCATTACACCAGATGCTCGTTCTTCAGTACAATTTGAAGCACTTAACTCACCGTCATTGTCAATGAAGTATACCAAACCTTCTTCTCTAAAAGAACCGACTAAGTCATCTTGATAATTGTCTAAGGTATCAATTGCACATTTTCCGCTAACCGATGAATTAGTATACAGTCCGATATAGGCAGAATTAATAGGTATGTCATTTTTATTAGTAATGATATAGTCTAATATGACAATGTTTGTAAATGGAGGTTTATTTTTAGTGTAAGTTTTAAATTGCACTTCAATTTCCATCGGTTTATGTTCTATGAAATATGGCAACCACCATTGTTGTTCTGGAATAAAAGTATCATTAAAAACTGTGTGAAATAGTTCTTCATTCTCGGATTTATATAAAATTGTAGTAGCAGTATCTCCGTTTACAAAAGGTGCATGGAATTCATTATTTATATGTGTAAGAGTAAACGGATTGTTTATAGAATAATAAAATTCTTTGCAAACAGATGTCGAGACAAGAGTGTCATTGTCAACGATTCCGCCTACCCATAATCCCGACTGAGAAAAATAGTATGTGTTTCTATTGGCGGGGAATTCAAGACCAGCTTCAAATTTGTTAGTACCTGGATTGCGAATATATGTACCGATGATTCCTTGTCCAGAGGTGGTCGTTTTGACTTTTGAGGTTTGTACAATACCACCATAAGTAGGGTAGAGGGGTTGAGGTTGTATAAATTGGGCAGAAAAGAGGGATTGTGCAAATGTACTGAAGCCGAATTTGGTAGTGTCACCAGCAAATGTAGGCATAACTATATAAAAAGAAATAAAAATGACCAAAAGATTGCAATAAAATCGGTTCAAAATATCCCCAAGAGGTTATCAGTTTCACTTACAATATAATACAAGAAATACAGTTTATGAATAAAAGGTGAAACTTATTTCACACAAGTGAACATTGAGTTCATATTAAGAGACTTTCAAATGTAAAAAACGTTTAATCTAAAAGATAATTAGTTAGAACTTAAAGAGTTATCCGTTGGCAACAAAGTTGCTTTTAGGTACCTCAGATAAAGCTAAGTTCTTGACAAATTAAGCAATTGAGGTATATTGATTTTGAAATTTGAACTTTATATAGATACTACATTAGGTTACTTCTTAAATTCACCCAGTTTACTTTTTAAACATAAAAGTGGCGAAATTTGCGTTGTAAAAAGGCGAGACCTTGTGCTACGCTCAAAAATGAGATGATGGATGATGGGTTCATTTAGGAAAGTCGTATATAATACTTATCTCTCTGGAGGAAAGATGAAGCAAGTTGGGTATAAAAACTTAGCAATTTTCTCTTTACTATTTTTATTATTTACTACCACAGTTTTTGCCGTTGAAACAGACAAAGATATTATTGATATTTCAAAGAATGTTACTTCTCAATTATCTCTTGTTTCGACGACACTTCCCGTAATCGCCGATACATTTTATGTATGTCCTGGCGATTCTATTTATGATACAGTTTTTTATGCATGTAATCTTGTTACTGTTCCACCAGTTGAGATTATTGTCTGGAGTGGCCTTGGGTCAATCACGACAGAAGTCTCGGCGACGCAAGATACTATGTATGGTTATTATGCTTATCTTCCATTGGTAGAGGAATCAATTCCTGTAGTCTATCTGGTTGTAAGGGAGACTGGCGATACCGTTTATTATCGTCATGAGTATACGGTTCTTTTTGACAATGCTCCACCAATAATTGAAGACCAGTCTTTTTCATCTGCGGCATGTGATTTGACTTCGCTTAGGAGTCTTCAAATTGTAGCAACTGACTCATCTTCAAATTCATTGACCTATTCATTACTTTCGGGTCAAGGAACTATTGATGCTTTTTCTGGTATGTTGACATATCAGCCAGATACATCAGGTGTCTTTGAGTTTATGGTTCAAGTCGAAAATGGTTGTGGAGCTGATACTGCTCTTGTAATTGATTCATTGCATCTGAATACACCTCCACAAGTTTTCTGTTATGATTCATTGGTTACTCTTTGTGCTGTAGAAGAAATTTGTTTTGATGTTATTGGTTTTGATGTTGATTCTGATCTTCTTGAAATAAATATGCTTGAGGGTATTGGCAATTTCTCTATGACTTCTGATTCAACCGGTCAGGCATGTTTTATTCCTGCCGATGTTGATTCAGCTGTCTACCGATTTATTTTCCGAGGTTCTGATAGTTGTTCGCTGAATCCTCAAAACCTTGCTTTAATTGGGGGAGAGTGTTGTACGGATACATCGTTGATTACGGTAGTAATAAACCGTCCTCCTGTTTTTACTGATTTAGAACCTCAAAACTTTTTTGCATGTGATTCTTCTGAATTTAGTTTTGATTTAATCGCTGATGATTATGAAAATTCAGTTTTAACATATAATATTTTATCGCAAAACGCTTCTATAGTTAATAACATTGTAACGGTAACTGCGATTATGGCAGATTCCTTTGATGTAGTGATTGAAGCCGTTGATGACTGCGGACACGCTGATACGACTATTGTTCCTGTCATAATACAAATGAACAATGCACCTGTTGTTAACTCTGCTGCTGATTTTGCGATGACACTTTGTGAACCTGAACCGGTTTGTTTTAACGCAACTATTGATGATGTCGATTTTAATGTTGCTGATATAGTTGTGAATTTTGGTACTTATAATGCTGAACTGAATCAGGTTTGTTTCACTCCTGATACATCGGGTGTCTATTCTATCATTATTACCGCAACTGATTCTTGTGGTGTTGCTGATTTTTCTACTACAAATGTTACTGTTGAACTAAATGAAGCACCGACGATTGATTTAGGAGTTGATTACGCTTTAGAAATTTGTGCTGAACAAGAAGTTTGTATTGATCCTCTTATTATAGATAACAACTTAAATAGTGTGAATACAAATTTTAGTTTTTATAATACTCAAACAGGTCAAATCTGTTTCACTCCTGATACGTCGGGCTCTTATCAAATCATCGCTGAAGCGATTGATGATTGTGGGCTGGTTTCTGTTGATACACTCAGAATTGATGTGACTATAATAGAGAGACCAACTTTAGAGTTGGGTGATTCGTTGTCATTCACTATGTGTACACCTGAAGAAATTTGTATCGATGTTCTTACTAATAAAAATTATTCCGATGTTTTATATAACTTTGGTCAAATGAATGCCGAAACTGGTCAAATCTGTTTCACTCCTGATACTTCTGGTGTCTATGTGTTAGAAGCAGAGCTTATTGATTCATGTGGTTTCAAAGTTGTTGATACAAAAGTTATTACTGTTGAATTCAAATCAGCACCAGTAATAGCGAATCTTTCTGATACACTTGTCTATTTATGTCAGCCAGTATCTATTTGTTTACCTGTTTCGATATCTGATGTTGATAATGATATAATGTCTATAACTACAAATCGTGGTTCTTATGCTGACGGTTCGATTTGTTTTGTCCCTTATGATTCAGGTACATACGAAATTATTGTGACTGTTACTGATAGTTGTGGTAATGTTTCAGTTGATACTGCTAACGTTCAAGTATTGACTGATCAGGATGTCGCTATTGTCGTTCCTAATGATACCTCATTCTTTGTCTGTCAATTAGATACATTCTATTTCCCTGTCTCAGGTATTCCAAGTGGGGCAGAGGTTTCTGTGACTGGAATCAATACTTGGTATGATGCTGCTAACTCACAAGTTGGATATTATGCTGAATGTTCAAGCAATAATAAAATTACGCTGACCGTTGTGACTGAATGTAATACATTTACTGAACAGTTTAATGTTACAATAATTTGTAATACCGATCCTCTTGTAATATTACCGCAGGACACAACAATCTTTATGTGTGACCTTGCTCCGATTTCTCTTCCTGTTGGTGTCACTGATGTTGATAATAATCTTGTTGATGTTACTGCCATTGGTGGTACATACGACAATGTTTTAAATATAATGACATTTACACCTGACACATCAGGTATATATATTCTTTCTATCTCTGCTACTGATTCTTGTGAAGCAAATGATTATGATGAGATAGCTGTAACAGTTGTTCTTAATGATGCACCTGTTGTGGTTGTTCCTGAGGATGCTATCTTAAATTTGTGTGAACCAACACAACTTTCGCTTCCTGTTTTTGCCTTAGACAATGATAGTAATAATGTTGTCCTTGATATTGTTTCAGGTGGCGGTCAGATTGTCGATGGTAACTGGGTCTATAATGCGGTTGCTGATGATTCTATAACTGTTATAATTCGTGCTACAGATAATTGTGGTGTTTCGGATGAAAAGACTTTTACGATTTTAGTTCATATGAACAATGCTCCACAATGGACTGGTGAGTCAGTCTTCTTCTTTGAGCAGTGTACACCGACTGAAGTGTTTATTCCGTTTGAAGCATTTGACATCGATGGGGATGCGTTGACATTCCGTCTCCCATTTGATATTGGTCCATTTAATGATTCTGGCTGGGTGTATACACCAACTGGTTCTGAGACTGTTGAGTTTGTCGCTCAGGTTTCTGATTCATGTGGTGCCTTTACTGAAAAAACATTTACGGTAACATTTAAAATTAACGAAGCACCATACGTAAACGCTGGTGATGATTTCTCGACCTTCTTATGTGAACCTGGGGAAGTCTGTTTTGATGTTGTCATAACTGATGACAACCGAGCCTATACGTCGATTCCAAACGGCTTCTTTAACTGGACAACTGAACAGTATTGCTTTAATGCTGATACATCAGGTGTCTATGAAATAGAAGTTTCTGCTACTGATTCATGTGATGTCAGAACTGTTGATACGGTTGTGGTTACGGTGACAATCAATGAAGCTCCAGTTGTTGAAACTCCAGCTGATACTTCGTTTATTTTCTGTGATACTCCACAGGTTATCAGTTTGCCATATACTTCTTATGATGCGGATAGCAATTTAGATTTATGTGAAATTGTTTCTGGCCCTGGTTTATTAGTAAACGGAAATTGGGAATATAACGCTCTGCAAAGTGAAGATATTTCTGTAACTATTCGCTGTACTGATTCATGTGGAGTAGCTTCTGAGTCAACTTTCTCTGTCTCGATATACTTCAATCAGCTGCCAGAAATACTTAACCAAAACTTTGCACAAAACTATTGTGATGCTGGAGTTGAAAGAACACTTGCTGTTTTAGCGACAGATTTAGATGACAAAAATCTTACCTACGAACTTATCTCTGGTGCGGGTGTAATAGATGCTCAAACTGGCGTAATAACATATTCGCCTGATACATCAGGTGCATATCTGTTTACTGTCGTTGTTTCTGATGAATGTGGTTCTGCGACTGCGTTGATTACTGATGTCATCGGAATTAATAATCCAGCTCTGTTTAACCCATTTGATTCTACGGTTTACTTGTGTAACGTTGAAGATATAAGTTTTGATATTTCAGCGACTGATCCTGACGGTGACCGAATTATTCTATCTCAAAATTCTGGATTAGGTAAGTTTACTCAGTTAACCGACTCTACTGGTCAAACTGTATTCACGCCTGCTGATGTTGACTCTGCGACCTATACATTTGTATATTGTGTGACGGACTCATGTGGTGACTATCCTGAACAATTTATTGCGGCAACTTGTGCTGATACAGTTCGGATTACGGTTATTATAGACCAAGCTCCACAGATTGTTTGTCCTACTGATTTGAAATTCTTTACTTGTGAAATAGATACTTTTACTTTCAATATTGATGCTAATGATCCTGAATTTGGTCAATTGACTTATAACATTCTTTCGGGTAACGCTACTTTAAATAATCAAACAGTTTCAGTAGTTGGAACTCAAGCGGACTCATTTGATGTTGTTATCGAAGTTGTTGATGAGTGTGGTCATGCTGATACTTGTACCGTTCCAGTTGTTATTGACAGTAATCGACCACCATATATAACTTCAGCGGATGATTTCTCACTTGATATGTGTGATGTTGAGCAAGTTTGTTTTGCGGTCACAGCTGATGATTTAGATTTTAACCTTTCTGATATTTCTGTAAACTTTGGAACATTTGATGCGGTCAATGACCAAGTTTGTTTCACTCCTGATACATCTGGAGTGTACACTATTATAACAACAGCGACCGATTCATGTGGTGCTGTTGGTCTTGATACAACTGTTGTGACAATTGATGTGAATGAAGCACCAATTGTTGATGCTGGTGCTGATTTTGCTGTCTCACTTTGTTCTCCTGGTGAAGTTTGTTTTGATGTCAGCATTATTGATAACAACAGAGCCTATACATCAATTCCAAATGGCTTCTTTAATTGGACTACAGAGCAGTATTGCTTTAATGCTGATACTTCTGGAGTCTATGAAATCGAAGTTTCTGCAACGGATTCATGTGGACTGATGACTTCTGATATTGTTGTTGTTACTGTTACAATTAGTGAAGGTCCATTTGTTGATTTAGGTTCAGACCTTGATTTGTTTGTCTGTGAATTGACCGAATATTGTGTGGATATAAGTACAATCAATAACTTTGATTCCATCATTGTAACTGGTGATGCTGTTTATAATGCTCAAACATCTCAAATTTGTTTTAGCCCTACTGAAGCTGGTTCTTACTTCGCATCTGTTCAAGTATTCGATTCATGCGGGTTGTCTGCTTATGATGAAATCAATGTGAATATAACAAGTAATTTGACTCCAACGATGTCAATGATGCCTGATACTACAGTATATCTTTGTCAACCAACATCGATATGTCTTCCAATAGATATACAGGATGATAATATGGCCTCTATAACTGTTAATCGTGGGAGCTATGAAAACGGTCAGGTTTGTTTTGTTCCGTATGATTCAGGTTCTTATGAAATTATAGTGACTGCTATTGATAGTTGTGGACTGGTTGTCGCTGATACTGCTTTAGTTCAAGTATCCACCGACCAAGGAATTCAACTTTCTGGTCAGGTTGATACAACGATATTTGTTTGTGAGCTTGATACAATGTGCTTCCCAGTTTATGGAATTCCAGCGGGTGCTGATGTAACTGTCTCTGGTATTAACACATGGTATAATGCTGAGACAAATGAAGTCTGTTACTTTGCTGAGTGTTCGTCGGCAAATAAAATAAAAGTAACTGCGACGACTGAATGTGGTAGTTATGATTATAGCTTTACAGTGACTGTTGTATGTAATACAGCACCACTTGTTATTCTTCCTCAGGATACAAGCTTAACGATTTGTTCTCCTCAAGATATTTCTCTTCCTTTGGGGATTACTGATGTTGATAATAACTTAGGGGCTGTAACTGTCTCAAGTGGGAGTTATGATCCAGTTTTATCGTTACTTACTTTCAGAGCTGATACTGCTGGTACATACATAGTAGGTGTTACTGCCAATGATACTTGTGGTGCTTCTGATTATGATGAAATCGTTGTGACTATCAAAATGAATTCTGCTCCTACAATCTCATATACAGCAATAGATACAACAATGAGTTGTTCTGGTGCTGAGATTTGTCTTCCTATTGATATAGGAGATATAGATAATAATCTGCTCTCAGTTACGACAACATTTGGTACATATTCAAATGAAAATAATCAAATTTGTTTTGTTCCTGATACTTCAGGTTACTATTGTATCGAAGTGACTGCTACTGATGAGTGTGGACTTATTACTGTTGACACCGCTTGCGTTATAGTTGAAGTTGGTGGATTTGTACAGCTTGAATGTCCAACTGTTATAGTTGCCGACTCAATTTGTGGTGCTGATTCTGTAAGTGTCCCGCTTGTGATTTCAGGTGAAGTCTTATCAGTTGTATCATCACTTGGTCAATTCAGCAATGGTCAACTTAGTTTCTTTGCTGATACAGCAGGTCTCTATACCGTTTCTGTGACTGCAACTGCTGATTGTAATGAAGTGACTTGTGAGTTTACAATAGAAGTGAATAATAAAATTGATGTTGAATTAGTATGTTCAGGTGATCTTGATACACTATTATGTGGTGTTGATACGCTGTACTTTGACTATACTACATCATCAGCGGTTGAATCAATCATAGTCTCAAGCCCTGCTTATATAAGTAATAATCAGGTTGTGGTTCCTATCGCAACTGCTGGTTCATATACTATTGAAATGGTTGCTTCGGGTGCTTGTGGTATTGATACATGTAGCTTTACTGTCAATGCTTTGTTTAACTCCGCACCTACGATTACATCGATTGACACAACTCTTACTGTATGTGCGATTGATACAATTTGTATACCTTTTGAAGCATTTGATATAGATACTAACTTAGTTGATGTCAGCTCATCTGTGGGTGTTGTAAGTGGAAACACAATATGTGTTCTTCCTATAGCGTATGGTCAAACTTCGGTCGTATTAACAGCTACCGATGCTTGTGGTGCTACTGGAACGTATGTCACTAATATTAACCTTACTCAAGGTGCTACGGCAGCAATCATTTGCCCTCAAGATCAGTTTGTTGATCTTTGTGGTCCAGACTCCGTTTGTATTGTTCTTCCGATTACTCCATTTGATGCGACGATAACTATTTTAAATAACGGCGTTCCAGCAACAAATGCGAATTTTGACCCTGAGTCTGGTTCGCTCTGTCTGTTCGTTGAAGAAGCTGGAGTTCAAAGTATCACAATTATTGCTGATGCGATGTGTGGAACTGATACTTGTAACTTTGATATTACATCGTCTATGTCTCAACTGCCAACTGTTAGTTCTCCAGTTAGTATTGACTCGACAATCTGTCTTGCTCAGAATTCTGATATTTGTTTTGATGTTCAAACAAGTGGAACTGGTGTTCAGGTTTCCGTGAGCAATGGTGGAACATTCTCCGCTGGTGTTGTCTGTGTCCCTCTTGATGCTGGTGGTACGTTTGAAATTGAAATTATAGCCTCAAATGATTGTGGTGCTGATACAACATTTACGACTTTAAATATAGCTGAAAATATTGCTCCAATCTTAAATCTTCCTGCAACACAGACCTTTACGTGGTGTCCTGATGACACTAATACCATTTGTATTGATGGAATCTTTGCTCAAGATGCCGTTCAAATTATAGCACTTGATTTGGTTTGTGGTGTTGGTGAGTTTAATAAAGTCTTCTCAGATACTGGTGTTGTCTGCTTTATTCCTGACTCTGTTGGATTATATAGCTTCTGTGTAGAAGCATCTGATGGATGTCAAACTGTGACTGATACATTTTATGTAGAAGTTGTCGAACGAGAAGATTGTGATGTGTGTGTCCGTTTATCAATTGATGGTGGGGCACAAATACCAGTTGGTGTTCAAACTGATGTTATCTTAAATATCGAGACAAATACAATAATAGGTGGCTTTGATGTACTGTTGAGTTTTGATGCTTCGGTGATGACATTTAACACTGCTACAATCGTTGGATCTGAAATTGAAGGATGGGAATACTTTACATACCGTCTCGGTTCTGAAGACTGTGGTGCTAATTGTCCTTCTGGATTAGTTCGCTTAGTTGGTCTTGCTGATTTAAGTAATGGCCCAGTACATCCACCAGTCGAAACTTTGGAACCTCAAGGTACTTTAGTATCAATGAACTTTTTGGTAGCGAATGACCAAAACTTAGGTGATCTTTTCTTACCTATTGAATTTGCTTGGTATGATTGTGGTGACAATACGTTCTCGAATACATTAGGATCTATCTTATACTTAGATACACGAATATATGGTGCTGAATTTAATCTTCTTTGGGATGAAAATGATGATATATTTTTCCCAGAGTCTTCACGCCCGTTTGGCTTGGGTGCTGTTGACCAGTGTTCTGTTGGGGCATCATCTGCTCCAATTCGATGTGTCGAATTTATCAACGGTGGTATCAAAGTGATTCATCCAGATTCAATTGATGCTCGTGGTGATATTAACTTAAATAATATTTCATACGAAATTGGTGATGCGGTACTTTACTCAAACTACTTCATATATGGACTTGGTGTCTTCACGATAAATGTTGCTGGTCAAATTGCGGCATCGGATGTAAACGCTGATGGTCTGACATTGTCTGTCGCAGATTTAGTCTTAATGATTCGTATTATCGTTGGTGATGCTACTCCAATTCCTAAGTTGGTTCCATACGCTGAAGCTTTACAGCTTGAGAGTAATAGGTCGTCGTCTGTGATATCTGTCTCAACCAATTCAGTTTCTGAAATCGGTGGTATGCTTTTAGTCTATGATATAGCCAATGATATAAGTATTGATGCGGTCAAGCCGACAGATGCAGCATCTGATATGCAGATGATGTACGATGTTGTTGATGGTCAGCTTCGAGTTCTTATGTATGACATGGGTCGCAACTATATTGAATCAGGAGAGAATTCGGTTCTTGAAATTCTCTTTAATGGTGAAGGATCTATTGACCTTGTAAAAGTTGAGGTCGTAGATTATCAGGGTAGACCATATAATGTAAACTCAAAACTAAGTCAGCTACCTCAGGGATTTGCTTTGAGTCAGAACTATCCGAATCCATTTAACCCGACTACGACGATAGAACTTGCATTACCTATCGCAACTGATTGGTCACTGTTAGTCTTTAATATCAATGGGCACTTAGTACATAAGTTTGCTGGTAATAATGAAGCGGGAATCGTCTCGGTCGAGTGGGATGGAACCAATGAATCGGGACAACAAGTTGCCTCGGGTATGTATCTCTATCGTATTGAAGCTGCTAATTTCACTCAGACTAAAAAGATGATATTACTAAAATAAAAAATAACCCATCTCTTATCTTTCCTCAAAACAGCTATTACTTTATTGTAATGGCTGTTTTTTATTTGTGATAATCAGTGTTGTTCGAGATAGAGAAAGCACGATAGAGTTGTTCAAAGAGAACTAAACGGACTAATTGATGTGAAAATGTAAGAGGTGAGAGTGAAAGTTTAAATGACGCTTTGCTCAATAATTTTTCATCAAGACCGTAGGCACCACCTATAAGAAAAATCAGTTGTCCAGCCGAGGTTGAGATGAGTTTTTCAAGCTGTCTTGAAAATGCTATTGAGTTGTAGTAAATTCCACTGTCAATTAAAGCGATGAATTTACTCTTGCCGATTTGTTTTTCAAAAAGTTCAGCTTCTTTTTTTTTGATTTCTAACGGTGTTAAAGATGGTGAAAGTTTTGGAGAGGGGATATAAATTGATTCAAGTTTGGCAAAACGGGAGAGGAGTTTTGTAAAATGTGCTTGTCCTTCAGTAACCCATTTGTTTTTGTCTTTACCGATAGCTATTACTTTAATTTTTATCAAAAGATTGTACCTTTAAAATCAGGTTTCTGTTTCGTGGTCCATCAAATTCGCAAAAATATATTCCTTGCCATTGTCCTAATACTAACTGCCCCTTTTCAATAAGAATTTGCTCAGAGAACCCAAAGAGTGACGCTTTGAGATGGGAATCTGAATTACCTTCAGCATGTAGGTAGCCGTCTTCGTGTGGAATTTCCTTTTTGAGTTTATAAAGTAAATCTCTTTTTACGTCAGGGTCAGCATTTTCATTAATCGTTAATGCTGCTGTTGTGTGTGGTACAAAACAAAAAACCAAGCCACTTATTATGCCTGACTTTTGAACATGTTGGGATATAATATGAGTTATATCTATTAATTCATCTCGAGAACTGGTTTGTATTGAGAGCTGTTCCACTATGAGAACAGTGCCTCAGAAAATTGTTTCGCGTCAAACCTTTGAAGATCATCAACACCTTCACCAATACCTATGAAATCAACTGGTACACCAAGCTCTTCCGCTACAGCTATCATAACTCCACCTTTTGCAGTACCATCAAGTTTTGTGACAATAATACCGTCACATCCAACCGCTTCTGAGAATATTTTTACCTGTGGGATTGCATTTTGCCCTGTAGAACCATCAATGATAAGTTTTGAATATATCGTTGAGTCTGGAGCCGCTTTTTCAACTACACGTCGGATTTTTATGAGTTCTTCCATTAGATGATCTTTTGTGTGAAGTCGTCCTGCGGTATCTATGAGAAGAATGTCAACACCACGTGCTTTGGCGGATGATGCCGCATCAAATGCTACCGATGCTGGGTCAGCACCAATTTCACTTTTTATAATGTCCACATTACTACGTTCAGCCCAAATAGCAATCTGGTCGATGGCGGCTGCTCGAAATGTATCACAGGCGGCTATCATAACTTTTTTACCTTCAGATGAAAGCTGTGTGGCAAGTTTTCCAATTGTAGTTGTTTTTCCTACGCCATTGACACCGATGATGAGCCAGATAACTGGCTTAGTATCGCCATCTGAAAAAAGTTTAGAATCTTCACGAGAGAGAATAAGGGAGATTTCTTCTTTAAGAAGGTTAATCAAATCCTCACCATCTGTTAGTTTTTGCTCTCTTGCTTTTTTACGAAGAGTTTCAATTAGTTTCATTGAAGCTTGTACGCCAACATCGGCACCAATTAATATCTCCTCGATTTCCTCAAGAAGTTCTTCATCTATTTTTCTCCGGCTTACAACGTCAGAAATTTTCCCAAAGATATTATCTTTGGTTTTTGATAATGATTTTTTTAGTTTGTCAAAAAATGCCATTGTTATTCTTCGTTGCTTTCTATGTCCTCAGTTGGTGCGGTCACTGTTTCATTCATTCGTTCTACAATTTTCTCAGGGAGGTCTTCAACGGATTTTGGAATATCGTCAGTCGCAACATCTTTATTTTCAGTAGTATCAAATGGCTTATGACCATTGTTTTCTTCAGGTTTTGGAACGAACTCATTAAGCATGTCAATTTCTTCTTTTTCCAGTTCTTCTTTTTCAATAATAAGAGTGCTTTCCGAAACATTGTCAGGTTCAAATTCAGAGAATTTAACACCAACAAGTTTTGTTACGCCAAACTGTTCCATGGTTACACCATAGAGATTGTGCGAAGCTTCCATAGTAATCTTATTATGAGTGATAAGAATAAATTGCGTTTGGTTAGAGAAGGTATCAATAATTTTTAGGAACCTGCGACAGTTTGCATCGTCAAGTGGTGCATCGATTTCATCTAAGATACAGAATGGTGAAGGTTTCACCATATAGAGTGAGAAGAGAAGAGAAATAGCAGTCAAGGCTCTCTCACCACCTGACATCATAGTGATGGAAATCAGTTTTTTCCCTCGAGGACGTGCGATGATTTCAATATCTGACTCAAGCGGGTCACTTGGGTCAGTTAAGAAAATATCTGCTTCACCACCAGTAAATAGTTCGGTGAAGAGCTTTTTAAAGTTGATTTTAACCTGAGCAAAGGTCGCTTCAAAAAGTTCTTTTGCGGTTTGATTTATTTTTGAAATAGTATCATTCAAGTCTTTTTTGGCTGTTGCTAAGTCACCAAGTTGTTCACATAAGAATTCTTCACGTTCGTTAGCCGCTTTGTATTCTTCTAAAGCAAGTAAGTTGACAGCACCAAATTTTCTGATTTGTTCTTTGAGTTCATGTAGAAGTTTGGTCGAATCAGCAGATGACATAGTCTCATCTGGATTTGCCACTTCAACTGTTCGTATGTCAGTTGAATACTCTTCGGTAATGCGTTCTGAAATCTGAGATGATTCTGACTCCAAAGTGTTAAGGCGAATGTCTATTTGATGTGAGCTATTGTTGATAGTTTCTTTTTCACTACGAGTCACACGCAATTCTTTTTCTTTTTGGTTTACTCTTTCAACTATTGAACTTTGTCGTTCACGAAGTTCGGACTGTTCTTTTGTTAATTCTTGACGTTGGTTAAACTTGACCCGAAGTGCTTCTTCCAAAGAGACGGATTTGTCTTTTGATGAATCAATAACCTCTTTCGCTTGAGTGATTTCTTCGGTTTTACGTTCTACTGAATTTTGTAATTCAACGACCAACTCGCTAATATGCTTATTTTTACTTTCAGTTTGGTCAATGAGAGAGCGACATTCAACTAACTTAATCTGTGACTCAGATACTGTAGTGAGAGCATTGCTTGCTTTTGATTCAAGTTCCGCTAATTGTTCTGAACTGAGTGAAATAGATGAAACTAAATTATCTTTTTGGTCTGAAAGTTGGTTGAAGTCCAAGCTGAGAGAATATTGACGATGCTTAATAGCACCCAGTTTTTCATTGAGATTCGTAACAGTTTTTTCGAGTCTAATAATTTCAGAATCTACCGTTCGTAGTTGATATTCAACTTCGTTGAATTCCTCTTGGGCTTGATTGAGTTCATCTGTTAATGTTTCGATTTTGTCCGAAAGGGTTCCAAGATCGGATCTTGTTGATGCGATGTCAGCATTAACTTTATTTTTTTCTAATATTTTAGATTCTATCTCTTTGTTAAATTCATCAATAAGTGTGTTCTGCTCGTCAACTTTTTCCTGTCTCCTGAAAAGTGGGAACGATTCGTCACTGGAACCACCTGAAATTATATGTTTGCTAAAGAGTTCACCAGTAGTTGAAACTGCTGTGAATCCATAGGGGAGACGTTCCAGAATTGCATCAGGTGAATGACCACTTTTAAATACTGCTGTTCGAGAGAGTACTGCCTGCATGAGCGGAGTGAGGTGGTCGTCAGTATTTACAAAGCTGTCCATCCATCCGACAAATTCTTCAAGTTGTAGCTCAGGGCGTTTAATAACAGGGTTCAGAGTTCCAGAGTCTGGAACTAAGATGCCGATTTTACCTTTTTCTTCATCTTTGAGATATTTAATAATCGCATTAGCAGAGTCACGGTTGTCGCAGATAATGAACTTTGCCATTTCTGACAGTGCTGCTTCTACAGCAGCTTCCATCCCATCAGATGGGACAAATTTCTCGGCTACAGTACCGTAAATTCCAGGCCAGCGATTTTTGAATTCCATGACTGATTTAACACCTGATTCGTATCCTTCATAATGTAAAATCATTTCTTCAAGAAGAGACTTTCGTGCCTGACTTGCTTCGACAGATGCGTTGATGTTGGCAATTTCAGAAGTTAGTAGTTCGTTTGTTTCAATAAGTTCTTCAACTAATGCAGTCTTTTGAGTTAGCTCAGTTTCGGCTGATTCTTTTTGTTGATGAATTTCATCTTTTTTGGCTCGTTTGTTATTACGGTCGACCAATAATTGTTCTTTAGAAATACTGTCAGTTTCAAGTTCAGCAGAATATTTCGCGACTTCTTCTGTTAGGTCAGATTCTTGTTTCTTTAAACTGGTCTCTTCTGTTTTACCAGATGAAAGTTTACCCTCAAGCTCAATCATTCTTTGGTTGTGGTCTTCTTTGCTTGTACGGGCAGAGAGGAGAAGCATGTCGGCTTCTGCTTGATCAGTTCGAGCATTTTCGAGTTTGTTTGTTAGAGTCTCATTGAGTTCTTGATGTTCTTTTAAATTTTGAATATTTTCTTCTTGTTGTTCAGAAAGCATCTGCAGGCGAATGTTGTGAGCTTCAATGTCGTTATTGTTTCGATTAATCAGTTCCTGAGCATTTGTCTTTTTCTCTCGAAGAATAGTAATGTCAGTCTCAAGAGTATGAGCTTCTTCAGTCGCTTCATACATGTCATTACCAATTTTTGTAATCATTTGTTCTAAATCAATTTGTTCTTTTCGTTCGACTTCAAGCTCGGAAGAAAGTTTGTTGATGGCAGTTTCAGAGGCTGAAATTTTATCGGTCATCTGGTCATGTTCAGCTTTGATAGTGCGTCGTTCTTGTTCAATTTCATTCATGCGCGTAGAGGAGAGGTAGAGTTCCCAGTTTTTGATTTGGTCAGTAATAGCAACATGTCGTTCAGCTTTTTTCTGTTGGCGTTTTAAAGAGCGAACCTGAGTTTGTACTTCAGAGTAAATATCATTTAATCGTAAGAAATCATTTTCGGTTGCATCAAGTTTTCTCAGAGCAGCTTTTTTGCGTTGTTTGTACTTTGTAATACCAGCAGCTTCTTCAAAGAGAAAACGACGTTCTTCGGCTTTGTCAGAAATAACCGCTTCAATCATATCCTGTTGAATCACCGAATAAGAGTGTGCGCCCATTCCAGTGTCAAAGAAAAGGTCGTTGATGTCTTTGAGACGGCACGGAACTTTATTTATAAGGTATTCGGATTCACCAGATCTAAATAGACGACGGGTGATTTGTACTGTAGTGTATTCTGTTGGAAGGACGCCTTTGTCGTTGTCGAGTGTGAGAGTTACTTCCGACATGCCAAGAGGCTTCATGTCACGGGTACCATTGAAGATAATTTCTTCCATTTTACTTCCACGAAGCATACTGACTTTTTGTTCACCTAAGACCCATCGAAGGGCATCGAGAATATTAGTTTTTCCACATCCGTTTGGGCCGACAATAGCGGTCATGCCTCGGGAAAAATCTATCACAGTTTTATTGGCAAAAGACTTAAAGCCTAAAATTTCGAGTTTCTTTAAATTCACAATTCCTCCGAGCTATTTTCATCCAGTTGTTTACGCAATTTGTTGGTTTTTCATAATACCAATCGTGTCAAATATAGATCGGTAAATATTTCGTTCGTCGCGTAAATATTTGGTTTTAATCTCTAAGTTATAAAATGGATTTCCTCTATGGTTCCCACGTCCTATACGGAGAGCTTCAGGGAAATGTAATAATATTGATGATGTAAAACTTGAAGTTTGTAAATTCAAGTCTAAGACAACATCAAATTTTAATTCTTTTAATTGTTCAATGAATGAGTTCTTAGCAAGCCCAGCCCAGCTAAGGTGGTCTGAGTTTGGCGATAAAATTTGAAAGCCTTTACGAGGAAAGATGTCAGTAACTTTTATACCAGGCATACTAAGGAGTACAATGTCTGCTGGTTTAAAAAGTTCAGTAATCGTTGGTAAAAATTGTTTAACTAAAGTAAGTTCACGTAATCCTCCTGGGAGGCAGACCAAAATATGTTTTGGATGCTGCACGGCATCAGGGAAAATGAAATCTTGTGGTTCCATTTTTTTGCGTAATTGTCTTAACTTTAGGCTTGCAACAAAATTTTTAACACTCACGATAAAAGCCTTTGTTATTCGTTTGCTTCATTGTTTTTTGTAGAGACGGAGTCACTGGAAGCAACTACTTGTTGATTTGTTGCTTTTGGTTGGACAGTCGCTTTTTTAGGAACAGAAGCTTCTGCTTTGGATTCGTCTCTGTTTAAAAAATCATCTATATTCATTTGATTAATTAAGACTTTGTAAATTCGTCTTGATTCGCTGTTTCGTAAATCAACTTCTTGTCCGTTTAATGTAATAGTTACCGCAGATGGGATACCTACAGAGACAGTCATACGATAATCAGCTTCAACTTGATAGGTACGTCCAGCTCGAAGGGTGCGATAGATAGCAGTATCACCATCAGCAAATATTGCGGACCAACTATCTTGTCTGGCAGAAAGTGTCATCTTCATTTTCGTTGGCTTGTTAAATTCTTTGTTATCCCAGTCGTAGTTTTTATAGGCTTCAGTAAGTTTTTTGGATGCGACCGATTCTTGTTCTGTTGCATCCTTTTTTGATAGAGAGTTTTCATCTGAATTTAAAATATATTTGTCCACTCCAAGATAGACCAATGACAATGAGATAATGACAGCAAAAACTATCCCTGCTTGTTTTGCCTTATTACTTTTTGGCTCAATCTCGTCACCGTTTTCATCTAATTGTTTTTTGTCGTTAGATTTTTCAGACTCTTTTGTATCGTCAGTATCGATTTTAATTGCATCGACTGTTCTTGAGTAATCAATCCCAAGTGCTTCAGAGTATGATTTGGCAAATAAGGTGAAATATAATTCCGAGGGTAGCCCTTCAGTGGTGCCATTTTCAATTGCTTGTAAATAGGGGAGGGAAATTTTTAATTTTTCAGCCAAATCTTCAATCTTAATTGACTGTCTCTCTCGTTCTTTTTTTAAAAGAGCCCCAAGTTTTTTATTCACTTCACTCATAAATATCTTCTACATTCCTTTGCTGATGATTTGTCCAGCTAACTTTGTAAGTAATTCCCGTGGAAAACCTATGACATTATCTAAATTTCCATCGATTCTGTCAACTAAAAAGGCACCCATCCCTTGAATTCCATAAGCACCAGCTTTGTCCATGGGTTCATCAGTTGCGATATAATCTCGTATTTGTGTTTCGCTGACTTTGTTAAAATAGACTTTTGTAGTTTCGAAATCATTGACAAGGAGCTTTTTATGTGTTGTAAAGGCAAGCGAAGTTGCTACGATATGTTGTCTGCCAGCAAGCAAGCTGAGGATGTCGAAGGCATCCTTGGAATCTTTTGGCTTCCCTAAAACTTTGTCATTTAAAATGACGATAGTATCACAACTTATTGCTAATTGACTGTTTGTGAGTTTTTTTGCGAGCGATTTTCCTTTTTGAGCCGACATGCGAATTGCAAAATCATACGGTTTTTCATTTGGCAGGATAGTTTCGTCGATGTCTGGGGTCATCTGTGTGAAAGGGATGTTCAGCTCTTTAAGTAATTTGACTCGTCGAGGGGAGCCTGAACCTAAGATGATTTCGTATTTGTTGGTTAAATCTTTCAAATTGTTATTCGTCATGGTCTATCAAAATCGTAACAGGTCCATCATTATTAAATTGTAAGTCCATCGTAGCACCAAATTGTCCTTTTGATATTTGTAAAAAAGATTCCTGAAGCAGAGCTATGAATTTTTCATATAAAATCTCTGCATCTGCGGGGTTTTGTGCCTCGTTAAATGATGGGCGTCGACCTTTTGATGTATTGGCGTACAAAGTAAATTGTGAAACGACCATAATTGATGCCTTAGTATCTAAGGCAGAGAGGTTCATCTTCCCATCAGAATCTTCAAATATACGCAGGTTGATGATTTTATCTGCAAGTTTGGGTAGTAAAGATTCGGTGTCACCTTCTTTGGTGCCGAAAAGTACAAGTAATCCTTTTTTGGATTGTGAATAAATCTTGTTAGAGATATATAACTTGACGCCTGAGGTTCTTTGTATTATTGCTCGCATTGTTTCCTTTAAGTTACCTGAATATAGTTGCTTAATCTTGAATTTTCAACTGATTTCATCTTTTTTATCTAACTATTGTTAATTACATGCAAAACATGCTTAAACCTCTCTTACTTGAAGTATTACTTTAAGGGAGTTAAGGCTTGTTTTGCATTTGTCTTGTAATTTGAATAGTTTGAATCGATTCTTTTCTTTTGTTGAGGTAGAGCTTCATTGTCGTTCTGCTTGACAAATATATTTTAAATCTCTTTACTGTATAAAGCTGTTTAAAAACAGCTTACTGAGTTCTTTGGAATGAATTGGAACTATTTATTGAAAATGCTGTTATGAGTATAAAAATAAATGAGTTTATAAATGGAGATTAGAAAATGAGTACACCTCTTAATATTACAGATGCTGAATTTGAAAAAGAAGTACTGCAATCAGATGTTCCTGTTGTAGTAGATTTTTGGGCTACATGGTGTGGACCTTGTAAAATGATTGCCCCGATTTTGGAAGAGATTGCTGGTGAATTTGCTGACAAAGTAAAAATTGTAAAAATCGACGTTGATTCCAACAGTGCTACTGCTGCTAAACACAATATTATGTCGATTCCATCACTTTTGTTTTTCAAAAATGGTGAAGTTGTTGACCAAGTGGTCGGAGCTATTCCAAAAGCACAGTTAACAGAACGTATTAACAAAATCGCTTAATTTGTTTTTAATAAGTATTTATGGAAAACCGGTGGAAACCGGTTTTTCTTTTATTTGAAATTATAGTTGAACATCTCGCTTGTATTACTGTTATATTGATTGTAAGTGAAGATATGTAACTTTAATGCTAACTTTTTTAAGGAAATAACATGGATTTATATGATATTCTTTCAGTCATTGTTTTTATAGCAATTTGGCTGTTTTTAGTAACAAAAGTATTTCCAAGGTTTGGAATTCATTCCTGAGCGACTGCACCTTGTGATCTCCCGGCGGGAGATAAGAAAAAAGAAGTAAAAGAAGTTCAAATTGAAAAATCAGATGATTCTAATGATTTCAATAAACCATAAATAATAACGACAAATTTTAATGTATTTCATATAGATTCCGATAGTAAAACATATGAGCTATTATCAACAAAATTCAGGTTTTAGGCGTCCTGGTTTCCAGTTTGGACCAGGTGCTTTATCGCCATTTATCAAAACCATAATGATAGTTAATTTTGTGCTGTTTGTGATGCAGCAGGATTATCTGTTCCCAGCGATGACGCAAATATTTGCCTTGACCCCTCAAACATTTTTCAGAGAATTTCCTAATCATCTGTTTCAGCCGTTTACTTACATGTTTTTACATGGTGGTTTTGGGCATATCTTCTTTAATATGTTAATGCTCTGGATGTTTGGGACTGAAATTGAACTTAGATGGGGAACGAAAAAATTTGCTCGGTTTTACCTTTTAGGTGGGCTTGCTGGAGCGATTTTGACTCTTGTTGTGAAATCATCACAGATTGCTCCTATGGTCGGTGCCTCTGCGGCGATATATTCGGTGATGGTGGCATACTGGTTTATGTTTCCAAACAGACAATTATATATTATGATGGTTTTGCCAGTTCAGGTGAAATGGGCTATCCCGGGGATAATGGTGATAGGGCTACTCTTTGGTGGAGCTAATGTTGCTCACTTTGCCCATTTGGGTGGAGCATTGTTTGGCTTTTTATATATGAAATCTGACTTTAGTATGTTATCATTATCACGAAAATTCAAAGAGAGAAAACAGAAAAAGCAGGAAGCGAAGCTTGAAGCAAATCGCAAAAATGCTGAACGAGTTATGAAGTCCGTTGATGAGGTCTTAGACCGTATTAACGAAGTAGGGTTTGAAAATCTTACTAAAGAAGAACGTAAAATTTTAAATGATGCCTCAAATGGTCTTTCTAATAAAGATCAGATGAAATAGAGAAAGCAGATTATTGTAATGCCAAAGAGAATTTTACTTGCTGAAGAATCTGATACGATTAGAAAAATTGCCGAATCGCTGCTGAGACAAAACGGATTCGAGGTACTTTCTATGACAACTGGTACAAAAGCTCTCGAGGTCTTACAGTTTACTTCTCCCGATTTAATCCTTGTCGCTTTTGATATGAACTTTAAAGGTGATACTTCACTTTTTGACAAACTACGGTCTGATACGAAATTGTCATTAGTGCCTCTTGTATTACTTGCCAATGAATCAGAACAAAATCTTCCTTTACCAGACGAATCGGTCATTAGGAAACCATTTGACCCAAAGGAATTTATCAAAAAAGTTAATTTGTTTACAGGTCAATCACAGTCTTCACAGTCGAACCCACTATCTACTTCTACCGTGGAAGATGATTTCTTAGACGCTGCTTTAGGACTCGACCAGTTAGATGTTACCGATTCTGAAATATTAGGTAATGCTACCTCTGGTAAAATCAAAGTCACTCAAAATCATGACAATATGATGGGCTATGAGCATAAAGATGAGACCAATAATGGTTCTTCTGATTCAGGTAAAGTCGAATCTCTGATGATTACCGATGATGATGTAACTAATATAAGGCATACGAGCCACAATTCGCCAACTTCTCCTAAATATTCGTCAGGTACAGGCAAACTTGAGATATTAGATGACCAGTTTGGGATAGGAAATCAGGATATAGGTCAACAGAAAAATGAAAATGCTGACCATGACTATAATTGGTTTCTTGATGAACTGTCTAATGATAATAACGACAATGCTCAAGCTCCTCAGCAAACTCAATCAAAAAATTTACAAGATTCGGGTTCATTGGCTTTTGAAGAGACATCATCGTTTGTCGATCCTGTGACCCCAGCAAACCCTGTAGAAAATTCATCATCAGTTGATAAATTTATTGATGAGTTCAAAAAAGAAGTTGAAAAATTTGGCTCGGATGAACCTGAGTCAATTACTATAAAAGAAACCGAACAAAAATTTTCCGAATCTGGTTCAGTATTACAATGGACTGACTCAAGTGAGAAAATCACACCTCAGCAAGTTCAACTTTTCAAAAAGGAATTTGTACAGGAATTAGCAGAAAAAATAGCTACCAAGATTGCTGATAAAATTGATGCGGACAAATTATTACAACTGATAAATCAAGAAATTAGAAAAAAATCAAAATAATTTAAAATTTATTAAACTATTCTTATCTCCGATTGTTATACCTTACATCTATAATTTATTTACTTGAGAATCAATCTTGACAAGAGTTGATTGTCAACCTAATTTGTTTGCTTACTAATGACTTGGAAGGATACAAAATGCCGTTCTGTTTTTTTAAAAAAATTAACGTACAACTTTTTTATGCAATACTTTTATGTTCAGTAATTGTGTCACCACTTTCGGCTCAAATTGATTTTGGTGGAGGTAGTAGTGCTGAGCCTATTGTTACAGTAGAACCTCTATTTTCATCAACAGAGGCAGAACTTGGGGAGATATATGATGCCGCACTTGTTGTTAATATCATTGAGCATTGGCATATAAACTCTGCGAACCCAAACCAAGATTTTCTGATTCCCGCAAAGCTTGAAGCTGTTTCTTCTGATGGTAGTTATGTTATTTCGGAAATCAATTATCCTCAGGCTACTAAAATTTTAGTCGCAAATGATGAGATGTCTGTTTACAGTGGGGAAGCGGTCGTTCGTTTTAAAGTTCTTATAAATGAAAAGTATGATGGTTCTTCAATTTCTATTCCTCTGAAATTTTCTTTTCAACCTTGTGATGATAAAACATGTTCTGCTCCTGATGAAATAATAAAAAAATTGCAAATTAAGATTGGTTCCAATGGGACACCAATTAATCAAACTGTATTCGCAAAAGCAACTCCTCAGACGAATACTAAGGATGCAATAGAACCAGCAGTAGTAGTAACATCTGGTGAAGCGTCGGAGCTTCAAAAAATCATTGATGAAAATGGATTCTGGGGATACTTTATGGTCTTAGGAATTGCTTTTATCACGGGCTTGCTACTTTCATTTTCTCCATGCACCTATCCGATGATTCCGATAACAGTTTCGATTTTTGCGGGACAATCACGATCTATGGGGCGGGGGTTTATTTTGTCACTTTTCTATGTTGGCTCTATGGCGGTTGTCTATGGAATAATGGGACTGATAGTTTCGTTGGTCGGTGGAGTATTTGGGGCGTGGCTTGCAAATCCGATAGTAGTTATCAGTATGTCGGTAGTGTTTGTTATATTTGCCCTTTCAATGTTTGGACTCTACAATCTTGAAGTACCAATGGCACTCCGTAATAAATTAAGCTCGACTGATAGAAAAGGTGGGGTTGGTGGTGTCATAATCTTAGGTGCTATTGCTGCCTTAGTCATCTCACCTTGTGTGGGGCCGTTTGTGGCTGGGATCTTAGCATATATCTCTACTTTTCAGGATCCTGTCTTTGGCTTTTTAATTCTCTTTGTCTTTGCTATAGGATTGGGAACTTTATATATTATTGTTGGAACATTTTCATCTGCGATAACTTCTTTGCCCGGGGCAGGAGGGTGGATGGAAACTGTCAAAAAGTTTTTTGGTTTTGTTCTTCTTATGATGGCACTGTATTTTGCTCGGACAATTATTCCTGAATCGGTTTTGGTTGTTCTCACAGGTTTATTACTTTTAGCACTCGCAGTATTTGGTGGCGGACTCGACAGGTTGTCGTCTGATTCACCATTCTTTGACCGTCTTAAAAAGTTTATTGGTATCTTATCATTCCTTGTTGCGATTTATTTGTTGGGTGGAAGTTTGATTAGCAATGGATTTATTTTGCCAAAGATGTCTTCGGTCGGAATAGGTTCTGCCGCTCATAACAAAGTTGAGATTGATTGGAAAACAGATTTACAGGCAGGACTTAAACTTGCCAAAGAAACAGGTAAACCAATCATCATTGATACATGGGCAACGTGGTGTGCAAACTGTAAGGTGTTGGATAAGAAAACGTTTCAAAATGAATCAGTTGTCAATGAATCAAGACGATTTGTCGCTTTAAAAATTCAACTTGAAAAATCGGATTCGCCTGAGTCAAAAGAGTTTATGAAGCGGTTTGGCATGAAAACATATTCGTTACCATCAGTCTTGATATTGGATTCAAACGGGAACCTTAAAAAACTTATCACAGGTGTTATTGGTCCTACCGAGATGATTTCGGAAATGCAAAAAGTGAAATAGTAAAAAAGTAAAATTAAATTTTGTAGGTGTGCATAGTCAAATTATGTGCACCTTTTTTTTTGATTATTTTTTATTGATGCTTGACTGAGATTTTTCAACAAAGTATATTTGAGTCAGTTAAAGATTAATTAAAACAGAGTGAAAAAATTATGTCGTCTACAAAAAAGAAAAAAACGGTAATAGCTGTTTGTATTCAAGAACCTCAAGAAGATGGTTCCTCAATGGACTTTGGTGCAATTGACGGTGATAACCTCCGTTTCTTACATCAAGCATTTATTACTGATACAATTATTAATGCTTCAACATTTCAGGAGGCTGATATACGTCTCTATTTTGTTGATGACCCTGAAAGAAAAAAACTGGTTAAAATTGTTACTGAATATATTACAAAGCAAACAAAAGATATCGAACCAACATTCATAAAAGAGCGCTTTAAGAAAGTGAAGCTTGATAAAGAACGATGGGGAATTCGGATTGAAAAATTGTTTGATGACTGTTTTAAACAAGGATATGAAAATGTTTTGGTCATCGGAAGCCGAACACCTACGGTATCTATTGATATGATTAATTCAGCCTTACAACTATTGGAAGATTCTGATGCGGTATTTGGACCAACTCCAGAGGGACGTTACTATATAATTGGTATGTCTGGCAAACAACATATACCACTTTCTCAATTTGACTGGAAATCACCTACAATTTATCATGATGTTGTGAATGCTCTCAAAGAAAAAAATCTTGAATGGAAAGAACTCGATATTTGGTACTGTGTTGAACGAGTTGAAGAGCTTGAAATGGCAATTCGTGATATAAACCAATTACGTTTACAAGGTGATGAAATTACCGCTCATGAAACTGAAAAAGTGCTTGAACGTATTTTTTCAAAATTAGAAGAACAGGATTAATCGTTTGGAAAGAGAATTACAAAAACTTTCATGGTTGACGATTCAAAAACTTGTTCCGTCTGAAATTGATACGATTATTTTCCCTGTTGGTACGGTCGAAGCTCATGGCTCTGCATGTATTGGCACCGACAATTATATTCCCGAAACAATCGCACAGGGTATTGCTGAACGTATTAATTCTTTGGTAGCTCCGACGGTGAACTACGGTATTACTAAATCATTGTATCGCTATAATGGTGGTTCGACGATAAAACCAGAAACATTTCAATTATATGTTCGAGATATTCTTGATTCATTTGTTGACAGCGGATTTAAAAATATAATTCTTATGAACGGTCACGGTGGCAACAACGCTGCTCTCAAGCCTGTCGCATACGAATTTCATAAAGAACAATCTGCCAATATTGCTGTCATTCATTGGTGGGAATTGTGTGCAGATATGACCGATAAGTTTTTTGGTCATGCTGGTGGTCACGCAGGTACTGATGAAACTGCGATGGTACAAGCGATTGACGAAAAGCTTGCAGACAAAGCGACCTACGACCCTGAACTTGCTTATACGTTTAAGCTGGGTGCTGATGTCTATCCTGTGCCGGGTTCGATACTTCTGTATAAAGAGGGAGAGGGCTATCCTAACTTTGATGTCAAGCAGGCGAAAGAATACCGCAAAAAAGTTGTTGAAACTGTCGGTGACTTTTGCGAAATGGTGCTTGGTCGTTGGAAAAAATTTGGGCTGTAGGGACAAACACACTTGCCTAATGTCATTCCCAACTTGATTGGGAATCCAGTCTTTATACTTTTTCTCTATAATCTCCTCACATTCTTAGTGTTACAGCGAATTGGGTTTGTTTTCTCATTTTTTATTTTTCTTGATTTGTCTGTTTTCAAAATGGGTTCGTTTCTCACAGGCTGAAGCCTGATTTATTAATTATAAAATGGGTTCGTTTCTCACATTTAGGGAACCTTAAACTTCTATTTTTCATAATTTTTTAGACTTAATCAAAACAGACGCAGGGTGTTACAGAGAAATGGCTTTGGCTGAAAAAATGGCTTAAAGCCATTTTCGTTTATTAAATTTGTAGTGTTTTTGTGCATCGATTTTCTCTTTCAAAATTTAGTCGTTCATTGAAAGGAATGTGTTGCGAATGTGGTGAAATGCTGTAGGGAATTTGGAAGTGATTTCTAGGGGCAGACGAGGGCTGTATAGTATCATAAGATGCATTACAGTTTGTATCATGACATGCATTACACATTAGGTATATTGAAACTCAAATGATAGGAGATTAGATATGCCATGGGAAACGTCAAGTGTTATGGAAAAACGTATAGAATTCGTGATATTAGCCAATCAAGAAAGTGTTAATTTCCGTAGTTTATGTAATAACTTCGGTATCAGTCGTCCGACCGGTTATCGGTGGGTAGAACGGTACCGTGAGACAAACAGTTTATCAACTTTATCAGAATATTCACGTTGTCCTCATCGCATTGCCAATAAAACCTCACCAGAGAATGAACGTCGTGTCATAGAGTTACGTCTAAAGTATGGTTGGGGAGCAAAAAAGATTCGTGTTTTGCTGTTACGCAATGGTTTAGATATGAAAGTTGCTACTATTAACCGCATCTTAAAACGAAACAACTTCATAGATGTCAAAGATTCCCATCGTCCTGCTTTGAAGCGTTTTGAGCGTGAGCATCCTAATGAGCTGTGGCAGATGGATTTTAAGGGTGATTATCCTTCAGAGTCAGGTCGTTGTTATCCGTTGTCTCTTTTAGATGATCATAGTCGGTATGCGGTTGGCTTGTATGCCCTTAAACATCAAGACACCGAAACAGTCTTGTTAATGCATTTCAAACTTATGGGCTACCCGATGCGATACTAACAGACCATGGTGTTCCTTGGTGGAGTAATAGTAATAACCAAGGTTTGACTCGTTTATCAGTTCGTTTAATCAATCAAGGTATCAAACTATATTTTTGTGGTATCAGACATCCCCAGACACAGGGTAAAGTAGAACGGTTTCATCGTACTTTAGAACATGCTGTTCGACATCACGGTCGACCTTCAACACTCACAGAATGGAGTAAACTGCTTGAGTTCTTTCTTAATGAATACAACCATATTCGTCCTCACGAAGCACTTTCAATGGATACTCCCAATCAACATTATCAACCAAGTAAGAAAGTGTATAATCCAAATCCTAAAACATGGGAATATCCTGAAGGTTCTATCGTAGAAAGGCTTAATACTCGTGGATGGTTAGGGAAAAGTAGAACACGATATTTTGTTAGTGAAGCTTTGGCTGGACAACAGGTCAGAGTAGAACAAGTCGAAAAGAAACTGATAGTTAGTTACAGACAAATGTATGTCAGAGAAATAGATATTATAACAGGGAAATCAGTATCATTGCTGACTCCTATAAATTAAAAAGTGTAATGCATGTGCTGATACATAGTGTAACATATCTCTTGACACTTTACAACGAGGGCGTCTGCCGCCCACAAATCCCGTAACCGGCTTTGTCTTTTTTTGTCTGCATACATATATGCTATTAATTTCAGTACTGTTAAGCAAGACCTTTTTCAACAAGCCAAGGGGTGGGGCACCCGTGCCGGGGATGCTGTGGGAGGAGTTGGGGATGACATTGATGAGCATAATTCGACAAGCTCAGCATGACAAGCGATTGAAGTCGGAACCACAGGGGTTTCGACCTACAAAAGCTATACTGGATCCCCGATCAAGTCGGGGATGGTGTAGGGTGAGGAACAGGCATGCCAGTTCCCTACAAATTAATTAGTTAAAACTTATCGATGTAGTTGATTCGGATTTCGCGGGTGATTGAGTCGGAATCTCTACGGTTGATAAACAAATCTTTGGCAATAGCTTCCAGTTCCAAATTATCAGTGAACAACCATTTTATTCCAATGTTGAAATAGCCACGTCCTTTACCACCAAATTCGTTTGCAGATATTCCATCGGGAAGAGTTGAGCGGTCATCGTTGAGCCCTAAATCATATTCTGCGATAAAGGCAAGGTTATATTGGAAAGTCGCATCGAAACCTCCAAAGAAATTGAGGTCATCTTCTTTGTCAAACCTGTTTTCCTGTGAATAGTTTATTCCAAAATGCCAGCCTGCTGTCCATTGGTAAAAATAAAACGAGCGTGAAGCGACAACATAGAATCCTCGAGACTTAAATGTGTATCGTTCATAAGAACTAATATAGGTACCGTTTCCTTGAGAAGAAAAACCAAATGTATCCCCAGGGAAATATTCAAGTTCGTCGATTAATCGAAATTTAAGGTTGAACTCTATTGACGGATTCCAGTCTGGGGCGACATTTGAAAGGATAGCATCACCACCATACGATATTCCGATAGTAAGACGATTGGAAAGTCCGATGTCGGTATTTACAATTGAGCCACCACCTGGGTATATACGGAAACCAATATTGTAGTTGCCACGGGGAAGTGTACCAGCAGTTGGAAGATCGACGAGCCATCTTGGCGGGATGTCGTACATTGAGGTCGCGGTTTCATCTTGGGCGTGTGATAATTTTGGAGTGAATGCGATTAAGCATACAATTATTAATAGATATATTTTCTTCATTAGAATTCCTTTTCTATTTAAAGTTCTTACAAAAGAAGTATAGAAAAGTTCATGGTATAATGTCAATTTAAAAACTTGGATATTAAATTTGTCATTCAAGACCCTTCGACTCCGCTCAGGGTGACTTGAATGCGATAACTTATAATCTGCCATGCTGAGCGGAGTCGAAGTATGTTCAGCTGTTTTAAATTAAGCCAGCAAGTTTTTCAAATCTTGTATAGAGTGTTGAGGCAAGCTGTCCATCTGAAATTGTATGCATCTTGTTACCAAGTTTGATTTTTGAAATTGGAAGTACAAATTTGAGCGATGAGGTGATGAAAACTTCATCCGCTTTGAGGAGGGTTTCAAGTTTGCCGTTTTTTTCGATTATTGTATAGCCGATTTTTTTAGCTTCACGAATCAAAATTTTGCGGGTGATACCCTCAAGACAACCTGCGGTAAGTGGAGGAGTGTAGATTTTGTTTTTCTTGACCCAAAAGATATTTGCAGATGTAACCTCGGCTACTTGGTCTTTTCCGTTGAGCATCAGAGCATCATCGCACTTTCTTTTATGAGCAAGCTTTAAAGCGACGGCATGAATGGCATACGAGATAGTTTTGATTCGTCTGAATTCGGAATCTTGGTCAATACGAAACTCGGAGACATTAACAACGAAAGGTTTTGTCAGCATCGTATGTGGAGATGCGGATAAAATAACTTGTGGCTTACCTTGTACACCTACCCATCGTGCAGCTTCGCCAGAGGTAAATGTAAGACGAAGTTTTGTGATTTTATCTGGGTGTGCTTTGACGGTTTTAATCATCCATTTGATAAGAGTTGCTTTGTCAATAGGTAGTTTGAGTCCCATCACTTTGGCACCTTTGTAGAGCCGTTTGATATGGTCGTTCATGAAAATAATATTATCGTCGATTGCTAAAAAAGTTTCAAATATCCCGTCTGCGTATAATAGTGAGTTGTCAAAGACCGAAATTTTATCATTACCACGTTTGACAATTTTGCCATTGATGGTTGTTACGGTGTGTAACGAATTATTCATCTTGTAATCCTACTGCTTTAAATAAATTTTTAGCTTTGAGGAGCATTTCGTCGTATTCTTTGTCAGGGTCTGAGTCTGCGACAATGCCACCACCAGCGTGGATGAAGTATGAGTCGTCTTTGTGATAGATTGTTCGTATGGCGATGTTGAAATCGGATTTTTCTTTAGTCATATAACCGATTGAACCAGTATAAACAAATCGAGGTGTTTCTTCTAACTCGTTTATGATTTCGATTGCTCGTTTTTTCGGAGCCCCTGTGATAGAACCACCAGGGATTATAGCATCTATAATGTTTGAAAATGATATATCATTTTTTAATTTTGCTGAGATGTCAGCAACAAGATGAATGAGCGATGAGTATATCTCAGGTTTGAAAAGTGAATCAACATTGACAGTTCCTGTTTGAGCAATCTTACCTAAGTCGTTCCGCATCAGATCGACAATCATGAGTAGTTCGGCTTTATCTTTTTCAGAGTTTAAAAGAGTCTCAAGATTTGTTTTTTGTTTTGTGGTAGTATTGCCTAAGGCAATAGTGCCTTTGATAGGGCTGGTTGAAATTTTGTCACTGTCTATTTTGAACATTCTCTCTGGCGAAGATGACAAAATTTGGTAGTTTCCAAAATTGAGATATGCTGAGTACGGTGCTGGGTTTAATTTTCTCAAGTTTTCATACACTTCAAATGGTGTCAGGGGAGAGGATAACTCAAATCGTGAGGTAAAGTTTGCCTGATAGATATCCCCCTCTTTAATATGGCTTTTAATTTTGAGAACTTTTTTGACATACTCGTCTTTAGGTATTTGTTTTTTTATAACAACATTTTTAACCTCAGTTTTTGAGGTTTCTTTGTTATCTATAGATTCAATAGCAATCTGAGATATCTTTTCATATAACAGAAAGCGAGTTGAGGGAAGGTTATTTGTTGTTTTATTATGAATATAAAATTTATCAAGAGTCGATTCATAGGAGATATAACCGACTGCACATAAATCAAATTGATGTACCAATTGTTCAACGACATTATAAATATTTGAATCTGATGAACTGAATTCTAATGTATTAGAAAATTGTTTAATATGCATCTTACCGTTTAATTCATAAATATCGGCAATCGGGTTTGAGAGCAGAAACGAATTATGCCCTTTATTGCCGATTTTCATCGAAGAATCGAGCCATGCAAAGCCGAATTTGGACGAATTTTCTTTAATAGAGTCAAATTCTTTGTTTTTACAGATTTCTGTTCTTTTTTCTAATTTCGTATGCATAGTGGCTTCAAATTATAAAAAATGTCCTAATTGTCAAGTTGTATGAAGTAAATAGCCCCAAGCAAACATCAGAACGGCTAAATAGCTGAATTTGAGATAATTATGTTATATTTGCTGAAAATAGCTGTTTTTTCTTTGAAAACTGGTAAAATATGGTAAATTATTGTATCGGAATAGTATACGTCTCATAATATTTCTTGTTTTTTTGGAACTATTTGGCGTTTCGATGGTATTATTATTAAACGAATAACAAAGGTGACATATGAGTAAACCGACAGAAAAAGATATTGATTTTGCCTTAATGAGAGCTATCCAGAATGGTGACATGGTTTCATTTAATGATATGGTAGATCGATATAAAGATCGTCTTATGAATGTAATCGGCAGGATGTTATCATCAACAGAAGAAGCCGAAGATGTGGTTCAGGAGACATTTGTACGTGTATATCAACACCGTCAATCGTTTAATTTTCAACATTGTTTTTCAACGTGGATATATACAATAGCTCTGAATTTAGCACGTAATGAATTACGCAAGAGAAAGAAATTCAAGTTTTTAGAAATATCAGAAATGCAAGGAAACGAAAAAGAATTCGCAATTGAAATGAAGCTTCCATCTCGTTTACCTGAAATTTTAAAAGCGGCCATCGGTGAACTTCCTGAAAAATATAAAACAGCATTTATGCTTCGGGATATACAAGAGTTTCCGTATGAAGAAGTCGCCACAATATTATCAGTTCCTCTTGGAACAGTAAAGTCACGAGTTAATCGTGCCAGAATGATGTTAAGAGAAAAGTTATCCCCAAAACTGGAGAGTCATAATGCGTTGTCAAAAAGTACGCTCTTACCTGTCGGCTTATTGTAATGATGAGTTAGCGGGACGTAAGAAGCTTGCGGTTGACGAGCATCTATCGACCTGTGCTCTCTGCCGTAAAGAGGAATCATTATATAATGCGATGTTTGTCGCAAAGGCTGAGATTCCATCATTAGAAGTTTCCAAAGATTTTAATAACAGTTTATTAAATAGAATTGCCAATGAACGATTTGCTGAGACACGAACAAAAGCGTATCATCCACAGAATCCTCCTCTGATGGCTTGGTCAAAAGTTGTCCCAGCAGTTGCATCGGCATTTGTTGTTGTCTTTACATTGTTTACACTTTTTTCAGGTGACGAACAAATCAATTCAACTAATTTCGCTAATTTGGGAAATAGTCTTGATGATTCATATTTGACTGCACAACCTACCAATAACCCAAATATGAATAAAAATTGGTCACTTGATAATCATTTAGCAAAAGTCGAACGAAGCAATCGTATTTCTCGGAATATGATGCCAACTGAATCTTTTTCTGGTAATCAGAATATGTCGCTCGCATCGGTGAAGTCACGTAGCAATACGCAAGTACCGTATGTGACAACATATTATAAGGTTCGTAAAGTTATTCGTCTTCGTCTGATTCCTCACACTGACTCCATCAAGGAGGTAAACGGGGAATACTAATGATAAATTTCTTCTCTAAAATGACCGTTGTGAAAATGCTGCTGATGCTTTTTCCGGCGGTCTTTTTTTCGACCGCTGTTGTAGCTCAGGATTCAGCACTTATAAATTTAGAATTTGGGCTTAACGAGTTGGTCTACGATGTCGCTCGAACAGTTGTCACTGTTGAGGCATCGGAGCCTATCTATCCTCATAACTTTAGTCAAAATACTACTGAGGCGGTTTATTCGCTTATTTCCACTGGTCTTATTTATGATACCAGTGGGTTTGTGATTGCTCCAGCAGAATCGGTCTCGAAATACGGGGCAATATTTATTCGTTTTGATGATAGGACCGTCCCAGCTAAAACAGTAGCAATTGACTATCAAAATGGTGTCGCTCTTTTAAAAATGGATAAACCGTATGGTTGGCCTATAAAACTGAAGTCGCAAGTCGGTTGTGCTGGGCAGATGATTTTGGCGGTTGGTAATGTTGAAGGGGTACGAGCTTCTCCTGCATTGGGGATTTGTGCTGGCTATCGACCAGACGGGATGATGCAGTTTTCGGCAACATTTTCTCCAAGTTCTCAAGGTGGTGGGTTGTTTTCAATGGAAGGGAAATTGCTTGGAATTATCACCGCTCAAATTGGTACAAATGGTGAAATCGGACTTGCTATTCCTGCTTATAAAATTCCTGAAATAGTTGATTATTTGAAAAAGAATGGTACTCGTTATGCTGGATACCTTGGATTGCAAACAAGAGAAATTTCAATATCACCACCTCTTATAATCCATAAAACGCCAACATCAAGTCAGATTTCTATGGCAGTGAATAAAAATGGATTAGAGATTAGTCATGGTTTGATTGTTGAAAGAGTTGCCGCACATTCACCAGCTTATGATGCAGGGTTACGAAAAGGTGATTTGATTTTTCAGGCAAACGGCTTGAGTATCGATAATCCACTTAAATTAGCTTCATTTATTCGAAAAACAGATCCAGGTAAAAAAGTTAATTTTGATTTTTTACGTCATAATGCGATTTACAATGTTGATGTTACAATCGGAAAACAAACCCCTCTGATTACGTCTTCACAGGCACCACATGGTGATAAATCTGAACTGTTGATAGATTCTATTTTAAAAGAGATGCAAGTAATGAGAGAGAATCTTAATGCATTGGATAAACGTCTTAAACAGTTGCGATAATAAAATTTACGTTGCCATTTCATAAGATTTTTCTTTTACTATCGATATGAATATTTCAGCGAATAAAAGCAAATTCCATACAAATCTCTTACAATTTAATCCTGATGTTCATCTTAATGAAAGAATGTTAGCACTGTTTGCAGCAGCGGTGACATTTGACGAATCTCAAATCACAAAAAGTGCTATTCTGAAGGCTCATGATTTTAAAGTTAGCCGTGAAGAGATGTACGAAATTGTTATACAGTCGTATCTCTTTTTAGGGTTTCCTCGTATGCTACAGGCGGCAGATGTCTTGCAACAAGTTATTCCTGTAAATTGTCGCGGAAATGAAAATTCTAACTTTTTATCAGAAAATTCACTCTCTGAATGGTATAAAGATGGAGAAGAGGTTTGCCAGAAAGTTTATAAAAAAAAGTATGAACCTCTCAAAGAAAAAGTATTAGCTTTTGCTCCAGAAATCTATCATTGGATGATTGCTGAGGGGTACGGAAAAGTTCTCTCTCGAAAAAACTTACCATTGGTAACACGAGAATTAGCTATTGTTTCTTTTTTGACTATGGAAAATAGAGAGAGACAACTTCGCTCACATATTATCGGTGCGGTTAATGTTGGTGCGACTAAGGAATTAGTGAAGTTGGTCATCGATGATATCGGTGAGGCAGCAGGTGATGGCTATGGTACTGCATTGTCACTTTGGAAAAAATTAAAGGAATGAGTGTGAGACGAATTTTAAAATATCTGCTCTATATTGCTTTGACTTTCTTTGTGTTTATTCTTTCAGGCTATTTGTACGTCTTTCAGTTTGGTGGTCTTGAAAATATAGTAAATGATAAATTGTCTTCACTTGTTGATGAAAAGTATCTTTTGGATATTGAAATCAATGAAATCAATGGGAACTATGTCTCTGGTTTTGTTCTTGAAAATATTGATATTTATTATAATGATTCCCTGAACAGATACCGTATAGTTCGAATTCCAAAGTTAAAAACAGCTTATTCATTTTCCAATTTGTGGGATAAGAAATATATGCTTAATTTCCTTACGATTGATTCTGCTGAAATTACGCTTATTCGAGATTCTGCTAATAATTGGATAATTCCAGATTTTCGTCCGAAGAAAAATTCTACAAGTATGTTGAAACTTCCATCATTTTCGATTGGGACTTTTGATATTTCAAACATGTCTGTGACACTTTTGGACAAGGGAGATTCGGTTCGTTTTAAAGATATATTTTTATCGCTTGAATTAAAAAGTGAAGAAAAAAGCTACGCTTTTGATATTGAGAAATTTCAGTTTTCATCAAATCAGGATGATATTCACTTGAGTACTGCTGGAGGACAGATAACATTTGATAACAGTAATCTTCTTTTTCAAAATGTCGCTCTTGTTACAAGTGGAACAAGATTAAAACTGGATGGAAATATAAACTTGGCTGAGAAACCATCTGGTGCCATTGATTTTGCGATTGATAATCTTGATCTGACAAAAATAGCCCGTCATATAGGACCAAAACTAAAAGGGGTTGTAGATTTAAATGGGAAAGTGCAATTTTCGGAGTCCGAGATTTCGGGTTCGGCAACTATTGGGGGAAGTATCTCAATTGTTGATATACAGAATGCTCTTGTTGATTTTTCTTATAAAGATAAAATATTAAGTTTTGATACTTTAATCGGTACTGTATTTGGTGAGTGCGATATTGTTGGTAGTGGGTATATTGATTTCACTAAAGCATTAAAATCGTATCATCTCAATGCTGATGTGAAGCAATTTAATTTAAAAAGTTTGATAAATAATTCTTTCTCATCTAATTTAAGTGGCTCGATTGTCATGGATGGTTCTGGGTTTAAAAAAGAAAATTTTCAGTTGAAATTTGATGCGGAGCTATTAGAATCACAGTTTGACGATTATCCGATTCACGCGGCTTCAGGGCATCTTGAAATGGATGGAGACTCTATTCGGTTTTTTGAGCCATTTCTTATAGAATATTTTGAAAATGTTTTTTCTGTTGATGGCACTATTGTCTATCGGGATGAAATGGATTTACATGTTACTGCTGATTTAAAAAATCTTGATAGGTATCAGCAAAAACTTTTTATTGATCAACCTGGGGGGAGAGGATTTGCAGAATTTGTTCTTGATGGGAAGACTATTGATCCGAACCTCAAAGGATACTTCCTCTCAGACTCTGTTTGGATTTATGGCTTGTATGCGGATTCATTATATGCGACAATTGATATTGATAACTTCTTGCATGCAAAGCAAGGCTTTGTCGAAGTCGGATTTACCGATGGGTTTGCATGGGCGGTTCCTTATGATTCGGGTTATACTTATTTGACTATCGATTCAAATATTGTGCATATTGAAAATTCAACTTTTGCTAATAAATTTACAAATATCGCTACGAATGGACGTTTTGATTATGAAGCAGTTCCGAATCTTCTGACGCTTGATTCGCTTTATCTTAACTTAGCAAGGCAATCTTTTTATAATCGTGATGCCATCGTTGTCGAAATCGATTCACTTGGTTTTGTATTCGAACAGGCATCAATTGGGTTTGTCGACCAATGGCTTGCGGTCAATGGACGGACGAATTTTAATGAGACTTTTGATTTATTGTTTTCTATCAATCACATTCCAATTAAACCATGGAAAAATCTTTATGAAGATTCACTTTCGGTTGATGGGATAGTATCATGCGAGGCATCGCTTAAAGGATCTTTTAAGAATCCTGAATTTGTTTTGAGAGGACAGATAGATTCTTTGGCGTATCAAGAACTTGTCTTAGGTGATTTAAATACTGTTTTGAGTTATAAAAATAACAAGCTTACCATAGATTCGGTTGTCGTATTCGCACATCCAGGTAATTATCGTGCAGAAGGATATATGTATATTGATTTAGAATTTACCTCTGGTGATATAAATCGATTCCCTAATTATCCTATGCATATACAATGTAATGCGACCGATAGTCGATTTGATTTAGTATCGCACTTCTTACCATCTGTTGAAAATATTGATGGTAACTTTTTTGCTGATTTTATCCTCTCAGGTACACCGAATAAACCTCACTTAAAAGGTGAAGCATATATAAAGAGTTATTATGATGAGACGAATAAATTGCAACCAGCTCGGTTAAAGTATTTTGATTTGGAAGCACCTATTTATACTGATTCTGCTGGTGTGACAATGTCTGATAATAGAATTCAGATTGATAGAATTGATACTTATGTTCGTGAAGATGAAAGAAAACGGCACGCATTTATAGAAGGTAATTTAACGGTAAAGACACTTGGTAATTTATATTATGATCTTACCGTCGAAATACCTGAACCAATGCCATTTGTGTATGAGCTTGATGATATTAGAGGGAAAGTAAAGACACAAAAAGATACTTTGTTATATATTCAAGGTGACACACCTCCTCTTGTGATGGGTGGTATTGAAATATCAGAAATGAAATATGATGTGAACTTTGCCGAGGTTGATCAAGGGTCGCCAATTATGCTTGCCTTAGAAGGAGAAAATAGTTGGGATTTAAATATTGGTATCATTATGCCGGCAAACTATTGGATTCGAAATGAAGATATCTCAGCCGAGTTTGCTGGAGAAATTAATTTGAAACGAACTGATGGTCTTTATAGCTTTGGGGGCGAGATGGAAATATTGCATGGGAACGGCTATCTTTTTGATAAAAAAATTCGTCTTGACCCTGGTGGGGTTGTTGTCTTTCAAGGTGATGATAAATTTAATCCAGTCTTGGATATTACTGGATATACAACAATATCTGGTACACGAGATAATCTTGAAGAAGATAATTCATCTGAACAATTACGACTTGGGTTACATATTACAGGTACTTTAGAGGAACCTATAATAAATGTAACAGAAGATTCTGATTTTGAGTCAAATGAAGAGATCATACCTTTGCTAATTGCAAATTATTCTGGCGGAAATACTGAGGTTACGAACTCAGTTGAAGAAAGAGTCGTCGGATTACTTTCTACACAAGTATCTCAAATTGGAATTAGATACTTGGGTGTTGAAACATTTGAAGTCGATGCCCAGTATACTGCTGGACAGATTGATCCGAATAAAACAAGAGTGACGCTTGGGGCGTATCTTGCTCCAAAGTTTTATACATATGGTCGGTTTGGTACTACACGTCGAGAGATTGGTGTCGAGTATCGTTTAAGCAGATATTTACTTATGCAAGGGTTAAGTGATGAAGATGGTTTGTATCATCTGAATTTAAAATTTAATAAGGAGTTTGAGTGAACTATCTAAAGCCTCTTATTATTGTTTTTCTTTTCTGCTTTTGTGTCTCTCAAGTAGATGCTATTGAAAAAGCACATCTTCGTTGGCTTCGAAAAAAACCGTTGATTGATTCTATTGTAATCAATATCGACGGAGGATCTACATTTTCTAAATCTGAAATTAAAAATAGAATGTATTCTCGTGAGCAAAGTCTCTGGAGAAAAATTAAAAAAGATCGCCGTATTAAAGTGCAGAGAGAATCTTTAGGGCGGGATACACTTGAAATTAAATACCTCTATCTAACTAAAGGATATTTGAATATTCAAGTAAGTGAAACGTTTCATCCATTACCAAAATTTCAAGCAAGAAACGACAAGGACAAAATTGATTCGATAGCTATGGCGATGATTTGGGTGAATATTCAAGAGGGACGCAAGTTCCAATATGGTAAGATGAGCTTAAAAGGTGAGTATGAAGCGAAGTTTAATTGGCCTTTGACGAAAATTATGCAAAAATTAAAAGAGGGAAAGCCAGCAAATCATATAGAAATTCAACAAATAGTTTTTGACTTAAAAACTGAACTTGCCAATGATGGGTATCCGTATTCTACAGTGAATTATACTTTTGATACTACCGCTATAAACAATATCGTGGACATTACATTTTATATTCAGGCTGATTCGTTGGTGCATTTTGGGAACGTACAAATTGAAGGGATCAATAAGTATCCTGAGTTTGTGGGGATAAGAGAATTAAAATTAAAAACGGGTGAAGTGTATCGAAGGAAAGCGATTTTAGATTCACAAAAAAGATTGTTTGAATCGGGCTATTTTACTTTTTCTCAACTTACACAATCGGATTCTATCTCTGATAGGTTACATCCTGACTTTGTTTTAAAAGTAAAAGAGCGTAAGCCAGTCTTTATTAGTACAACCGCCGGTGCTGGACAATCAGAGTTAAAGGATTTACTTTGGGATTTTAATTTTGGTGCTGGAATAAGAAATGTTAACTTTCCTAAAGGTAAATTTTTCTCAGGTGGGAGTCATCGGATTTCTGTGTATGCCGATTATTCGTTTACCGTTCCACATAGAGATAAAATTGAATTGTTCACTCATCGCTATCGATTACGCTACACGACTCCATGGACCTTAGGAATTCGGATGCCACTGAGTTTGACGGCAGAATGGGAACCATCGATTCAATCTCAATTAGGTGATTATAATATTCGTAAATGGAGTTTTTCTGCTAAAACTCAAAAATGGTATGGTGATGAAATTTTTGCAACTGCTGGTTTAGAGTATGATAACGTCAAGTACTCTGACTTTGGACCTGGGTTTAATACTCTTGCTAATACTGTTATTGATACTCTTACTGGAGACACAATTACCATAGATGAATTGACTATTTTAAATGATGTTTCGATTAGGCGTAAGTTTTTTACAACATTTCGTATGGATACTCGTGATAATATTTTTGTTCCACGGGTAGGACAGTTTACTTTTTTCTCCGCAGAAGTTTCAGGTGGTATATTAGGTGGTGGGGACAATTATTATAAAGTCGAAGCGGCGTGGTCTACCTACCAACCTGTTTGGCCAGGATGGATATATGCCGTCAGGCTCAAAGGTGGCATTGCCAAAGAGTATGGAGATTCTAAAGAGGTACCAATCGATGAACGATTGTATCTTGGAGGTGCTAATACTGTTAGAGGTTTTGCTGAAACTTCGCTTGGTCCTCTTCAGGTTATTTATGATTCAACTGGAGTTCCAATCGACACAAATGTCGTAGGAGGAAACTATTCGATTATTATAAATAATGAGTTTAGATGGAAAACTGTACAGGTTCTCAATGTCTTACCGTTTGGAATAGGGGCTCTTTTTAAAAAATTCCCTCAATGGCAGTCTCTATTCTTTGATGCTGGAAATGGTTTTAAAGATAGCAAGGAAATCAATCTAAACCAGTTTGCTTTTTCCTATGGAACAGGTTTTCAAATATTGTCGCCTGCGGGACCTATCCGAATTGACTATGCAAGAACACTAAATACCGATAGATACGATGTTGATTCTCGCTGGCATTTTACTATATTATATGCTTTCTAACTGGTAAAGCCTGTATTGATTAAATTGTAACTTATTTAAATAATTACAAACAATTTTAACTTTTTAAAGTATAGATTGATAGATTTAACGAACAAGGAATTAGAAAATGAAATCGATATATTTAGACCATAATGCTACCACACCAGTCGACCCGATAGTTGTCGAAGCGATGCTTCCATACTTGTCTGGTGTCTACGGAAATGCATCGTCGGCTCATAACTTTGGACGGGATGCAAAGGTTGCTTTGGAAAATGCTCGTGATGCGGTTGCGTCGCATATCAATTGCGAACCATCAGAACTTTATTTTACCTCTGGAGGAACTGAGTCTGATAATATAGCACTCTTAGGAACTGCTGAAAAATACAAGAAGACAAAAAATCATCTGATGGTCGGTGCGACCGAACATCATGCTGTTTTAGAAACTGCCGAGTATCTGCAAAATAAACATGATTTCAGATTAGATATAATACCTGTAAATCATGATGGGTTTATTTCTACAGGTGCTATTAAAAATCTAATAACAGACAAAACTTTTTTGACCTCTATCATGCTTGCTAATAATGAAACAGGGACTATTCAGAATCTTGTTCCACTTGTTGAAGCAACTCACGCACAGGGTGCATTATTTCATACAGATGCGGTGCAGGCGATTGGCAAAATTAAAGTAGATGTAAAAGAGCTTGGTGTTGATTTACTATCATTGACGGCTCATAAAATATATGGTCCAAAAGGAATTGGGGCATTGTTTATCAAACAAGGTGTCCGAGTTTCACCTCTATTTTATGGTGGGTCGCATGAGAAAAAACGTCGTCCAGGTACTGAAAACATCGCAGGTGCAGTTGGGCTTGCTAAGACGCTTGAGATTGCTCAAAGCCGTATGGATGCTGATCATAAAATGCTGACTGAGCTTTCGGATTATTTTATTTCAAAAGTGCAAGCGTTGTTACCTGATGTCTATCTGAATGGACCTGTTTCAAATCGGATTCCTCAGACAGTTAATCTGTCGTTTCAAGGAGCCGAGGGTGAGTCATTGCTCTTGGGTTTAGACCTCAAAGGGGTGGCGGTTTCATCGGGGTCGGCATGTACATCGGGAGCAACTGAACCATCGCATGTCTTGCAGGCAATGGGGATTGATAAAGTAATTTCGCAGGGTGCGATTCGTTTTTCGATGGGACGTTCGACGACAAAAGATGAGTTGGATTATGTTCTGTCGGTACTTCCTGAAGTCGTGAATCGTTTACGAGAACTCTCACCGATTTATAATAAATAGAAAGTTTGTAGGTCAGAACCCCTGTGGTTCTGACAAAGTTAAATTATGGCAAAAAAAGTATTAGTCGCAATGTCGGGAGGAGTGGATTCATCAGTCGCTGCCTTTTTGTTAAAAGAACAAGGCTACGATGTTGTCGGAGCTCATATGAAACTGTGGGATTATGTCGAAGTCGGTGGAGATATTTATAAAGATGGTCGTTGCTGTACGATTGACTCTATTACTGATTGTCGGGTCGTTTGTGATGCTATCGATGCACCATTTTATGTGCTGAATATGTCTCGTCATTTTCGGGATACCGTTATAGATGATTTTATTTCAGAGTACGACAAAGGTCGCACACCGAACCCATGTATCCAGTGTAATTCAAATGTTAAGTGGACGGAGTTTTTGCGTAAAGCGGAAGAACTCGGATGTGACTATATTGCGACGGGGCATTATTCATTTATTGAACAGAACAAAAATGGTCGGTGGCATATTCGCAAAGGGGTCGATGTGACCCGTGACCAGTCGTATGTGCTGTGGGGTGTTTCGCAGGAAGCACTTTCGAAAACGCTCATGCCACTTGGTGGCTTGCTTAAAAAAGAAGTTCGTGAGATTGCTCATAAATATAAATTACGTACAGCAGACAAAGCGGAGTCTCGCGAAATTTGTTTTGTCCTCGATGATGACTACCGTCGTTTTTTAGTCGAGATGGCTGAAAAAAATCAAAAATCGTATCAGCCTGGTGAGATTGTTCATACCGATGGTCGGGTTTTGGGACAACATAAAGGGACACCGTTTTATACGATAGGACAACGCAAGGGGATGGGGATATCACATCCAACACCGCTCTATGTGCAGGTGATTGATGTTGAAAATAATCGGGTCATTGTCGGTGATAATGATACGCTGTTTAAGTCTGAGCTTGTTGCTGATTCGCTTAACTGGATTGGTGTGGCTCCGCAATCGGATCCATTTGATGCACTTGTTAAAATCCGTTATCTACATGACCCGTCAAATGCGAAAGTGACCCCTCAAGGGGATGGTACGGTTTGTATTGAATTCAAAAATTCCCAACGTGCTATTACCCCCGGACAATCGGTAGTCTTTTATGATGACGATGTCCTGCTCGGTGGTGGGTTGATAGTCTCTTAAATGTCATTCCCGTGAAAACGGGAAACCAGTTTTTTGAACTCCTTTTATGTGAAGGAAGGATTCCGCAATTCTTAACTCTGTTCTGTGTAGAGATTTGAAAGTTGTAACTTCAAATGACCATTGTCAACTTTTTCTCTGATAGACTCTAGACCACTTTCAATCGTTCTTATTAAGAAAATTGGAGGAATTCCAAAACAAGTCTGTTGAGGTTCTAATTTCCCGTTAATAAATTTATTCAGATTTGAGTAATATGGAATTTCATGATTTTTAATGTTCATGGCTTGTTCTAATTGTATTGCAGACTCATGTACTGAAGCATTACGATAAGCATTCCAAAGAATTGCCGTGTAGTCAAACTTCTCAATATCTTTAAGTATTAGATTATATTTGTCTGTATGTATTTTAGCCTTACATTCAGACAATAATTCTTCGGTGTGTATGTCTGGGTTATTATCTAAATTAATAAAATCTGAAGTTCTAGCACCTAATCTATTCAATAAATTTATTAAATCATCATAATACTTGAAGTCTCTTGACTCAGTATATTGCCTTAAGAGTATTAAACTTACTTTTTTCCATGTATTTGACTGAGTAGTACATTCAATTAAGAATTTTTTAAACCTAATATAGCTACTATTGCCACCGTATGTATAACCTGCTAGGGAATCAATATATGAACATAATAAAATAATACCTTCTATCCGCTCTAAGCAGTTTATATTTACAAAATTTAATCGTTCTTTAAAAAAATCAAAAAAATTATCATTATTGTCATTGTTTGAATTAGTCATTTATTCTCCTCAATTATTATTTAAATGATATTCAAAGATACAAGTTATATAGGCGAAAACAATCACATTTTCACTCGAGATCAACAACTTGACTTTGGTTTGGAGTATTGTCTTTTAGTTCTGGATTCCCAATCAAGTTGGGAATGACATTGAGGGGAGGAGTAGCATAGTCTGATCCTTCGACAAACTCGCAGCCTTCAGGCTGTCGGAACGCCGATCTACTAACTATCGTCAGTTCACAATTTTGATACATCAAAATCAGGAACTAACGGAACGATATTTGTCGGGTTTCTCGCAATTATGATTTTATAGAATCGGAATGCCGACCTACTAACTGCCGTCAGTTCACAATTTTGATATATCAAAATCAGGAACTAACGGAACAAAAACTGGCTTTAACTGCCTAAACTGTCGTTTTAGTCAATTTATCGCTGAGTTAGCAGTAATAAACTATAATTTTCAATAATAAACGTAGGTTTTATTCATACGAACCGATATATTAAGATGTAACTAATTTTTTGAGTTCGATCTTTTTGTCGTCTTGTTTTGAATCACAATACTCCCAAAAGCTTAATCTCGAATTATCGTGCAATCATGCACAAATTATATAAAATCTTAGAGTGTATCACAGTCAATTTTGATTGAGGGTATTTCAAGATTAAAACAACGGAGTGTAGGATGAATATCTACATAGGAAATATGTCGTTTGATACGACAGAAGATAATTTACTTGAAGCGTTCAAAGCTTTTGGAGAAGTTTCAACAGTTAAAGTTATTATGGATAATGATACCAGTAGACCAAAAGGATTTGCATTTATAGAAATGCCTTCAAAAGATGAAGCTCAAGCTGCTATTAGCGGGCTGAATGGTACAGAGCTTAGTGGTCGTACCTTGAATGTCAGTGAAGCAAAATCTAAAAGTGAAAAAAGTGGAAATAGAAGCGGTGGTAACGGCTACCGTAAAGTATATTAATAAAAGCTATTGATTTAAAATTCTATATTAGAGTTTTAGGTTTGGAGACTAACAGAGGTTGGTCTCCTTTTTTTTGCATATTGTTGAAGTCATTGAGATACTTTATTGTGTTTGTCGATTTCAAGTCAACGGAACGGCGACCTGCTATATTGTAATGTCGAAACCGCAGGGGTTTCGACCTACATTCTTTTATATTCTTTCAACTAAAATATAACTATATTGTATAAGCTTGATATTAAGTTATTATAATGTACCGATATTATATAAGTCGGTTTAACTGAGATTGTTGGAAATTAATTTGTAATGAAAATGAGTGGTTCTACAATGAAATTAGTTATTCCGATTATAGTCGCTCTTCTTGACATGTTTCTGATAAATGCTCAAGTTCTGACAGGTTCAACACTCTTTATCATACAGCTAATTCTGTTTATTTCTATAATTTTTGTTATATGGGAAAGCTCCGATTTGCTTGTCGATGCTTCGCAGAAAATTGCAAAACATTTTAAGGTTTCGCCATTTTTGATTGGGTTGACGGTTATCGCATTTGGTACCAGTGTCCCAGAGTTGGGGACTTCGTTACTTGCGGGGCTTGGCGGACGGGGTGATATAGCGATTGCTAATATTGTCGGTTCAAATATATTAAATATCTCGGTAATTCTTGGGGGATTAGCGTTTCTTACCAAGGGTGGACTTGCAATTAATCGTCAGTCAATCAAGCTGGATACTCCGCTTTTGATTTTTGGGACATTACTTGTTTTGTTGTTTATAGGGCATTCTCCGATTAGTTCTTCATTTACAGATAAATTAACTGAGTATGGATTACTCGATTTGAAGCTCGGTTTTCTTGAAGCGATGGTCTTGTTATCTCTTTTTGTCATATATATTTTTATAATAATCAAAAGGAGAGAGAAGGCTCATGATGTTTCTGTTGAGCCAGAAACTAAGATTGATTCTGCTACAACTGAGCGACCAATTTATTTCGATATTTTTCGTATCATAATCGGGTTAGTATTTGTGATGTTAGGATGTCATGTCTTAGTTGGTGAAGTAAGTCTTGTCGATGGAGTTCGGGCAGGGTATGGGGCGGTATGGTTTGCCTCGGTTTTTGGAGTTCCTGATTTTCTTGTCGGATTGTCTATAGTCGCTCTTGGGACTTCTGCCCCTGAAATTGTCGTGTCGCTTTCGGCGGTAAAGTCGAAGTCGGTTGATATTGGAATTGGGAATTTGTTAGGGAGTGCGATTTTTAATCTGTTTGCAGTTTTAGGTATAGCTGGGTTGTTTGTGCAGCCACCACTGGCAGATGCTATTTCGATTCATGCAGAAGCAATTCAGAGTTTGTTTGCGATGGGGATTCTGTTTATAATGCTTTTAGTGTTTTTTATAACTCGTCGACGATTATCTCGTCGGGAAGGGCTTATCTTGTGTAGTACAGGTTTAGCTTATATGATTTACGAAATAATCGTAACAATGCCGTCAATAAATTTATAGGAATAGATTATGCAAAGCAACTATGAACTAAAATTACGACCTGTACAAAAACTTACGAAACCATTCCAACGGTTTTTTCATTTGGAAGCATCGGGCGGAATAGTACTTCTTTGTTGTACTATAATTGCATTGTTGGTTGCCAACTCACCATATGCCTCGACATATCATGCTTTCTGGAATCAATTTCTAAGTTTTACAATAGGTAAGTCGTCAATTTCCTATCCATTATGGTACTGGGTCAACGATGGTCTGATGGTCATATTTTTCTTCGTAATAGGTTTGGAGTTGAAACGAGAACTTACAAGTGGTGAACTAAGCGAAACGCATAAAATTATTTTGCCTGCTGCTGCCGCTGTAGGCGGAGCTATTATACCAGCTATAATTTATATGACTCTACAAAATGGTCAACCAGCAGAAGCGGGCTGGGCGATTCCGATGGCAACTGATATTGCCTTTGTGGTTGGGATTTTAAGTCTCTTAGGAAAACGAGTACCCCATAGCTTGAAAATATTTTTGTTATCGGTAGCGATTGTTGATGATCTTTTAGCGGTATCGGTGATAGCGATATTTTTTACTGAGGCGATTAATATGGTATCGCTTGCTCTCGCTGTCTCGGGTTTCGGATTGATTTATCTTATGAACAAACTTGGTGTGCGAAATATTGGTGTCTATCTCATTGTTGGATCTGCAATTTGGTTGTTCACCCTTAAGTCAGGGGTTCATCCTACTATTGCAGGTGTAGTTCTCGGTTTGATGACGCCAGCGACAGGTATGGTGAATCGTAAAACAGTGAAAAAAGCTATCGAGTCGCTTGGAGTGATGTTTGCAAAAAGTGAAAAGAGTAATATTGAGAAATCAGAATTTAAAATGTCGACAGAAGTTCAGTTTACCCTCAGAGAATCAATTTCTCCCCTTGAACGTCTTGAGACAGCTCTTCATCCGTGGGTTGCGTTTGTTATTATGCCATTGTTTGCTCTTGCCAATGCGGCTGTGTTGATTGATATATCAAGCTTACAGGAATCATTGTCGATAGCAATTATCCTTGGATTAGTGCTTGGAAAACCAATCGGAATTCTTATGGCGTCTTCATTAGTTATTGGAGTTGGCTGGGCGAAGTTGCCTCACAATGTTAACTGGTTAACGATGGTCGGAGCGGGACTACTTGCTGGGATTGGGTTTACTATGTCATTGTTTATCGCATCGCTTGCATTAGAGGGTAGCCTGCTTGAGATTGCTAAAGGTGGAATTCTTGTCGGTTCAGGTATTAGCATGGTATTAGGGGCAGGGTTGTTACTCTTATCGCTCAAGAAGCTTAAAGAAGTGTAAGAAGGGATGTCATGATACTTTGTGTCAACTATGTTATGATACTATACAGCAAAGCCAGTTCCCGGCAATAGACAGGGCAATGCCCTGTCGGTACAGTATAGATTTCACCTTATGTTAAAACAGGGGAGTACGACATAATCACGATACATATTCATATTATCAAAAAGGGTTGAGGTATACCTCAACCCTACAAAAGTAGGGCAATATATAATTTTAATTTTAGAAAATAACGTAAAAAAAACGTCTCTCTCTATTGTCTATTTTCATCTCTCATGTTATATATAGAGCCATTGTAATTTGAATTGTAAGTAGAAAGAATATATGTCAGAATTTAGAATTATGTTTGTCGCCGATATTTGTGGAAAAGCAGGTCGTCAAGCCGCTGCCCACATGATAAAACCACTTCGGGAAAAGTTCAATATCGACTATGTTATATGCAATGTTGAGAACGCTGCCGGAGGTTTTGGGGTCACTCCTGAAATGTCGAAAAAGATATTTTCATACGGGGTTGATATCCAAACATCAGGAAATCATATTTGGGACAGACAGGAAATTATAAAGTATTTTTATACCAAACCAAAGCTTATCAGACCAGGGAATTACCCTGACGGAGCCCCTGGGGTTGGTGCTATGATTGATGAAATAAACGGTGTCAAGATTGGCGTAATGAACCTTATGGGAAGAACTTATATGCGTGACCTCGACTGTCCCTTTAAGAAAGCAACTGCAGATGTCGAAATGCTTCGTGAGGAAACCAATTTGATATTTTTGGATATGCATGCCGAGGCGACCTCTGAGAAACAAGCGATGTTCTACCATCTTGATGGGATGATTACCGCACTTGTTGGGACGCATACCCATGTGCAGACTGCTGATGAAAAAGTCAGTAAACGGGGAACTGCTTATCTGACTGATGGTGGAATGACGGGTGCATATGAATCAGTCATTGGGATGAATATCAAGCCGTCTGTTGACCGTTTTATTCGAGGCTTGCCGATTCGGTTTACGCCCGCATCTGAGGATGTTCGTATTTCTGGAGCAATTATTACTGCTAATCCCGAAACTGGTGAAGCTATGAGAATTGAACGATATTGTGAAAAATTTGATATAAATAATCCTCCGAAAAATGCTCCCAAAGAGCTTGATGTAGATGAGGGGAAGCTTTAAGTATGGTAACGCAAATCATTGATGGTAAGCAGATAGCAAAAGATGTACGCAAAAAACTAAAACCGAGAATTACTGCATTACTTGAAAAAGGTATCACCCCTGGATTAGCGGTTGTCTTAGTTGGGGAAGACCCAGCCTCGCAGACTTATGTGCGAAGTAAAGGGAAAGCGTGCGAACGGTTGAAAATATATTCTGAGACAATTCAAAAAGATGCAAGTATCTCTCAGGAAGAATTAATTACGATTGTTGAATCTTTAAATGCTAATCCGAACATTCATGGAATTTTAGTGCAGTCACCTGTGCCATCGCATATTGATGAGTTAGCGGTGACGCTGACTATTTCTCCTGAAAAAGATGTCGACGGGTTTCATCCGTACAATGTTGGGATGATGCTTCTGGGTCGTGGGGCGTTGCTTCCTTGTACACCAAACGGAATTTTGAAACTGCTTGAAGAATCAAATATAGATCCAACGGGTAAAGAAGTTGTTATTGTCGGTCGTTCAAACATTGTAGGGAAACCGATAGCAGCACTTTTGATGCAAAAAGCTAAAATTGGAAATGCAACCGTGACAGTAGCTCATTCTCGTTCAAAGGATTTATCTGAGATAACCAAGCGGGCTGATATTCTGATTGCGGCAATCGGTATGCCTGAATTTATAAAAGTCGATATGTTGAAAAATGATGTTGTTATTATTGATGTTGGCGTCAATCGTGTTGATGATGCTTCGCTTGAAAAAGGATATAAATTAGTTGGTGATGTTGACTATGATGGCTGTTTTGAAAAAGCATCATATATTACTCCTGTTCCTGGTGGGGTCGGTCCAATGACGATTTCGATGCTTATGGAAAACACGGTCACAGCTGCTGAGAATATCTCTGGTTTACAGTAATAAATGCAACCATATAACTATTAGGTGCAATTAAGGTACATATCAATACTTTGTAATATTAAGGTAAGCTTTATCTGTTTTTTTCAGCCGAAAAGTCACTTTTTGTTACACCAGTAAGTCGTTGTTTGCTTATGAGATACGATAGAATGTTTGAGTTATTAAGAAAAATCATGTTTTACTCTCTTATTTTGCTTATAATCACTTGAAAGGCATACTCTTTGCTCCTTATAGCCCTGATAGGTTACATTAATCAATAAATTAAATTTTGGTAAATACATGAATTCATTTGATAAGATTGTGCGTTTCAGTTTACGGGTTAGTTTTATAGTTTTTGTTTTTACCTTATCTTCTTTTGGTCAAACATCTTTGATAGTTGAACAAAATAAAGCTCAGGTAAATGAGTTGTCAGATTACAATCTTAGCTTTCAAACTAATATTGGAGATTATGCCCATATTAATAAAGGGCAGTTGGTTATAACTTTACCAAGTGGGTTTTCGACTGAAACTTTAGATTCTGTCGAAATTATAGATGATTTCAAGCATATACAATATACTATAAAAAAAATTGAAAATGATGTGTTGTCAACACGACTCTTTTTAAATCGTGATAGGTCGTATGACGACGACGATGATGACGATGACGGTAATGGATTGTCAAATATTTATCCCAGTGATACCACAGTTTTAATAAATGTCACAATTAAGTTGTCTAAAATTCATAATCCATCTAAATCAGGTGATTATCAGTTATCTCTCTTAGGTCTTCGGGATAATAAGAAAATTGCTATTGGGCCTTTGCTGTCAGATCCGTTTCGTATTAATCCTTCATCAGTGTATACAATAACGGTAACACCATCTGGAATTATGAATTTGAAAGCAGGTGATGTTCAGCAGTTTTCAGCTTCAGCCTTTGATGCGTTTGGCAATAAGATAGAGGGGGCGGTTTTTGAGTGGTCTCTCTTTGAATGTTCAAACTGTATTGGTCAATTTGTCGATTCGACTTTACATGTCACACGAATTGGCGAAGGTATCGCTCAAGCTACTGCTGGTGGAGTAAGTGGATTTTCTGAAACGATAACGGTGACACCTGGTGATTTGTCTCGGATGACTTTGCAGATAGATGAAACCCAGTTTGTCGGAAATGTTATTAACCATAATGCCGCTGTTATATTATATGATGCTTTTAATAATTTAAAAACAGACTATGATTTATCAGCCAATCCAATTGAGTTAGTTCTCTCAAGTGGAGAGTTGAATAAATATGTACTTGATGACAATATGTATCAAGTTGGTGGGGTTGTTCGGTTAAAAGAGTTTGAGTTGATTTATTCAGGACTTTCTGGACAGGTAGACATCTATGCTTTCAATGGGTTTGTCTCATCGAATGTTGAATTAGTCCATTTTAATAATTATGATATAATTGATGTACAAAATGTTAATGGTGAAACAATAAGTTCTGTATTTGCGGGACAACCTGTTAAATTAAATATACTTTTACAAAACAACGGTAATTTAAAATTTGATAATCTTCAGATTACATATAGATGGAAATCAGATTCAAGTCGGCTACACCCACTTCCAATTAGTCCAGTTAATCCTGGCGAACTCATTGAACTGAGTGTTTTACTTCCTTCTTTAAATTCAGTTGGAGCTATTGATGAACTTATAGTTTCAACTTATTCAGAATACTTACGTGATAGCTTAACTATTACTTCTGTAAGAAATTTCACGGTTGAAGTGTTAGATGTCGCCCAATTGTCGATTGTTCCTGAATCGTTTAAACCGGATACAATAATTCATCAAATCCCATTTGATATTTCGTTTGATGTTCAGGTAGGTGGGTTTGCTCAGACAATTGATTCTACCAAATTAAGTATTGTTGTGGTTGATAAATTAACACAGCAAGCAATAGCTGAATTGTATAACGGTAGGCCGGAGCATCTTTCATTTATTGATGGAGTTATCAGCTATGGTAGTATTTCTGCTATGCTGAATTCTAATGTACTACAAGATAATGGGTGGTATGATGTTGTAATGGACTATCAGTTATTTTCTTCAGGAAACATGTTGACTCTATCAGAACCGCTTGTGGATTCTATGTTTATCTTTTTTGATAATGGAATAACTCTCGTTGAGGGGTCATTAACTCCTAAGATTGTTTATGCTGGAACAAATGTATCGTTTGAGTTTGAACTAAATTTGGAAAGTGATGTTGCCTATGAATTTCATGGCAATCTTTCATCTTTTAGGCTTTTTGATAATTCGTTTTCATCTTCTACAAATCTATTCTTAGATACCGATTCACTATATCCTGGTCTAAATAAATTACGCTCGGCAGCAATTTCTATTCAGCCAGAACAAGTTGGAATTGATCTTTTTTCAGAAGCGGATTTTGTGTTTTGTCTTCCTGGTGTGGCTGACTCGTTAAAGTATCATGTTAGCTTCAATGAACCGATAGCAGTTTTTGAATTACCATTGGTGCAGATTGTAGATTTAGAAGTTGTCGCACCAAACGCTCCTATTGTGAATTCATCGCAGGCGGTGCAGTTTAAAGCGTCGGTTGTTAATCTTTCAAGTTCTTCAATTGATTCGGTTCTTTTAGAATTAAAAACGATTGATGGGTATTCAACTATTGTAAATAGCATAATCGCATCGGAAGCAGTCCAATCGTCTGATACAGCAATTGTCTATTTTGACGTTATTGCCGCATCATCGGAAATGAGTTTACCTGAAAGTTTTAGAGTTGATCTTGCTGGAAGTACTATTGGAATGATTGCCCCAGTCAATAATTCGGCATTTTTAATAATAGAAGAACCTGCTCGACTTGAACTGAATTATCGTATCAATGGAATAGAAAATGTATTCGGTTTTGTAGTGAAGCAAAGTGAACAAATTCATTTACAACTTGATATGGATAATGTCGGAACTGCCGAAGTAAATCATGGGACTTACCAATTAGTGATTTCAGGTTTAAATGATAATCGTCCTGATACCTTGGTCGGAGATTTATTTGCGGACTCGACTATAGATTTAAGTTTTGTGGCACCTGCATTTGATACGGTGTTAAATTTTGAGTTTGTTATATTAGAGAAACCAATTGATATAAATATCGGCTCAGAAGCCTTGCTCGATATTGACATGCTTGATTTTTCGGTTCTGACAATATCAAACGCTGCAGAGGTTATTGTAGAACCTAAAATTTTAGGTTCAAATCTGGTTTTACCTGGTCGCTCAAAAGAAATTATAGAACTGACTTTTACCAATAATAGTAGCTCATCTCTTAATTCAATTGAAATCAAAACTATAGATTTAAGTCTGTTTTCAACATCTCATAATTCACTTGATGTTTCGGATGTTCTCGTCGTTGGGAATACTTTTTTCAAAGAAAATGAAGAGAAAATCAGCACTACAACGGCAGGTGGGAGTATGTTGCTGTTTTGGTTTACAGATTTTGTTATTGCTGCCCAAGAAACAAGAGTTATTCAACTTGTCGTTGAGTTTAAAGAATCAAATAATAAAGAACTGCTGCTTGAAATTCTTGAAGAAGAAATTAAAGCGGTATATATTGATGGTCCGAATATTGGGCAAGATGTAATTATTAAATCAACAGCGAATGATCACCATGTGCTTTCGTACCATGTTGTTCTCAAAGGGACATCATTAGAGGATTCATTTATTATTGAAAACAATCCAATTAATCCTCAATTGCAACCAGTGCAGTTCACCTATGAATTAACAGAAGAAGCATCAATAGAATTCCAAATGTTTACCTTGACAGGTGAAGAGGTGTTCAGGGCATATTACCAAGCGGGTAGTTTTGGAGCATCTGTTGGTGAGAATATTATAGCTTGGGATGGACGCAATAATTCGGGAGAGATGGTACTCAATGGTGTTTATATCGCATCTATCTTGAATAAAGCGACTGGTGATTATGCTCGAATCAAAGTTGCGGTGGTGAAATAATGAAAAGACTCAAACTCATCTTCGTACTTTTTTGGCTCATTGTCTCATCGGCATTTGCTGGTGACGCAGGACAGGAAACACCATTCTCAATTGGAGCAGGGGCAAGAGCCTTGGGTATGGGCGGAAGCTTTGTGTCGCTTGCCGATGATGCCTCGACGATTTATTACAATCCAGCAGGTCTACCGAACTTGAATTATCAAGAGTTTTCATTTATGCATATCGAACTCTTTGAGGGGACGACATATAATTACGCAAGTTGGGTTTTTCCTGATTCGAAATTAGGTGGATTTGGAATTGGATTATTTCGTATAGGTACTGATGATATCGAAAGAAAAGACGGCTGGCTTTCAGGTGGTTTTTTTGGTTATTCGCATAGTCAGATTATGCTTTCATATGGACAAACAATCGGTAATGATTTTTCGTTTGGTGGTTCTTTTAAAATTGTTAATCAGACACTTGATACATTGTCCGACTATGGTTTAGGTTTTGATGCTGGAGTTTCATTAGGTATCACTGATTATATCTCAAGTGGGTTAATAGTTAGAAATATTATTCCAGCAGAATTAGAACTTGCAAGTGTGAGCGAATCTGCCCCAATGACAATTGCGGGAGGTCTAGGACTCAAGAATATCGCATTGAGTCATATGACTATTTTTAACAGTGCCGTTGAACTAGAAAAGACAGAGAACCGTTCGATCAAAGTTCACGCTGGTGGTGAACTGTTGTTCAACCAAGTATATGCCATACGGGGTGGGTATGATAAAGATAATATGTCGTTTGGAGCGGGGTTGAATCTAAAAAGATTAAAGATTGATTATGCATATAAAATTATGGATAACATTAATGACTCACATCGTTTTTCTCTCTCATTTTTAATCGGGACGTCGGTAAAAGATAAGATTCAGAATGAAGAAAAATTGGTCGAAACTCGTGGGACGACTCTGCTTGCTGAAGAACGTTTGAAACAATTCGAATTTTATAAAGCAAAAGCAGACGCCTACCATGATGAATTCCGTTTAGACTCAGCCTTGGCATACTATCAACGTGCCTTAGCATTTGATGAGTATAACAAAGATATAATTGGTGTGATTGCTGCGATAGAGCATTCAATAACGGTACAGCTTGAAACTGCTCAGCAACATCAAAAATTACAGCAGGAAAGTGAAACAGCTCAAGTAACCTATTTGGCTCAGGCACAAAATTTCTATGATAAAAGATATTACAATGCTGCTTTGGATATGCTGGGACTTATATTAGAAATTACACCAGAATATTCTCCTGCTCAAAATCTAAAATCCAGAATTGAAAAATCAATTCGTGATGAACTGCAAACATATTTTGCCCTTGCTGAAGATGCGGAAACAAATGGAAACAATATTGAAGCGGTCATAGCCTATAATAAAATTATTGAGATTGCTCCTGAAAATATAAACGCTCTTGAAGCAATCGCACGTATCGCTGGAAGTATTAATATTGCTCAACAACTAAACTCAGGTATCAAGCTTTATAATAGCTCTAAAAAACGTCGAGCAAAAAAGACTTTTGAAGCGGTTCTGTTGATTGATAATCAAAATCCAGTTGCGATTGAATATCTTAAAAAATTAAATACATCAATGTATAAAGAAACGACGCTTGAAGATTTACAGTCAAACAAAAAGATTTGGGGATTGTATTTAGATGGGTTGAAGTTGATGCGTAACAATAAATATCAAGAAGCAATAGATATCTGGAAACTTGTCTTAAAAGAGTATCCTAATAATATCAATACGATCAATAATATTGAACAAGCAAAATTGAGGTTATCTTCAGAAAATAATAAATAAGACCTTATAAATAAATATCACACAATCCTGAGAGAGTAATGTTTAAGCGTCCTATAAAAGAAATCAATGCCGAATTTAAAGCTGAAGAAAAATACTTAGACTCTGTTCAAAGAACGGTTAGGGAGAGTTGTATTGCAGCATCGATGAACAAAAAAGAAATCGGTGCGGTTCTTCTTGCAATAGAAGAGGGGGCTACTAATATTATCAGGCATGCCTATCTCTATGAAAAAGGATTGATGCGGGTTCGCATTGTTATTTATAAAAAGTTAGTTGTCTTTTCTCTTATTGATTATGGTCGTTCATTTCAGCCAGATAATTCAGGTAAAGTTGATTTACATAAATTAGTTGAATCAGGGAGAAAAGGTGGTCTTGGTTTTTACATGATTCAAAAAATCATGGATTCGGTTGAATATATCTCGACAGCTGAGTTTAACGAACTACGAATGATAAAGCGTGTTCACAAAGATAAACAAAAGGGAAGACCATTTCTCAGAAGGATGCTCACTCTGAGGTTTAAGTTTTCGATTTGGACATTTATTATTGTTTCGATGATTATTGGCGGTTCGATTTTTTATTTTGATTATGAAATTTCCAATGAAATGTATGCTCATAAGCATAATACTGTTCAGGCTTTGGGAACAACTATAGCAGCTCAAGCGGCTGGATATCTTATTAACAATCGTTCAGATGTTGAGTTTGATGAACTCATAGTGAGTTATAAACAGGCAAATCCTGAACTAAAAAAAATTGTCTTAACCGATTCGTTTCAACTCATACGAGCTCATTCCGATGATATCTTACATATTAGGAATAAATATAGTATCCCGCATAACTTACTCAGTGATAGTTATAACTTTCCTCAGTCATATATGGAACAAGGAAGTCAGGTTGAATTTTTGGTCGTTCCTATAACACTTGGTAAAAAAATTATTGGAAAAGTATATATTGATTATACGACCGAAGGACTTTATCTTCAGCTGACTGAAACACGAAAACAGATTATTTTACTTACTGTGATATTGCTTGTCTTTGGAGTTTTGTGTATTTATCTCCTCTCTGATTATTTTGTAAGTCCAATTTTAAAAATTACTCATCGTATCAGACGGTTTACCTCTGGTGATTTAGAAACCGAACTTCCTCTTGAGGGAGCCGAAGAGTTTTTTGAAATTTCAAAAGCATTTAATCATATGATAACCCGTTTATCTCAGGATCGGAAAAATATTGCAGCTCGTGAAAAAATGGCTAAAGAGATTGAAGTTGCATCGCAAATTCAGAAAACTCTATTGCCGAGTAAGCTTCCACAAATTCTAAATTTAGATGTCGAAACATTTTATAGAGCTGCCTCATTGGTTGGGGGAGACTTGTATGATATCTTTAAGGTCTCTGAAAATAGATATTGTATGGTCGTTGCAGATGTCTCAGGGAAGGGCGTTCCTGCGTCGCTTGTCATGTCAATGCTTCGGACTGTGATTCAGATTTATGCTCGACAGATTGTTTCTCCTAAAGAGATTATCGTTGCGGTAAATGATTATATGAAAAAAAATATTCCCCCCGGAATGTTTGTCACTGTTTTCCTCTTGATTTATGATGGCGTTGATAATTCAATTCAGTATGTCTCAGCAGGACATAATCCGATGATTTACTTTAATAGTTCCAAAAATATAATTGAAGAGTTGAATCCTAAGGGAATGCCTGTTGGATTACCTACAAAAGAAGCTGATAAGTTTGAAAGTTCAATTATTGAAGAAAAACGAATTTTACGAGACAAAGATTGTTTCTTTGTTTATACCGACGGAATCACTGAAGCACCTGATAGGGACGGGAAATTGTTTGGTATTGAGCGACTCAAATCATTTATTCAATCGCACCTAAAAAGTGATTCAATCTCAATGAAAAACATCTCTGAGAAGTTAGTGGACGAGATTGATGATTACACTGGGTTTCATAAAGCTGCTGACGATATAAGTTATATCATAGTGAGAAATTCCAACGCAAGAACTAAGGATATGACAAATGAATCAAGAGAAAAAAGAACATCGTTGGCAATAAAAAATATCTCTGCTGACACTTCCGATTCAGATATCAGTTAAAGAATTCACTTGCCTATTTACGGGAAAATAATTATCCTATTTAATATCAAATAGGATAATTTATGGATAGCATTGCAATATCATTAAAAGAATCTGGTTCAAAAGAAATATCTGAAATTCGGGTAGATGGTGTCATTGATACTTTGACAGCAACTGAACTTGAAGATGTGATTGAGTCGCTTCTAAAAAGAGATCGATTTAAGATGATAGTCGATTTAGCGGGTGTTGAGTATATCTCCTCTGCTGGATGGGGGATTTTTATCTCCCATATCAAAGATATTCATGAAAATGGTGGTGATCTAAAGCTCGCTAACATGGTTGCAAATGTATCTGAAATTTATGAACTGCTTGAATTTGATAATGTCTTAAAGGCGTACGAATCTTTAGAAGAGGCTCGTACTGATTTTAACGATACGGAATCTTCCGAAATAACAAAAAAAAAAACCAAACAATAACTAATCTGACAGTTGCTGAAGTAAAGCCTGTAACTGCTCATAAAAAATCAAATCCTACAGAAGATAGAAAAATAACAGACCACGATTCTCTCGAGTCGGCTGTTTTAAAAGTAGTCAAAAATGACCCTTTTGCATCTATTGGTGAAATTAAATATGAAATTAACCACGCTAATGACAAGATTCAAGCAGGTTGGTGGAACGTTTTTGCTGTATTGAAAAGAAATAGCTTGTTACGTCGTCGTTCTCGTTTTCGCTATGGGCGTAAATTCTTCTAAGGGTTTTAGTTGACAGTTTTGTAATATGATTTATATTTGTATAGGCAGTATAATATTAAGTACAGAGGAATCAAGTTGTGACTTTTGAATCGTATATGATACTGTTGCTTCTCTTTTGTGTTGTAATTCTCATAGTATTACTCTATAAGCGAATAAAGGGCGAAAGAAAGCATCAGGCTATTATCCAGGATTTGTCGATGCATGAACTTTCTGAGTTTATGAAAAAAAACTCAATCGATGGGTCTATTAGTTCCGTGGCACGGATTTTTTCTGATATCTTAAGAAAAACTTTTAAGTGTGAATATATTGTTTTTCTCAGAAAAAAGAGAGGTATGCTTGAACTCAACTATTACCATGGTATAAAAGCGTTCAACCGAAATGATTTTAAACTTGAATATTCAAGTGAGTTGATGAAGGTCTTAAGGGAAGATTTCTTCCCGCGTGATGTTTCTGCGATACAAAAATTTCTTTCTCTAAAATTTAAAGCTAAAATTGAACAATTTCAGATGGATAAATATTTTCCAGTATTTTGGCGAGATAATCTTTACGGTTTTTATATTATTAAGAGTAATACAGAAATTAATTCAAACTCATTCAATCTTGTTATTACTCAGTTAGCACAATCACTCGCAGCGGCATATCATATCAAATGGCATGAATCTAAAATTGAACAACTAAGCATGCGTTCATCCAATAATCGACTGGAAACAAAGTTCGCCGATAAAGACAAGCCAGTCGAGCGAGTATTGAGTCTGTTGAAAAATAAAAAGACAGATGCTATTATTCCTCAGATTATAAAAAGCCTTCAGGAAACTTCACAAGTTGATGACCTTGTTCTTATGTATGACACTAAAGATTCTTCTGACATTGAGCTTCTATATACAGGGAAACACCCTAAAGGAATCGAGAAGCCAAAGAGTGATGAGCTTGGTGTAGTAACTGAATCGTTGAAAAATAAAAATATTGTCTCGTTGGATGAGTTAAATAAAATTACATCAAATCGTATGCCGTGGCTTCAGAGTCTCAAGAAAGCTCATCTAACCTCTATTACTACAATTCCTCTTTCAGATAGTCGTAATGGGCTGCTTGCTTGGCGACAAAATGGAGATTCGAGCCTTGTCACAAGTCGTATTGAGATTTATAAAAAATATCTTGTTGATGTTTACGAAAATGTTGCCGAAATGGAGACTCTTGAAGAGTTGTCATTTACTGATAACCTTACGTCTCTTTCAAATAGACGGTACTTCTTTAAGCGTTTACATGAAGAGTTAAGCAGGGCTGAAAGATATAAGAGGAAGTTAGCATTAATCATGTTTGATATTGATGAGTTAAAAAGTATTAACGACACGTATGGGCATCAGGCGGGAGATAGAATTATTCGTCAGGTTGGTTCAATCTTAAAAACATCTATCCGAACTATTGATGTTGTCGCGAGGTATGGTGGTGATGAGTTTTGTATTATTATGCCCGAAGCAGATGAGGATACCTGTTTTAAGTTTGTTGAAAGATTGAGAAAGAAAATTATGAATTCAACTTTTATTCTTGGTCATGCTCAGGAATCGCTGAGTTGTACTATCTCAATTGGTATCTCAATATACCCAGATCATGCAACGGAGAGTGAAAAGTTTATCTACGCAGCTGATATGGCTCTTTTAAAAGCAAAAGAGGCTGGACGAAATCGGTCATTAATGGCTATAAAGTCTACTAAAATTGATTAATATTATTAGTTCTTGCATTGTTTTAATCTTTACAGTTCAATAAGGGAAGTATATATTAAAATAATATTAATATATGCCGATTTTATCTATATGAAATCGTATAAAGGGAAACATTATTCGGTTAGGGTTATTATGAAAAGGATTTTCAATATAGTTATTTTTACTGCATTGGTCTTGTCGTTTCAATCGTCGATTTATGCACAGGATTATGAAATAGGTAGTGGTGATATTTTAGAAATACGTTTTTGGCAGGAAGCTACATTGAACACAAATGTTCGAGTAGCGGAAAATGGCAAAATAACAATCGATATTATCGGTGAAATTGATGCTGCGGGGAAAACAACCACAAAGCTTCAGGATGATATTGTTAGACAAATCTCCCGCCTAAATACACGCATTTCACAGGCGGTTGTGCGTGTCATTGAATTTAACTATCAACATATTTTCCTCAAAGGTCAGATTATGACTGCTGGGAAACATACCTTTGAAAAAATTCCTGACTTATGGACTGTTATCAATGAAGCGGGAGGTATCACAGAGTTTGGTGATCTATCTCGAGTAACTATAATTCGTGGAGGTAAAGATGCTGGGAAAATTGAAATTGTAAATGTCTCACAAGCAATCGAAACAGGAACACTCAATAAATTACCCAAAATTGACAGACAAGATACTATTGAAATCCCGAGAACATCGGCTAATCTTCCGACAGGTGAATTTGCTCAACAAATTGGAGTAAGGAATCAGTTTTATGTTATTGGTGCGGTTAATGCTCCTGGACCATTAGTCTTTGAAGAGAATATAGATGTTTTGGATGCCTTAGCACTTGCGGGTGGGCCTGCTGAAAATGCTAATCTTAAAAAAGCACGAATTATTTCAAAAGATGGTATCTACGCACAAACGATTGAAATTGATTTAGAAAAATATTCCCATACGGGAAATACTCCTCGATATATCTTGAAAAAAGAAGATACGTTTTTACTCCCACAAAATGAAAGTGGTGGTTTTTTGGGAATCAATTTAGGTACTGCCGCAACTATATTAGGCATACTGACCTCAACTGTACTTATATACAATCGAGTCGCCTCAGATAATACAACATCAGGAAGTATTAGGTAAATGTTAAAACCAAAACCAGTGCAATCATTAGATGTACGAGAGATTTTTTCTATCTTGAAAAAACGAAAATGGTTAGTAATCATTCCAGTTATACTTGTTACTGCTATTGCTTATGGTTCGACCTATTTTATGGCTCCTAAATATGAATCTATGACGATTGTTTGGATTGATAAGCCGTCAAATGCTTCTGTAGATTTAGAGAGAATTCTTGGAGGAACTAACCGTCGGGAGAGTAGAGAAGAGCAGAGAAGTAGAAGGTTAGCTATTGAAGCAAATCTTTTGTCGCAAGGGTATCTTTTCCAACTTATCGAAGTTTTGCATATTGATGAAGACCCCGAAATCTCAAGACAAGCTATCAAGCTAAGAGAAACAAATACGACGATATCTCTTGAGCAGATTAAGTTTAACCTTTTAGTTGAAAAACTTAGAGAACAAATTTCTGTTTCTTTTCATGGAACTGACCAAATAAAAATTGTCGTTGAGTCTGAAAGTCCTACTATGGCTCGTGATATCGCCGAGCAATTACCTAAGATATTGAAGGCTGAAAAAACTAAAGATGAAATGGAAAAAATTTCAGACAATAGACGGTTTACCGATTTACAACTTGAGAAAACCGAACAAGATTATCAAGACGCGATTGATTCTCTAAATAAAGCTCAAGTGAGACTCTCTAAATTACAATTGCCAGAAAATATTTCATCAGAAGATAATCGTCTCGATATTCTTTCATCTATTGATAATTTAAATTTAGAGATGAACGATTATCAAGTTGAACTAAAATCAATAGAAAAGCAACTCCGTGAGTTTCAAATTAATAAGTTGAAGTTTAAATATTCAGATACTCTTGTTGAATTACGTACTATTATCGATGGACTCATAAGTAATTATGTGAGCATGATGGAAAAGTATACTTGGAATGATCAGAATGTTATAAATATAAATATTCGACTCAATGACAATAATAGAATGCTTGAAAATACAATTACTTCTTCTGTTGAAAAAGAGTTTTCTTCTTATCCGGAAAATCAAAGAAATCTTTTAGTTCGAAAATTTATAGTTATAGAGAATCTGGACATACTTAATTCTAAAAAAGTTAGATTAAGCCAATCTCTTCAGAATTTTGATAATAGTGTTAATATGATTCCTAAGCTTGAATCTGATATACAAGAACTTGAAAATCAAGTAGCGGATTACAGGCGGTACCGTGATGCCTTTAAAACAGAAGAAACCACAGTTGGGCTTTTGTATGATCGAGCCAAAGAAAGAACGACTTACAAAGTTATTGAACCTGCCAAATTACCGCTTGAACCTTTTTGGCCTAATAAACGTAACATAATTTTAATAGGTATTGTTTTGGGTATTGCCTTAGGTGGTGCCTTTGTCTTTTTGTTTGAGCTTTTAGATAATTCTTTCAAAAGGGTCGAAGATATCGAAGAAGAATTGGGTGTAGAAGTTATTGCGACTATCCCTAAAATAGAAAAATATCAATTACATCGGTGAGATTATGGAAACATATAGATTAAATAGTAAACTTGTAGAGAATAACAAAGAGTACATAATTCAAACTGCCAATGATGTCAGTTTAGGGTTGGTGGCTACAGAAGTTTACGTCGACGGTGTCCTCACAGATACGGTACAGTTCCCACATCCTGAACGAATCAAGCCTGAAGAAATTATGTCGCTTGTTCAAAATACACATGGTGATAAAAAACAAGAAATCGAAACGATGTTATGCACTATAAAAAGTACTCTTGACTCTGCCAAGCCTGACACTATTTGTCACTTAGCTTTGGCATTTTATTATAAACATTTTTACGGCGAGGCAAAAAATCTACTTTCACAAGTCTTGGTTCTTGATGAGGAATCTCATGAAGCGTATAATTATTTAGGTTTAACCGAACTTGCCTTAGGGAATGTCGATGAAGCCTTGTATGCTTGTCAGAAAGCAATAGAGTTAAAGCCTGAGTATGCTGATTATCGTAATAACTTGGGAGAGGTGTTTCTCGCATCAGGAAAATATAACAATGCTACCAAAGAATTCTCAAGAGCGATAGAAATAAATTTATATTATGGCGATGCCTATTTTAACTTTGGTTTGACTCTTTTGATGAACGCAATAGCGAAACAAGATACAAAACTTTTTCCAGATTTCATGTCAAAGGCTTACGATTATTTTTCTAAGTCAGCGATTATTAATACAGATTATCAGAGTTCTGATTTTGAAAAAGGACTTGCTGTATTAAAAGACCAAAAAATCAATGAGTCTTTTCAAATGATGAAGAGAGTTCGTGAAAATCTAAAAGAGAAAAATAGAAATAAATCGGCTGCTTACTATATGAAATATGTAATTCATCCAAATTGGATTACTGAAGAAGCAGTTTTAGAGCGTATAACATTTTTGGAACATGAGATTGAAAAAAATCCAACTTATGTCGATTTATACGCTGAACTGGGCCGTTGTTATCTGAGCCATGCTCGAATGAGTTGGCAAAAAGGTATTGAGCAGTATCAAAAAACTATCAGCATTAATGCATCTCTCACTCATGTTAAAGAGCATATTAAAGAGGCAGAACATGTCTATGATGCTATTGACCATGTGATGAAGAAAATTACAGATTAGGATTGTTTGCATGTCACCTAAAAAACATAGTTCAATATTAGATTTTTATGATATAGAAGCACCATACGTTACAGAATTCAGACGACTTTTACATGCTGTTACTAATAACGAGAGTAGCACTGAGTTGAAAACAATCATGCTTACTTCTGCGATGCTTTCTGAGGGGAAGTCGACGGTCTGTTCGTTTATGGCAATTACAGCAGCACTAAAAAAGGGGTTGAAAACTCTTCTTATAGATACTGATTTACGTCGTCCAACGATTCATAAAATATTTCAATTAGAAGTAAAGGCTGGTCTCAAAGAAATCTTAGTAGAAGGTTATAATCCCAGGGATGCTATCTCGACAACATCAATTGATAAACTTGATGTTTTAACTGCAGGTGGGTACTGTGAACATCCCTCAGCAGTTTTTGATGCTGAAGCGATGGGGACTCTTTTTGAAGAGCTCAAGTTTTATTATGACTTTATTGTGATTGATGCTGCACCGCTTCTGCCTGTTTCAGATCCTATGCTTTTAGCATCAAAAGTAGATGGAATTATTTTAGTAGTAAAAGCGGGTGCAACACAAAAAGAAGTTGTTCGAAGAGCTGTTGAAATTTTAAATCCGAAGCAGAATAATTTGTTAGGGGTGACTTTTAATAACATGAATCACTCATTACCATATTATTATGATTATGGATACTATCAATATGAATATAAGAATAATCGCGCAAAAACAGACAAAAAACCTAAGCAAACAAAAGTGAAACAGGGACGTAAGATAAGATAATTGTTCTTAGTTTTTGTATGAAAGGTCAGATGTCGTCGTTTAAAAATATTTTTACTGTAGATTTAGAAGAGTGGTTTGTTGTAGAGATACTTGCAAAACGCTATACCAAAAAAGAATGGAATAAACTTTCATCGACAGTTGTAGATGATTCACTTATTTTACTTGAACTTTTAAATCGTCACAATGTAAAAGCAACTTGGTTTGTCTTAGGCTGGGTCGCTGATAAATTCCCTGAATTAATTCAAGAAATTTCGTATGCGGGACATGAAATAGCGTGCCATAGCTTTTATCATCGTCGAGTAGACCAATTGACCAAAGATGAGTTTAAGGAAGATACCGATCTTGCAATTAATGCTCTTTTAAAAGCAACAGGGCACACCCCATTAGGTTACCGAGCTCCAAGTTGGTCAATAAACAATTTGAACTCATGGGCATTTGAGGCATTAGCTGAGTTAGGTTTTTTGTATGATAGTTCAGTCTTCCCAATTAAACATGATATCTATGGTTGGACTGATGGTCCTCGTCGAGATTTTAAAATGAAGTTTGGAACGGGTAAAACATTGATTGAATTACCGGCAACGACCTATACACTTTTTGGAAAAAATATTCCCGTTGCGGGAGGTGGATATTTTCGACATTCGCCATACTGGTATTCCAAAATGATTATAAAGTCGTTAAATAAATCAGAGCAACCAGCGATATTTTATATCCACCCATGGGAAGTAAATCCAGATCTTCCTCAAATTGAAGGTCTATCGAAGTTACAGAAATTTAGAACTTACAGTTCAACCGAACTTCTCACTCATAAAATCGAAACATTATTGAGCGATTTTACCTTCACTAATATGGCTGATTATTTAGGTTTATTTAAGAAAAATAAAATCGGCTTTTAAAACCATTTCCTCACTAATCATATAAGAACGAATCAGATAAACTGATAAATCAGTTGTGTTTTTCCATAAAAATTGTTTAATTTCTTGTTGAATCTTAACTGGTTTTGTGTATAATAATCAGAAGAGATAATATGTGTATGATAGGTAAAGAAAGAGGAGTATGTAATGCGTAAATTGTTATTGTTGAGTCTGATAGTACTATTGGCTGTGCCAACTGTTTTTTCAGCACGTAAAAAAGATAAAGCTGGAAAAGTCTCTGATTATGTTTATACTGACAAAAAACATGATTTTTCACTTACATTAAATGAAAAGTGGAAATACAAAATCCAGAAAAATAAATCTGATTTTAGATTAGTTTTGACTCAGATAAATTACCCGATTCCACCAGAGTACGTTACAGCACCAGACTATACCAAAATCCCTAAAATGGTGATGTTTGTTGTAGAGTCCAAACTTGCTCCCAAAGCATTTATTGATTCTTTAGTTAGTCCTTCCTATAAGTCGAAATCAAAAAAAGAATTGAAAAAAGAGTTTGAAATATTAAGCATGTCTTCAAGTACTGGCTTTGCTCCAGAGAAACTTGTATCCAGAAAGAAAAAAGCACTTAATCTTGATGGAAAAACTGGTGCCTATTGGACTGGACAAGTGAAATATACAAATGAAGTATCGGTCTCGGCATCATCAAGAGGTGGCAAGCGTGTGAAAGGTATTTATGGTGGAGCAATTGCAGCGATAAAAGATGGAGATAAAATAGTTGTTTTTCACCTTATTGCTGAGTGGAATCACTTTCAATCTGCTTTTAAAGATGGTTTAGAAATTATTAAATCACTTGATTTTAAATAAAAAATGTGATTGCTGTTTCATAGTCTGAAGCGGTATCTTGAGAAGATAAAAGCCTATGTTAGGCTATGAGTAAGAAGTGGAGTTTTTATGTGGGTTATTAGAGCAGTTCTAATCGCTTTTATTGTTATTGCGGTAATTGCCTTTGCATCCTTTAATCTTAATACGAATCAACAGGTTAATGTTGATTTAATCTATGTCAAATATATCGATGTACCACTTGTTACTATAGTTTTCTGGTCTTTTGTGGCGGGGATGTTGGTCTCATTGATTATGTTTATCTCCGTATATATCAAGCTTTCGGTGCAATTGAGAATAGCGAACAAACGTTCAACAGCCTTGGAAAGTGAAGTTTCAATTTTGAGGAACAGACCAATTGAAGAGTCTGTTAATCTGATTAAAGATATAAATAAGGATGATGAACTGAAGTCGCCATTTGAAAGCGGAGAGAATAGATGATTGAATATATCCTCATGTTTTCATTTCTTATGCTTGGTGCAATGGTCTTTTATTATTTGTATGAGCGATTTTTTACCCATAGGTCAAGAACATCCTCAGATATTTATATGGAAGCATTAAAGAATTTATTAGACGGCCATCAGGAAAAAGCATTTAGTAAGCTTCGAGAAGTTGTCGCAGAAGACTCATCAAACATTGACGCTTATATAAGACTTGGGATAATTCTCAGAGAGAACAATAAACCTGCTCAAGCACTGCAGGTTCATAAAGATTTGACTCTCAGAGGATCTCTTGCTTCCGATTTGAAAGTAGAAATTTTAAAACAACTTTATTTAGATTACATTGATTTAAAAGAATATGATACTGCGGAAGCAGCCTTGCGTGAATTGGTTGAAATTAAACCAAAAACCGATGGGCTCTTATTAAGCTTCTTGAAACCCAAAAAGAACAAGCGAAATGGGATGAAGCGTACGAAACAGCAGTACGGCTTTTAAAAATCGAAGAAAATAAATCGAAAAAACCATTGGCTGCTTTTAAGTTTCATATGGGTGAGCAGCTCTTCAAAAAGAGAGAATACCACAAAGCGAGAGTTCTTTTTAAAGAAGCAATTGGGTTTGACCCACAAAATGTTGACGCCTATTTAGCTATTGGTGATTCCTATCAGGAAGAAAAACGATTTGAAGATGCTCTTAATTTTTGGAATAAAATGATTAGTAATGTGCCAAACGAAGGACATCAGGTTATTGAGCGTCTGAAAAAAGTTCTCTTTGATCTTGGTCGTTATGGCGAAATAAATATAATTTGTGAAAATATATTATCACACTCTCCTAAAAATCTAACTGCTCGGCTTTGCTTAGCAGAATTTTATGAGAAAAAAGGTGATTCAGATTTAGCCGAAGAGATTCTTGCATCAATTATTGATGATTATCCTGATGATATTAAATCTGTAATAGAACTTATTCGGATTTATCTCGATAATAATAATACACAAAAAATTGGACAGCTCTTAAAATCTATTGATAATAAACTGCACAAAAAAACTATCACATCGCAGCAAGTAAAATCAAAAGCTGTCTAAATCTTAGAAATATTCTCATGAAAAAACTTCTTTTCACACTTTTCATAGTTATAGCTTGTTCTGTAACAGGTTATGCAGAAAATGTATATTCACTGATAAAAAAAGGACGTCTCGCAGAAGCAAAAGATTCACTTTCGCAACGTTCATCTGCATTGAATCGCAATGGTGATGACCTGTTTTTTTTAAGTATGCTTGACGAGTCGGCTGATAAATCGGCACAACTTATGGAAGCATCATTGCGGGCATCGGTGTCAGCTTCGTTTCGACAGGAAATTTATTTCAAATTAGCTCATTACTATTTTATCAAGAAAGATTTTAGGTTACTCAAAAAAACTGTCGATGAATATTTATTGAATTGGGAAAATGGGAAGTATCGGAGTGAGATGTTTCGCTTTCGTGTATATTTTGAAGAAAACAAAAAGAATTTTAATTCTGCTATCAAAGGAATCGATCGTTATTTGTTAGAATATAACAAAAATGATAATTATCAGTATGGTCTTATTGATAAAGCTCGCATTATGTATAGGTATAAAAAGTTTGTTGGAGCAAATAAACTGCTTCGCAATCTATCAAGAGAAAAATCAGGACCTGGAGTGCCTCAAGCTCTGTACGCTTTAGCAACCGATGCAATTAAAAATAAAAAAACTGATGATGCGGTTTTTTTCTATAATATTCATCGTGATGGGTTCCCGCATTCTATCGGGTTGGATGCGACAATTGATAAACTAAGCGGAATGACAACATCGGGTGACAGAGATAATAGAGCCGAAGAATATACCGGTACATTTTATTCGGTGCAGGTGGGTGTGTTTTCTTCTAAATCAAACGCAAGTAATTTTTCGAAATCTTTTAAGACATATAATAAAAAGATTGATATTAAATCAAAAAGAATATCAGATAAAAAATATTACGTCGTTTTTGTAGGGCATTTTTCGACATACAATCTTGCTTATACGTTTAAAGAAACTCTTGAATCAAAACATAGAGAAGTCTTTCAGGTTATTGCCAGATGAGTGAAAAAACAAAAAAACCAAAATCAATTACTCCTTTGATGCAGCAGTTTTATACTGTAAAGGAAAAACATCCTGATAAAATTATTTTCTTTCGCATGGGTGATTTTTATGAAATGTTTGGTGATGATGCTGTTAAAGCAGCACCGATTTTAGGTATTACTTTGACCTCACGCTCATCGGGGGTTGAGGGTTCAATCCCACTTGCAGGGATGCCGTATCATTCTGCTGATAAATATCTCGCTAAGCTTCTTGCCGCGGGTGAAAAAGTTGTTGTGGTAGAACAAGTCGAAGATCCAAAAACTGCCAAAGGTATTGTCAAACGTGATATCGTCGAAATTCTGACCCCTGGCACTGCTACGATTGATACTCCTGATTTTGAATCAAAATCAATTTCTCTTGCTGCACTATATGAGAATGGTCATAAGAAAATGGGGATGGCGGTTCTTGATTTATCGACTGGTTCATTTATTTGTGATGAGGGAGAACAGCTTGAAATTTTAGAGAAGATGAGGATTTTAGAACCTTCTGAAATTATTTATCCTTCTGATTTGAACAAAGAAGATTTAGTCGAACGGTTAGGGCTGAGAAATATTGAACGGAGTTTGACTGATTTTGGAGAATGGAATTTTGATGCAAAGACTGCCGAAGCAGATTTAAACCGTCATTTTGGTACCACGACTCTTGAAGGATTTGGCGTTGCTAAAAACCGTCTTGCTCTTTCTGCGGCCGGGGCGATTTTTCGGTATCTTAAAGAAAATTTCCGTGACCAATTGTCACATATTGATAAAATTACTAAATTTGATAACAATGAACATATGCAGCTTGATTATAGTACTGTCCGTAATCTTGAACTTCTTAAAAATAGCTCTGATGCAACCGAAGAAAACACTCTTTTTTCAGTTATTAATAAATGTAACACCGCATCTGGAGCAAGACGTCTCAAGCAATCGTTGCTTCGCCCATTTAAATTAAAAGCAAAAATAGAACTTCGTTTGACTGGTGTAGCAGAATGTGTCAAAAACAGAGAGCTTGCTTATCAACTTTTTGAAGCGACAAAGACTCTTCCTGATTTAGAAAAACTTTCTGGTAAACTTGGAATTGGGAAACTCAATCCTCGTCAGATGAAAGCGGTCAGCACTGCACTTGTGATTGCAGCACAAATTAAGAAAATCCTCAAGGATGCCCACTCACCACACTTGATGAACTTGGGAGCATTCATAGCTGATTCGAGTCATATCATAGAAAAAATTGAAACTGCCCTTATTGAAAATCCTCCTCTTGTTGCTCATAAAGGTTCTATCTTTAATTACGGATATTCTGATGAACTGGATGTAATGAACAACTCTATCAAAGATGCCCGTCAGTTTATTGCGTCGCTTCAAGCAAAAGAGCGTGAACGGACTGGAATTGTAAATCTTAAAGTTGGCTATAATAAAGTTTTTGGATACTATTTAGAAATTTCAAAATCGCATGTTGATAAAGCACCTGAAAATTATATTCGTAAACAAACTTTAGTAAATGGTGAGCGGTATATCACAACTGAGATGAAAGAAAAAGAAGAAATTATCTCAAATGCTGAAGAAAAGATTTTTAAACTCGAAGAACAACTCTATGGTGAGTTGCTTCTATATATCAATCAATATATTGGTGATTTAAAAAATTGTGCAGATATTCTTGCTGAAATTGATTTGGTTTCGGCACTTGCGGAGACATCTGTGCAACATAATTATTGTCGTCCTGAAATTTATGAAGATGAGCGGTTGGAGCTTGTTGCGGGGCGTCATCCAGTAATTGAATCTGTGTTACCTTCAGGAGCATTTGTAGCCAATGATGTCAAACTTTCGTGTGATGGTGACATGATACAAATATTGACTGGTCCCAACATGTCTGGTAAATCTACATATCTTCGTCAGATAGGCTTGATAGTCATACTTGCACAAATCGGTTCTTTTGTACCAGCCGAGTCGGCATCGATTGGGTTAGTCGACCGAGTTTTCACTCGGGTTGGAGCTTTGGATAATTTAGCACGGGGACAGTCGACATTTTTGGTAGAGATGGTTGAGACTGCAAATATTTTACATAACGCAACGAACAAATCGCTTGTATTGCTTGATGAAGTCGGACGGGGAACATCAACTTTTGATGGTCTCTCTATTGCATGGGCAGTTGTAGAACATATCAATGCCAAAATAAAAGCACGAACTGTTTTTGCTACTCATTATCATGAGTTGACAGGCATGTCTGAAATCTATGAGCATGTGCATAATTTTCAAGTCGCGGTAAAAAAATGGGAAGATAAGGTTATCTTCTTGCATCAGATTATTCAGGGAGGATGTGACGATTCCTATGGTATTGAAGTTGCCAAACTTGCGGGGGTGCCGAGATCGGTAATCTCACGTGGAAATTATATTTTAAAATTGCTTGAGTCGGGAAAGTTCAACAGTTCCGAACTCGGTAAAGGGTTATATAAAGAAAAAATCCAGCCATCACTTTTTGATCAAAAAGAATCTGAAACTGAAAAACAAATTAAAGAACTCGACTTAGATAATTTAACTCCACTTGATGCTCTAAATTTATTAAAAGATTTAAAAGAAGAATTAGAATAGATGCCAAGGCTAACAAAAAAAGACAAACGGTTTATCAAGCCTCTTCCAGAGCGAGTCATAAATAAAATTGCAGCTGGTGAGGTTATCGAACGACCAGCTGCAGTTGTCAAAGAACTTGTCGAAAATGCTATTGATGCAGGTGCTGATAATATTGAAATTTTTATTGAGAAATCTGGTGCTAAACTAATCAAGATTGTCGACAATGGCTGTGGAATTCCCGAAGACCAGATAGAGATTGCATTCTCAAGACATGCTACTTCCAAAATTCGCAACTTTGATGAACTCAATGCTCTTTACTCGTACGGATTCAGGGGAGAAGCACTACCGTCGATTGCATCGATTTCGCGACTCCGCATGGTCAGTCGTCCCTATGACGCTCAAACTGGTATAGAGATTATCTATGAAGGTGGCGTTTTGCAATCTAAGCAACCGATTGCTGCTGCCTTTGGGACTACAATAGAAATTGAAAATCTTTTTTATAATACTCCCGCACGACGAAAATTCTTAAAAGCAGAGTCAACCGAGACTCGACATATTTCTCGTAATGCGATGGGAATGGCACTCAGTCGCCATGATATAGGTTTTTCATTTACATCAAATAATAAATTAGTCTTTTCGCTCCCTGAAGAATCAACTCTTAAAGAGAGAGCTTTAGCTGTTTTGGGGCAGGATAAAACACTAATTGAGGTTTCTGGTGAAGAAGGACCTGTCAAACTTACTGGCTATATCGGTGTTCCTGAAATGGTACAGCAAAACAGATACGGACAGTTTCTCTTTATCAATAGCAGATATATACAGTCGCCGACGATAGGTCATGCTTTTTCGGCGGGCTATGGTGAGATGATGCCTCGTGGGCGTTTTCCTATTGGTGTCCTTCTTTTGGAAGTGAACGTAGAAGATGTCGATGTCAACGTGCATCCGACCAAAGCAGAGGTTCGTCTTTCGCAGGAGCGGGAGATTCATGATGCTGTTTATCGTATAATAAAAGATAAACTTCGAAATGACGGAATCATCCCAGCATTTTCCACTTCGACTTTTAGTTCATCACATGAAACCGCAACAAATTTTAATCCGCCGTCTGGATTTATCAGAGGTGTTAATCAAAATGAAGTGGCTCATCCGAATTTACTTCAGGAACTCTACCGACCATTTCCAAACGATCAACAATCTGAATCCGAGACAGTACAAATTAACAAAGAGACTGGAGAGATAATTCCAGTTGAACAACCTTCTCCTGAGTCGATGGTCAACCGTCCTTCATCAGCACTTGAACCCCCACCATCTGAGATTGTTTCGCTTGAATCTGGGTTTCGATTGGTCGGACGTTTTGCTGATTTGTATTTGCTTTTACAGGTGGGAAGAGATTTGTATGTTATCGACCAGCACACCGCTCATGAACGAATTCTTTTTGAAGAAAATTTAACCAAAGTGAACAATTCATCACTTGAGGGACAGGCGATGCTTTTTCCTGTACAAATAGAGCTCGACCCACAGCAGTTTGCACTATTTGAAGAGTCGACGGAGATGTTTAATAAGTCTGGTTTTGAAGTTACTCATTTTGGTGGCACGACGGTCAATGTGACTGCGATTCCATCAATTTTGAAAAAGAAATCACCCGAGAAAATGTTTCTACGAATCTTAGATGATATCGTTTCGCTCAAACAATCGGGGTATGATTTAAAAAAAGCAATGGCTCAATCAATCGCTTGTCGTTCGGCTGTTATGGCTGGAGACCGTCTGACTGACAAAGAAGCGACCCATCTGCTTGAACGACTCTTAGAGTGTAAAAATATGTATGCCTGTCCACATGGACGCCCAACATTTATCAAAATGAGTCGTGAAGATTTGGATAGACAGTTTGGACGAGCCTAAACCAATTAATATTATCTGTGGTCCGACTGGTTCAGGGAAAACATCGGTTGCATTAGAACTTGCTCAGAAATTCCGAGTCGAGTTAATATCAGCTGACTCAAGGCAGATTCTCAAACATCTTAATATCGGAACTGCAAAGCCAACATCTGACGAACTCAATTCATGTCCATTTCATCTTGTTGATATAATTGAACCAGGCGAGAGGTATTCGGCTTTTAATTTTATTGATGATGCCGAGTCGGCTATTGCTGATATACAAAAGCGAGATAAAACGCCTCTAATTGTCGGAGGTACAGGTTTATATCTAAGAGCATTAACTGATGGAGTAGTTGAAATCAAACAGGAAGATTTCTCTATTCGAGAAAAATTAGAAGCTGAGCTTGAGGAAAAAGGTGTTGAATCTCTACATAAAAAACTCGAAGCAATCGACCCTTTAGAGTCTGCCAAAATCCATCCAAATAATAAAAATCGTATTGTCCGTGCATTGGAAATATTTTATCTGACAGGTCATACTAAATCGGAATTGATTACGACAGGGAAATATAGAAACTCAAAGCACAAATTTGCGTATCATTGTTTATCACCCGAACGGGAATTACTTTACGAGCGGATAAATAACAGGGTTGAGACGATGCTTTCATCTGGTCTCTTAGAAGAATTAAACGATTTGATCTCATTGGGGTATAAGGATAAAATAGCAATAGCAAATGTAATCGGTTATGCCGAATTGCTCAGATATATCGATGGGAAAATTTCACTTGACGAGGCAATTGCGATGATTAAACAAAATAGCAGGCGTTACGCAAAGCGACAGATGACATGGTTTCGCAAGCAGTCGGAGCTTGTCTTTTATGAAGAGAGTTCAAAGCTTTTTGACGCTTTGAAAGTGAGTTTGAAAACTTAAATACTTGACTGTAATGCTCAGAATGCGTATATCTGATAACATAACACGCTCTTAAAAGGATAAAGTTAGAGTGTGAAAAACCGATATATTTAGAATAGACAATTTAAAATCTTTATTGGTTTAATAAAAAAGGACTTTATGAAAAAAATAATACTACTTTCGCTCTGTGTGTCGTTACTCATCTTTTTGGGATGTGGTGGGACACAATCCCTCTCTTCTCCTAAAACATACGCAACTGCCGAAAAAGAAAAACCATCTGATTCCAAAGCGAAGTCTCAATCAGACAAAGAAAAAGAAGAACAGAATAATGAATTCTTACAAGCGGTCTTGGATGCATCAGCAAAAAAGAAATCTACCGAATCAAATAATTCTGATAAAATCACAGAGGTACCTCACTCTCACGAAGAATCAACTCGTGACTTAGTAGAGTCTGTTTATTATGGCTCGGTTGATATCGATGATTCATCTGCGGCTGTTGATGATGATCTCTGGCGTCAATTTGATTTAGCTGAAGAATATCATGCGATGGGTGTAGTCGCCAACCGTGAAGCAGCATGGGAAGAAGCTCAATACTATTTTGAAAAGTCTTTAAAAATTATGGCGAATCTTGATGTCGAAACCGATTCAACTTTGACACCTGAAGCGTCTAAGTATACCGCAATTTTAGATAACGTTATTTCTGATTATCGTATTACTCTTCGTTCGCTTGGTAATTTGACTGAGGATGTTTCATCGGCTGTTTTAATTGAACGGTTTGGCGATTTGAGTTCACGATTGAACTCAGATACGATGATTGTGTACAATTCTGAAAAAGATAAAATTACTTACGATATTCCGATTGTCATGAATGACAGAGTGAAAAAATCCATTGTTTATTTTCAGACGGTTGCTAAAAATGCTTTCATTAAATATTTGACCCGTTCTAAAAAATATAAACCAATGATGCTTCGAATTCTTCGCGAAGAGGGCGTTCCTGATGATTTAATTTATCTTTCATTGGTAGAGTCTGGTTATAATGCTCACGCGTATTCATGGGCAAGAGCGATGGGGCTTTGGCAATTTATCTCATCAACTGGTCGTATGTATGGACTCGACCGTTCATGGTGGTATGATGAACGGAAGGACCCTGAAAAATCTACACGAGCAGCAGCAAAATACCTTAAAGACTTATATAAAAGGTTTGGTTCTTGGGATCTTGCAATGGCAGCATATAATGGAGGGCCAGGCAGAGTTAGTCGTACTATCAAAAAACAAAAGACAATTGATTTTTGGAAACTTCGTTTGAAACGAGAAACAATGGATTATGTCCCGCTTATTATGGCAGCGACTATTATTTCTAAAAATCCAGTCAAGTATGGATTCCCCGATATAGAACATGAATCAGAAATTATGTGGGACGAAGTTATTATTGATAAATGTCTTGAGCTAAAAGTCATTGCAAGAGAAGTCGGTTGTTCGCTTAAAGAGTTACAATATATTAACCCTGAACTACTCAGAAGATATACTCCGCCTAATACAAAAGGGTATAAACTGAAATTACCTGTTGGGACAAAGACACAATTTTTAGCAGCCTATGATTCAATGCCTTCTCCAAAAGAAACAAGCTGGGTGAAACATAAAATCAGACGTGGCGAAGCAATCTCAACAATAGCAGCAAAATATGGTGTTTCACAATATGCTATTTTAGAAGCGAATAATCTTAGCCGTCGTTCAAAAATTTATGCTGGTAAAACACTTATTGTTCCAGTTCCTCTTGACCGAAATTATAACCGCTCAGTATCAAAACCGTCTGGTCATAAAGCTCAAAATTCTATCTACGCAGTTCGTTCAGGTGATACGATGTGGGATATCGCACGAGCATTTGGTACAACAGTCCAGAAGCTCCGACGTGAGAATTCTATTGTGCGTGGCTCCCGTATTTATGTCGGCCAGAAAATCAAGATTCCTTCATCTGCCAAGAAGTTAAAAAAGAACAATGAGACATCTTCAAAGACATATGCCAAGACTTCTAAATCTAAAAAATCAAAGACTAAGTCTATTGCAAAGTCTCAAGACAAAACATATAAAGTTCGTTCTGGTGATACTCTTTGGGATATCGCTCGGAAATATGGTACGACAACATCGGCTATTAGAAAAATAAATGGTCTCGGTCGGTCAAGTCGGATTTATCCTGGTCAAAAACTTAAAGTTAGTACAAATGTAAAGTATGTTATTCATAAAGTCAGGCGAGGGGAAACGCTCTCTGCCATAGCAAACAAATATAGAACTTCAATTGCACGGATTCGTGCGAATAATAATATCGACAATCCAAATAGACTTGGGGTTGGTGCGGAATTGAAAATTTATTAAAAAGGTAAATCATGGCTAAAAGAAGAGATATTGTTATAGGTGTTATTATTGTCGTTTCATTTCTTGTTGCGTTTGGATTTATGGGGCTGATGTTTATTGGAGTGATGTCAGGTGACTCTGATTTTAATATTTCAGGTTTGGGTGGTAATATCGGAGTAGTCGAAGTCTTTGGTACGATAAATGAATCTACTGGAAGACGGGCTATTAAAGAACTTGAGGAATGGGCTGATGATAATTCTATACAAGCAATTGTTGTACATGTCAACTCACCTGGTGGTGGAGTGGCAATCTCTCAAGAGATCTATGACACGATGAATCGAATACGAGAAGAGACTGACAAACCAATCGTTGTCTCTATGGCATCGGTGGCTGCATCTGGCGGTTACTACATTGCATGTGCCGCAGACCGAGTCGTTGCCAACCCAGGGACTATCACTGGTTCTATTGGAGTCATCTTTCAGTTTAATACTTTTGAAAAACTAATGGACAAAGTTGGTATTGGTACCGAAACTATCAAGTCAGGACTTCTTAAAGATGTTGGTAACTCCAGTCGTTCAATGACAAAAAAAGAAGAGCTCATGCTGAAGTCTGTTGTTATGGATTCCTATGAACAGTTTATTGCAGTAGTAGCTGAAGGGCGTGGGAAAGACCCAGAAGAAATTTACCCTCTTGCTGACGGTTCTATTTATACGGGACAACAGGCGTATAACTTAGGGCTGGTAGATACCTTAGGTGGATTTAAAGAAGCTGTCGAAATTGCTGCTGACCTCGCAGATTTAGAAAATAAACCTGAAGTTGTACGCTTTTATGAGCGTAAACAAGTGTCGCTCTTTGACTTATTCGGAAAATTCGGTGCTATGGTAGACAATAATCTTGAGCATCGTTTTAGTGAACCTCAACTTATGTATATGTTTCAGGAATAAAAAACGTAAAAAAAGATTATATTTTCTTACTTTTTCCTTTTCTTTTGCAATAAAACAGTATATCTTTACTTGTCCCATAGAGTTAGGGGCATAACCTTAGAAATGCAATAGCAGGATATATAAATAAGTGAAATTAAAACAGGTGAAACCTATAAATGAATTAGACACAGGGAGGACCCCGTGACTAAAGCAGATTTAGTAGAAAAAGTTGCCGAAAAGACTGGGCTAACAAGAACCGACGTTGCAGTCGTTGTTGATTCTTTTCTCGATACCGTGAAAAAATCACTTGAATCCGGTCACAACATTGAAATTCGAGGGTTCGGCACCTTCAAAGTTAAACTTCGTAAAGCCCGTAAAGCGAGAAATCCTCGCACAGGTGAAGTGGTTCCAGTACCAGATCGTAAAGTTCCAGTATTTAAACCATCGAACGATTTTAAAAACATGATTACCAAGTTAGAGATTTAACGTTAACCAAGAAACCGGAGAGCTATGCCAAGCGGAAAAAAGAAGAAACGTCATAAGATTAAAACGCACAAGCGTAAAAAACGCAGACGCGCTAATCGACATAAAAAGAAAAATAAATAGTCGTCCATATCGGAATTTTTATCTGACGTAATCGGAATTATTTTCCACTTGCAAGACAGTATCTTCGAGTTTAAACTTCAGACGACTTGTTATGTGTGACAGCTAAATGTCAACAACATAACAATATACAATTTTATTTCTTTTAAAATGCCTACTGGTTCACAGTAGGCATTTTTTTTGCCATACTCTTTAATGGTGAATAAATTATATTACATATTGATTTGCGTTCTCTTCATTATGACTCAAACTCTGTTTGCGACTGTGCGAACTGATTTTAAAGTCAACGATGATCGTGCAACTGCATTGCAAACCTCTCCGAGAATTGCTGTCGCTATTGACCAAACCTTTGCAATTACTTGGGTTGATAGACGTGAGGAAACCTCAGATATATATATTCAGAAATTTGATAATTTCGGACAACCTATTGGAGTGAATCTTAAAATAAATGATGACAACAATAGTTCCTATCAGTTTGAGCCAGCTATCGCAGTTGAACTATCTGGACGGTATTCGCTTGTCTGGAAGGATTATCGCATGGGAACGTATCCATTTAATCCCGAAATATTCACACAGCGATATGATTCAACTTTTTCAGCAATAGATACAAATGTACAGCTATCAATTGAAGCTCCTCTCACAACTCGAGAAACTCCTGATATCTCACTTTCAGACAGTAAAACGGGTGTGGTGGTATGGGCTGATTATCGTAATTCTAATTGGGATATTTACAGTCAAAGGATTTCATCAGATGGCACTCTTGTAGGGGCAAATATTTTAGTGAATGATGATATTGTCAATGCACAGCAACACAAACCAAGAGTCTCGATTTCAAATGAAGGGTGGTTTGTCGTAACGTGGTATGAAAACCGTTTTGGTGATGATGATATTTTTGCACAGGTCTTTGATTCACTTGGAGTCCCACTTGATACTAATATTCTTATCAACCAAGATGTCAACGGAGCGAGGCAGGCATTTCCAGATGTGACCACTGATGGTGCTGGCAATTTTACTGTTGTATGGGTAGATTGGCGTAATGGTGTATATCCTGCAAATCCAGATATATATTCCAGAAAATATACTTCAGCTATGGTTCCAGTAACTGATGAAGTTAATATAAATACCGATGGTGCTGCGACCGCACAACGTGAACCAGCAATCTCTGCCGACAGGCTTGGTAACGTTGCTATTATATGGGCAGATTCTATCAATAGGAGTTGGGATATTGTCGGTCAAATGATTGATGTTGATGGTGTTGTTCGTGATACAAATTTTATTGCCAATAGCGATAAAGATTCAGCACAAGTATCTCCAGATGTTGCTATTGATGGTAAACAACGGTATGTGACATGGGTCGATAGACGCAACGGCAACTATGATATTTATGCATCCATCCAAGAATATAATGATCCGAACTTGGCTATCTCAGAAAACGTAATCCAGTTTGTTATGCAAGCGGGAACAACTGTTCCATCTGCTCAAACTATTATAGTTGACCATCTCGGATACAATCCGCTTGATTTTACAATTAATTCTAATATGAGTTGGCTTGATGTGACACCATCGACATCGACAACTACTGATACGGTTTCATTAATTGTCAATACTGACACGTTACCAATAGGACTCTACACGGGAATATTGACATTTAGAGATCATACTTACAATGATTCTTCGCTCTCTATTGGTGTACGTTTATCAGTTTATATGCCTACAATGGAACTCTCAACTGATACAATAACTGTCACTATGTTTGAGGGAATTAATGATACGACGTTCGCACAAGTCACTATACTAAATAGTTCAAATGGCACATTTAGCTGGACTGCTTCTGAGTCTATTCCATGGCTTACGTCATCATCGTATGCTGGTTTTGATACTGATACAGTACAACTGTCAATTGAGACGTCTGGGTTGGCGGTAGGGTCATATTCTGATATTGTAATTTTTTCCTCAGCAGATGCCAATGGTTCACCAGATACACTTGTAGTGCAATTAGAAGTTATAAACAATCTTCCATATATAAAACCAATTCCAGATTCTATCTTTATTTATACCGATTCGATTACAAATTACACTTTTCCAATAGTGGTAACAAATTTTGGGACTGATACATTACATTGGACGGTGACTACAATTGGAGACTGGTTTACAATCGATACAACAAGTGGTACTGATGGTGATACGGTAACAATAACTATTGATTCAACTATTGCTTTCGATCGGTATACAGGTTCTATACAATTTTCTGACGCATCTTCGTTTAATAAAGAAGTGACGGTACCTCTTATATTGGAATACTATCAAACTTCAGCAGATACTTTGCGGTTTTCATCTACTAACTCTGCCACTATACAAACTGCATCGATTTCTCTTACATTGGAGGCAGAGCATCGTTTAAAAGAGGTTCGCTTGCCATTTCAATTTGATACTACCTATGTACAACTTGATTCTATAATCGAAGGAGTGACATTACCTGATATGAGGAGTTTGAGTTATACTATAAATAATAATAATGGAACTGCGATTTTACATATACTTGCCAATACCGATACATCGCTTAATACTGGTAGTTCACATTTGGCAGAGCTTTATTTTACGACCAAATCTGTTTTGGGTGTTTCAAAAATTGATTCAATCATTACTGATAGCATTACTGCTTTTGTTGTTGATACAGCCAGTCAGAGATATGCACCTCATGTTGACACGGGTTTTATTGATGTTGATGTAGCGACCGGTATCAATGATGAGAATCCGTTTACAATTCCAGATAGAATGGAGTTGTATCAAAATTATCCAAATCCATTTAATCTATCTACGTCAATTGCATATACTCTTCCGATTCGTTCTGTGGTATCCCTGAATATCTACAATATATTGGGTCAGAAAGTTCGTGTTTTAATCAACTATGTACAACCAGCTGGTCGTCACGAAGTCTTGTGGAATGGGAAATATGATGATGGGCGAGTGTCACCAAGTGGCATATATTTTTACAGGCTTGAAATATCAACAGATATTATGGTCAAAAAAATGGTTCTTCTGAAATAAATCTCTCTTTTTTCTCATTAAAAGTAACTTTTATCTGAATCTTCCGTACTATACAAAAGGAAAAAGAATCAAAAAATGGAGAATTATATGATTATATTTAGAAATATTTTAATAAGCAGTTTTCTTCTTTTGCTTTTAACAGCAGGTTCATTTGCGGCAGATAATTCACATCGAATATATGGTAAAATCACAACAGTCGACGGTGACATTTTTGAGGGGTTAATCCGTTGGGATAAAAATGAAGTCTCTTGGGTTGACATGCTTGATGCCACTAAAGATTTACCAAAACGTAATATGAGAAAATCTCGTGCATCAAGGAAACGTTCTCGTAAAAGTGGTATTGAGATTTTTGGAATAAAAATTGGTAATACAGGGAATATTTCTTTTGGTAATTCGGCTCAGTCTGGAATTCGTTTTGGGCATATGAGGTCATTTGAAGTTATTGGTAACAATGAAATTTTGGTGCAGCTTAAATCTGGTGAAGAAATTGAACTCAGGAATGGTTCTACAGATATTGGATATGATATCCGAGAGATTATTATAGAAGACCGAGATGAAGGTGAAATTGAACTTGAATGGGATGACTTAGAAGAAGTTGAGTTTTTTGAAGCTACAACAAATGAGGCATCATCAATGGGTGAACGTTTGTACGGTACTCTTGTCACTCGTCGTGGTGATGAATTCAGAGGCTTTGTCTGTTGGGATGTTGATGAAGTGTTGACTCTCGATGTCTTAGATGGTGACCATAAAGGACGTTCAAAGAAAATAAAATTTAAACGAATTGATGCGATTGAAAGATATAGCTCTAATGGTGCCGTTGTCTTTTTAAAAAGTGGTGATGAGATGTTACTTCGTGGCACTAATGATGTTGATGATGGAAACCGTGGTATAATTATTTCTGACCCTGACTTTGGACAAGTACGAATCGAGTGGGATGAGTTTGATAAAGTTACTTTTGAGTCAGTCCCTAAAAATGTGATTTCATACAATGACTTTGATGGTGGGAAACAGCTTTATGGTACTGTCTATACTGAAGATGGCGAGTCCTTTGAAGGTACTATCAGATGGGACAATGATGAAGAGTATGGTTGGGAAATGTTGAATGGTGACTTTCATAATGTTGAGTTTGATATTGAATTTTCTAAAATCAAAGAAATTAAAAAGAAATCATATCGTTCCTCTATAATTGTTCTACGTAATGGTGATTCATATCGTCTGAGGGGTTCAAATGATGTAGATGAAGATAACAAAGGAATCTTTATTGAAACAGCAGATGGTGACGAAGTGGAAATCCTTTGGGACGAGTTTGAACGAGTAGTGTTTAAATAAATAATATTCGAAGATAGACTGTTTCGCTGTTTTCAATTCCCTCCACACACAGTGAGACAGACTTTTATAAAAAAAGCCCGCTTAGGCGGGCTTTTTTATTATTCAGAATTTGGATACATTACATGCTATTGAAGTTTAGCTTTTTCTAAAGCTTCTTCTAAATCAGTGATATGTCCTTCAGCAACTGAGACATCAGACTTGGCATTAGGATTCCCTTTAGCCATTTTTACAAATTTTTTCCAGTTAGCAATATTAGCAGAATAATTTTCAGGGTCTGAAGTTTCAATCGCAATGGCATAGTTGTATGCTGCTTTATATTTTCTTTTTGATTTAGACTTCATTGCTTTTTTATAAGCAGATGCGGCTGATTTATATTTTTCTTGTGATAAATAAATCTGCCCTAATGTAGAGTGTGCTAAATAATAATTAGGTTTTATTGAAGCTGATTTTTTTAGTGCTTTAATAGCTTCAGCCATTTTACTGCTTTTTTGATATGCTTTTCCAAGCATGTAGTGAGTAATATGGTCACCGCCACCTAATTCATGACTTTTCATGAATGCTGCGATAACCTCTTTGTAGTTTTTCTTCTTATAATAAACTTTGCCAAGCTCTTTATATGTACCAGCATCTTCTTTTAAAGCGATTGATGATTTAAAAGATTGTTCGGCTTCAGCGTATTTTTTTAATTTGTATTGAACTTTACCAAGGTTTGAGAAAGCTTCAACATTTGTTGCATCTTTTTCTGTGGCAAGTTTGAAGTTTGATAATGCTTCGTCATATTTTTTATCGGCAAAATATATAGACCCCATTTGATTATATGCCTTGGCATAATTTGGGTCCTCTTTAACGCACAATTTAAAAGAGGCTAATGCACCAACTTTGTCACCTGCTTGTTTGTATTCTATACCTTTATTGAATGCTTCTTTGGCGGCATTCTCATCGGCAAAACTATTTGCTGAAAAAGCAAAGAGAGCTACAAAGAGAACTCCTAATATTAATATCGGTGATACTTTCTGTTTTCTTTTTTGAGCCATCTGGTTCCTTTCAGTTATATTTTATTTCTGTTATTTTCTACACTTCATACGTGAAAATGATCCCGCAAATTATAAAGAATTACGGTGTTTTAAAAGAGCTTGTTTGACATCATCATGTTTTAAAGCCAAAATTCGAGCTGCCAATACTGCTGCATTTTTAGCTCCGGGAGAACCAACAGCAACTGCCGCAACTGGAATACCAGGAGGCATTTGTGTTACTGATAAGAGTGCGTCCATACCACCTAAAGCAGCGGGAAGAGGTACTCCAATCACTGGTAAAAGCGAATGAGCAGCAGCTACTCCTGGAAGTGCTGCTGAGAGACCTGCCATAGCAATGATGACTTCATAACCATCTTTTTCTGCTTGTTCTATATAATTTTTAGTTTGTTCTGGGTGTCGATGTGCCGATGAAACTTTTAAGTCTGACTCAATCTTGAGAACTTCTAACTGGGCAACACATTTTTCTGCGTATTCCATGTCAGACTTTGAACCTATAATAATAAATGCTTTTGCCATTAAACTTTACCTTTAGTTGGTTTTAAAACACGGAAGCCAATATCTTTACGATACATGACACCATTGAATTTAATTCTTTCAACACCTTTGTATGCTCGGTTGAGAGCTAATCTTAAATTTTTATCTATACCTGTTATGCCTAACACCCGACCACCATTGGTCACCCATTTTCTATCTTTGAGTGCGGTGCCAGCGTGAAATACAAAACAATTTTCTTCTTTGAAATCATGCAGTCCTTTTATAGGCATCCCTTTTTTATATCTCCCAGGGTAACCTTTGGAAGCAATCGTGATACATGCCGAGCTTCCTTGTTGCCAATTTAATTTTGGAAATGCCCCAAGAGTTTGATTTATTGATGCGAGCATTAGTTCCGCTAAATCAGTTTTTAAAAGAGGAAGAACTGCTTGCGTCTCAGGATCACCAAAACGAGCATTGTATTCTAAAACTTTTGGACCAGCTTCGGTGAGCATCATGCCTGCATAAAGAACTCCCTTAAATGGAATCCCGTCTTGTGCCATGCCATGAATAGTAGGCATGAGAACATGGTCCATGATTTGAGTCATAACATCTTTTGTGACAAAATCTGTAGGACAGTAGGCACCCATGCCACCTGTGTTAGGACCTTTGTCACCTTCATAGGCTTGTTTATGATCTTGACTGGGGAGAAGAGGAATTATCGTTTTACCGTCGGCAATAGCCATGATAGAAACTTCCTGCCCTACGATAAATGACTCAATTAAAACCTGTGTTCCAGCATCACCAAAAACTTTTGAGAGCATAATATCATCGAGAGCTTTGGTTGCTTCTTCAATGTTTTTTACAATGATGACACCTTTACCAGCAGCGAGACCATCAGCTTTAATCACCAATGGAAATTGTGCTGAATTGCAAAACCCAACTGCTTCTGCGAACATCGTAAATGTTTTAAAAGGAGCAGTCGGAATATGATGCTTCCGCATAAATTCTTTCGAGAAAACTTTGCTACTTTCAAGTTGTGCAGCAGCTTTTGTTGGTCCAAATATCTTTAGCTTTTTCCGTTGAAATTCATTAACAATTCCTTTTGCCAATGGTACTTCAGGTCCAACAACAGTAAGTCCGATTTTATTACGGAGAGCAAAGTCAACTAATGCTTTTGTGTTTTCAACTTTTAGGTTGACACATTTAGCGAGTTTTCCCATACCTGCATTGCCTGGGGCACAGAAAATTTTGTCGACTTTTTTTGATTTTTTTAACTTCCAGACAAGCGCATGTTCACGACCGCCAGAACCAATTACTAATACTTTCATATGCTTCTTACATTCCTATTTGAAACGGAAATTATAAGGTATAGAGCGGTAAAATACAACTGCTTTTTTCCTTGAGACGTATTTACTGCTTCTTTTGTGTAAGAGAAGTTTTTTATCACATTACAAAAAAACTTTGGATATAATCGGTTGACAAAGCGTCAATTAAGTGTTTATTTCAACTTTTTGTAAGGGAGATGTCCCTAAAATGTTATTATTGTAAATAATTGTTCTTAATATATGAGGATTTCATGATGAAAAAGACTTTAGCCTTGACCCTCTTAATGCTATTGGTAGTTTTTAACCTTTCAGCAGTTGCTCAAGATGATGATGAGATTGAAAAAGATAATGCCGAATTTACCTTTTTTGGTGGTTTTGGATTACCATCTGGTGATTTGTCTGACTGGGGTGCTGATTCACTAAACCCTGGGAGTGGAAGTAATATTGGTCTTGAAGGTGGATTTTTCCTCACATCACAAATTACTGCTGGATTTAACTTCACATACACAAGCTTTTCTATTGACTCTGACGATGTGTTAGCGACTGATTTAACGCATCGCTTATATAGCCCAAGCTTATACCTCAAATATTATCTCCCAACTGAAGGTGATTTTGTTCCGTATGTAAAAGGGGTTATTGGTCTTGATTTCGTAAGATTTACAACTTCTGTTGATAATGTTGATGGAAGTAGATATCGTCAATTATCATACGACCCAGCTTTAGCTTTTGGAATTGGTCTCGGAGCTTTTTATTATACTGCTGATTACTCAGGTTTTTTTGTAGAAGCAAATTATCGTATGTCTCAAACTGAAAATTCAGAATATGATGCTAATACAAAATTTGGTATTAATGCCACAACAATGGATATTCATGCTGGCTTCCGAATTTTAATCGGTTCTGATGAATAAGTTTTAACAATTTTATAAAACCCGCTTTTTGAGCGGGTTTTTTTATTGCACCTAAATTTCAATTGAGTACTATAAAGAGTATGACAAAAATTAAAATTCTTATTGTTGATGATGAAAAAAACCAAAGAGATTTACTCAGTGGGTTTTTAAGTAAAAATGGCTTTGAGGTAACTTCTGCTGAAAATGGGGAAGATGCACTTGCCAAATATCCGTCGGTCTTTTCACCGATAGCAATTGTTGATATGAAGATGCCTGGCATGAATGGTTTGGATCTTCTTGCCAAACTAAAAGAAATCAATCCGTTTATTCAAGTTATCGTACTGACCGCATTTGGCTCTGTTGAAACTGCCGTTTCTGCTATGAAAGCGGGAGCCTTTGACTATCTGACAAAACCAATTGAAGAACTTGAAGAATTAACTCTCAAATTACAAAAAGCATCTGACCAAAATAGATTAGTTGTTGATAACAAAGTTATGAGCGAACGGATGAATGAGATTTTTCCGTCATCTGAAATGATCGGTGAATCATCGCAAATGCAGAAAGTCAAAGAACTCATTTCGCTTGTAGCTCCTCAGGATACGACTCTTTTGATAACTGGTGATTCTGGTACGGGTAAAGAATTAGTCGCTCGAGCGGTACACGCATTGTCTCCAAGAGCGAATAAGAAATTAGTCGCAATTAACTGTGCGGCATTTCCTGAAAATCTTTTGGAGTCAGAACTTTTTGGATACGAAAAAGGTGCTTTTACTGGTGCGGGAAAACTCAAGCAAGGACGGTTTGAACTTGCCGATGGTGGGACGCTTTTCCTTGACGAAATTGGCGAACTTCCACTTACTATGCAGGTAAAATTATTACGGGTTTTGGAAGAACGGAAAATCGAACGATTAGGTTCTGTGAGTGAAATTGATTTGGATATTCGAATTATTGCCGCAACAAACAGAGATTTAGAAAAAATGATTCAAGAGAAAACGTTCAGAGAAGATTTATATTATCGGCTCAATGTTGTCCGTTTGGAACTTCCATCACTTGCCAATCGTGGGGGAGATATTTTGCTTCTTGCCAATAGATTTATCGAAACTTATAAGAAAAAAGTTGGTAAAGATATCAAAGGGTTCACTCCATCTGCTGCTGAAATGTTGACTTCTTATAGTTGGCCAGGTAATGTACGTGAGCTACAAAATATTATTGAACGGGCAATTATCTTGTCTCGTTCTGATTATCTTGATAAAGATGACCTCGGGGGGGTATCTCAAAAGGGAGCGTCAAAAGCAAACAATGACAGCTTGCAGACTATCGCAATCAGAGAAAAAAATCAGATTGAGACGACACTTAACCGCCTTGATTGGTCACTTCAAAAAACAGCCGATTCACTCGGAATCCATCGTAATACATTGCGTAGTAAAATCAAAGAATACAATATAACTCAATAACTTAGACAATTTTAGTGCATCAATTTCTACCTACGCACAATTATTGTGCCTATTAATGCTTGTTATTACTACTTAAAAATCGCTATCGTTCTGCTGTAAAACAGCTTAGCCCGTTTGGCATGTCATTTGATATGTATATGAGTAGGAAAAACAAAAATATAGAAGGAGACTTGATATGAAAACAACACTTTTGACAATACTTTTAGCATTAACAACCATGTTTATGGTCGGCTGTGAATCTGATACATCTGAAATTCTAATTGTTGATGAAATTCCAGAACCACCTCAAAACGTATTTACGGTGACAGGTGATGGTGAAATTTATATATATTTTACAGAGCCATATATGGATGATATCTCTTACTATGATATTTACCGTTCTTTTTCAAGTAATTTTGAAAATGTAACGCCTACTTACGTTGGCTCAGTTGCCGCGATTCCAAATAAAAATTTAGCTTTAGAAATTGTTAATACTTTTACAGACTTTAACACAGTAAATGGCCAAACATATTATTACCGAATTAAAGCAATTGATGAGGCTGATCAAGAGTCTGACTTTTCAGCAGGTGAAATATTTGATACCCCGCGTCCTCAAGGTACTGTGACACTGTTTGACACTTTAACTTTTCCATCTTTATCTGCTTTGTTGTTTGGTGAGCCTTCAGTTCCGGTTTCACATACGAATACTGCTGCTGATTTCTTTATCGATGAATTTAACGGAAGTTTATATATTAATGCTGCCGATATAGATACTGATATTCAGGATATGGGTTTTACATATGATTTTGAAAATATAGGCTATGCTCCTGATACTTCTGTCGGCTGGTCGACTCTTGGATTTTTTGAATTGATTGACGGTCATACGTATGTATTCTGGACTCGTGATGATCATTATGCTAAAGTAAGAGTTCTAAGTTTGACCCCAACCTCTGTTAATTTTGAATGGGCTTTTCAAACAGATGTAGGAAATCCTGAGTTGGTAAAATCTAATTTAGAAATTGAAAAGCCGATTCATGATGAAAACTACTTAAAGAAAAATATTATTAAAAAGAACCAATAAATAGAAAGGATAGTGATATTATGTTACGCACATTCAAATTACTCAGTATGACGGCTCTCATCGCTGTCATGACAGTTCTGACTGTAAAAGCAGATAAAGGATATGATTACGATAATGATAATAACTATGACCGAAACAATGGGTACGAACAGGTCAAAATAGATAGATACCTCGATGTCGAAGTATGGACGAACCACACCGACAACGAATTTTACGAAGGTGACAATATTGTTTTAAGTTTTAGAGCGAACCGTGATGCCTTTGTAGCGATTTATACTGTAGATTCAAGAGGGAGGGTGAATCTTCTGTTCCCATCATCACCAAATGGTAATAACTTTATAGAAGGTGGCGAAACATATCGTTTGCCTGATAGCCGTGATGATTTTGATTTTGTCGTCTCTGGTCCTGAGGGTGTAGAAACAATTCAGATTATCGCATCCAAAGAACGTTTCCCTATTCCTGATTGGTATCCAACTTCTGGTCTCATTGACGACGCAGAAGACCGTCATGAATTTATGGACTATATCAATAGTCGTTATTTTGTTCGTTACGATGGACAACGTTTTGCCTTTGATAGAGCATCGGTCTATGTCAACGAATGGGAAGATGATTACTATCGTCCTGTTTATTATCCGTCATATCCAAGTTGGACAGTAGCGGGTAATGTCTATATCGACTACCCTTATGGTGGGTCGGTTTATGTTAACGGTATCTATTGGGGAATTGCTCCACTCTATATACCTCGGATTTATGTTGGCTGGCATACATTTACAATATATGATTCTTACGGTTATGGTTGGGAGCATGATATTCATGTCACTCGCTATAATACGGTTGTCTTAAATAGAAATGTTATTAACACTTCATCTACTATG
>JAJRQO010000033.1 GCA_024280215.1 Candidatus Zixiibacteriota bacterium
ATTCTCTGTTACTAAACGAACAGCTTCTATCTTAAATTGACGGTCATATTTACGTCTTCGTGTCATTGGACACCTCCTATTACGGAATATACTTCTTAACTTGCTGTCCGTCAATTCGGGGGAGGTTTACATCTCTTGATACTTCGGTACAATATACTACTGCTTTGTATGACACTATACCTTTAACTGATGGAGATTATCCAGGTATAGCTCGAAGCACAGATGATACGTTAGCTTTAAAAATAGGATACAGAATAGAGAAATATTTTAATTACCATCTACACAAACCACATCCTTATAAAGTAGGTCATTCAATAACTGTGATGTCAAGGTCTACAATGCCATCTACTGTTAGCGAAGCTTCATTCTTATCAAATTATGATGAAGCAACAATATTTTATAACGAAATGAATAACCCGAACGATGGTCAGCCTCATATGATGATTGAATCAGTTGCTATTTATGAAGGATTTCGTAGTTGGCGTGATGGTCAGGGGATTGGCAGAGTTGATTATCATTACAATAGGCTTCATCATAATGGCGTACCTGTAGGAACACAAAGCGATGAACCTATTGTATATGTTGACACAACGAACTGGCCTGACTCATCAAGAGAATATACTATTCCCTATGAAACTTGTTGGCTACTTGGCGAATCTGTTATGCTTGAGGCAAAGGATTTTTCATTGTTGCATAATGAAGGTTCCGCACTTGTAGTCACTTATGACTATACATTTCATCATTGGGAGAAAAAATGGTATACTACCAATTGGAATCTTGAAACATTTCTAACCAAAAAACTTTGGTTTGAAACACCATGGGATTTTGAAGGAGACCACTACTACGTCGCATACTTCACAGGTGGTCCATACGAAATCGAAATCGTAAGCGACCCTATACCAGATATACTAATTGGTGAAACTGTGACAGTTGAATGGGTTGTTGATTCTGGTGTCGATAGTTCTACATTTGTTGAGTTACAAGTGCTATATGGTAATGGAGTTTGGAGTACGATTGCTACAGTCGCTTGGGAATCAAACTATTCATATTTTACTTACGATTGGGTTGCTACAAACGCAGGAGCAAATTGCAATATACGACTTGTTGCAACAGACATGGTTGGTAACACAGTTGAAACAATATCCAATAGTTTTTCTATCTGCGACCCATCTGCTGACCCTGACTGTGATTTTTATTATGGCATAAATGACAATTGCCCTAACGAGTACAACCCCGACCAACTAAACTCCGACGATGACGATTGGGGTAATGCGTGTGATAATTGCTGGGATACAGATTCGGAAAGCAATGCTGATAGCGATGGAGATGGAATTGGCGATGCGTGTGATTTATGTCCTGATTCTGTAAATGCTGGGAGCCCGTGGTTGAATCAGGATGTGGACTTTGACGAGGTTGGCAATGGTTGTGATAATTGCCCTTATACTTACAATTCATTGCAATATGATCAGGATGAAGATGGTATAGGGAATTTATGTGATAATTGTCCTAATGACTATAACCCTGACCAAGCAGATGTAGATAACGATAGTATTGGAAATGCATGTGACCCTGATTATCAATGTGCTGGTCCACCAATTGCTGATTATACATATACGACATATATAGATAGTTATTTTCGTTTGGTATTTACTGGCTATGATCAATCAGGTAACATTACAACATCTATATGGGACTATGGTGATGGAGCTAAACATGACACTGCTTATACAGTAGTAAATTTATATACTGCTCCAGGTGTTTATACCGTAACACATACTGTCGAAAATGCTTGTGGTTCTGATGATACTACCTTTAACATCGTGTACCCATGCCAACTCAACATAGACGTAGACGGCGATGGGCTTGACGATAACGACTGTGATAATTGTCCAACAATTTATAACCCTGAACAAATAGACAGTGATGGAGATGGCATGGGTGACGCATGCGATTGTTGTTATGTTGACCGTGGCAATGTTGATGGTGGTCCCGATGACGGAACTTTTGCAGGATCCGTTGATATTGGTGATTTAGTGTATATGGTTGATTATATGTTTCGTAGTGGACCAAACTATCTGTGTCCAGAGGAAGCTGCTGTTGATGGAAATGAACCAATTGATATTTCTGATTTAGTTTATTTTGTCGCATTTATGTTTCAAAACGGTGCTGACCCTGCCACTTGTAACCCTCCAACAACAGAACCGTTAATAGACGACCCATTTGTTACATTTGGTGAGTCTTTCATGGATGGTTTAATCATAGGTCCTCCTCCAATAGACCCACCTCCTTCAACAACTTCACTTTTAACAACTTATGCCAACGGTGTTACGACAATTAATTTAAACAGTACGGTCGCTTTAAAAGGTTTAGAATTATATATTTCAAGTCCAATAGAAATCACACCTACAAACATCATGTCTAATTCATTAGACTTTCTTTCACATTATGGAAATAATGAATTGCATGTAGGTATTTTAGATATTGCAGGTGTATTGCTTATAAGTACTGGTAGTCAGGATATAATTGAAATAACAGGTAACTACCAAATTTCATCGGCACTTGCTGTTGATGCAAATGGAAGTAAAGTTACTGTGATTATTCAGTAAGTTATTACATACAAGGCAGGTTTCTAAAGCGAGACCTGCCCTACTAATTTTCCCCTGTAACGCAAATCATGCGACGGCTCTATCTTTTATTGACTATATATTTTTCCTTAATATATTACATGTAATCGAAAGGCGTAAAGTTTTCTTAACTTTCTCACATGTATATAGTTAATCTTTCTTCATTTGAGTATCATCTACGCTAATCAAGGAAACACTTATTTACGCATATAAATAAACTATCAATATGGAGGATTGTACATGAGTAAATTTGACTATCTGTATATGAAATTTCATGTTTAGATAGCCAATGAGATTTTAAACGTTTGACTTTTTAGTACGATGATTTCTCAGCCTTTCTATGATACGTTTTTGCTGTTTTGTGCTAACCAAAAACAGATGCAACATGAACCTATCAGGTCCAAACCAACAAGCTGATAAATTTTCAATACTCAATCTACATCCGTAAAAAACGAATTTCCCCAATGGTTTATAGCTATTGGGGATCTTTTTTTTAGCACTACAATATATAGGACAATTCCCATAGTTCTGAGATTTCATCTCTTCTTTTGAAGAAATTGATACAGCCATATCCAAAACATTTCAATCATAACAACCAACGACACTATCACTTACAAAGAAAATATCGGTTTTATCCTCTACTGGCATCATCGTTGCAAATGAGTATTGCGTGAAAAAAAGTGAACAACTCATCTTAGAGGACGGTACGTTATGAAAGTCAAGTTTGTGTTAACAATGGATGATTTAACAGTAAACGATAAACAAATCGACCAAGTAATTTTAGACTGGCAATCAGATGTAAATCAAAACGAAATTTTAGAACTCTCGCACAATTGGATTACATCAAAGAATTTCTTAACCAAACGGATGGAAGGTCTCACACGAGTCGGTGAATCTTCATTGACCATTGAGCCTTTAGAAGAGGAACAAGATGCAAACTATTGATCTACTCAATCAAGCAAAAAGTTTCGCAGATTCAGCTACACTCAAAGCAGATGAATACTCCTCGGTAATTACATCTACTCAGGGTTTCATTATGGAACACTTCGGACAGAACGGATTATACGCTGCCTATATAGTTGTTGGTGCCTTGGGGCTTTTCCTGCTTTCACTTGTGGCACGAATGGCATTTTCAACTTTGAAATACTTGGTTATTCCATCGGTGGTGTTGGCATTTGCGGGATCATTTTTTGCCCCGTACTCTTTTGCCGCACTCCTGCCTGTGACAGCATCAGTCTGTGCCGTCTTTCTGATTGTAAAGGGGTAACAGCCCAACTCTGTACCCCTAATTATCTTATTGATACTGACCCATACTATGTCACAATTCTAAAAGGGATATTCCCCAATAAAGAGTTGGTCAAACCCTATAATATTTCTATTTTTTTCAAAACGCAATTCTTTCACTGACAACGATACCGCCATAGACAGCAACAACTTACAACGTTTTTTCAGTTTGGCAAGAGTCTTGCAATGTAATATATGAAACAATAAACCTCAGCACTAAACAAGCAAGAAATGAAGGGTGAACTTCAATGGCTGAAAAAAAATGTATTAACTGCGAAAATGAACTTATACAAAAACAAGGTATTTGGCTCTGCTCCTCCTGTAACACAAAAGAGGTAAAACTCGCCCATCTTTTTGATGATGAGGTCTATGATGATGGCTATATATTCATCGAATGTCCAGGAGCAACTTTATATAAAGAAGGATCTAATGAAGTTGAAAATGGTGTCGAATTTCTTGACCGTGACGATCCAAAAAAAGGATACAAGATTGTTGGTAAAGCAGTCTATGCCCCTACTCATAAGAAACGTCGTCGAATTAAAAAAGAGTTAGCGGGTCGAATCTCCCGTTGTCAAGGATGTCAGGATTATACAGTACGGATGCGTCGTCGTGAAGGTGTTGATTTCTTTATCCCGTCGACAAAATATCCCGGACGAAAGAAACTGAAAACTGTCGAGCATGTTCCCTATGAACCAGTCTAACTGCTATACCATAACACCATCCCCAACTTGATTGGGGAACCAACATTGAACCAACACCATCCCCGAGTTAATCGGGGAACCAACATTGTTGTTTTGAGAGCAAATTAAAAACCTGTTTTCAACTATGAAGCACTATAAGTTTTTTGTAGGTCGGCGTTCCAAGTATCCGCCAAGATGAATGCAGAACCCGACAAAAGTTTTTATCAATTAAGAGTAGCAGATATACGCATCTTCTGCTCGCATGAAAGTATCATTCTGGTACGTTTCTGAAAGGCTCCCTATATATAAGGAGCCTTTTTTGTTATTATTCTAAAAATACTTATCTAAATAATCTTCGATAGGCAAATCAGTATCAATTTTTTCAGTACTGATATTTTTCTCAAGCCACGCATAATCAATATTCCCAATAATTGCAACTCTATTAGATGTGTTAGGTTGATTTTCAACGATGAGATATTCTTCAACATGCCACAAAACTTTCATAGTTAGGCAAAAACCTTGAACACCTTTAGCGTAACAAGCGTTATGAAAATTAAGTTCTATTAAATTATTTTCTATTAATTTTCTAAACTCAAAAATCTTAATCGGTGAAAAATAAGGTCCCCACCCATACCCTGGTAACATTTGCCAAGAGTACCAGTTACCAATATCTAACTTGAGTTTATTTTCATCTTGAGTTTTCAAATTATATAGTCCTCATTTTACTATCTGCTTATAATATTTTCCACTGAATACATATTATTTTCATACAATCCATATCCATGAAAATTAGCCTGTGAAAAAAGAACTCTGAATTTAACATTCATTTCCTGGCAAACTAACAACTCTTTTTGAAGCTTTGTATCTGTTGGTTTATGATTAGCAAGAACAAACATCACATCAACTATATCATCTAATTTTGTTATCTTAAATGAGTTACTATTTAGTGCAGGAACTAAACCTAAATCTCTTTTTTGCTGAAATTGTTTGATAACAAAATTTTTAAGAGCATCTACTTTATCAGAATCTTTGAAAAATTTCTTATACTGAGTTAAATGATCTACCATACCAGATTTTCCTTTTAAAGCAGAATCACCATACTTCATTTCGATTAGTGTTAATCGAGGTAAATATCCTTTTTGAAGTTTTCGAGCTGTTGAAGTTGAACGCCAGAGAATTGCTAATGCATCAAAACGAGCATTTTGTTTTTCTTCATACTCTACAGCATATTCAATATCTGAGATAAAGTAATCCGTTCCATGAGCAATATTTTTATTCCCATTATTATCTGAAACTAAAATCTGTTGAAAGGCACGTTCATGATTTTTCTTTTTCCCAAGATATAAATCCATACCATTTTTCAACAAAGCAAAGCTGTTAATCCATAGTTCAATCTCACCCCTATTCAAAATAATTTCTGGTAATTCTAATGGTTTTAGTCCAGCACCTTTAAAGTATTTGAAATCAAAAAAAGCACTATACTCCTTTTTTGATTTTGGTTTTAATCTTAAAAGATTTCCTCCTTGATAATATATATTTATATAATTCTCTCGAATTTCTAAATCTAAAGTTGTGTCAAGAACAACTCTTTTTAAAAGCGGATTTAAAAAACCAAATTTCAAATCATTCATAAAAGAATCACTAAGTACTCGTCGTTTGTGTATTTTACTCACTATAGCTCCTATTTTATTTTATAGTTATTGAATTACCATTTTGTAAAATTTTTGTCTTTGAATATTCTTTTTCAAACCACTCTGGCAATGTTGTATGAATCGGTATCAGATTATGTGGTTTTAATGTTTTGATAGTATCTCTTATCGTACTTGCATCGGCATGCCCGCTTGTATGAAGAAATATTTCTTTTGTACTTTGTTCTTTTAACCAATTCAAAAATCGTTCACTCTTCTCATCATCACGATACCCCTCCCACATAGAATAAAAGAGAAGGGAGTTCTTTAGCGGTAGATGATTAAGAAAATCTTTCACAGATGGTCGCACTATTATTAAGTATTTTGAAGGGTTCTCTATAATTTCTTCTTTAGCGATTTTCCATTTTTGAAATTCATACAAAGCTTTAACAGAAGATTGTTTTACCAAATAAGAACAGAATCTGCTTGAGAAATACACTCGCACATCTTGGAATTTTTTAGACGGATACGGAATCACATTTGATTGCCCTGCTATTTTAAGCATGTGGGCAGTATATGGGTCTATCACAAAAGTTCTACCTGTACGTTTAGCAGACCGATATGCAGTCACCAACCGATCAATATTTTGTGAACTTGTCCAAATCATTGCTAATCCATCACAATTAGATATTTCTTTAACAGCCTGCTCTTCCAAATTCTTTTCAGTTATTGGGGTTTCGTCAAGTCTTGACAATGTAGTACCTTCTATAATCAATACATCTAATGGTTGTTTTACTTTCTTTAATATTTTATCCCACAATTTTACTTTTCGACCATGTTGTCTAAAATCTCCTGTATAGAAAATAGTTCTGTTTTTGTCTGTTATTTCAAAAGCAGATGCTTCAAAAGCTGAATGGTCAACTAAGTGAGGTCTAATTTCAAATCCACCAACGGTAAATTTGCTTCCTGGAATAAATAACTTAACTCTATCTTCTTGAATTTTAGGTCGTCCAAGTAATTCAGCTGATTTATTTATCATCTTCAATGAAATTTCTGAAAACCATATTTGAATTTCTGGTTTTAACCATTGTACAATCCCCCAATGGTCAGGATGTGAATGTGATATCACAACCGCATCAATTTTGTTTGTACGGTCATCCCAAACATATATACCCGCAATATCGATAAATTCAGAATTCTTAACGAGTTCTTCTCCCTGCACAGTAGTAATATCTGCTGGAAGAGGTATATCAAAGATATTTGAATCTAATGACAGCCCCAAATCAATTAAAATATTTGTCTTTTCTGATTGCAACTCAACGCAACTACCGCCTATTTGATTGTGTCCTCTAAGAATTGTGCATGTAATCATCTATAATGATACCTTATTCTCAATTTTGTTCAAGTTAATTATCCTATTGTTGAACCAACGTCTGATTATATAACTTCTGATTATTGAAATTATTGTAAACCATAAACCAATTAGAAAATTTTCAGATAATGTTATGTGGATATCAAAAATTGGAAATATTATTAACTGACTTACAATAGCAATTCCATACCCTACCATAACATTTGTGAAAGATTCAATTAAACTGTTTTTCTTTGACTGCATACAGTCTCCTTATATTTAGTATTATCAACACCTTTAATCGTATTATAGGTAACGGCACTGACAAGGTATGTCAGTTTAATTTTAACAATCCAAGTTTTTTCTAATACTCCCCAGATTCTCAATACATCGCATTGTATGTGGAAGCTAATTATCTTCTAGCCGAACCTTTAGGGAATGTTGAAAAACCTCTTGTTTTGGAATATACTTTCCGCCAAGGAGGACTCAGTATGACATATTATAAGTTGTTGTCTTTCAAGTCACCCTGAGCGGAGTCGAAGGGCCTTGAAAGACATATTGAATTTTATCAACAAACCCTTAGAATGGGTTTCTATTCATTCGACAATTTCAATACACCATCATACTATTGATGTAATGCTAACCCTCCTATATGAAAACTATTTTTTTTATGCATTGTCAGGAACCCTTTCCTAACAATAAACCAACAACGCCGACAGCTTTCACAATCACCACAATACCTGTATCGATAAAACTGATTTCACAAGACGAACCCAATCTGCTATAACAGCATGAGTCTGTTTTATTTATAACGAAAAGTGAAAAATAAAATTGTGGAGAACTTATTAAAACTAGAAAGTTCCGACTCGGGATCCCAAATCAAGTTTGGGATGACATTATTATAATATTTTTATAATTGACTCCCCTGTAAATAGAGGTTGGGGGGTGTTTGTTTTAAATGATGTTATTGCCATATCTCATAGTTTTGTGTGCATACTTCAATAAGACAATTTGATGTAGCAAGATTAGATGCAAATGCTAATCCTAAAAACAATAATAGAAAATAGAATCTTATCATATTTAATATCCTCTCCAATGATTTTAATAAAAATTATTTATTTTGTAAGTTCAAAATTAAAATCTGTAATAATTAAATTATCGTATGGTAAGTCTAATGATTTCATTTTAGTTACATAATTTTCCTTCCTGCAATAGATATTCACCACACCAGTTGTACCAGGATAGATAAAATACAATCCTTCTGAATTTGAATATGTGTTAATAGTTGATGATAGTGTGTCTCCAAAGATTACTTCTGCGGAATCAATAGCTAAACCAGTTATTGAGTCGATAACTTTCCCTGATATTCTATCCAAGGGAAAAGGTTCATGTGATGTAGTATCATTACAATTTAGTAGGATAAAATAGAATAATAGTCCAGTTGCTAGTAAATGTTTTTTTTGGTTTTTCAAATTACCTCCAAACCGTTGTTAACGACCAATAATACAATATATCTAACTAATATAATAACGTAAGACAAGCGAATTTAGTGGAATGCGATAGACTACCTTTTCCCTACAATTTCTCCCCTCTTTCGTACTAGGTCGCATTGTATGAATGACTTAATAATGATAGAAAACAACAATGTTGGATCCCCGATCAAGTCGGGGATGACATTGATGGAGTCATTTATGACAGAGGAAAATTGTATGAAAAAAATCACTACAATAAATATAAGCGAAAATGGCTTAAGCCATTTTTTTGAGCAAAGCCATTTCGTTGTAACCCCCTGCGGGGGGGACTTAATTACTTTGGAAATAATTAAAAAAACGAACCCATTTTGAGACTGGCAGACGAGGACGTCTGCCTTGCACGGATTATGTAGCGACAGGATATTGCCCTGTCTTTTGTGGCGGAACCGCTAAAGGGTTCCGCCCTACTAATCTGCTTTGTTGATAATAGATGAAACTAATTCGGAACAATCGCCGTAATAGATAGATGTAAACACAAACATAATGAACAAAGGTCACTTTCATGAAAAAAATACTTACTTGTATACTCCTGCTGGCATTTGTAACAACCTCGCATGCTGGCAATTTTTCATTCTTTGGTCGAGGCGAAAAAGGTTCAGGCGATTTACAAACTGAAACTCGAGATGTCGACAACTTCAAACGTGTCAAATTAAAAGGTTCATTTGATGTCTTCATTACAGTAGGCAAAAAACAATCGGTCACAGTAACATTCGATGACAACTTGCTCGAACTTGTCGAAACCGAAGTCCAAGGCAAAACACTCATCCTCGACACCGAAGGAAACTTCCGTTCTAAACGTTCCTGCAAAATTGAAATCACAGTCCCTGAACTCGAATATGTAAAGCTCTCTGGCTCAGGTGACATTATCATTGAAGAGCTCGACGAAGACTTTTTTGAATACCAACTCTCTGGCTCAGGTGACATTTCCGCCGAAGGCAGAGTAAAAGATTTAGAGCTTCATCTCTCAGGTTCTGGCGATATCGACACTCGCAACTTAATAGCCGATGATGTCTACGCTAAGATTTCAGGTTCAGGTGGTATTAAAGTATATGCAAAAAATTCGCTTGATGGAAAAGTTTCTGGTTCTGGCGATATAGTTTATTATGGCAACCCCAAACATGTAAACAACAAAGTCTCAGGCTCTGGCTCTATCAGAAAAAGAAGATAAATCATCATAGTAGCTTTTCTACATTGTAGAATTGTCTACTGCCTCCCCCACAACCAGCAGACTTTTACAGCCTGCTGGTTCTTTTTTTGACATACATGTTCAACAATTTTCACGCCTCCCCTGTATACGCACAAACAATTGTCCTCCAATAACTTACGAATAAGATTTTTCTTGCAAACAGTATAAAAAAGAACTATCTTTAAATGATGGATAATGGAGAAAAGAAAAAAATAAGACCTCAACCAATTTCTGGTGTCATTGGTAAAATGATGAGTTCCTTAGGAATCTCAAAGACCTACAATGGTTGGATGGTTGTTGAAAAATGGCCTGAAATTGTCGGGAAAGAATTAGCCCAACGAGCCAAAGCAATTCGGTTTGAAAATGGAATCTTATTTATCGCAATTTCAGACGATGCATGGAGACAAGAAATTTCTATGAAGTCTGAGGAATTGATTTCACAAATCCACACCTATCCATTTGGACGATCCATAAAACAGATTCGATTGATAAAACATTGAAAGGAAACATAAATGGCGACGACCTCGGAAGATAAAAAACCGAAAAAAGATATAGGGCATAATTACGATGCAAGTACGATAAAAATCCTTGAAGGACTTGAAGCAGTTCGGAAACGTCCTGCTATGTACATCGGCGATATTGGACAACGCGGATTACATCATTGTATCTATGAAGTAGTTGACAACTCAGTTGATGAAGCCTTAGCAGGTTTTTGTGATAAAATTATAGTTGAAATTAATAAAGATGGTTCGATGTCAATTTCTGACAACGGACGTGGGATTCCTGTAGAAATGCATCCTGAGATGAAAGTCTCGGCACTCGAAGTCGTTATGACAACGCTTCATGCTGGTGGTAAATTTGACCATGAAAGCTACAAAGTATCTGGCGGTCTGCATGGTGTTGGTGTCTCTGTTGTAAATGCACTTTCTGAATGGTGCACGGTAGAAGTATCTCGCGATGGCGATGTCTATAAACAAGATTACAAAATTGGTGTTGCTCAAGGAAAAGTTAAAAAAATTGGTAAACGTAAAACAACTGGTACCAAAGTTTCTTTTTATCCTGATTTTACTGTCTTTAAAAAATCAGACTATAAATTTGATATTATAGCATCGCGTCTTAGAGAACTTGCATTTTTGAATCAAGGTCTCTCAATAATTTTAAAAGACCATCGCACCGATAAAGAAGTCACATTTTGCTACAAAGGTGGTTTAGCATCGTTTGTTGAATATCTCAATGAAAACAAATCACCAATTTTCAAAAAACCAATTCACTTTAAAAAAACTGAAGATGATGTCGAAGTTGAAATAGCTATCCAATACAACGATAGTTATTCCGAATCAGTTTACTCTTACGTAAACAACATCAACACGATAGAAGGTGGAACACATCTTTCTGGTTTCAGAGCTGCTTTAACTCGTTCGATTAATAGTTATGCTAAAAAGAATAAAACAGTAAAGCAAAAAGATGTAACCTTAGTCGGTGATGATTCTCGTGAAGGACTAACAGCAGTAATATCGGTGAAAGTTCGAGACCCACAATTTGAAGGTCAGACAAAAACGAAATTAGGTAACTCCGAAGTCCGTGGTGCTGTTGAACAAATCACCAATGAATTTTTAGGGAATTTCTTTGAAGAGAACCCATCTGTTTCTAAAAAAATTATAGACAAACTTATTCAGGCCGCCACCGCACGTGAAGCTGCTCGAAAAGCAAAAGAACTTACCCGTCGTAAATCAGCACTTGACTCTGCGGCTCTCCCTGGGAAACTTGCTGACTGTTCACTAAAAGATCCAGAAGAATGCGAAATATATATTGTGGAGGGTGACTCTGCGGGTGGCTCAGCCAAACAAGGTAGGGACAGACGGTTCCAGGCGATACTTCCATTGCGTGGTAAAATTCTTAATGTAGAAAAAGCACGTATTGACAAAATTCTTGGTAATACCGAAGTTCGTTCAATGATTACTGCACTTGGTTGTGGTATTGGCGATGACTTTGATGTCTCCAAAGCTCGGTATCACAAAGTTGTGATTATGACTGATGCGGATATTGATGGTGCACATATTAGAACGTTGATTCTCACATTCTTCTTCCGATATATGCGACCTCTTATTGACCAAGGATATATTTATATCGCTCAACCACCACTCTTTCGAGTCAAACAAGGCAAGTCTGAACAATACGCCTACTCTGATGCTGAAAAAGATAGAATGGTGAAAGGACTTAAATCGAAAGTTGGTGTTTCTATTTCCCGTTATAAAGGTCTTGGTGAAATGAATCCTGATCAGCTTTGGAAAACTACGATGGATCCAGCAGTACGTACACTGCTTCAAGTCACTCTTGATGACGGTGCTGAAGCGGACCATTTATTTTCTGTTCTCATGGGATCAGAGACTCGACCACGTGCTGAGTTTATCCAACAAAATGCACAGTATGTCCGTAACTTAGATATATAAGATTATATAAAGCTTAGAATATCAACGGAGCTTCGTATGAGGCTCCGTTTTTTTAATTTTAAATCAGAGGTAATTCCCATGAAATGTTTTAAATCTGTCATCTGTCTCTTTTCATTTTTGATTCTTATTTCCATGAATGTCTATGCGAGCGAATCAGATAGTGATGACGTTGATGCAAATAACGAAAAAGCAAATCGTTCTTTTAATAGTGGTATAGATCATTTGCATAAAGCAAAACAGATTCTCATTGTTGGCGATTCTGCCTTTGCATATAACTATCGTGCGACATCGGATGCCAAAGCAAAAAAAGAATATGAAAAAGCAGTTGATGCTTTTAAAGAAACTCTTGAGCATAACCCAGCGATGAAAGAAGCATATAACAATTTAGGGTTCTGTTATCGTAAGTTAGGCAAACTTGACGAGTCCTTAAAGTCATACAAACGTGCATTAAAGTTTGACCCAGAGTTTGCACAGGCACTTGAGTATTTAGGAGAAACTTACTTGGCGATGGATGATTTGGAGAATGCAAATATCAATCTGTTTAAACTAACAAATTTAAAATCAGCATACGCAGATACACTCGCACATGCGATTAACAAATACAAGTTGAATCAGATAAATAAAAAGTTACAAGTAGGTAAAAAATAATCAACTTGGAGGAGGTGGGGGATTGTCTGGAGAAATTTTTTGAGTTTCATCAGGATCGTCTAAGACCTCTTGAGGGATTTCAACTCTTGGAGCCATGATACCTAAGTAGCGTTGGTACCATTTCCAATTCTTCTTTTGAGCTTTATAATATTTTTTAATTCGTTTCTCACGTCTGTGTGCAATCGCATCATGATGTTCTATCATTAAAATGAGTTCTTCAGGTGCTTGTCTTTTTTCAAGAGCCTGTTGAATAACATCATATTTTTCATAATTAAAAAACATTTGTAAAAAGGTATCGGCAACTGGAGCCCCCATAACCATTGCTTGAGAAATTATATAGTTAGCAGGTTTGACTGATTCAAAAAACATAATCCCAGGAAGACCTAACCCACGACGAACAATAAATCGAGCAAACTTGTCAAAGACTTCATGCTCATCGTCAGTTAAGACCGATGAATCATTTTTAGGATTATTTGACTCAGGATATTCTGTACTTCCTTTGAAAAAACTCATGCCGACACCTCATTTGAATCCATTGCAATTTTTTGTGCGACAACTTTCATCACATCTTCATCATTATTATCAAAAATAATATAGAGACCTCGAAAATTTTCAAGTCGAGATTTATCAACAAACGGAGAGAGTTGCACACCATTTTTGTCTGGATAATAGGAACGAAACTCAGACCATTTTTTCTTGATTGTCTGTGTTGAACTTTTAATAATTACTTCAGTATCAGTAAGGATGAAGTAGGTTGGGAAATAAAATTTGGCAACCGAAGCAAAGAGAACGGTCAAAGATAAAAACCCAAAAACACGAGAAGATGTAATAGAGATTACAAGTAACGGAATCACTAAAATAAAAAGCGTAACCAAGACGGCAGCCAATGGTCGCTTTTTTATAGGATGTGTCGTCCATGTTAATAACTCAACGGCATTAGAATCAGGTGTTGGAGCTTGGATATTTTTTTCGTTCATAAATTTTTATTCAGGTTTACGGTAACGTTCTTTTTTAACTTTTTCCATCATGTCCATGAGTTCTTTTGGTTCGAGTAATTTTTTCTCGATAAGAAGTCTGACAAGTGCTTCTTGAGCTAAGTTATTTGAGAGTGCGAGTTCTTCATAAGTGATATCACGCTCTTCACCATTTATTACCATTTTGAGGGCAACATTTTTATCCATCATTATCTCCGTTATTGTTCTTCTAAATTTTCTGTTTTGAGAGATTCAAACGAATTTGCTTTTTCGTTTAGAATCTTATAAAGAGGCATTTCGATATTTTCACGATGTTCACCATAGCTGATTTTCCCAGATGCACCGCTATAATTTTTTATAGTTTTCAATTTGTTTGAAATAGTTTCGCGACTAATACCAGAACCAACAGTATTGGTAAGCAATCGCACCGCATCAAACCCTAATGCAGCCAATCGTTGTGGTCGTTTCCCATAACGACTGTCATACGCAGCGGCAAGGAGCATAAACTCTTCCGAAATTTTTCCCTCTAAAAATGGTGATGCAAAAACAGCACCTTTGGTCACATTCTCACCAAGCTTATAAACAGTTCGGTCACCCCATCCGTCAGTACCCAGATAAAACCCATTCAGATTATAAAAGTGAATTTGAGGAACCAATTGCTTTAATTGTTTCGGAACTCCAGGCATAAAGATACAGTCAACATAAGCGGCGAGTAGTTCAAAATCAAGAGTATCACCGTCATCTGAAATATAAAAAGTAGAGTCCTTTGGATGTCCAAGTAGAATTGATTTAATGTCTCGAATGTATGTACCAAAATCTTTGTCCCGTGAACGGTAGTACTCAACAGCAACAACAGTCCCACCAAGTTTTTTAAAGTGTCTTTCAAATGCATGAGTCATGCGAATATGGTCAGTAATTGTTGATGAAATAATAACAACAGAGTCAGCGTTTAATTTATTAAAAGCATACTCGGCAAGTGAAATTGATTCAAGTTCAATATTTGGTGAAAGCTGAAATGATGTTTCTGAGAGTCTTGTTAGCCCTGCTTCTGTAGCAGCAGGAACTATCATCGGAAGATTACCACAGTTTAGAATCGATGATGCCACCGATGCTTCCTCTGAAGTCAGCGGCCCAACAACAGCGTCAGTCGAATTTGATAAAGATAACTGTGAAATAATTTGTGCCGCTTCAATTGGATCACCTTTAGTGTCATACGGAACAAGCTTGATTTTCTTGCCACTTTCTTTACGATACAAATCGGCAGCGATAACAGCACCATGGTAAATTTCTTCGCCATACGTTTGCATTTCTCCAGACAAGGGAAGGACAAGGGCTATTTCAAGTGGTCTATTTTCTTCACGTGCCTGCACTTCTTTTCTATCTGACAAGGAAAGAGATTGTCCGCAGGTTGCCAGAATATTTTCTGCTTTGAGAAGTTCTCCTCTATTGAGATAAATATCTGAAAGTGATTTTACCAAAGAGCATTTTTTTGTCTGAGATAACTTATCAAAATCTTTTTCTGTAAGAGAAATCGCAGAGGCATTTTTGAATGCTGCTTGTAGTGACGCTTGTATAAGTTGATCAAGCTTTTTTGTATCCGATAAACGATACGCTACCAGATATGTTTTGACAGCTCTATCAACATGAGATTTCAAGTATTGAGAGTTGCCTAAGAAAAAGTGTGCTTCAGCTTGATAGAGTGAATTTGAAAAGTGAGAAATAAAATATGAAAAACCAGCAATTGCTTCATCATATTCAGCAAAATAATATTTTGCTTTTGATCTTTGAAACACAAATAGATCAAGATTTTTTGAGTTTGAGAAACGACCTTCAAGTTCTGAGAAGATTCTTCCCGCTTCATAGTAGTCACCCTGCCGAAGGAGTCTTTGCCCTTTGGTATAGAGTGAGACGATTTCCGGTGTGTCTTCAATTGATTGTGCGGAAATTCCAGCAACAAACAAAAGTAGCATACTAAAAATTATGAGAGATTGTATTTTTTTCAAAGTCATTTAAAGAGAATAATTCCCAAAGTCTTCGGGATTAATTTTTTTCAACCTCTCCCTTAATGATTCAGGGTCTGTCGGCATAGTGTTCTCCGACTGAGATTGTTCTTCTGAAACATTCAGCAAGCTATCATCTACATAGATAGGAGCTTGCATTTTTAAAGCAAGTGCGATAGAGTCCGATGGTCTGGCATCGATTTCGATGACGATATTATCAACAGACTGCACATACACTTTGGCATAAAAAGTTTGTTCTTTTAATTCAGTAATCTCAACTTTAAGAATTGTAGATTTTGTTGCAACGATAATATCTTTGAGTAAGTCGTATGTCATCGGACGTTGAGATTCTATACCAGTTAATTGTATAGCAATCCCCCACGCTTCCGCATGGCCAATCCATATAGGAAGCACTTTATTGATAGACAGGGGTGCGAGTATGACAACCGGTGAATTGGTTGTCATATCCAACGCTAAACCTTCAACTTTTGCTTCGAGCATACTCATAGCATTATGATTGTTTAATTACCCAAAATTTAAAATTCGCGATTACTTCTTTTTCAATTTTAATTGGTGCTGTATATACGCCAAGAACTTTAATAGGACCTTCAAGTTCAATAGAGCGTTTATCAACGATAATACCTTCTGCTTTTAAGCGTTCAGCAATATCGCCATTTGTAACAGAACCAAATAGTTTGTCATCTTCGCCAACATTCACTTCAAAAGATAAAGAAAGTTTTTCAATCTTATCTTTAATAAGCTCGGCTCCTTTACGGAGTTTTTTCATGCGAAGTTCTGCTTGCTTTTGAATTTCATCAATAGCTTTTAGATTCGCTTTTGTAGCAAGAATCGCTAAGTTACGAGGAAGCAAATAATTGCGTCCAAAACCATTTTTTACATCGATTGTTTGACCGGCAGAGCCGACATCTGGAACATCTTCACGTAAAATGAGTTTCATCGTTTGTTCCTTTCCTTCTATAATATAATAAACATTATTCGTTTTGTAAATTCAACTGATCGCTCTTTCTAAAATTTTTAAAACTGTCAATAAAACCACCAAAGACAGCAACTACAAATCCCAGATGACCAGTGAAAAATAGTAAAATATAAAAACTAACTTTAACATAAGACGGAAATTTTAGTTTTTTTAGATAGTATTCTATAATGGATAACCCAGCAATAGAATAAAAAACCACTAAAAAGACTAAAATATTATCACCTACTAAGCGAAGCGATTCACCACCAAAAAACCGTAAACAAGCAGCTCCAAGTAAAAGAGGTGTTGGGTAAAACGGCATTTTCCAAAAGGTAAATGCTGGAATACTTTCTACCGTACTTTCTTTTCTTGAAAGAAAAGCATTAAAAATCATATATCCAATTGAATACTGAAAAACCGCACTCAAAACCAACAAAGCAGGAAAAATCCGTTGTACAAACGCCAGTGAGACATTCATACCATTTATCCAAGTTGCCGTTTCTTCTGCCGAATATCCCATAGTAGGCATTGATGTCTTCGCAGTCGCCAACATATCTGCTGATGCTTCAGCGATACCCGCGGTTAATTTTGATAACAGCGGAAGATACAATGCCAATGCGAACAGCAATACAGCTACCATTCCAATGGTATATACTTTTTGATTTGTTTCTTGTTTTAAGGTTAATCTGCCAATGACAGCTCCACCAAATAAAATCATACTCCATTGTGATAACATTGTCCAAGCAAAATCAAGCCCAGTAAACATGTAGCCTATAATATAAACTAACACCGCAGATCCCCACAAAAGCCACGTATGACCTTGATAGGCAAGCAGTGCGATTCCAACATAGAGAAAGAGTATCAACATATAATTGATAGAACTAACTCCGAGTATAAGAATCCCAGGTAGAGCAACACCCTTGATACCGAATTCTAAAAGCGTATATAAAAACATAGCAAAAATAGTGCTATACACTTCCCATCCGATTTTGGGAACAAGTTGATTTTTTTGAACTAATGCAGTCATAAGACCTTAACGGTATGATTCTGCAGCAAATGCGACAATTGCCAACACACGACCACGTTTGATAGCGGTAGTAAGTTTACGTTGATGCATGGCACAGTTGCCAGTTACACGACGAGGGATAATTTTGCCCCGTTCGTTAGTGAAACGTTTTAAGATACGTTCATCTTTATAATTGATCATGGTTACTTTGTTTTCACAAAAGCGACAGATCTTTTTTCCTCTGATAACACCCATAATATTTTCCTTTATGCCTTATCTTCAGATGGTTTATCGTCTGCCGGAGCATCGTCTGCTTTGGTAGATTCTTCTTTGACCTCAGTTTTTTCAGGAGCTGCTTCTGCTTTGTCAGGGGCATCATCTGATTTTGTCTGAGGTTTGTCACTGCGATGTCTGTGAGGACGATCTGAATCACGGTCGGAACCATGTTTTCCAAATGGGTCTTGTTGTTTCAGGTATTCCTGAGGATCACATTCAAGACGGATTGTTAAATCACGAATATACGCTTCGTTAATTTTGAAGTGTTGTTCTAACAATGGAAGGACTTCAGTTGGTGCTTCATAGATAAATGTAGCGTAGTAGCCCTGTGTTAATTTGTCAATCTCATAAGCAAGACGGCGAGTTCCCATATGGTTCTCGTTAATAATCGTGCCTTTTGAGTTGGTAATGATATCCTTAATGTCACTGACATGCTTCTCGATAGTTGCATCGTCAGACTGAGGATTGATGATAAAGGTGGTCTCGTAGTTTCTTACCAAAATATTCTCCCTACGGACGTGGTTAACGGTTACGGCTCAGTTAAATATTACTAAAACTAAGCAGGGTTTTTATTATATTTTTTCATCGCTTCGTCAATGCCATCACTTATTACAAATTTGGCAGCTTCCGATGCGGTCATAATCATTTCATCTACTACTTTATGTTGCTCTTTTTTAAACTCTCCTAAAACAAAGTCAACAACCGACAAATCATCTGGTAACGGACCAATGCCTAAACGCAGACGAGGAAAATTCTCGGTTTCAAGTTGCTCAATTATTGATGCCAACCCGTTATGTCCACCAGCAGAACCAGATTTACGAATCCGAATCGCACCGAGTGGCAGATTAAAATCATCAACAATAACAAGCATCTCGCTTGGTGTCAAAGAGTACCGATGTAAAAGAGCAGATGCGGCATAACCTGAGTTATTCATATATTGAGTTGGTGCAGCGATAATAATAGTAGAATCACCAACGACAATATCCGCTTTCATATATTCGTCACATTGCTCAGAGTTTGTTGTCTCTTTGGAAGTTATCAATGCAAGCACATCAAAACCAACGTTGTGTCGGGTATGATGATATTTCCGACCGATATTTCCGAGACCTAAGAGTAATGAAATCATAATATATCGCCATTTCAGGCAGACGAAAATATACGCAATTAGGGGCGTAAGTCAAGGTAATAAATATGACATATATCTTATTGTTAATCAACTGATTACAAAAGTAGTTTCAATCTCTACTGGTCAGATATTGCAAAAGCCTTTTATGTTAGGTCATTCAATGGTTGTTTTTGAATTCCATTTTATGTTTTCCTAAGAAGTAGTAAACATGGTTTAGTTTATAAAGTTTCCGATTGACTATAATGGATTTATGTATATATTTATATGCGTCAGGGACGAACACAACAAAAAAGTGCTATTAGATAATAAACAAAGGAGTCGGGATGTTTAGTAAGAAATCACTCTTAATAGTTACAATTTTGACTATTTTTTCAATATTCTTATTATTAAACTGTAGTGACGACAACCCTGTCGAACCTACAAATGAACCTCCAAAAATTCAAAGTATTTCAGTATTAAACGAATCAGGAGCAAATCTATCTCCGGCTCAATTTAACAATATCAAAGCTAATATTCAATTGACCTTAAAGGTCAATGCCACCGATGATAATCAAGGTGATGTTCTCTCATATATGTGGAGTGTGAATGTTGGAAGTTTAAATAAAACTGATTCTTCTGTAGTTACTTGGTCTACTCCTAATTCCAATACTAAAGCAGTCGTTATTATTCAAGTTACAGATGGTGAAGCAAAAGTATATGACACTTTAAACTTTGATATTTATAAAGATGCATCTCTATCTAACGGTCAGGTATCACCCAGTGGTGGAATTACTACTGAAACATATTCCTATACTGTCACATTTACAGACCCTCTCAATAATGCTCCAAATAATGCATTTATTATGGTAGATGGAAGTGAACACGAGTTGAACAAAGTAAGTGGGACATTTTTAACAGGAGCAGTATATCAATACCAAACGACTTTATCTGATGGTTCTCACACATATCGTTTCCACTTGAAAGATCATAAAAACAACAATCTCTTTTATCCTGCAAATGGGTATGGTACAGGACCAATCCTGACTGCCGATACAGCAATTCTACATAGTGACAATGTTATCATGGTTGATGAACAGGATAGCCTGAGTTTATCATCAGTTGCCGGTGCTACCTTCACATACAGCTATACTGGGCTCCCCCCAAGTATTGAAGCAGGTGATGTAGTGATGAGCATAGATACTGGCGGATATTTGAGAAAAGTCACATCAGTTAATATCTTTGGTAATCAAATCAAAGTAAACACAGTCCAAGCCTCACTCGCTGATGCTTTTGATAAAATTTCCTTTGATACTACGTTAACGCTTAGTCTTAACAACTCGATGCTCAACAAAACTAAGAGCTGGGGAAAGCAACCTTTCCTTGCTTCTGGTGTCCAGATTAGCGATGGAAAGCTGGTGCTAGATGACATAACTCTCTTTGATGGAAACATCAATGGGCAGCCAGCTTCTGTCAAGATCTCATCAGCGTCCTTCGATTTTGAACCAGAACTAAAAGTAGGATGGGATATCGGACTTTTCAACAAAGAGGTACACGCTATTGCCACCGGTACTTCGTACTTGAGTATGACTCCCGAAATAGTTGCATCTGCAGGATTCATTAAGAATGACGAAATAAGAGTTGCTTACTTACCAATCCCAGTCGAATGGGCTGGAATCCCAGCAGAAATCACCTTCTCACTTTATGCTGGTTATGAAATCAATACGAATGTAGCTGGACGTGTTACCTTTAATATGTCAGGACAAACAGACATTACTGTTGGTGGCCGTTATGAAAATGGTGCTTTCAAAGAAGTTTGGTCTGCTAATCCAAGTTGGTCAACTAATCCGCCTATCTGGGGGGCAGATAGTAACGCCAGTATCAAGATATACCTCAGACCTCAGATCAGTATAAAAATACTTCATGTTGCTGGACCTTATTTAGATGTTGCCCCTTATCTTGACCTCGAAGGGGAAGTTACTACAAATCCATTGTGTTGGGAATATGGTGTCTATGCTGGGCTAGAAGCTAACGCAGGATTAGAGCTCGATATTTTTATTACATCGAAAAATTTTAATATACCTCTTTTTGATACAAGACTAAAACTTACTGGAGATCAAGATTGCCCAGGATTAGATAGTCAACAAGTCACTATTCAACCTGGTCCTGATCAAGGCAAGGATGCATTTATCGAATATACTTTGTGGCCAGATGGTTCTGAAACTTATCGCAGTTTTGATACTACATTCTTAGAAGCATGGATTGAATATGCCGGTAGTCATGGAATAGAGGAGGAAATCTTGATACAATTTCCTCTATCTCAAATTCCTGCAAATTCAGAAATTCTTTCCGCAAAACTAATGCTTTACGGCTATGGAACTTCCAATTATGTGAGAGATCCAACATTTAAGATAAAGGAAATTAATAGTTCTTGGGATGAATCAACTGTTAGTTGGGATAGTAAGCCCCTTTATGGGAATGAAGTTTCAAGAATAACTTTACCTTTCGGGACAAGTTGGCATGAATGGACCATTACCTCATTAGTTCAAGAGTGGGTAAATGGGAAGTCGAATTATGGAGTGGCAATTTTGTGTACAAGTAATGAAGACCAAGGGGCTTTCAAGAGCAGTGATTATTCTGATGCTTCGAAACGACCGATTCTTGAAGTAATCTACCGCTAAGAGGGATTTCATGTGGGTGGCAGACACGTACCTACAGGTATGTCTGCCCCTCTTCATTATTTTACAATTAATCTACATTCACTCAGCAGAATCGTATCACATCCCTTTCTATAAATAACTTTTATTTTGAGGAAGAGAACCAATGCACAAAATCGCTACAAATTATATGAACGAAAATGGCTTTAAGCCATTTGTAAAGCCAAAGCCATTTCCCTCTAAGAACCACAGGCTCTTTTATTTATAGAGAAAAAGTGATCAATAAAACGCCTTAAAAAACATTTTTATATGGGGAACGAACCCATTTTAAAAGTTTTACCGACAGGGCATTGCCCTGTCTAATTCACTGGATCCCGTGTCAAGCACGGGAAGGGGTTTAAAAAAATAAAATTTGACAAAACAAAGCCAATCTACTGTAACAATAAGTAACAGTATTACTTACAGCAGATTTTTCATATTCGCACTAAAGAGTTATATCAATTATTATGACATTTTTTAAATCTAAACGTAACTTTATTAAGTTTTTACGTATAATATATTAAATATCTTAATTACGGAGTCATTATGAATAAAGATTGGTCATATGTAACGAAAATAACCGAGAACAAGCCAATTACGGTGATAAAAGTGAAAACTGATGATAATATCACTATTGAGGGTTATTTTGAACTTCCTCCGATTGCTAAACTCAGTTCTGATGACCAAGTATTTGTTGCTGTATTTGTAAAATCTCACGGCTCGATTAAAGAGATGGAGAAATATTTTGGGGTCAGTTATCCGACAATAAAACATCGCCTTAACCAAATTGGAAGTAAATTAGATTTTGTAGAAGTTGAAACAACCGTTACGAAAGATCGGATTTTAGAAAAATTAGAACAAGGGAAAATTACTGTTGCTGATGCAATCGAATTACTTAAAAAAGGAGATAGCGATGTCTGAACAAAGAAAAAAAATACTCGAGATGCTTGCTGCGGGAACTATCAACGCCGATGAAGCCGAACGATTGTTAGCTGCTCTTGAAAACAACGGTGCAGAACAAACAACAAACAAAACACAGATACCTAAGAATCCAAAATTTTTACATGTCAAAGTTGAGAAATATCTTGGCTCAAGTGGAAAACATGACAATGTCGATATCAAAATTCCGATTATACTTTTAAAAGCTGGCATGAAACTTGGCTCGATGATTCCTGAAGATTCGAAAGCTGATTTAAATGAACATTTGAATGGTAAAGGGATTCATGTTGATTTGAATTCAATCGATTCAAAAGATATTGATATGATTATGGTCGCTCTATCAGAAAGTTCAATTGATATTGATACCGATAAAGAAAAAGTAAGGATATTCTGTGCCTAAGCAAGAGTGCGTTGTCAGGAACCCCTTCCTGACAATACTTTTTGAAACTAATTCGGATTGCCCTTCAGTATAAAGCCACGCACAAGTATGGGGACCATAGTGACGGGTTGTTCTTACTGTTTGTCGCCATCATGAGCAAGTTTGGTAAAACGGTAGCCGACACCACGAATTGTTTCTATATAGACAGATTGTTTAGGATCATCTTCAAAAATCTTTCTTAGCCTAAGAATAAAATTATCGATTGTTCTATTAGTCGGATAGGTATGATACCCCCACACAGCGTCAAGTAATTGGTCACGGCTAACAACTTTGCCAGTACGTTCGATAAGGTATTTCATGACCATACATTCTTTTCTGGTCAACTGTACTTCTCCACCTGGCCCTTTTGCTGTGTAAGTAGTAAAGTTAATCGAACGGCCATCAAAGAGATATTCATTTTCAGTTTCTTCACCTGGATCAAGCCATGCTTGTCGTCTGAAAATTCCTTGAATACGAGCAAGCAGTTCGGAAACATCAAATGGTTTGGTAATATAATCATCACCACCCGCTAAGAGTCCTTCCACTTTTTGGTCGGTTTGATCTCTTGCGGTAATAAAAATAACAGGGATAACAGAACCAGTTTTTCTAATCTCTTTTGTCAGAGTAAGTCCATCGGTACCAGGAAGCATAATATCCATCAAGACTAAATCAAAGTTCCCTTTCCCAAATTCATTAAGCACTTGGTTTCCATTGTCAACATGTACTACCTGATATCCATCAGCTTCCAAATTTATAATTAATCCATCGGCAACATTTGGATCATCTTCAACTAAGAGAATTGTTTTCATGACTTTTTATAACCTTTAACTGAATTTTAAAATTAACACCCATACCAATACCATCTGACTCAACCTTAATAGAGCCTTTGTGAGCTTTGATAATTTCTCTACAAAGAAATAGTCCAAGTCCAGTACCAGGTTTACTGATATTTAGTACTTCACCAACTCTATAAAACCTTTCAAAGATACGTTCTTTGTTATGTTTATCAAGTCCGATACCATTATCACTAATAGAAATATATACGTTATTCTTATCCGCTTTAAAACTAACTTTTAATAAAATATTATCTTTATCATTATATTTTAACGTATTTTCTATAATAGCTTCAAAAGCTCTACTGAGGGCAAACCTGTCGCCATAAAATATATAATTTTCGGGAAAATTTTCTCTTATAATTTCAAGCTTTTGATGAGTGGCGAAGTTTTTTAGTTTATCTAAATCAGAGTTTATCATATTTGAGAAATCAAAATAATCTTTATGGAGTTCATATCCGCTTTTTTCAAATCGTCCCGCCTCCAAAATATTTTCAACCAGTTTTTCCAAGCGATTGACATCATCTTTCAGTCTTGGAATTATAGTCATTTTTTTTTCTTCTGGAATTTTATCTGACTTGAGTGTATCAAGATAAATTTTCATAGAAGCGAGTGGGGTTTTGAGTTCATGAGTGACAGACATCAGGAAATTTTGCTGTGCGTATTGGAGTTCTTCGTTTTTGACAAGGGTTCTGTAGATGAGCCATGCTCCAATACCTACCAAGAGTAAAAAGAAAAGTCCTTCCATGCCAATCATGATTTGTCTTGAAATTTCTTCTTGTTGGATAAGATCAATATACGCTTTTTCGGCACCTAATTCTTGTACCATTTTTACTTTTTCATCAAAGAGTTTTGCCATCAAGGCAATCCACCAAATAGCTTGAGCTACCAGCAAAAAAGTAATCGAGATAAAAAGTACAAATGCTTTTTTAGAAGTCAAAATTAGTTTTGCCATATACGTCCCATATTGCTGGTAATGTAATACATTTCTCTTAGAGAGGCAAAATATTAAAGCTATAAAACTGCAATAAAAAAACCCGCTCATGAGCGGGTTTTTTCTAAGAGCTGTTTAGTTAGTCTAACATAATTGTTTCGGTTACTTCACTAATTTCCACACCATGTTCATCAATATCTGTATCCGCGGTATCAAAATCAACTTTTTCCCCATTCATAAGTTTCCCTGCTGTCACAATTAGTTTATTTAAGTTTAGCTTAGTAATATGTGCGTCAGCTTTGAGATATTTCGCACGGGCTTTCATTCCCAAATCGCCAATTGATGAATAGACAATAACAGGCGTATCAGGTCTTTCTGATTGTCTAATTCTCATAGTCAACGCTAAGCCATCCATTTGTGGCATTTCGACATCACTTATTACTAAGTCAAACTCTTCTTTTTGGAACGCTTCCCAACCTTCTAAACCATCAGTCGCTTCAACAATATCACATCCGAGATTACTTAGTTCGTTAACAAGCATTGCTCTTACCGCAGGCGAATCTTCAGCAACTAATATTTTTTTCTGAGCCAATTCAATATCACCTGTGTATGTAATTTTTGCTTTGTCTTTAAACTCAGGACAGATATCTAAAAGCATAGTTTCATAATCTAACAATAGTATCATATGTTCTTCAGTAGGTTTGACAATACCAAGTACATATTTTTGGTCAATGCCTGAGAAGACATGTTTGGCATCGATAACATCTTCCCATTTAAAATGATGAATCCAGTCAATTCGTTCAACATGAAAGCCAGTCATAAGTCCAAAAAATTCTGTTACGATAACTTTGTCATGTTTTGTTTTTTCTCGGTATTCACCTAAGACCGATGCTAAATCAATAATTGGTACTAAGTGATTCATATCTTTAAAGACCCCCTGAATGGAGGGATGTGTTTCTGGAACTCGAATAAGTTGTTTAATCTCAGAAACAATTTTTGATACTTTTAAGATATTAATTCCAAAAGAAATTCCCGAAACCCTGTATTCTAAAATACGCAGTTCGTTAGATCCCGTTTTGAGATATGAATCGGCATTGATTTTTGTTTTAGCCATTTATTACTCCACCACTTTTAAAAGTCTAATAGTAAATACGGCTCCACCTTTTTCATGGTCTGCAGCAAATACCGTTCCACCCATCGCAGTTGCTGCTAATCGGCAAAAATAGAGACCAAGTCCAACACCACGATGTTTTCCATCTGCCCGCATTTTAAGCTGTCCGAATTTTTCAAATAACAAAGCAGGGTCAACATCACCTAAACCATTACCCGAATCTTTGATATGTATGTATAATGAATTTTTTCCTAAATCAGTATAGACAGAGATATGACCACCAGATGGAGTATGTCTGATTGCGTTATAGAGTAAATTATCCAATGCTCTTTTCAGAAGTTTTGGGTCAGCAGTCACAGGTGTATTACCAGAATTATTTGTAAAAGTTACTTCGATATTTCTTTCAAGTGCTGATGCTTGAATCATTTCAATTGTTTCTTCAATAAGTGTGTCTGGGACGATAGTCACCAGTGAAACAGGAATACCAATTTTGCCAGATTTTGCAATAGCCATAATATCAAATAAAATTGATTCGGCTCTTTTAATAGCAACTCCTGAAGAATCGACAATAGTTTTGTGTCGTTCAGTGCTATAATCAAAGTTACCTTCTTCAATAATTTTTAAGAGATATTTTATAGATGCAAGCGGAGATTCTAAATCATGAATAAAAAGAGAAAATATCTCAAGCCATTTATTTGCTTCCTCGTCCTGATTATTTTCATCAATATAAGTACTAACATTTTTTTCAGCAGTAGCCATTTTTAACATCTTTATCATGTATAGTTATATATCTACTTAACTCTTCATAGTATCGACAGGAAGTATTAAATACTTATCTTGCTGTTCAAAAAAGGCACATAAACGTTACTATACGTTGAGGATATAGTACTGGTTTCGCTATAGAGTTTAAGAAATATCTATTTTATTCAAACGCAGGGAGTTTGAAACAACAAATAAAGAAGAAAAAGACATAGCGGCAGCGGCCACCATTGGGGATAAAGTCAGTCCAAAAATCGGATAAAACAGTCCTGCCGCAATTGGAATTGCTAAAATATTATAAATAAATGCCCAAAAGAGGTTTTGCTTAATGACTCGTAATGTTTGTTTGGAAAGTACGAAAAGTTTTTCAACTGAATGTAGTTCAGTTTTAACCAAAACAATATCAGATGATTCAATTGCTATATCTGTTCCCGAACCAATAGCAATTCCAACATCTGCTTTTGCGAGAGCGGGGGCATCATTAATACCATCACCAATCATGGCAATCGTGTAGCCTGCTTTTTGAAGCGATGTGACTATCATCTGTTTTTGATCAGGTTTTACTTCTGCTTCAAAGCTATCCAAACCAATCGAGCGTGCCACTCCACCAGCAGTTTTACGACTATCACCAGAAAGCATGGTAATCTCTTTGACAATATTTTTAAGATTACTTATGACCTCTTTTGCTTCAGAACGAATTTTATCAGCAAGAGTTATGATACCAATAATATGATTATCCATTGCAGCATAGACGATAGTCCGACCTTTGTCCATTTCCAATTCAGCTGTTTGTTCAAGAGAAGAAATATCAATTTTATTTTGCACCATCAATCTTTTGTTACCGATTAAAATTTCTCTCTCGTTATAGTTACCCATAATGCCAGCACCAGGCAGAGATTCGATATTTTTTATTTTCACAAATTCGATATTTTCTCTTTTGGCTTGCTTGACTATTGCCTTGGCAACAGGATGTTCCGATTGTATTTCTGCTGATGCGACAATTTTAAGAAGTTCATCTGCAAGTTTTTCAGAAGTCGCTTGTACTAAAGTTACTTCAAGTTGCCCATGCGTAAGAGTTCCTGTTTTATCAAAAATAATAGAATCGACTTTCGTTACTTTTTCAAGTACATCTCCGCCTCGAATGATAATCCCTTCTTTGGCAGCTCTGCCAGTACCTGCTAAAATTGCGGTAGGAGTTGCAAGTCCTAATGAACAGGGACAGGCAATAATAAGCACTGAAATAACCGAACGGATAAACATCGGGTCATTTGGTGCAAATATGTACCACGAAATCGCAGTAATAAGTGCAATCCCTAAAACTATCGGGACAAAGACTGCCGAGACTTTATCAGCAAGTTGTTGGACTGGAGCTTTTTTGGATTGTGCATCTGAGACTAATCGAATAATAGATGATAGGAATGTTTTTTCTCCCGATGCAGTTACTTTCATTTGAAATGGAATGTTACCATTAAGTGAACCACCATAGACTAAGTCTTGCTCTTTTTTCTCAACAGGTAATGACTCGCCAGTCAACATCGACTCATCGATAAAGGGAGCATTTTCTAAGATAGTTCCATCGGCAGGGATTCGTTCACCAGGGCGGACAAGCAGAGTCATCCCCTCTTTGACAACTGAAGTATCGATTTCAATTTCGACACCATTAATCAGAGCGAGTGCTTTTGTAGGCGTAAGGTTAAGCAGTGCTTTGATTGCTTCGCCTGCTTTTCCTTTTGACTTCGCTTCTAAATACCGACCAAGCAGAATAAGAGTGATAATCATCGCACCAGATTCAAAATAGAGCAGATCGGTTCCACCATTTATAATTTTATAGAGAACATACATTGACCAAAAAAATGCAGAGAGAGAACCCATCGCTATCAAGCTATTCATATTAGCACGAAGATGTTTGGTCTGTTTGAGAGCGTCAAATATTATAGACTGTCCAGAATAAAATATGACTACTCCAGAAAGAACTGCCTGAATAATTGCATTATAAAGAGTTCCAAAGAGAACCTGCCCAAAAAGCATCGGAGACATGGCGATAACCATCAATGGAAGTGAAAGTCCTAATGAAATCGTGAATGCTTCTTTTGCCGACTTTGCTTCTTTTTCGTTGGCGGCTAAAATATCAGGGCGACCGATAGTCGCTTTGTAGCCTAACTCTTCAATTTCTTTGATAATCTTTTCGGATGAGATTTGATTGTTAAATTCAACTGTTGCAGAGTGAATCGCGAGGTTCACCCGGCACTCATCGACACCCTCAAGTTTGTTGATACCTTTTTCAACGATAGCTACACAGCTTGCACAGTGCATACCTTCGATTTTCAGAGTGAGTTCTTTGGAATTTGCCATGAGATATAATAGTGATTATTTTAGTCTGGTAAAAGGAATTATTTCAAGCCAAACATAATTAACAGATGTGGGCAATTACGAACGAGTTCTTTTTTAATTTTTGTACGAGCTCGATGCAGATACCACCTAACTGTTGCTTCAGGCATATCCATGATATCAGCTACCTCAGAGATTTTTGAACCTTTTACATCACGAAGCATAAAAGCTGATTTTTGTTTTTCGTTTAGATTATCTGCTGCGGTAGTGATATATTTTTGAATCCGTTCACGATTATATTCTTGGTCGGGTGCATTTTGCTCTTTGGTCGATGCAGAATAGGCATGCTCCAGAGGTTCGTGACGATGACGTTTATTTTTCCGCATAAAATCAATCGAGGCATTAACAGAGATTCGGTACAGCCAAGTATAGAATTTTTTGGATTCATCGTATTTATGAATATTTTTTGCCATCTTAACAAAAACATCTTGTGCGATATCAGCCGCTTCATCAAAATCTGATACAAGTTTATAGGCAATAGCAGCTACTTGCGAACGATAACGTTTGACAATTTCAGAGAAAGCAGCTTGGTCGCCAGCTTTGAATTTGACTATAAGCTCTTTGACCGCTTTTTCATCATCTTCAAAGGAAAGAGCATTTGTATTTTCTGTAGTAACAGTTTTTTCTTTTTGCATATCTAATAAAACACCCAATTGAGAATAAAGTTTCCATTTCCACTAAAATAGTTTACTTTTTAGTAATCTTTTAAAGAATATACACAATTAATCTGAAAAGTAAAAGAATTTATCATTATTTTGTCGACTTGTTCAATCTATGTTCGAAGATGTATCTTGTTGGTATTAAATGACATAAAAAAACCGCCCTGAATAAGAGCGGTTAAATAGAAATTTTTCTGACTTTATTTTTGATTTAAAATATATTTTCGAGGGTCGAGGAATTTACCATTTCTAATAACTTCGTAATGAAGATGCGGTCCAGTTGAATAACCAGTTGATCCCATGTAGCCAATAATATCGCCACGTTTAACTTTTTGACCTCTTTTAACATTTCTTGAAGAAAGATGACCATAGCGAGATTGGAATCCATAGCCGTGATCGATAGTTACATATTTCCCCATACCTGCTTGCGAAGATGATACTTTAATTTTTCCATCAGCAGTTGCGATGACTGGAGTACCAGTATGATTGGCAATGTCGATACCACGATGCATCTGTTTATAACCTGTGAAGGGATCATGTTTCATTCCGAAGCCACGAGAGTTCCACCCTTTGGTCGGCCAGATTGATGGGGTATGTTCTAACCGAGCTTTGACATTGTTAAGTTCTTTTTCAACGTCTCCATAATTATCAAGTTCAAAATTAGAGAGTCTAAGAAGTTTATCAATTTCAAGTTCGGTCGCTAATGCAAATTGTTCGGTGTTTGATAGGTGTTCAACCGACGTCGAGGTAGGACCACCGATACCAAGTTGTCTGGCTTCGGCGTCAATTTCTGGAAGGTCAAAGAGGGTTCTTATCTTGACTTCTTTTTCAACTAAGACTGCGAAACGGTCTTCAACTTCAGAAAGGTTCCATCGGAGTTGTTCGTATTTTTCTTTGAGATCTGAATTTTCAGCACGGAGTTTTGCAATCTCGGATTGGTCGACTCTTTGTGTAAAGTATTCAGCTGATAAATAAAAATTTCCAGCGACTAAAAAGACCGCACAAAAGACAGTCGCATAAATTGCAGCAACTGGTATTTTAAATTGTTTGAGCACCCCATCAGAATTCGGGATGAGCATGAATGTTAGTTTCTTTTTAAACACAATATAAGTTTCTCTTTTAAAGTACTGGTTAGTATCAAACTATCATGTTTAAAACTCCAGTTATTCACATTTATCTACAGACGGCTGAATCTAAAGGCAATAACTGTTTAAGTCAAGTTTTTAATATTTATTTTACTTCACTAAAACATATTCACGTTTTAGAATCTTATTGACCGTTTTCGCTAATTTATCAGATTCCAAGTTTTGAAGACTGTACAAATGCCAATAAGTCTTTTTTCCACGAGGAATGTACTGATCATTTTTCTTAGGTGCTGTAGCCATAATGTCTCTCCGAAATCTTTTACATCGTTTCCGAAAAAGTATGGGGGGAACACCATACATTATATATCGGACACAATATGATTTTAATTTAGCATTTCACACAATATCATACTTGCACAATTCATGCCAATTTCAGAATCTGAAAAATAAACATTTTAAGCCAGCTATTGGATTAAACTACAACAAGATAACATTTTTTTACAAAACTCTTATTCTTCGCAAATTCAGGACAATTGTTCAAATTATTGCTTATTTCCTATATATAATGTGTCATTATCAAGGTTGGCACGGAAATTTCCTCATTTTATATAATAGAAGCGAGTTTTAGATATCTCCGCCAAACTGTCTAAATTTTTGTCAGAAGTTACCAACAATTGCACAAAACAACAGGGACTATGACGTATTTTGTTGTTCTTTTTCGTGTCGATTGTAATTTTCTCATCTGAATGATTGACTGGAGGAACGATTGATTTTACATTATCTTAAAGATATTTATTTTAAATTTTGTTGGGAACTGGCCTGCTATTCCGCATAGACAGGGCAATACCCTGTCGTTACAATATTAGGTTGGGGCATGCTTCAACTCTACAACTATAAAGGAAATTTACAATGGCTTCATTAAAAGATAAAATCGTTCTCATCACAGGTGCTTCATCTGGAATCGGCAAAGCTGCCGCATATCAATTTGCCAAAGAAGGTGCCAAACTGATACTCTGTGCCAGACGGAAAGATCGGCTGGAACAGATTGCCTCAGAACTTGAAACAGAAACATACCTGCTTGAACTTGACTTACAGAAACGTGCCAACGTCGAAAAAGCGATAGCCTCTCTCCCCCAACAATGGCAGGCGATTGAGGTCTTGGTCAACAATGCTGGTTTAGGACGAGGAGTGGATAAACTGCACGAAGGGAATATCGACGGTTGGGAAGAGATGATTGATACTAATATCAAGGGTCTGCTCTACATGAGTCGGACAATTATCCCTGGGATGATTAAACGCAAGTCGGGACATATTATAAATATAGGTTCAATCGCAGGACACGAAGTCTACCCTGGCGGCAATGTCTATTGTGCGACTAAGCATGCTGTTGATGCGTTGACCAAAGGGATGCGTCTTGATTTGGTCGATACCCCGCTTCGGGTTTCAACTGTTGACCCTGGACTTGTCGAGACAGAGTTTTCCGATGTTCGTTTTTATGGCGACAAAGAGAGAGCCAAAATCACTTATCAGGGCTACAAAGCGTTGGAACCTGTCGATGTAGCCGATTCGGTCGTTTGGATTGCCTCCCGCCCATCTCATGTGCAGATTTCCGAGATAATTATATTGCCGACCGCCCAAGCCTCGGTGACCTCACTTCATAAAGAGTAGATATGATTTGTGATTTGAATTTCTTTGAGATATATTAAATTATACTAATTGAACCTGATAATGAAACCGTGATAATATGCCATCTATTCCAAATAAAAAAAATTATAAGATTCAAAAAAACTACTCACAAAAAGCCAATGTAGTAGTACATCCAGGTGATTGTTTAACCTTATTAGAACAAATTCCTGATAATTCAATTCAACTGATTGTAACTTCTCCTCCTTACAATATAGGTAAAGAATATGAGAAAAGGCTTAACTTAAATACTTATATAGAACAACAAAAAGTTATAATTAACGAGTGTTATAGGGTTTTAAATGATACAGGAAGTATCTGCTGGCAAGTAGGAAACTACGTTGATAAAGGTTCAATTATACCTCTTGATACTATATTGTATCCTATCTTTGCTGATTTAAATCTTAAAATGAGAAATCGAATCATTTGGCATTTTGAACACGGTCTACATTGTAGAAAACGTTTTTCAGGTAGGTACGAAACTATAATGTGGTTTACTAAAACAAATGAGTACGTTTTTAATTTAGACCCTGTAAGAGTACCTCAAAAATATCCAGGGAAAAAACATTTTAAAGGTCCAAAAGCTGGAGAATACTCAGGTAACCCTTTAGGTAAAAACCCTAGTGATATTTGGATTATTCCAAATGTTAAAAGTAATCATATCGAAAAGACAGAACACCCGTGCCAGTTTCCAGTAGCACTTATTGAAAGATTAGTATTATCAATGAGTAATAAGAATGATCGTATATTAGACCCATTTCTAGGAACAGGTACTTCAATTATTGCCGCACTAAAACATGACCGAATTGGTTTAGGTGCTGAGATATATCCAAAATATACAGAATTAGCCATTGAAAGAATCAAATCGGAATTATTAGGAAATTTAAAGACTAGACCAATGAACAAACCCGTTTTTGACCCAAAGTCAAATAATAATAAATCGGCTATTTCACCCTGGAAACCTATAGAAAATAATCAAATTTTAAATCAAGAAAACTAATAATTATGAAAATTGTAGAAACTTATTCACACCTTAATGGATTAGAATACTTACTCGTTCATAAAAAGAAATTATGGTTTGAAGTTTTAGAAGTAATAAAAAACATTGATGCTGAAATTTGCAAAACTAAAATATCTAAAGAAAAAACAAAAAAAGGAAAAATTCTTTATAGTCCTATTGATTTAAATAAATCCTATAAAAAACTCCTTGATGATAAAAAATGGAGTGAAAGCAGAGTAAGCTATTGGGTTACTAACGATGCTCAACTGATTCGAAAGACTCTAACTTTATCTCCAGATTTACAAAAACAAGAAATTGAGAGAAAAGGGTTAGAACCAATTTTCAGTTATAATCAAACAGATTTTGTAAAAGATAGAGTTGCAATTGAAATTCAGTTCGGGAAGTATTCCTTTGTGGCTTATGATCTTTTCGTTAAACATCTCGCATTTTATGTAGGCGATCAAATTGATGTAGGTATCGAAATATTGCCAATGAAATCTCTACAATCTCAGATGAGTGCAGGTGTTGCTTATTATGAAGGAGAACTTTATAATATTGTTAGACAAGGGCGAGGAGTTCCTTCAGTCCCTCTTGTTATAGTTGGTATTGCACCTTAGTCTTATCATTTCTCTTCACATAAGGAGTAGAATATGAACCTCGACAACTATCTAAAAAATATTATCGACGAGTTCCAGAAGATGAAATCGCTGGCTGAAAAAGCAATGTCGCAGGTGACGGATGAGCAGTTTTTTCAGCTTGTAGATTCTGAAGCAAATTCAATTGCCGTCATTGTTAAACATATTGCTGGTAATCAACATTCCCGTTGGTCTGATTTTCTTACATCTGATGGTGAAAAAAATTCCCGTCATCGTGACAATGAGTTTTTAATTCTCAAAACCGATACCAGAGAGTCGTTGATGCTCTACTGGGATGCTGGCTGGAAAGTTCTTTTCGACACATTAGAGAGTTTAAGCGTCAATGATTTAGACAGGACAATTAAAATCCGAGATGAAGAGCATTTTGTCTTTGAGGTTATCAATCGACAGATGACACATTATAGTTCGCATATTGGTGAGGTAGTTTTTTTGGCAAAACATCTTTGTGGTAAAGAATGGCAGACGCTTTCGATTGCCAAAGGTGAGTCGCAGAAATTTAACAAAAAGATGTTCGGAAAATAGGGATATATAATATGAAATTTTTAATGGTGTTATTTGCGGGAATCATAATCGGAATCGGTGGGCTTTACTTCTACCGTAACATCTTAGTCGAGTCGGCTGTCGAAGAAGGTAGCTCCTACGCCTTGGGCGTTGAGACCGACCTTGGTTCGGCGGGATTGGAACTATCGGGCGGTTCTTTGGAGCTTGACAATTTTGAAGTTTCAAACCCTGAGGGGTTCACGGCCGATAATTTTTTAGTTATCAATAATATGATATTAGATGTTAATGAAGGTTCTCTCTTGGACGATGAGGTCATCATTGATTCATTTGTTATCGATGGTCTCGAGTTAAATTTTGAGCAGATAGATGCTAAGGGGAACTATCAACAGATTCTAAACAATATTAAAAAATTGAATATGTCATCATCGGAATCATCGGAGCAAAAATTTCAAATCAAGAAAGTATCTATCAGAAATATTTCAGTGAATGCCTTGTATGACATTCTTGGTAACTCTGGTGAGAAAAAATTCGAAGTCAAAGATATTACGCTCAAAAATATTGGTGGTGACAATGGTGCCACGATTGGTGAAATAACAGCAAAGATTGTCAACGCCGTTACATCCAAGGCAATCGCTGCCAATAATAATTTTCCTACCGAAGAGTATCTCAAAGAACTTGGCGACAAAGCAGGTGAAGTGTTAAAAGATGTCACCGATGATGCAGCGGAAAAATTAGAAGAACTTGGTAAGTCGATATTCGGGAAGTAGATTGTAGTTTTAGATAGAATAGAAACCCAGCCCAATGGGCTTGTTGAAAAAGTCCAAACAGTCTTTCAAGACCCTTCGACTCCCCTCAGGGTGACTTGAAAGACAATAACTTATAATTTGTCATACTGAGCGGAGTCGAAGTATGTTCCAATATAAGAGGTTTTTCAACAGTCCCCAATGTGTAGGCACACCATATAAGATTTAAAGTTATGTCGGTTCCTGATTCTCTGAAAGAGAATTGAGAACTGACAACAATACGTTAGTTCTCAATTTTGATAAATCAGAATCAGGAACTAACGAAACATAGGGCTAACCGATAAGATATAGAGATTTTACTCATAAAAAAAAGAGAGCCTTGAAGGCTCTCTTTTTTATTACATATATCTTATAGAACTTAGTTTACATTGATACCTTTTTGCAAAACACCTTCGTAAAATTCATTGCGGTAGCCATCTACAGGACGTAATTCATCTAACCAGCCCGCTTTATCATCACGGTGACAAACAAGCATCCGCTGTTCATCTTTTTGATGTTTGGCTCTATGATATTTCAGATAGATATGTTTTTGGTCAACGCCAATGATTTCAATTTTACCTGACTCATGCGACATAGCAAACTTTAAACGCTTGGCAATACCAGAACATTTCTTTTTTGCTTCTTCGATTTTATGATAGGCTTCAACAATTGGAATCGAATATGGTTCATTGCCCGCAGTCGGACGACATTGGAATACATAATACTGAGAGATCCCCATGTAGGAAAGTTCGTTCCATAATTCTGCCAGTACATCGGGATCATCTGAAACACCACGAATAATTGGATTCTGATTGACACAAACAACTCCAGCTTTCATCAGACGATGCAGCACTTCTTTTGCCTGTGAAGTTAGTTCACGGATATGATCAAAATGACACATCATGTAAATTCGTTTATCAGGGAGTGAGTATTTTTCAAACATCTCAAAGAGAGATTCATCATTAAGAAATCTGAATGGATTAAATGCTGGCATCTTGGAACCGATACGAATAATTTTTACATGCTCTATCTCACGAAGCTCGGAAATAATTTTTTCAAGTTTTGGAGTTTTTAAAATCATCGGATCGCCACCAGTCAGCAAAACATTGTTCACTTCTTTGTGGTTACGAATATATTCGATACCTGAAGACATATCATAGGTAATTTCATCGTTACCATTTATAAAGAGACGCTTACGAAAACAATAGCGACAATACGATGCACAGACTTCGTTGACTAACAAAAGAACAGTAGTGCCATACTTGTGTTGCACACCCTTTTGAACAGTAATTTGTCCTTCATTGGATGCATCGAGCTTGCCCCACTCATTCAGTTCATTTTCATGAGGGATAATAAGTTTTCGAATTGGATCTTGTGGATCGTTCCAATCAATAAGATTGAGATAATAGTCATTTGCCCGAAAGACATATTTTTCGTTCACTTTTTGCAGTTTTGCTTTTTCATCCGCAGAAAGTTGAGGGATCTTATCAATATTTAATATGAAACGAGCTTTTTGCCGTTTCTCAGGGGTATCTTTTTCTTGTTTGCCCATTGTAATTCCTTTCTATGTTCTGTGGAGTAATGCAAATCGGAAGATATGTATGACATATCGATACAGAAACAGATAAAATTTATACCGTCATTAGTTTCAAAATCTGATGTTGACGTAATTGTGTATCCGTAAAGTACGACAAATATCGCCTTTTGGCAAGCAGTCAATTTATATATTTTCAGAGACAGTGTAGGGTTCATCCTACACCATTGCTAAAATCCATTAAAAGACAATGACTTACGAAACCAGACCACTTCTACAATGTCCAGCGTTGTCCACTATAGGATTAACTACTTGTTCCTATTTTTCACAAAATCGCTTTTTAAACTATACTATATATATCTACGTTTCAAAATTGAAAAATTGATAATAAAAAAGATATAAAAAAATCCGTTAAAAACAGATATTATGTTTGACAATACGTCAAAAACAAAAGTTATTGTCATTTCACAACGTACTGGTTTTTTACTTTATTAAATCAAGTGACGTGCAAAAGAAAAATTTTTTTAACTGAGGGTTACTCATAGAATGGACTACTACGAAGGACTTATCAAAAATACAGAGTTTTTGACAACTGCCGAACTTGCAGAAAAACTTAAAATGAATGTACAAGTAATCACCCGAAAAGTACAATCGGGCGAAATTGAAGCGTATAAACTTGGCAAAGATTGGCGGATTCCTGAACATGCAGTATTTATTTGGCTGGAATCTCATTCAAATAAAAATAAGAAATCAGGTAAGAAAGCTACTACTACTTCAAATATAGAACAATCAAAAATTAGAGAAGCTCTTCCTATTCAACCAAGTAAACGGAAATTTTTGTTGGAATATATATTGGCTCAGTTTGAAGCAAATAAGGAATATTCTGAATCTGATGTAAACCGTACAATCAGTAAATTCCACGATGACTATTTGGCAGTACGTCAGGAGTTTCTCTCTGAAAATATGATGGAATTTTCATCGGGCTTATACCGTCGAAAAACTGAATATCGTTTAGCTGATTTTTAGAGAATAGAATTATAAGAGTTCTGTCGGGTTCTAAAACCACAATGTGGATTTGTGACCTAACAAATCGTATTTACACTCCTCATAATTCGTTCTTGTGTTTTTACAGGTATTTATTACATTAGATATCTGTTCTGAGCAAATCAGAACAATTGATTGACCTTATCGGAGAGGTGGCAGAGTGGTCGAATGCGCACGCTTGGAAAGCGTGTATACTCACAAGGTATCCAGGGTTCGAATCCCTGCCTCTCCGCTTATTAATATATGTTTTACTGTTTTGCACAGCGGTGAAATATATTTTTGAAAATTTAGAGTAGTCTCACTTCGAGTAAAGTTCGACATCTATCCAATAGTTTTCCGCATATTTAGTAGGTTGAAGTCTGTTTTATCGCTTCATGCAGAGGCTAAATTTAGAAATGTTTTATAATTTAACTCACTTCAAAATTGATTAAATTTTATAATGAATCATACGTATTATAAATGTGTGTAAATTTATATAATCTGTGAGAGTTGGTAAGTTTTATGAAATGTTTAAAACTATTTATAGTTCTTCAACTATTTATTGTTCTTAATGTCATGGCTCAGTTTGATGATGCAAGTTGGAATGTTGTCTATCAAGAAAATTTTGATTCGAATTTTGTTGCTGTTGATGGACAAAAATTTAGTACAGACAACTGGTTGATGATTCAGCTTCATAACGGAGGGACTATCAATATTACCAACGGTTACGCTCAACTCAACGCCGATGATTTTCAGATGGCGGGATTAATTCGTAGTACGAATAGTTTACCGTCTGAATATAAACTCCGAACAAAAATTGGGTATATCAATTATGATTTAACAAACTATGAGCAAGCTGATTATGACAATCCTGCTTTTAACACTCATGGTGGGAACTATGAAAATGGGATGTATTTTCTGACAGTAACTAATGACACCTGTGTTGGTAATGAGTGTGCTGAATTATGGTGGCATTATCATCGCAAAATGGTAATTGATATTGACAATCATATCAATTCTGGCGGAGGAGAAACATTTCATCCGACCTATATGGTCTACATGGCACCTGAAACAAACTCGGGTGGGAACCTTCTCAGAACCTGGACTGGTAATGCGTGGGATTCATCCGCATGGAATTGGAATGTCGCCTATACTTACAGTGCGAATAGTTGGTACTATGCCGAACTTGAAAAACGAGCTGGGTTTATAACGCTACGACTCTATGATGAAAATAAAAATATTATTGAAGAAACTACCCCTGTGAGTTTTGATAAAGTATTTGCCATTAGTAACCCCTTGGAGTTTTTGTACGTAGGCGAACCACATACCGATGACTACGAAGGGAATGTTCGTATCGATGAAATCACTTTATTGAGTTATGACTCTTTATCTACATCTGTCGGTGATGAAGCGAACGACTTGCCCGTTAGTTTTGTAATTTCACAAAACTATCCAAACCCATTTAACCCATCGACAACGATAGAGTATGCTTTACCAACTCGGACAAATATAAAAATCGAAATTTATAATCTACTTGGTCAAAATGTAAGAACGCTTGTAAACAAAGAGCAGTTAGCAGGTAATCATAATGTAACATGGGATGGTAATAATAATTCTGGTCAAATGGTGACGAGTGGAATATATTTATATAAACTTACGACGCATGATTTTTCGAGTAGTAAGAAGATGTTATTGTTGAAATAAAAATTTGTTTATAGGAGTCAGTATGTCTGAAAAAAACAATATTGGAACTGTCGGGTGGATTGATCTTACTGTACCAGATGCGACAGCAGTGAGGGATTTTTACAAAACTGTGGTAGGTTGGAATCATTCCGATGTTTCGATGGGGGAGTATAGCGATTTTTGTATGATACCACCATCATCGGAGAATCCTGTAAGTGGAATTTGTTACGCTCGGGGGAACAACAAAGATTTGCCACCTGTTTGGATGATTTATATTGTAGTTGAAGATTTAGAAAAATCTTTAGCGAGTGTGAAAGAACTTGGAGGGGAGCTAACTTCAGAGATAAAAACAATTGCTGGACAGGGGAAATATTGTATTATCAAAGACCCTGCTGGAGCAATTTCGGCGTTGTATCAGGAAGAATAGCAGAGAGATAGAATAATTAAGACACTCTAATGGGTATGCTGGTGAATTTATGTTTGTATTTCAAGACCCTTCGACTTCGCTCAGGGTGACTTGAAAGACAAACACTCTTAGGCTACTTCAGTTTTTGGTTTGTCTACGATTTTTTGGCATTCTTCAGAACAACATTTGTTAAGACGTTCTTCGCATGCTAAACATGAGACGTAAAATAAATTACATACTACATTGCGACAGTTGCGTAATAAATCTGACGATGTACCGCATAGATGACAATTTGATACTGGTTCGCCCTCTGAGTTCATCGGAGAGACCATCCGTTTGTCAAAGACAAAGCATTTACCTTCCCATACAGATTGCTGATGTTCAATACCAAATTGTATAATGCCTTGGTTGAGTTGGGAGACATCTTCGATGCCTTGTTCTTTTACAAAGGCGGTTGCTTTTTCGCACCTGACCCCGCCAGTGCAGTACATGACAACTTTTTTATTTTTTAAATCATCCAAATTGACTTTATCAGTGAACTCTCGAAATGTTTGTAGGTTGACATGAGTGGCACCTTTAAACCGTCCGACTTCAAATTCATAATCATTGCGAGTGTCCAAAAGAACAACATTTTCTTTTAAGTTTCCATCGCTGTCGTATAGTTCTAAGAACTCTTCTGTAGTGAGATGTTTGCCAGTGTTTTTCAAATCAACATCATAATCAAAACGTACAATTTCATTTTTGACTTTTATTTTCATTTTTCTAAAAGGGTGTTCGCTGTAGGTTTCTTCTTCTTTAAAAAAGAGGTCTTTAAAATTCGGAATATCTTTTAGTCTTTTTCGTAGTGCATCAGTGTTTTCTCTGTTTGCTGATACTGAACCGTTGATGCCTTCTTGGCTGATTAAAATTGTCCCACGGAAATGTTCATGTATGCAAAACTCTTTGAGGTCAATTAGCAATTGCTGAGGGTCTTTAATTTCTGCGTATTTGTAAAATCCTAAAACTATCATTGTCATTCTTTCATTATCAGTTAACTATTAAATTGAGACCTATATTATACATGATAAGTTGAAAATATACAAATACAAGATTGTCTTTTATAGTACAGAAAGTGGGTTAGTAGCTTTTTTCTTCGATACCTTTGATAAGGTCTTGAAAGATAAAGTGATGGAATGGCAAAAACATATACCAGTAGATATGTCCAAAAAAAGTGTGGGTATCGTAGTAGGCGGTGACTACTAATTTTTGTTTTTGTCCTTCGTTGACGATTTTGAATTCAAGCCAGGCTTTGCCAGGGATAAGCATTTCTGCTCGAAGCAGGAGGCGGCTATTTTGTTCGATTGCTTCTACCCGCCAGAAATCGATAACATCGTTGGCTTTGAGAGGGAAATAATTTTTTCGACCACGTTGTGTTCCTACCCCCGTGAGGGTTCTATCAATTGCCCCTCTTAACCTCCACATCCAGCTTCCTTCAAACCAACCTTCACGACCACCGATTTCGCAGATAGAATAAAAGAGAGAATTCGGTTTTTTTAAACTTTGAATTGAATAATTTGTAGAGTAAGTCGTTTCAAATTTGAGTTCCTTTAATTTGAGGGCAAGTTCATGGGCGGGTGGGAACGCATCAGACCAACGTGTGTACACTTTGTCCTGCTCTTCGCGAGTCATGGCACGAAGGGTCGACTCTTTAAATGAGATAGTTTCAAAGGGGACATATTTTTTTATTGAATCATCCTGACAGACAACCTCATTTTTTAAACCTTGTATCAAGCATTGTGAAATCGCAAATGGAACTGGAGTAATCATACTAACGCCATAGGCGTAAAGTGAAAGAGTTGGAATGGTGAAGGGAATGAAGATAACTTTTTTTTCAAGAATTGAGGCGGTAGTTTTGAGCATCTCAAGATAGGTAAGAATATCTTTGCCACCAATGTCAAATTGTTTTGATGCTGTTTCGGGAACTTCTAAAACACCAACGAGGTATTTGATGACATCACGCACAGAAATCGGCTGGCATCTATTTTTTGTCCAATGGGGGGTGATGATAAAAGGAAGACGTTTGACAAGATGGTGCAGGATTTCATAGGAGGCAGAGCCTGAACCGATGATGATAGCGGCGTTTAAAATTGTAACGGGGACGGTACCTTTTTTGAGTTCTTCAGATACTTCGATACGGTTTCTTAGGTGTGATGAAAGGTTAGATGTTTTATCGCCAAGCCCACCGAGGTAGATGATTCGTTTGAGTCTATTTTTTTCAGCAGCCTTACGAAAATTTTGAGCGGCTTGTATATCGGCATCTTCAAATTCTTCTAATCCAAGTTGCATTGAATGAATTAGGTAATAGGCGGTGTCGATACCTACAAGAGCGTCGTTTAGTTGGTTGATGTCGAGCGCATCGGCTTCGATAACTTCGGTGTCGGGCCAGTCAGTTTTGTAAACATCTTCGTCGCCACGAACCATAAGGCGAATTTTGTACCCACGTGCAATAAGTTCGGGGATTAATCGTCCACCAATATAGCCTGATGCTCCTGTGATGAGTATCGTACCTAAATCAGAAATAGGTTTGGTCGGCAGGTCTTTGCAACGAAGTTCATTTGGGGCAAAGGTTTTTGTTTTGAATTGTTCTGGCATAAAGTTTTTTTCTTTTGTGTAATGATGAGTATATGATTCAAAAGATGACCTCAAATGTCAAGTTTAATCTCTTTTGATGTAGACAAAGACTTGACAAATTTTTGAAATATGTAATCTTTGCAGTAACTTAAAAATAGAGATGATTATGATATTACAAATATTTGGTACGAAAAAATGTAAGGATTCGCAAAAAGCGGTACGTTTTTTTAAAGAGCGACGGATTAGTTTTCAATTTATTGATTTAAAAGAAAAAGCGGTCAGTCAGGGTGAGCTTAATTCTATAAAGAAGAATTATTATATTGAAGATATTATAGACAAATATTCAAAAACGTATGAAGATTTGAATTTGGAATATATCCAGCATGATGTTGAAGAGATGTTATTGGAGCATCCTCTTCTGTTTGTCACGCCAATTCTTCGTTCTGATTTTGGAGCAATTGTCGGATATGATCAAGAGATGTGGAAAGAGCTTGCCGGTAAACTTAAAAAATAATCAGAGACACCAAAGATTTTGCTCTAAGAAGCTGAGCATGTCAGAACGATTGGGAAACATGCTGTTTTGATTGCTACGTTTTTCTTTTCGCTTTTCACTCAATGCGAGACCATCAATGATAAGGGTAGGGGATTCGACCTTTTTGTCAAATTCTGAATATTCTGCCAAGACACCAGAGTCATCGAGATACTGCTTCACCGAGTCGCGTGCTTCTTTTTGTTTTGGGTCGTTGCTTGAAAAAATCAGTCCGATTTGCATGATGATACTCCTTTTATTTCTCTCTGTATAATCTCAAGTTTAGTAATTAGAGTCAACAAGAACTATTATAAATATACAATATAAGTTAAAATTCTTGACAATCATTTCTGAGCTGTTTAATGTATAGGGAAGAATCTATTATAAATATATACAAGGAGAAACTATGCATACCTTACCAGAATTACCATATCCAAAAGATGCCCTTCAGCCTCATATTTCCGAGGAGACAATTAATTATCATTATGGCAAACATCATAATGCCTATGTGACTAACTTGAACAAACTTATTGAAGGAACCGAGTTTGCGAGTAAGTCGCTTGAGGATATTATCAAAAGTTCAGAGGGTGGAATTTTTAACAATGCGGCACAGGTGTATAATCATACGTTTTATTGGAATTGTTTGTCACCAAATGGTGGTGGTGTAGCATCGGGTCTGTTGGCAAAAGCTCTCATCGCACAGTTTGGTTCGCTTGAAAAATTTAGAGAAAAGTTTACGCAGACGGCGGCGACTCTGTTTGGTGCGGGCTGGTGCTGGCTTGTGAAAAAAGAGGATGGCACTTTGGATATTATGCAGACTTCAAATGCGGGTTGTCCATTGACCTATGGATGTATGCCATTGTTGACAGTTGATGTGTGGGAGCATGCCTATTATGTAGATTACCGCAATGCGAGACCTGAGTATCTGAACCATTTTTGGTCGCTTGTCAATTGGGATTTTGCTAACAAAAATTTTGCGGGGTAGGGAAATGAAAAATATGATATTACTCTTCTTTCTTTGCTTTATTGCTTTAGGTTGTGCAATGAAACAGGTACTTCCTAAAGAAATTGCAAAAGGTTCTATTGTTCAAAACGAAAGAGAATATTATATAGTTGTACCATCGAATTTTCAGACATCTAAGGGTGAAGTTCTAATAACCTATCAAGGTTCAATTGAAAAATACCATTTATTTAGATCATGGGAGAAGATGGGTGTGAAGGATCATACTTCGTTTTTTGCGTTACGAAGAAATGATTGTGTCATAGAAGATGAAGTCTTACTTACAAAAGATGAAGAATATATTAAAAAATGTAGTTTCCGACATGGGGTGCATGTTGAAGGAAAAATAGTTGTTAGTAAATGTGAAACGATTCATTAAATTTGTCTTTATAATAAAGTGAAAAAACTGGATTCCTGTGTTCGCAGGAAAGGGGTTGCGGAGAGTTTGAAAGCCTACTAATAGACTGTAAAAGTTTGTCGGGTTTCTTTCAATTATATTTTTTGGAATCGGAACACCGACCTACAAACAAAAAAAAGCAGTAGTGTGATTTTTCACTCTACTGCTTCTGTATAAACAACAACATAATAAGATGAAACTAAAACAATATGTGGGGGCAGACGATGACATCGTAACTACAGGTACGTCTTTCGCCTGCTGAGTATATATAAATAAGTCGGAACCACAGGGGTTCCGACCTACAAAATACTAACAACTATTTTTTATCTTTATTCTCTAGTGAATGTCCTGTTGAAAGTCCAAAGATAAAGAGAACGATTACTAAAATGCCAATCGCAAAGATTGTATCACCAGGAGCGCGCATCCACTTGAGCGTCGTAATTAAGTCCGAGTATAAAAACTCAGCCGAACGTGCATACCAGTATCCTTTGTCAACGGAAGCATAGGTCTGCAAAAATCCGATAGGCAACAAACTGATAAGAACCATCAAACTAAGCCCTATGTTGATTGCCCAAAAACCAAACTTGATAACCTTTTGATTCCATACCTGTCTGACATAGAGGACACGCAAACAGAATAACATTAAGCCGAGTCCAAGCATACCATAAACACCAAAGAGAGCAGTGTGGGCATGAACAGCAGTTGTGTTAAGACCTTGCATGTAGTAAAGAGCGATAGGTGGATTAATCATAAATCCGAAGAGCCCCGCACCAATCATATTCCAGAATGCGACAGCAACAAAGAAGTAAATCGGCCATTTATATTTTTCGACCCATTTGGTTGCTTGTGAGAGACGGATATTTTCCCATACTTCAAAACCAATAATTGTCAACGGGGCAACCTCGAGTGCTGAGAAAACAGAACCGAGTGCCATGATAGCTGTTGGGGTTCCTGCGAAATAAAGATGATGCAGGGTTCCGACAATACCACCAGTTAAGAAGATCGTCGTTGAAAACAGTACTGCGTTGGTTGCACTTTTCATTCGAAGCAGAGATAATTTTGTAAAGAGTAAAGCAATCACAGCGGTTGCAAATACTTCAAAGAAGCCTTCAACCCAAAGATGAATAACCCACCAACGCCAATATTCGACAATTGATATATGAGTAGTTTTTCCCCACATGAGACCAGCCCCATAAAAACCGCCGATAGCAACGATAGAGATTAAGAACATAGTCAAGAGGGATTTGTCAGCACCATTTTTTCGGATGCCAGTAAGTATACATCTTCCTGTTAAGAAGACCCAAATGATTAAGCCAGCAAGCAAAGCGATTTGCCAGATACGTCCAAGGTCAACATATTCATAGCCTTGATGTCCGAAGTAGAACCACATATCACCAGCAGTATCAAAGTAACCCATGACAGAAAGCCATTCGCCAGTCATGGAACCAAGCACTACAACAACTAAAGCACCGAGTAAAGTGAGTACTCCAAGTCTTTGGAACTTTGGTTCATAACCAGAGATAACAGGTGCGATAAAGAGTCCTGCCGCTAACCATGAGGTAGCAATCCAGAAAATTCCGAGCTGGGTATGCCAAGTACGAGCAACCGAGTACGGTAAAAAGTCGGCAAGAGGGATGCCATAAAATGCGTGACCTTCAACACCATAGTGAGCGATGATAACACCGAGTGTCATTTGTATTAAAAAGAGTGCAGCCGCTACCCAGAAATAAAGTACCGACGCTTTCTGAGATGGTGTTGGTGAAAAACCAATGAGAGGGTCTTCTTTGGGAAGATTTTCAACGATTGATTCTTCTTCTTTGTTTCTGACATAGTAAAAGACTAAAAGAGAAATACCAAAGAGAAGAGTAAGGATTGAAAAACCAGTCCAGATGAGTGAATCCGATGTTGGTTTATTGTCAATCAAAGGTTCATGTGGCCAGTTGTTCGTGTATGAGATATTATCATCAACACGATGTGCCGCTGCCGCCCAAGCAGACCAGAAGAAAAATGCAGCCATCTGTTCGATTTTTGCGGGGTCATCAATTGCTCCTGCAGGAATTGCAAATTGTTCATTGCCATTTTTGAAAATATCAATGTAGTAAGCTACATTTGATTTGAATGCCAATAACCTAACAGGGTCTAAGACCAGTTTGTCGGTTGAAGGATTATAGGTGTTGCTGTTTAAAAGAGATTTTAAGCGTTGCCTAAGAGCCGCTTGTTGTTCTTCATTTAACGCATCGTAAGAAAGATCAAAATCAACTCTTGCGTATTCATTAAGAATGAAGACACATTCGCGATGCAACCATTCGGCTGTCCAGTCAGGTGCGACATAGGAACCATGTCCCCAAAGCGAGCCGACTTCCATGCCACCCATTGCTTGCCAAACATTCTGACCTGAGGAGATTCCACCAGCTGGAACAATTGTTTCACCAGTAGTGGTAATTACCATATTTGGAATAGGTGGTTTTTCGGTATAAATTTTAAAACCAGACCATCCAAGAATAGTAAACGAGATTACAACTACGGCTATAAACCCAACCCATAGTTTTTTCATACGTCTGAATCCTTTCTTAAAAAATTATTTAAAAAGTTAGTTATATGTTTCATAAAGAAATATCTTTGTCCGCTATATTTTTGATTGTTGTCGTTTTGAGAAAGTTTAAATAGTCCGAACGGATTTTGTCCCACTTGTTATGTACAGCACAAGATTTTTTGCATGAACAAGAGCCTTGTCCTAAAAAGCAACCGTTGAGTTTTTTGAGTGAGTCGATTGGTTCAACGATATTGTAAATTGAAATTTTTGATGCTGGTTTTGCAAGACGAAATCCACCATTGTAGCCTTTTACAGATTCTAAAATGCCTTTTGCTGCTAATTTATTAAGCAGTTTTCCGAGATAATTTTTAGGGGCGTTGATATTTTCTGCGATTTGATTGGTGCCTGCGTAGCTATTTTTATCAATTGAAGCTAAGTAAACCAAAGCAAGAGTCGCATGAACACCAGTTTTTGAAATCATTGTTGTATAACCTCTAATCGCATGTCATTATCCTAATAAACGTAGAGTATAGTAATCAATAATCAGGTCAAAAAAATGACTTAAATCAAGATAAAATTATTACGGGGTAAGTAGCTAATATTTATGATATTTTAAGAGAAAAATCGGATTTCGCTTCAACAGAACCAATACAAGCAACGAGCAGATTGTTTTCTTTTAACTCTTTTTCAAATGCGTCAGAATTTGAAGCTGGGATTGAGATAAAAAGTCCACCTGAAGTTTGCGGGTCAAAGAGTACGTGTATGATATTTTCATCGACAGAATTTTCTATGATGTACTTACCGTCAACAAAATCACGGTTAGCGTTGGCTCCGCCAGGAATCATACCAAGTTTAGCAAATTCTACTGCATCTTGAAGAAGAGGTAATTTATCGGTGTTGATACGAATTGTAACACCTGAGCCATCTGCCATTTCGTAGGCATGTCCCATTAGTCCGTAGCCTGTTATGTCGGTGACAGAGTTGGGGTTATGTTTGACCATGATTTCGGCGGCAGCTTTATTGAGTTCAACCATCTGGTTGGTGACAATGTCTATCAGTTCATCTGAGACAGCGTTTCTTTTGATTGCGGTGGTTATAAGTCCAGTCCCGAGTTTTTTGGTCAGGTATATTTTATCGCCGATTTGGGCGTTGGAGTTGGAAAGTACTTTTGCTGGGTCGATTAAGCCTGTGACCGAGACACCGTATTTGAGTTCTTTATCTTTTATAGAATGTCCACCGACAACAACCGCACCCGCTTCTTCAATTTTTTCTGTTCCTCCACGTAATATATCAGCAAGGATTGATGCTGGCATACTCGTAGGGAACCCGACAATACTCATTGCAGTGATTGGTTTTCCGCCCATAGCGTAGACATCGGAAAGGGCATTGGCAGCTGCAATTCTACCAAAATTGTATGGATCATCAACTATAGGTGGAAAAAAATCAAGCGTCTGCACTAATGCTTTTTTATCGCAAATTTTGAATACTCCAGCGTCATCTGCTTTATTAAAACCAACTAACAGATTTGGATGGTTTGATTGTGGTAGGTCTTTGAGAGCTTCAGCCAAAAACTTTGGCGGTAATTTGGAAGCTCAACCAGCACAACTTACTTCGGCAGTAAGTTTTATCTCGGTTTCTTTGCGTTTATCATCCATGGGAACCAAAATACAGTGATTCAGTGTAATAGGCAATAGGAATCTTCTGATTTTATAAGTATTGACAAAAATCGTCATTATAGGTATACTTTCGCCCCAATAACAATTATGTCATGCGATAGGATATAAATTTATGGCACATAAAGTAACCCTGATACCAGGTGATGGTATCGGACCAGAAATTACAGAATCGGTTGTTCGAGTAATCGAAGCGGCTGGTGTTGATATTGAATGGGATCGCCAGATGGCTGGAATTCCAGCCGTACAAGAGTATGGTGTATCTGTTCCTGACCAATGTTTAGATTCAATAAAAGAAAATAAAGTAGCTCTCAAGGGACCACTTACGACATTGGTTGGCAAAGGTTTTCGTTCTGCCAATGTGACTTTGCGTCGTAAACTTGATTTGTATGTAAATCTTCGTCCTGTAAAAACTATCGGTGGTGTTCCGAGTCGGTTTGATAAAGTTGATTTGGTAATTGTTCGTGAAAATACTGAAGATTTGTATTCTGGGATTGAAAATGTTATCTCTCCAGGTGTAACACAGGCTATCAAAGTTGTGACTAAAGAAGCGTCCGATAATATTGCCCGTTATGCTTTTGAATATGCCAAAGCAAATGGACGGAAAAAAATCACGCTGGTGCATAAAGCAAATATTATGAAAATATCCGACGGACTCTTTTTGAAATCATTTGAAGAAATTTCAGAAGAGTATCCTGAGATTAAAGCAGAAGATAAAATAGTAGACGCACTCTGTATGAATTTAGTTATTGACCCGACCCAGTTTGATATGTTATTATTAGGTAACATGTTTGGTGACATTGTGTCAGATTTAGCTGCTGGATTAGTTGGCGGGCTTGGAGTGGTACCAGGTGCCAATCTTGGTAATGACTACGCGGTTTTTGAAGCAGTACATGGTTCGGCTCCTGATATTGCTGGGAAGAACCTTGCCAATCCTACAGCTCTGATATTTTCGGCACTCATGATGCTTCGACATCTTAAAGAAGAAGAAGCAGCAACTAAAATTTGGAAATCTATTGTAGTCACCCTTGCTATGGGGCATCACTTAACAAAAGATTTAGGCGGAACTCTTTCTACTACTGAATATACCGACGAGCTTGTAAAAGAAATTTCAAGCCGTACTTAAAAAAATTATCAATCTGAGCAGAGGTCATGCTCTGCTCGGGAAATTAAAAAATGAAAAAAATCAGAACTCTTATTCTTCTATTTGTAGTTGCATCTCATGCCTACGCATTGGACTATCAAACTGCTGTTTATCCTGATGCGAACAGTATTGATGTTGTAGCTATATCTGTTGCTGATACGGTAACGGTAACTTTTAGAAATGTTGCGACTGAATCAATTGCTGAATTTTTTCTGACAGTTCATTCTGATGATTCTGTTTTTGTCTTGACAACTGTTGTCGATGGCAATCTAAGTCCGAGCTATACAACAGAGGTGACCGATGGGACTATCTATCCGACTCAACTTTCAACTGCTTTGCTAATTGGGGCAATAAATGATTCGGTTCAAATCAAATTTTATACGACAAATCTTGAAAATATGCACATCACTTTTTGTGGTATGCACCCAGATGGTTTTTTTGGTGTGACAGAAACTCAAGAAGTTTTACCTGTTTGTTGTGTGGGGATTCGTGGAAATATTGATGGGGATGCTGCGGATATTTTAGACATTGGTGATTTAGTTTATTTTATAGATTATTCGTTTGGTATTCCGACTGGACCTGCTCCTATTTGTTTTGAGGAAGCTGATGTTGACGCATCTGGTCAGCTTGATATTGCAGATATTATACATATTGTCAATTATATGTTTTCAGTCGAGGGTAATATCCCGCCTGCCGATTGTCCGTAGTCTTTTAAAATGCGACGTATGAGACGAGGAGTTTGATATTGTCATATGTATTAGTATTCTTTACTTCAATATAACTTAAGCTAATTTGAAAATTATTCGAAAACATGTATCCTCCTCCTATATAAAATGCATCTTTCGGATAGTAACCATAACCCAATTTTGTAAAATATGATTTTTTTTCAGCTTTAAAAAAGTGAAACCAACTAAAGCCAGAATGCTGTTCCAAAAACAGTCCATTATTAAAATAAGAAAAATCCAAAGCTCTGTCCAACACAATGATGTCTTTGTTGTTTATTCCATATCCTAAATTAAACCTATAGGTAAATGCTTTATTATAGTGAGATAAAGTATTTCTAATTGTAGCTCGATAATGTGTGAAGCCTATACCATTACTCAGGACAAAGCCTTTACGGTTGCCGTCGAAGGCTGAAACATTTTGTGTCGGAAGAAAAACTGTTAGGAGTATAATGAGTGTGAGTATATGTTTTTTCAATCGTATTCTCTTTTCTTAAAAGGCGACGTATGAGACGAGGAGTTGTAAATGATCACTTGCCCATTCTTCAGTAAAATGCATATATGTAACTCCAAGTTGTACATTATTTGAGAACATGTAACCTCCACCAATATATAAACCATTAGGATAATAAGCCAACCCTACTTTTGTGAAGAAGGACTTTTTTTGTTGTTTGAAAAAATGAAACCAGCTCACGCCTACATACTTTTCAAATATAACGGTTCCATTTTTGATGAAATGATTCATTCCTCTATCTATAACTAAGATATTTTTGTTGTTAATTCCATAGCCTATAGTAGATCCTAAAGTATATGCTGGGTTATCTCGTTTGTTTGAAGTAAAGGTTGTAACTCCAACTCCAACTCCTCCACTCAGGACAAAGCCTTTACGGTTGCCGTCGAAGGCTGAAACATTTTGTGTCGGAAGAAAAACTGTTAGGAGTATAATGAGTGTGAGTATATGTTTTTTCAATCGTATTCTCTTTTCTTATAAAGCGACGTAGGATAGAACGAGAGTGATACTATTAACATTTTCATAATTTGAAATTCTCTTATATGTAAAACCAAGTTGTACATTGTTAGAAAACATATATCCTCCTCCAAAAAGTAAGGCTTCTGGATTATTCCTAATGCCAACCCTCATAAAAAATGATTTCTTCTGTGCTGAAAAATAATGAGACCAACTTAGGCCAACAGTTTGAAATGTTCTATCAATATCAAAAAATATGATTCTTCTATCATAATTTAAAACATTATGGACTTCCCCCGCAAAAACGGACACGGAGTTAAGTATGTTTTGTCATCACTTCAAATTGAGCTGGACTTTTGTATCCTAAGCTCGAATGACGAC
>JAJRQO010000034.1 GCA_024280215.1 Candidatus Zixiibacteriota bacterium
AACCAGCAAACTTTATGGATTCAGGCGGAGGACCTTCACCTGAACGTATCTCCAATATGTTAGTTCTTCTTGAAGAGAACCCAAATGTAAAAGTTATTTGTGGTGCTCGTTTTGGTGGAATCTCTCGTTGTGATGATTTTGCTAAAGGGGTTCTCATGTTTTTAAATAATCACGGACTAACCAAGCCGATGGTTTTCAGAATGACAGGGAATATGTGGCAAGAGGGGGTCAGGCTTTTTGAAGAAGCAAAAACTGCTAACCCAGAAATGTTTAAACAGATTGAATTTCACGGTATCGAAACACCGATTGAAGAAATCACCAAACGGGCAGTTGAAATTGCTCAGGAAGTGGGTGCGTAATGGCGATACTCTGTGATAAAAATTCAAAAGTAATAGTACAGGGAATCACTGGCGGTGCTGGTAAATTTCACACCGAACGGATGATTGGTTACGGCACTAATATTGTTGGTGGTGTTACCCCAGGTAAAGGTGGACAAGTTGTCTGCGAACGTCCTGTCTTTGACACCGTAGCAGAATGTGTCGAAGCGACTGGTGCTGATGTATCGGTGATTTTCCTCCCTGCTCAGTTTGTAAAAGAAGCAGCGATTGAAGCGATTCGTTCTGGTATAAAATTTGTCGTCGTCATTCCTGAACATATTCCAATACATGATATGCTCTATGTCCGTGAAGAAGCAATCAAGCATGGTACAACTGTTATCGGTGGCAACACCGCAGGACTTATCACTCCGGGTGAAGCGAATCTTGGCATTATGCCAGACATTGCTTTCCAAGCTGGTAAAGTCGGAACCGTCTCACGCTCAGGTTCAATTACCTATTATGTTGCCGACACTCTGACTCGCACAGGCTATGGTGAAACATCTTGTATCGGTCTTGGTGGTGATCCTGTTTTGGGTTCTACCTTTGCCGAGATTCTTCTTAAGTTTGAAGAGGATGAAAAAACGAAAGCGGTTGTCATGTGTGGTGAAATCGGCGGAGTCTATGAAGAACTTGCCGCAGAAGTTATTCCACAAATGAAAACGCCTGTTCTTGCTATGATTGGTGGCGTACATGCACCTATGGGCAAACGGATGGGACATGCGGGAGCTATTGTCGAAGGGAAGATGGGGACTGCACTTGATAAGTTGAACATGCTTGAGAAAGCAGGAGCCCATCCATGTAAAACATTTTTAGATATTCCTGATACGTTGAAAAAATTAGGAATATAACTATTATTAGATAATTTAATTGTAGGGAACAGGCTTGCCTGTTCCTTCTTATTTTATGGAGTTGCTTATGTCATTTTTAAAAGTGTTAAAATATGTTACTACTTTCAGTGTGTTGCTATTGTTTGTAGCGAATGCACATGCTGAAAAAATGAATATCCTCAGAAACCAGATGAGGTTTTAAAAATTGCTTTAGAACAGATGCACAAAAGAAACTATAATTTAGGTGCTGATTATTATCATCCTGATTTTTTTACAAATGCATCAAAAGGAATCTGGGATAATATTAAAGATAAAAAAACAGATGATGTTTTTATGGGCGATGTCACATTAAAAGAATTAGATGGGCTCAAATTTGTTGATGGGAAATTTGTCGAGCCAACTGATAGACAGCTTTTCATAAGTTCACTTATCGGTTTTCAAAAAGTAATGGATAAGATGGGTTCGAATGTATACCAAAAAGCTACAATTTTAGAGACTGTTATGATTGATGATGAGACGGCACATGTAGCCTATCAAGTTCCAAACTTAAGCCACGATGCTAACAAAGTAACAGATACAATTCTTACAAAGACTGCTATTTTGAAATTGTTAGACGGTCATTGGAAAATTTTCAGCGAAGCAATACGTGAAGGTGATAAAACTCAAGAGTAATAATAATTATTTTACATTTGAAATTATAACTAGAAGGCAGGTGTTTAGTTCCTGTCTTTTTTCTTAATATCTGTTATCTTTAGGGAGCTGTAATTCTTCAGTTATCATTTCCTGTAGTAGTTTCAACTCTTTGTTGTAGTCTATGTCGGCATTATCTCTCTGCTTTATCTCAGAAAGCGTTTCAAAAATAAAATTTTCTTCGCCGAATTCTATCCAGTCTTTTAGCAATTCTTTATTTTGATGAGAACCGAATTTTAATTCCATGCGATGTCGAGTCATTCGAGATACAGCGTCGATAGAATTATCAATCAAAAATTTTCCATTTTTCTTATTCTTGATTTGAAAAACAGCCATTGTCGGTTTTGATTGTTTGTAAGCGTCTTTTAATTCTTTTTTTGTTTTCATAAATTGTTCCTTTATATGCTTCTGAATATAGAAAATGAATTGAATCAATCAATTGTTTTTATCTAATAGTGGGGCAAGGCTCTCAAACCAGATTCATATAGGTGAAATCCAATTTTTATCTTGCCCCGCATTGTTGAGCTTCATAATTTATTGCCGTCAAATTTTAAAACAGGATCTAAATCGACACAAAACCATTGGAGTTTATAGATGCCATATATAAAATTACAAGATGTTGAAGAGAAATTCCTCATTGAGGGGTACACCGCAAAAATTATGCATGGTGACAAAATTACCGTAGCACATGTACGAGTAAAAGCAAATTCACCGCTTCCAGAACATGCTCATCCTCATGAACAGGTTTTGAATCTTATCGAGGGGGAGTTTATGTTCACGGTTGATGGCGTCGAGCATCATATGAAAGCTGGTGAATCTTTTGTGATACCGTCGAATGCTCCTCATTCGGCAACATCTATTACTGACTGTTATATTGTCGATGTTTTTACGCCGACACGAGATGATTGGAAATAGATAAGCCGTTATTTGTACCTACAGGGCATTGCCCTGTCTAATCTAAACAGTATATTATCAAATTATAATAGTTGCGGAATATGTGAAATTCTTGTACATTCCATCTCATAAAATTGAGTGAAAATTAAAAGAAAGAATTATAATTATGTCAGTCTTGAAAAAAACATTATTAGTCGTATCATGTATCGTTGCTTTATTTGCTATTGGATGTATGGAAGAGGGCGGAACTACACAAGATTTTTCATCTCAAATAGCAATCTCTGATGCGGGCTTTGCTTCATTAGCAAAACTTGATTGGGCTGGTTATGTTGCCCAAGTTGACCCTATTGGTGTTGAACGTTTTAGAGCGATGCTAATGCCTGGAATTGAAAGACTGGTCGTCGCGTCAAAAACTGATTCAGTCAACCTTTTTGGTAAAAACTATAATTCTCAAGAGATTCAAACCATGACTTCAGAGCAGTTTTTTGTCCAAATTATGAATATGGTTTCTGAGGTTTCTCCTGAAATCAAAACGACTTTTAGCAATATGACCAATGAAGCAATGGGTGCTATTGCTGAATCTGATTCTCTCGTCCATATCGTCGTCAAAACAAAAATGATGGTAGGTACTCGTCCTGTTGATGAAATGAATATTCAAACTGTCATTAAATCCGATGGTGATTGGAAATTAGTCATGTCTCCAAAAATGGATGGTATTGCGTTAATGCTTGCCAATGCATTCCCAAGATAATTATTGGGAATTCTATTGAAATCTTGGATATAAGTAGTATATTATAGATATGAAACCAGTAATTCATTTTGGCTTAGAATTTCACCGCAGACAGGTGAAAAATGTAATCTAATACAATCTCTTTGTAGTAATTAGTCATGTGTTACAAATAATCTAACAAGGAGATAAAAATGAATTCCAAACGTCATCCGGCTGAGCCGTTTCGTATTAAATCAATAGAATCAATCACACTTCTTTCTGAACAAGAGAGAGTCAAAAAACTCAAAAAAGCAAACTACAATCTTTTTAAGATTGACGCTGAAGATATTTATATCGATTTGCTCACTGATTCTGGTACTACCGCACTATCGAATAAACAATGGGCTGCAATTATGTTGGGTGATGAGTCGTATGCAGGTGCTAAGTCGTTTAAACGGTTTGAGCGTGCTGTTCAAGATGTTTTCCGTCATCGTTATGTTATACCAACCCACCAAGGTCGTTCGGCTGAAAATATTATGTTTTCAACAATAGTTAAACCTGGTCAGTATGTTCTAAACAATACACATTTTGATACAACCAAAGGGAACACGCTACACAAGGGTGGGATTCCACTTGATTTCCCATGTAAAGAATCCAAAGATAGTTCAGACTTTGCCTTTAAAGGAAATATGGATATTCTTGCATTGGAAGAAGCTATTTTAAAATATGGTGCTGACAAAGTAGCCATGGTCATTATGACAATCACAAATAATTCGGTCGGTGGATTGCCAGTCTCAATTGAGAATATTCGCGAAGTTTCAGAATTGTGTAAACAACATAAGTTATTATTCTATTTTGATTGTGCTCGGTTTGCTGAAAATGCCTTTTTTATCAAAAGGTATGAACCTGAATTTGCTGATTCTACTATAGCAGAAATCACTGCTGAGATGTTTGAGCTTTGTGATGGTGCTATGATGTCTGCCAAAAAAGATGGCATGTCTAACATTGGTGGTTTTATCACACTGAATGACAAAGAATTACTTGAACAATTGACAGAGCTAATGATTATCGTTGAAGGCTTTCCAACATACGGCGGTCTGACTGGTCGGGATTTAGATTCTTTGGCAGTTGGGTTTTATGAAGCGATGGAAGAAGAATATTTAGAATATCGAATTGGACAAGTAAATTACTTGGGTGAAAAGCTTAAAGAGATAGGTATGCCGATTGTCGAACCAACTGGAGGACATGCGATTTTTATTGATGCGGGAGCATTATTGCCACATATTCCAGTAGATGAATTTCCTGGTCAATCATTAGCAGCAGCATTTTATGTTGAGGGTGGAGTGAGAGCGGTTGAAATAGGTTCGCTTATGTTTGGTGAAAATGATACTAAAACAGGCAAATTTATTCCTGCACCTCGTGAATTAGTCCGTTTGGCTATTCCGAGACGAGTTTATACTGCCTCACATATTGATTATCTGGTCGATGTTGCCAAAAAGATAGTTGAGAAAAAAGATTCACTTTGTGGTTATAAGATAACAAAACAACCAAAATTCTTGCGACATTTTACCTGTGATTTAGAACAACTTTGTTCTGAAAAAGTAAATTCAGAGAAATAGGCTCTATTAAAAGCACTTTTTGCGTTCTGATTTACAGAAATATGAATAAATTTTCAGATATTTTCTTTCTGGAGATAGAGAATGGAATCACGACAGTTTATCGTAAGCTATTGAACAGTAAGTGTATATTGCATGATTTTGAGAAAACAACCGCATTGGCTCTTTTCTTGCTTTTATAATTTCAAAACAGAACCACTCAAATGAGGTTTCATAAAAACTCTATCTTGACATTCTTTATGGAACTTTATATAATGTATGAGTTTATACAAATAGAAAGGATACTTTATAGCTCTTAGTTAAAGAATAAATTGAACTGACATTTTCAAAGGTGTTACAATTAAACTTACAGAGCTTTATTGCATCCAAAATCTATCGAGTCTGCGGGCTTTTCTATGCCGTTCACTGTATAAATTTCTCTTTCTTTTAATTTCCCTATACAGCATTTCGAATGTATCGGCAAATGTGCAGTTAGTGCATTCAACTCAGTCGTCTATAACTGTTAAAGTTGAAATCGACGAAAATAAACTATCTACATATATTTCCCCCGAAAATGTGACAAGTTATTATCAATCAGTTGTTGTCGCCGTACCTTTTGATGGAGATGTCAGCTTGGGCAGTCTCAATTTGGGCGAACGAGTAGCGTCGAATAAGCTCAGTCAACCATCAAGTCTCTCAACTCGAAATAAAATTATTGAATTTTCAGCACCACTTTTTGTACGTGGTCAAAAAATTGTAACAGTCTATATCTTTCCTGTCATTCAAAACAGCATCTATTCTAATGTTGAATTTTCTCTGAACTTTACTGGAACTATGAGTAATGAGAAATCCGTTTCTTATGACTCTCCATTTGAAAAAATGTTGTCAGCAAAAGTCTTAAATTATGAACAGGCAAAACAGTTTGCTTCAAAAGAGAACAAGTCATTTGCTTCGGGGACACAAGCAGTAATGGGACCATTCACTGGGATAAACAACTGGAAGAAAATTGAAGTTAATCAAACAGGATTATATAAAATAACAGCTGCTCAACTTGATAATTTGGGTTTTTCAATAATTGGTAGTAATTCATCAAATATTCAAATGTACAACGGTGGAGGAAAACAACTTCCTGTGCCAAATGAAATTGCTCGTCCAACCATGCAGGAAATCGCAATCAAAGTTGTCGATGGTGGTGATGGTACTTTTGATTCGGGTGATTATATCTTGTTCTTTGGAGAGGCTCTTAACAGATGGGTGTATGATACTTCACAGGTACAATTTCTTAGCCATTCTTATACAGAAAATAATGTGTATTGGCTGTCGATGAATCCATTGAAAGAAGGTTTACGAATCGAATCGGTCGACGCGTCTTTGAGTGGGGTAGTTGGTGGTTCTGTTACTCAGACTATTGACAGGCATACAAGACGATTTCATGTTGAGCAAAATCATACTCTCAGACGATGGAGTGATAACAAAACCAATGACTACTATACGTGGTATTGGTCAAGTGATAAAAGTATGTCATTTTTTGTCCCGACCGTCAACATGATAAGTTCTGATACTGTGAAAATAAATCTTGTTGGTAAGACTATTGATACCACTGGGAGTAGTGATGATATTGGCTATATAGATTTCTATGTCAATGGTATAAAGGGTATAGACAAGTCTTGTGGACTTTCAGGTTGTACATATAGTTCAACATCATTTATTGATGGTTCAAATCAAATTGATATGTCGCTGATGTTTAACAAAAGCGTCCCTCCATACTTTGATTTTCTTGAGCTAACTTACAACTCTTATAATGAACCTAAAAATAATCAACTTGATATTGTCTTAGGGCAGTTATCAGGTAATACGCAAATAGATGTTGTCAACGCCTTTACATCGCAACCTACAATCTTGGATATTTCAAATACAATGCATCCAAGAGAACTTGTGATTCCAGCAAATAGTTCAACAACTTTTTCGTTTTATGATACGTTATCACAGGAAAAGTTTAATAGATATTTTCTGATGCCTGAGGCACAAAGTTTATCTCCTTTATCTATTACATCGGTAGAAATGAGAGATTTATATCAATCTGGGAGTCAGATAGATTTGATTGTTATTTCTCCTGAGTTTCTACAAAATTCTCTGAGTGAATATGTTACATATCGCACAACAATTGATCGTTCTATTCAATTAGTCACTGTTCAAGAAATTATGGACAACTTTGCATTTGGTCTCTATGACCCTACAGGAATCAGAGATTTTTTAAAATTTACCTATGAAAACTATAACTCACCAAAGCCATCTTCAGTTTTGCTCGTTGGTGATGGTAGTTATGATTTTTTGAATAATCTTTCAACAAATATGCCTAACTATGTACCACCATATACTCATAAAACTGACAATACTGCATCAGATGACAATTATGTTTACTTCGGAGATTTTGGAATCCTTGATTCAGACACATCGTATGATGCTTCCGAGTTTTCATTTGATAAAGGCTTTGATATGATGATTGCCCGATGGCCAGTAAGAACACCATCCGATGTACGAGTTATAACAGAAAAAATTAAATTGTATGAATCGCCTGAAAATTTTGGTGATTGGAGGAATAATATTTCTTTAGTCGCTGATGATGAATACGGTACATTTGATAACGAAACATTTCATACGACTCAAACAGAAAATTTGGAAACATATCATCTCCCACTTTCATTTAATCGAAATAAAATTTATCTCTGGGAGTTCCCGTTTGTAAATGGTGAAAAACCTGAGGTGAATGATAAAATTGTAGATGCTTTCAATGATGGTTCTCTACTTGTTAATTATGTAGGACATGGCAATCCTGATGTCTGGGCACATGAAAATGTTTTCAACCGCTCAGGTGATTTACCACGTTTGTCAAACAGTACAAAACTTCCTCTTGTGATAGCAGCATCTTGTGCAATTGGCTTCTATGACGATCCAAGTCGTGAGGGAATGGCTGAAGAACTTTTAGCTATGCCATCAGGTGGGGCAATAGGTGTTTTATCAGCTACACGCTTAGTTTATTCTTCTGACAATGCTCTCTATAACCGAAAAGTTTTTGATATGTTATTTTCGAATAAGTCTCTTACCATTTGTGAAGCTGCTTACACAGCCAAATTAGAACGTCAGTATCTTGGTGGAACCCCAAGACCTATTATAAATGATCGAAATTATCTCTACTTTGGTGATCCATGTACCAAATTAGCACGACCACAGTATACAATAAATTTCTCTACTCAAATTGACTCATTAGTTGCATTAGGGCAGACGCAAGTGGTTGGAACAGTCGTTGATAATGATGGTAATCTTATCTCTGAAAATGGTGTTTTAGAAATCAATGTTTTAGATTCAAAACGAGATAAAACATACCAGCTTACAAATGTCAATGGCCAGGTTACAAATGAAATAGATTATTCGACAAATGGTCCAACTATTTTCCGTGGTGCAGCATCTGTCATAGGTGGACAGTTTGACTTCACCTTTGTCTCACCACTTGATATTGGTTTTGGTGGGGAAGGGGCTCAAGTCTCAGTTTATGCATCATTTAATTCGGTTGATGCTTCTGGTTTGATAGATTCGATTTCGATTTCAGATTCTATTGCTGTCACAACTGATTCTATAGGTCCTGAAATTGTTGTCTCATTTACTAATCATGATAATTTTGTTTCAGGTGATTATATCAATGAGGGGGATGCTATGATACTCAATCTAAACGATGAAACTGGTGTGAATTTAGCTGGTGGTTTAGGACATGGTATTACACTTGAGATTGATAATCAGCCTGAGAAACTATTGAATTTAACATCCTATTTTTCATTCAATACAGATAGTTATTCAGATGGTTCACTTGAATTTCCGCTTGATGAACTCTCAGTAGGAGTTCATTCATTTAAAGTCAAGGCTTGGGATAATGCCAATAATTTTGCTACGGTTGAATTTGATGTTGAAATTAAGTCGACTACAAAGCTTGAAATCGTCAATCTACTCAATTATCCAAACCCTATGAGTAGCTCAACCCGTTTTTCATTCAGTTTAACTCAGGAAGTCAATGAATTTGTTTTAGATATATTTACTTTATCTGGAAAAAAAATAAAAACTTTTGCTCGGAAGTATCTCGAACCAACATATTATGACGATATAGTATGGTATGGAAAAGATGTTGACGGCGATAGAGTTGCAACAGAAGTGTACATTTATAAAGCCACTGCATATCCATCTGATGGGTCTGAAAAAGTGGAATCATTTGGAAAAATAATTTTAGTTAATTAAATATTTAGGAGAATTGTATGAAACGATCAAAGCATTTGCTCTCTCTACTCACCCTTTTAATACTGTTTGCTATGGTACCTCAAAGTTTTGCCGACATTTCCGATGCGGCCTTGCTTTATTTACGTATTGCACCTGGTTCCAGAGCTGCTGGTATGGGAGAAGCGTATGTTGCTGTTGCAGATGATGCCACAGCTACCCATTGGAATCCTGCGGGTTTAGGGTCTACACCATTGTCAAACAACTGGCAAAATAAAAATGTCCCAAGTTATCTCCAACCTCTGACGGCGATGACAACAGTAAAAGCACGTTCTGGTTCTGGATATAGTCAGTTTGATATTTGGACAATTTCAGCACAAGGATTAGCTCGATTTGATAATCATAATTGGTTTACTTCGGAAACTTTTCAAACTAAAACTACTCAAACAGTTTCAAGTATTGTAAAAAGTTATTTTTCTATAGAGAATGATGAAGCTCTTGCCATAGCTGTAGAAAAAGTTGCCTCAGCAAACTCTAAGCGTTCATTTGAGACAATTAAGAAATTTGCGACTGATGTCTTAGCGGCAGTACCTGTTGAATACAATGATAGAGAAGCAATTAAATCTGGCTTGGATTCATTGACGACTCTTTACTTAGATTGTCGAATCAACTGGGAACGGTTTGTTGATGCCGAAAAGATTTTCAAAGATGGCATGTCTGACGGAACTCTTTCTGAAAAAGAATCTGACCGAATTAACTTTGCTATTGAAAAATCTAAAACTCGTTTTATCCCTGAAGAGTTGAAAATAAAATATTCTGATTTATTCTCTGGTAAGTTAACAACGATTAAATCTATTGGTACTATTTTACTGATTGGAACAGACAACGGTTTTTATACTTTTGATGGTAGAAGCTGGAAAACTTTTACTACAACAGATGGTCTCCCATCTATGCATATCCTTTCGATTACATCTATTGGTTCAAAAGCATATATCGGAACAACAAACGGTATTGTAAAATACAGTGGTAATACTCTTGCTAATGTTGATCTTCCTGAGGGTGTTGAAAATGGTAAAGTAACTGGTATTGGTAGTGGAAACAGCTCAACGATATGGGCAGTCATTGATGGGCAACTATACCATTACAATGGCAACGTATGGTCAAGCTCTCACTATTATACAGCCGAGTTAGATGATACCTTTGAATCAATTGCGACAAAAATTTCAATTTTCAAAACTCAATCTGATATTAGTCTCATTGCTGAAAAAATTAAATTATTAAATGTCAATGGTGATGCTGTTGCTCAAGAAAAAGCAGCAAACTACGATGAAGGTTTTGTAACTGAAAATGATTCTACTGACGTGGCAACAACTGATACAACTGCTACAGAAGTGCAAGCAGAAGAAATTGTACAGGATGTCGAACCTCAAACAACACACCTTCCGAATGAGTTCACTATCGAACCTGGAAAACCAGTTGCGGTTCCTTATGCTTTAGGTATAAAAGGGAAAATTAACGAAATTTACGTGATTGGTACCAACAATATCTGGATTGCAACTGAGTTTGGTTTGTATATGTTTAAAGATGGTGTCTGGAAAGCATCAGGATATCGCACTATCAATGTAACCGCTGGACAAACATTCACCGATATTGCTACTGAAAACATTCACCCTTATTTAAGTATCAATGAGCATGCAAGTTTTATCGCAACTTTTAATGGCTTAGATGAATCAGCCGTGCTTACAGAAGGACAAGCTTTACTCGTATACGATAACCCTTTAGCTCTTGAAATAAATGATATCGCCTCAAAAGGAAACGGACTATTTATTGGTTCTAAGCACGGTTTGTATGAACTGAATGGTACATCATTATCAAAAGTTGATATTGGTGGTATGGGGAACTCGTCTATTTTAAGTGTTAAATCTCTTGGTGGCGAAATTTGGTATGCCTCTGATAGTCGAATTACTATCAAAGCAAATGGTCGTTCTGATATTGTTGTTATGTTTGCCAAGTGGCTTCCAGAACTAACCGATGATATTTATTATGGATTCCTTTCAGGTGTGACAAGTATTGGTGGACTGGGTACAGTTGGTGGTAATATTACGTATATCAACTATGGTATCGTAAACCGAACCGATGCATCAGGAAATCCTGAGGGAACATTCGAACCGTTTGATATTGGATTTACTGGTTCTTATGGTGGCTCAATTCTGGATAATCTCAAAGGTGGTTTCTCTCTTAAATATTTATATTCACATCTGAGTTTAGTTGGTGCTGGTGCTGAAAAAGGTGCGGGTACTGCTCATGGTTTTGGTGTTGACTTTGGACTTTTATGGAACGTATCTAATAAATTTGATATTGGTATGGCAGTAACAAACTTGGGACCAGATATTTCATATATCGATGCAGCCCAGTCGGATCCACTTCCAAGAAACCTTGCTATAGGTTTTAAAGTAAATTTGTTGAATTCAGAATATAATCGTGCTATCTTCACTGCTGAAGTAAATAAATCTCTGGTTGGTTTAAATGATGGATTTAGTGAAGAGATTAAACAATTGGTAATCAATGGTGGTGCTGAGTATAACTACTCTGATCTCTTTGCCGTTCGTCTTGGATATATTTACGATGACGAAGGTGATGTCAAAGCCCCAACAATTGGTTTTGGTGTAAAACCTGCAGATTTGTTTAAATTTGATTTTGCTTATATTCCAAGTTCGACCAATGCTCCTCTTGCAAATACCTTACGTATTTCGCTTGAGTTGTTACCATAAATGATTTTTAAATCATAGGAGTGATCCATTGCTGTCAGGAAGACTGCTTTTAATAATAAATTTTGTAATATTGCTTACTCTTGCGACTGCTTCAATTGCTGTCGCAAGGAGTAACTTATATGTTGGTAAAAAAATAAAATCTGATCCTATCGAAGGGGAGAATAGAGTTAGACACCAATGTTTGGCCCCCCGCACAGGTGGTCTTATGGAGAAATATCTTCAAAGAGACAAGCCGTGGTCGCTACCATCAAATGCGTTAGCTGCTGATTTTTTAGATACGATAAAAGTCTTAGTGCTTCGTTTTAACTTTCAAGAAGAAATAACCGACGACCCTAATACAACAGGGAATGGTCTGATGAATATGTCACCGTATGATTCAGCGGCTCTTATAGCAACTGTCGGACATTTAGTCGATCCACCTCCACACAATACAGCCTATTTCTCATCACATCTGAGAGCTTTAGCAAATTATTATGAAGTTGTCTCTGAAGGAAAAATTACTCTTTCTTGGGATGTATTCCCGTCCCAACAGGACTCAGTGTACCAACTTCCATTTGCAATGAATTATTATGGGAAGTGTGATTTTTCGGAAGTCGTTGGCGGACTGGAAAATTATTTCCGTGATGGTATCAGGCTGGCTGATACGACCTCACCAGAAATTGACTTCGGACAATATGAGTCTATCTTTATGTTTCATGCTGGTTCTGATAGACAGAATGATATAGGTTTTCCAGAGACATGCAGCGATTTATTCACCGGTTTTATAAGATATGCTGTTGCCAGTGATAGTGACTTAGTTATCGTTGATAATGGGCAGGATACTATCAGTAGTGCTTTGCTTATGCCAGAAACAGCATCGCAGGACAACCGAGCCACCGCCCTCAATGCTGTTATGGCTCATGAATTTGGTCACCAGCTTGGTTTGGTTGATTTGTACAGTACTTCAACCTTTATGAGTCAGCTTGGCGATTTTGCTTTGATGGATAACAATGGTTTTGGTACAGGTGTTGATTTTGGTTTTGAAGTTGGACGTACTTTTGGTGCTATTCCTGTGTTCCCAACGGCATGGTCACGAGCACATCTTGGGTTTGTAGAAGTTGTCGATTTCAGACAAGGTTCTGATATTCAATTGGTCGCTGCGGAAGTTGTATCATCGGGTATTAAAATTGCTCGCGTACCAATCTCTGACAAAGAATACTATTTACTTGAAAATAGAAATGTCGAGGTCGACGGGGAAGTGACTGGTGTTTTGGCTGATTCTACAACAGGTGTCTTTATGGGACCTGCCTATTGTACCACAACTCCATGTGAACGAAATGTAAATAATAATATTATCAATGCTATTCTAACAAATGAATACGACGCTCTACTTCCTGGTTCGGGGCTTATTATCTACCATATTGACGAAAGAGTCGCTGGTTTAGATTATAACTTTGATGGTGAATCAAACTTTGATGACAACCAACTGCAATGGGCGTGGGATATTACTGGTACGCCTGTAGACAGATTTATTTCGATAGTCGAGGGAGATGGTTTTGTAAACTTTGGCGGGTTTTATCGTTCTGGTTTTGGGCGTGAGGAAGATATGTATCGTGATGATCGCAACACTGCTTTTACGCCAAACTCCAATCCACAGTCGATTGATAACTCCGGCAACAATACACGAATCTCTATTGACAATATAACCCGAGTGTTAGATACGACTCTAATCAAACCAAAACTTATGGATTCAGTTATTCAGTTTGATGTAACTACTGAAGATTTAGTGCAAAACTTTCCTGTACGAGTAGGTTCACCTATTCGCTCCGATAATTCAGTCATTCCGATTCCACCAATTGTCGATGATTTGAATCATGATGGGGTTGATGAAATAATTGTTATCTCAAAAGATTTACTCTCTGTAGTGACAACAACGGGACAAGATTTTTTAGAGATGATTGACCCATGCGGATGTCCTCCATATTTAGATTCATCGTTTGCTTCGATACATCCGGGTAGAGTTCATGAGGTTCCATTGTTTGTAAAACTGACGTCCGAGGCATTCACTACACCAGTTACGGGAGAGTTTCTTGATGATAACGATCCGAATAAACTTATTGCTATTGGTATCAACAATCGAATTGATATTTATCGAGTTAGTGATATTGACAATAATGGACAAGCTGATATTGCGGCACCTCCTTTTACAACGGGAAACTTAGGTAATCCAATTGCTATGACATTTGGTGACAGATTATTTGTCTTAACCGACCGAGGATATATTTTACGAAAAGATTCCTTGTTCAGTCCGTATGATACTCTCGGACAATTTGACAATGATTTATACCATGGTATTTGTCGAGTCGACAATGGTATTGCACTTATAGCAGGCGACTCTCTTGAGACTTCGGTGTATTTTATTGATGGCAATGTTATAGATTCAATGGCATTGGGTGATTTGTATACCTTAGGTCCGATATTTGTTGACCTTGATCTTGATGGTGCTAAAGAGCTTGTCGCAGCCACCAATGATGGAAAAATTATTTTAGTTTCGATAAATTCAGCTCTTTCAGTAAATAATATTTCTATTAAAGATGTAAAAGATTTGGGTGTTAACTTCACTGTAAATCCAATTGTTTCAGATGTTGATTTAGACGGCTATCCTGATATTGTCATAGGTGGTACCAATGCTGTCTATGCATACAATTACGAATTAACAATCAAAACATCTTTTCCAATTGAAATAAATAAAAAATATCCAAATGACAGAGTGAGTCATTCATTGATTGCTGCTGACATTGAAGATGGAGGCAGGGTAGAGCTTGTCATGCCTACTGAAATTGGTAATCTCTACGCCTTTGGTGAAGAAATGGCACAGGACTTCCCACTTTCTGGTGGTGAACAGCTTATTGGCTCAGCTGTATTTTTAAACGATGCGATGGGTGGAAAACTTGGTTATCTCGGTGCTGATGGATGGTTCTATCTCTGGCATGTTGATGCTGATAGCACCTACAATTTTTGGCCGATGGCTGGTAATAACCCATCAGGGAATCTTAATTTTGAATCATCAAAATTACCATCTACTCAGACGTATGCTGACAAACTTTCTAAGAAATCTTTTTATAACTATCCTAACCCTGTCACAACAGGAAGTACAACTATTCGATATTTCTTAGGAGAAGATGCATCCTCGGTTGAATTAGTTGTATTTGATTTAAGTGGTAAAGAAATTAGTCGGTTCGATGGACCATCAACTGGAATGGTTGACAATGAAGTTGTATGGGAATGTTCTGGTGTGACACCTGGAGTATACCGTTGCGTCATCTCTGCTGAATTTAATAGTGGCAAAGAAACATCATACACAGATATTTCGATTATAAAATAAGGATATAGAGATGAAGAAATATATACTTGTAACATTGTTATTTGTTTTCCCTTTAACTTTGAATGCGACTGATTTTTTAACGCATTCCGAGTTCGATAACGCAAAAGCCGAGATTCAATTCTCTCTTTTACATAATCAGATTAGTTATGAAAAATATCAAGCAACAGAATCTGATGGGATAACATATAATGGTGGTGCTTCTTCTTCAAATAAAGATGTGACCTATAAATCACCTGGGAAAGCATTTGCGATGTCAATGCTCATTCCTGGTTGGGGACAACATTATAATGGTAGTAGCAAAGTTAAATCTCTGGCATTCTTAGGGGCAGAAATTACAAGTTGGGTCTTCTATTTTAAGTTGCACGGTGATGCCGAAAGTTTAACTGATGACTATGAACAATTCAATCGTGATCATTGGATTGAATCTCGTTACGACTCTTTACTCCTCTGGACATATCCCGACAGAGATGCGAACCCTGGGTTATATCCAGAAATGAGTCATCATCTGCCTGACGATCCAAATGACCAACAGTACTTTGAAATGACGGGAAAGTATGACCAGTTTTCATGGGGTTGGGATGATGCCATATTGCTTTCTGACAGTTCAATTTTTTCTGATTATAGTGTGAATAATCCGTTTGATCGAGTTCATATTCCAGAACAAGTACCATTCTCCGCCAAGAGAAACGCCTATGAAATTATGCGTGATGATGCTAATAATAAATATAGTCAAGCCAGAAAAATGATTTATGTTTCAATGATAAATAGAATTATTTCAGGTTTTGAAGCGATGATAACTGCTAAGAAAAATAATAAAAATAGCAATTCTGGTTTTTCATCAGTTTCTGCTGAAGCATCATTTAAAAGTCTCTATGTAAAAAGAGACACTCCATACATAACTTTGAGCATGAAGTTTTAAGAGGATACATATGAATAAAATTTATAGTGCTATTATAATTGTTACAATGTTGTTGATTATGGTGTTGCCAACTCAGGCGATTGAATTATCAAAAACTCCGATTCAAACGAAGTTACAAAATTCAATATTACTGGCAACTGATAATTGGAATCTTGGCTCCGATGAAGGTAAGAAAAATTCAACTGTACTGAGTAATAAAAATTCTCAAAAAAAATCTGCTCTTAAAGCTGCCTTATACTCCGCACTATTACCTGGCTTAGGTGAACATTATGTTGGAAATCGGACTAAATCCAAAGTTTTTTTTGCGATTGAAGCAACGACTTGGTTGAGTTATTTTGCCTTTAATAAATATGGTGATTGGAAAAAAGATGACGCCATTCGTTTTGCATCAAGCAATGCGGGAGCATCGCTTGAAGATAAAGATGACGAGTTCTTTGACTGGGTTGGTTTCTATAATTCATCTGAAGATTTTAACTCGCTCGGACGAGTCTCAGACCCAGAGAGAGCCTATCTTTCTTCATCGGACACTTATTGGCAATGGTCATCGGATGCCGACAGGGAAGCCTTTCGTACGTATAAGAACAGTAGCCGCTCAGCATACGATAGAGCGAACTTTATGATTATGGCGGCAATCAGTAGTAGAATAATTTCAATCATTGATGCAATCCGTGATGCCAATAGACATAATAAAAATGCTGAGAAGATTGATATTTCAAAAAACAACTCATTTAACTATAAATTTTCTCTGAATCCGATGAGTGAAAATAATCAATTCTCTATAACGCTCTTTACACCATTTTAATGGTTCCTCATATGCGTATCGTTTGCTTGATGATTTTTATTGTAACTCTTGGCTGTTCATCAGTTGATGAAAAAGTTATTCCTCAAGAAACAACTCGGCAGTTACAGATGAATCTTGTTTTTGAAAAAGAATTAAAAGGGGAGTTTTTTGGAGTACCGCTTAATAAACCAATCGGAGTTGCTCTTGACTATTCTGGAAATATTTTTATCGTAGATGCGGGTAATAATAGAGTCTTGAAATTTGATAGCAAACTCAATCCACTAAAACAAATAGGTGGTTTTGGAGCAAGTGAGGGAAATTTTAATTTCCCTACGTATATTAGTTTTGATAATGGTTTAAATCTGATGGTCTCCGACGAAAAGAACCGTCGTATCGCACGCTTTAACTCGCAACTACAATATGTTGACGAAATCTTATTTTCCGATGAGGAAGAGCCTCTCAAATTTGGATTTCCTTCAGGAATTAGTTTCACTAACTTCGGAGAGGTATGGATTGCTGACCGAGATAATAACCAGATTGCAATTTTTAATAACATTGGGAAATACTCACATTCTCTCGGAGAGTTCGGCTATTCAGGCGGCCAATTGTCGTCACCTGAAAAAATTATTAGAGATTTCAATGGTGATTTTTTAGTGTGTGATGCTGGTAACAAGCGAGTTGTTCGTTATGATGAGTATGCAAGTTTTCAAACAGAATTCAAACATGACTACTTTGAATATCCTACTGCAATCACAATCAAAGATGAAAAATATTTTATCTTAGATTCTTATTTAGGGTCAATTTTTTGTTTAGATAAAAATGGTTATTTGATTGGGGAAATTGATTCAAAGTTACTTGGGGATAAAGCTAATATGTTTAACCCATCTGATTTAATTTTTATTTCTGAAGACCAATTACTTATTACTGATACTGGAAATGACAGGGTTGTGGTCGGTAAACTTATTATAGATGAATAGTAGGTGTTGGTGTGCGTTACCTCTTACTTTCTCTTGCTTGTTTCATCTGCTTTTCAACCTATACGGATGCTTCTCCAATAAAAGTTATGTATGTTGGTGATGAAATTCCCAAACATATTAAACTGAACTCACACACGATTATTACCAATTCAGATACTCTACGACTTAATCATACCATTTTACGCCGTGACATTGATTACAAATTTAATAGTAAGTTTATGCGGTTTGAATTGTTGCTTTCAACAAATTCATCCGATAGTCTGACCGTACGCTACCAATTACTACCCTCATGGCTTAAACAAAAATATGGTACTGCCCTACCTATACTCACTCCACAATCTAAAAAAGCAAAAATCTATATCCCTCAGAATTTGAATTCTACTAATCAGACATCATCCGATATAACAATGAATGGCTCCAAATCATTTCGCTTCTCAACATCAAAATCAGGCAATGCGGGTTTTAATCAAACTTTAGATTTGAATTTGTCAGGACAACTTGCTAAAAATTTGACTTTACAAGGAACAATCTCCGATAGAGGTTACAATCCTACTTACGGAACTTCTAATAGTCGTTTAAATGAATTAGACAAAATTAATTTACGGATAGAATCACCAAATTTTAAAACTGAAATAGGTGATATTACAATTTTGTCAAATGAGAGCAACGCTCAAAGAGAAAAAAAGATTTCAGGGCTTCATGTTGCTCTACAAAATAAAAACATACAACTCGGTATGATTGCTGCTCGACCGAAAGGGCAGTATCGTTCAGTCTCACTAATAGGAATTATTAACAAGCAAGGTCCTTACCAGATAAAATCAGATGGAGCCAGACAAGCGATAATTCCAGGCTCAGAAACTGTGTGGCTTGATGGTATTAAGCTCAAGCGTGGAACCAATGATGACTACACTTTGGATTACCCAAATGGACAAATAACCTTTAACGTGAACCACCTCATTGACAGTCGGAGTCGTATTGTCGTAGATTTTGAACCACTATCGTCTGAGTATAAACAAAAATATTTGCATGCTACAACAAATTTATATTCAACTGATACAACATATACCTTCAAGTTCAATTGGATTCGTGAGGGGGATAATCAAGACGAAAATCTCTCACAATCATTTTCTGAGTCTGATGAACTACTACTCGCCAGCCAATCAGGTGATGAATTGGTTTTTAAGTCTGGTCTACTTTCTGACACCCTTGGTGCTTACGAACTTATTTTAGACTCTCTACCTGATACTATTTACACCTTTGTTGGTGAAGAACTTGGGCATTATGATGTCCGTTTCTCGTTTGTCGAAGCAGGCAAAGGGGACTATCTTTATATTGGTGGTAATCAGTATACATATGTAGGTTCAAACAACGGAGATTATTTACCACTGATTTTATTACGTACCCCCAAACAGACTGATTATCTGACCAGCTCATTTCAAATTAAAAATGGGTTGTTCGGTACATTACAAACCGAATGGATGCAAAGTAGAAAAATTAACAACCTGTTTGCAAATGATGTTAAGGCTGAGAATGAAAATTATTATAACCTTAACTATAAGAAACAATTCATTGACTCAAAAAACAGAGTGCTGGCATCGTACCGTAAACGTGAAAATGGTTTTCAGGAAAGAAGCAGAGTCAATCAGGCAGATTATCAATACGATTTTTATCTACCTGCCCAAATTATTCTTACCAGCGATGAGGAAATTTTATCTCTGGCTTCTCAGATTTCTCTCACGCAATCATTTCAAATTACGCCAGAATACAGCGTCTTAGACTATAATAATCAGTTTAATGCAAAAAAATATTCTCTGAAAACAAATTTTAGACCATTCAAGAAATTTAGTATAAAAGCTGATGTACAAAAAATTAAAACTAAATTGACCGATACACTTAGTGCAATTGGTAGCTCTAATAATTTGTTTTTACAAAGTACATATAGAATTTCAAGTAGTACCAACATGACAAGTTCTTTTAATCGAATAGAGCGAACAAACAATTATACTTCAATTTTGACTGGCTTTACCTATGACGAATACATTTTGAAACTTTCAAGTAAATATTCTGCACTATCGTTTCAATACTATACTGAAGATTCTCTTTCCCTAAGTTGGCAGTTAAAAAAGAAAAGAAGACGGTTACAGTTTGTGACAACAAATAAGTTCAAACTCTTAGATTATAAGTTGCAAATTCATTATCAACAAATTGAGACTACCTCAACAGATGACGCCTCTCTTATGACAAGGGCAAATTTCACCTATGATAATAGAAAGAAAAATCTACAAATTCAATCTTCATATATTCTATCAAATGAAACTCGTTTTAGTAAAGGGATTCGTTATCTTCAAGTAAACGATGGTGAGGGGGACTATATTTTCAGGGATAGTCAGTATGTCCCTGAAGCAGGCGGGGATTTTATCGTCGTAGAAGAACTTCTCTCAGAATCAGCCGATGTTAAGCGAGGCGAAAAGTCATTTTCTGTTTTGAGAAGATGGAAAAAGGCTTCTCTTACATATCATAGTAATATCAAGGAGGAACTTTTTGCCGACGAGTCAAGAAGCACGGCATGGATTATCCCATTTTACTCAAATGATAAAAAACTCTACCTTTTTTATAACCGTTCTGAAAAAGCAAGTCTGAAAGCTTTCCCGATTAAGGGTGGGCATTTCTTTACTGTTAATATATTACAACAAAAAGAACAACGCTATATCAATCAGCTTAATCGTTTGAAAGAATCATTGACGCTTGACTTCATGTTTAATCAATCTGTTCAAAAATTTTATTTCGAACAAAAATATGAATATTTCAGTAACCAAAGAGACCAGTATTATTTTCGCGATGGTGATGTTAATGGCTTTGCTCTCTCAGGTAAGATTAAAAAACTTGCAGGAAATAATGACTACGCGATTCAATTTAAGTACCGTTCTTCAGAGGACGCCAATTTAGAAGATTCAAAATTATATATTCTGCTACTTGAAAATAGGTTTCAGTTTAAAAAACAGACTGAACTAAAAATAAGTTCTGAATTCTATAAATCGAATAAGCAGGGTTCAGATAGTTATCTGCTAACAGATAATCGACCAGGAAGCCAAGGTGCAATATGGTCGGTAATTTTTAGAGCAAAAATAAAAAAAGAATTTCGCCTGAACATGACAATTCAAGGGCGTCATTCAGACAGCAATCAAGCACGTATATTTGCGAGGACTGAATTTGTTGCACAATTTTAATAAGCATAGGCTGATTGTTCAGTTTGTATTAGTCATACTGTACACTACTCTTTGTAGTGCTGAAGTGTTACAGTTTTCCGAGAGTGACAGTGTGTCGTTACAAAATGAGATTGCCAGACAGACAGCTCTACATAATATTGATTCGCTCTCGTCATACTTAGTCAATCTTGGTTATCTCAATTCTCAGGTATATAAATCAAATGATACTCTTCATGTTACATTGGGGGATCAATTCTCTTTAGGCGTAATTATATTGTCTTCTGTTGTACCAACAACAGTTCACATTGACAAATTATTGACAAATGAAACTGTTACAGCTGAAATAGATAAAATTATTCAGATAGAAAAAGACAAAGGCTATCAGTTTGCAACGATAACTATAGATTCAACATCAATAACATCATCTGATGTAAATCTTTATTGCACACTACAAAAAGGTCCAATGCTCTATGTAGATTCTCTGAAATTTGAGGGACTAAAAAAATCTAATCATTCTATGCTCCACAAATATTTTAGCATTACCGATTCAATAATTTCTCCTAACTTGCTGTCTGTTCTTGAAAACGACGCAAAAAGAATTCCATACCTTTCGTTTCTTCCTCCAATCAAACAAGAGCTCAAACAAGGCTATCAATCGGCTGATATAATTATTCCATTTAGTGAAAACAGAAATATCCTCTTTGAAGGAGGTGGGGGATATCTCTCCGAGACAGAGCTTTTCCTATGGAACGTATCATTTCAATTTCAGAATCTTTTTGGGAAAGGAAAAGAAGTTTCCTTTCTTTCGCAAAAAAAAGATGAAAACAATCAGCAGCTTATTTTTAATTATAGGCAACCGTTTTTTTTACTCGGTGTCGGCTCAGCACAACTTGGAGTGCAAACTCGAGATTATCGTAATCAGTTCTATGAATTTGTAACGAATGCCTCAATGAAAACTTACTATAAGAAAAAACTGTATACACAGCTATCGGGAAGATATAAATCTGTTGAGCAAGACATGAACCCGTCATATCGTTCTGTTGAACTTGCTTTTGCGATAAGCAATAAAACCAACTATTCAAATTCTGAAGTTGTAAATACTTTTAATTATGCTTCAAAATTTAGTTATGGAAACCGTAAGTATTCTGACGATTCGTTATTTACAAGTCTCTCACAAAAATCATTTAATGAGTCCAGAATCGAGATTAACACGCAACTGGTAACAGTTTTAAAAAACAACTATGTCATGTTTACAAATTTAAAATTTCAAAGTTTTCAAACTGATGAAGAACTACCGCCGCTCGCAGAACTCTATTTAGTCGGTGGAAGTAACTCTATCAGAAGCTATAAAGATGAAATCTTTCCATCAATTCGAAATCTTACTGCAACTTTTGAACCACAATATAATTTTGGTTCTGGCGATTTCTTTTTATTTTACGATGCAGGTTATATCTATAATCGTACAGCATCTGAATCAAACGAAATTGTCGAATCAACAATCTTCCGTTCTGGCTATGGTGTAGGCATCTCTATTTTAAATGACGATAATTCTTTAAAAATATCATTTGGATGGAACAAAGAGCTTTCATTTGATACTCCTCGTATATCTCTGCAATTAAAAACTGGATTATAAAAGTTGACTCATGCGGTCCGTTTCTTTATGCTCACTGTATGAACAAATCTCTCCCATACCTACAAATCATCAGACCAGTAAATTGTCTTTTAGCATCAATTGCAGTTTGGGTTGGAGCAATGATGACATGGGGCGAGCCAGAGATACTCAATCCGTTGATTGCCTCGCTCGCGACATTTTTGGTCTGTGCTTCTGGCAATATCGTCAATGATATAGTGGATGTACATATCGACCGAATCAATCGCCCCGAGAGAGTACTCGTACAACAAAAATTATCAATTACAATTGCAAAAGTATATGCAACACTACTAAACATAATCGCACTCAGCTTAGCACTCTTTATCAATCTTGATGTATTCATCGCCGCATTATCGGCAATTAGCTTACTTTATCTGTATAATTATAAAGCCAAACAAGCACCCCTTATTGGAAATATCATCATCGCTCTGCTTGCTGGAATGGTTTTTATCACTGGTGGACTTTCTATAAATCGGGTTTTGACTATGACCCTTCCTGGTCCATTGATTGGAGCGATTTTTGCCTTTCTGTTTCATCTTGTAAGAGAAATTATCAAAGATATCGAAGATATAGATGGCGACTTGCAGGCGGGACTCAAAACTATTCCGATTCTTTTTGGGAAACGAGTTTCGGTAGTTGTAGCTATGATTCTATTTTTGATTTTGACACTTTTTACTTATTATCCGATTTTCAGTGGTTGGTACTCTGATTGGTATAAAATTCTGACAGTATATGTCGTCGATTTACCATTGCTGGCGTTTTTGATATTTCTTTGGGGTAATCCAAATAGGAAAATGTTGGCGGCGACATCATTACTATTAAAAATTGGTATGGGAATCGGTATAGTAGCACTTATTTTTTCATAATAAAATGAAACGATTTTTTGAGTTATCAGTATAAAAATAGTTAAAAAATGTTAATTAGTAAACTTAGAGTTGAATAAGATTAAAAAATGTATTACATACTGTAATGATTATGATAAAAGAAAAATTGACAAAAAACTTTGCTAAAATGATAGCAACCCTTGCTTTAATCTTTTTGTTTGCCCAAGGTATTTCTGCTGAAATCTCAGTATCACAATCGCTCACAGAGTCAGAAATTGCCTTTGAAGATACTGTGCAGTTTGAAATTATTGTCGAATGGCAAGGCAGTCAGATGTCATACCTTTTTAATAAACCGCTAACGCCATTTATTGACAGACTTAAAATTGGTAAATTCAGTTCATCAGTTAGTTCTCAAATGAGAGATGGTGTCGAGTATACTTTAAAAAGATATAACTACTCACTTATTCCAACCTCGGCAGGGCTTGGGCTGATTGATTCAATTTATATAAATTACCTCAAACGGACTGATTCGCTTCCCGGAGTAGTTGTTACAGAACCGATGAAAGTGCTTATTGCTAATCCTGTCGCAAAAATTAAAGAAGATGAGGAGATACATGAGTGGCTGTTGTTCGGAGTAGCTCTGATAGTTATCTTCGGAATTATCTTCTTATTTAGATGGAAAACGAATTCACAGTCTGTTGAAATTCAGCTTTCTCCTCAAGAACAATTTTTGTCAGAACTTGAACAGGTTAAAAGAGAAGCATCGTCGGATATGAAAACTTTCCAAACTCAGTTTTATGCGACATTGTCAAAGTTTCTTGTTACCGCTTATAACGTTAATGTTTCTTTAGTCAATATAGATAACCTCATTGATGAACTCTCAAAAGCTGGGATGTCGATTGCCGAAGCTGAGCAAATTATGAAATGGCTCAAACAGGCAGAGGTTGATAAATATGCTCCTATAGATCATGCACCTGGGGCAGTAGTAAGGTTAGAATCTGAAATCAGAACATTTTTTGAAAAGCAATAATAGTTTAAAATATATGGAGTACACATGAACACTGATATTCAAGAAATTCAAGCAAAGGTAGATAAAGAAGCTCTGTTTGTTGAAAAACTGATGACCCAGATCAGCTCTGTCATCGTTGGACAGAATTATCTTATTGAGCGTCTTCTAATTGGCATCTTAGCTAACGGTCATATTCTAATTGAGGGTGTCCCTGGGCTTGCCAAAACACTTTCAGTGAATACATTGGCTAATGCGATTGAAGCAAAGTTCCAACGGTTACAATTCACCCCAGATTTACTACCTGCCGATTTAATCGGAACGATGATTTATAATCCGCAAACTTCCGAATTCACAATTAAAAAAGGTCCTGTCTTTGCTAATATTATTTTAGCTGATGAGATAAACCGTGCCCCAGCCAAAGTACAATCGGCACTTCTTGAAGCGATGCAGGAACGTCAGGTAACCATCAGCGACACGACATACAGGCTTGAAGAACCGTTTTTGGTTTTAGCAACCCAGAATCCGATTGAACAAGAGGGAACCTACCCGCTACCAGAAGCACAAGTAGATAGGTTCATGCTCAAACTGAATATTGGTTATCCATCTCCGACTGAAGAACGGATTATCATGGACAAAAATACGACTTCTGAGAAAAATACGGTTGAACAAGTCATCTCTACAAAAGAAATTCTTACCGCTCGTGAGGTTGTCCGTTCAATTTATATTGATGATAAAATTAAGGATTACATTATCAATATCGTATTTGCCACTCGAGAACCTGAAAAGTATGGCTTGGGTGATATAAAAGATTTGATTTCATTTGGGGTTTCACCACGTGCGACTATCTATCTTAACTTAGCTGCTAAAGCCCACGCTTTCTTAAAAGGTCGTGGCTATGTCACCCCTGAAGATATCAAAGCGATTGGGCATGATGTTCTCCGTCATCGTTTGTTAATCACATACGAGGCAGAGGCAGAAGAAGTCTCGTCGGATGATCTTATCACAAAAATCTTTGACACAATTGAGGTTCCATAAACTGCGATTATGATTCCAAAAGAGATACTAAAAAAAGTTCGTCGTATTGAAATCCATACCAAAAAATTGGTTAATGATTTATTCTCAGGAGAATATCATTCCACTTTTAAAGGGCAAGGTATGGAATTTGAAGAGGTACGTCAGTATGTTGCTGGCGATGATATCCGTCTGATTGACTGGAATGTTACTGCACGTACAGGCGAGCCATTTATCAAGAAATTTCGTGAAGAGCGTGAGCTTTCAGTAGTAATTTTGTTTGATGCGTCATCATCGGGTAAATTTGGTACTCGTGAACGGTTCAAAAGCGAAACTGCAGCTGAACTTTCGGCGTTACTTGCTTTTTCAGCGATAAAAAATAATGATAAAGTTGGTTTGATTATTTTTACTGATAAAATAGAAAAATATATCCCACCTCAAAAAGGGCGTGGACATGTGCTTCGATTGATTCGTGAAGTTCTCTTTTTTGAACCTGAGTCTTCAGGAACAGATATAAGTTCTGCCTTGGAATATTTTAACAAAGTTATCAAACGGAAATCGGTTGTCTTCTTAATATCCGATTTTATGTCGGAGGATTTTTATAAACCGTTACAAATTGCTAATAACAAACATGATGTTATCGCAATGAAAATTTCTGACCCTCGGGAAACAACATTTGAAAATGTTGGACTTATTGAGCTTGAGGATTCCGAAACGGGTGAAATCTTTTTGGTCGATACCTCATCGAAAAAATTCCGCAACGAATTCGCTGCTCGAGCTGATGAAGATAATGCAAGTCTGCTCAAAGAATTTAGACTCATTAATATTGATTTTATAAATATCAGAACCGATGAATCCTATATTATACCGCTCATCAATTTCTTTAAAATGAGAGGGAAACGTCATTGATGAGAAACGTTAAATTTAAAAAATATTATATTATCATCCTTTTGTTCTCAATGTTGATTACATCTGTTTCAATTGCTCAAGCAGACTCAACAAACGTATCTGGTTCAGGCGAACCTGTTTCTATACCAGGTGTTGAAATACAAACGTCAATTAGTAAAGCCGAAATTTATATCGGTGATTTGGTCGAATACAATTTAACTATTATATATGACTCAACGATTGAACTTACACCACCACCACTTGGGGCAAACTTAGGGGCATTTGATGTAAAGGATTACCAACCTGATATTGAGTCAAGACTCGATGATGGTAGGATTAAATCAGAGAACAAATTTATTCTCTCAACTTTTACAACTGGCGATTATGTTATCCCAGTTATTCCAATTCATTTTACTCTTGCGGATGGTAGTCAAAAAATTATGTTTTCAGAGTCGGTGCCAATCAAAGTAATCTCACTACTCTTTGACACTGATGAAGATCAAGAGATTAAACCGTTAAAACCGCAATATGAATTCAAACGGGACTACACATGGTACTATATTCTTGGCTCGGCACTTTTAATTCTTTTGCTTCTTGCTGGATTTTTAATTCGGAGAAGAATGTTACAGTCCGAAGAAGAATCAGAATTTGTAGATCGACGTCCTGCGTGGGAAATCGCTTTTGAAAAATTAGCATTCTTAAAACAGAATGATTATATTACTAAATCAGAATTTAAATCATACTATATAGATTTGACTGAAATTTTACGACTCTTTCATGAAAAAGTATATAAACAAAATTATACAGATATGACCACCGAAGAACTTTTGACATCATTTAAAGAGTTGGAGCTTCCAGAAGCTCTTTATGAAGATACTAAAAATTTTCTACACCATGCCGACTTAGTAAAATTTGCCAAATATACTCCTGATGAGAAGCGTGCCGAGTCGGACTATCAACTAATTCACTTGATGATTGAAAAAGTACGAGTTGATGTCCTCAAAAAAGAGGAAGAGAAACAATTGCTTCTTGCTCAGCAGGAAAAAAACAAGATAACCATTAAAACAGATGAGGTCAGTTCATGAACTTTGAATTCTCAGGACTCTCTCTCAATCTATTTGATATTGTTGATGGCAGAATTCCACCTCTTCTGATATTTTTGTTCGGTGGATTGGTTATTGCCTTCATGCTCTTTTTTCAAGTTTGGAAACGGAATAAAACGACCTCTGCAATAAAATACTCTGACATTCGTTTGGTAAAAAGAGCCGCACGTTCCAACAAACAAAAATTCCGTTTTGTCCTCACACTTCTCAGAGTTCTCGCTATTGCTCTCTTTTTTGTTGCCTTTGCTCGTCCTCGTTCTGGTACCGAATACAAAGAAACATCATCTGAGGGTGTTGATATTATCTTAGCAATCGATGTTTCGTCATCGATGCAGGCAGAAGATTTCAAACCGCATAACCGTCTGTATGTTGCCAAAGAAGAGATGAAAAAATTTGTCAGCCAACGTCTCAATGACCGTATAGGACTCGTCGTATTTGCCCGTTACTCATTTACCCAATGTCCATTGACAACCGACTATTCAGTACTTCTGAATTTTATAGACATGGTTGATTTTGGCATTGTCGAAGATGGGACTGCGATAGGTATGGCATTGGCAAACTCGGTCAACCGTCTGAGGGAGTCAACGGCTAAATCAAAAATTATAATTCTCCTAACCGATGGTGACAATAACTCTGGTGAAATAGACCCACTCACCGCAGCGGCGATTGCCGAGGCGATGGATATAAAAGTGTATACAATTGGTGCTGGCAAATCTGGTAACGCTATGTACCCATACCAAGATAAACTTTTTGGCAAACGATACGTATATCAACCTACGACTATTGATGAGCCAACTTTAAAAGCAATTGCTGAGAAAACGGGTGGAAAGTATTTTAGAGCAAAGTCAGGGAAAGAACTTGAAGAAATTTATACTTTGATTGATAAACTTGAAAAAACTGAAGTGAAAACATCGTCCCATGTTGAGTATGTTGAGCTATTCCAATATTTCCTCTATATAGGATTGTTCTTATTGATACTTGAGATGTTGTTAGCCCATACACTTTTACGAAAACTTCCTTAAAGGGAAAAAACAATGCGTTTTGCTGAACCAATACATTTCTTACTGATGCTCCTTGTTGGACTGCTTTTTCTGTTTGCCTTTTGGGCAATAGCTCGCAAGAAAAAACTGCTTGCTCGGTTTGCTGATATTCCGCTTATAATGAAAAATGCTCCCTATATTTCATTTGCTCGTCAACGCACCAAAGCAATTTTACTCATTATTGGTATGGCACTAATAGTTGTGGCACTTGCTCGCTTACAGTTTGGAACTCATCTTGAGAAGTTAAAGCGTGAAGGGCTCGACATTGTCGTTGCGTTAGATATTTCAACCTCGATGCTCGCACAAGATATAAAACCAGACAGATTGACTAAAGCAAAGCAGGAAGTACAAGGAATCATCGACCGTCTCAAGGGTGATCGTTTTGGTTTAATAGCATTTGCCGGCAACGCATTTACTCAATGCCCACTTACGCTTGACTACGCTTCAGCACGATTGCTCTTAGGAGCGATGGACCCATCATCGGCAGCAGTACAGGGTACTTCTATTGCCTCAGCCCTTGAAGTTGCCACTCGAATGTATGACCAAGAGACCAAAAAACATAAAGTGCTTTTGCTTCTAACTGACGGGGAAGACCATAGTGAAGCGGCAGAAAAAACCGCAACTTTAGCCCGCCAACAAGGTATAAAAATATATACGGTTGGTATTGGGAATCCGAATGGTGAACCTATTCCGATTGTTGACCGTAATGGAAAACAAGTTGGCTATAAAAAAGATAACAATGGTGAAGTCGTTGTTTCAAGATTAAATGATGAGATATTAAAAAAAATCTCGCAGGCGACTGGCGGAAAATATTATGCTGCAACTGCTGGTGAACTTGAACTTGATGCTATTTTTGAAGAGATTTCTGATGATGAGAAAAAAGAAATCGAAGGCACTTTGGTCACTCGATATGATGACAGATTCCAATGGCCACTTCTGTTTGCCCTCTTTTTAGTTGTTGGAGAATTTTTCCTTTCTGAACGGAAAAAATAAGGTATACTATTTTATGTTAAAAATAACTTGTACAGCTTTCTTCTTATTAATTTCAGTTTCAATAGTGTCCGCAGAGGATTTTATTGATAAAATTAGTAATGGTAACAAAGCGTTTTCCGAAAAAAAATATACTGAGGCATTTGATTTTTATAAATCAGCCGAAAAAGATTTGCCTAATTCATCTGAGTTAGAATACAATTTGGCAGGTGCCTTATATCAAAAAAATGATTTTGAACAAGCGATAGAAAAATATCAACAAGCTCTTAATACCAACGACCTCAATTTGGAAGCACAGGCTCATTACAACCTTGCCAATAGCTATTTCCAAAAAGGGGACTATGAAAATGCGATTACTTCTTATCAAAACTCTCTTATGATAAACCCTGAAGATTTGGACGCAAAATATAATTTAGAGCTTACTCGCAAAATGCTCAAAGAACAAATGAAAAACCAAGAAAACAAACAAGACCAAAATCAAGAGAATAAAGACAAAGAGAAAGAAAAAGAGAAACAAGAACAACAAGAAGGTGACCAAGACCAGCAAGGTGACCAAAAAGACAAACAGGAACAAGAAGGCGACCAAGAGCAAGACCAGCAACAAGGTGATGAAGAAAAAGAAGCTGATAAAGAAAAATCTGAAGCTCAAAAACAAAAAGAAGCCGAACAAAAAAAACAAGAAGAACGTAAAAAACAAGAAGCTGCTGGAAAAATTATGTCGAAAGAGGATGCCGAACGAATTTTAAACGGTATCAAAGATGCTGAAGAAGATCAACAGAAGAAATTAAAACGTAAAATGATAAATCAATCTGAATACTACGGAAACGACTGGTAAATTAAAATGCGTAGAATAAGTTTACTCTTCATACTTCTGCTTACTTTCTGTACGTTTGTAAACGTATTTGCCGAGCAAAATCCATTTAAGATATCTGTTGCATTAGATAGAGATACAATTGGTATTGACGAACAGGCAACTCTCCAAATTGTTGTCACAGGTGACTCTCAAAACCTCCCTGCACCACATATTCCAACTTTTTCAATGTTCCAAATAGAATCACGTGGGCGTTCGTCTAATTTTTCTTATAACAATGGCGTCGTCGAAACATCTATGACTTATCATTATACGCTTATTCCAACTCGTCCAGGAACTTTTCCTATTGACCAAATTTCTGCTATTTATAATAACAAACGATACAAAGGTAATAAACTGAACCTGACTGTCCTCAAAGATGCCTCGACTGTTTCAGATGCGATTTCAAAACGTGCCGTCAACGCCACTGGCGATAAAAAAGATTATTTCTTGGAAGCAATTGTAGATAACAAAAATCCGTATGTGAATGAACAAATCACTCTTACGTTAAAATTCTATATAGCAGTGCAGTACTACGGTTCTCCTGAATTATCGGAGCCAACTACAACAGGATTTTGGACAGAAATTATTGGCAACAAAACACCATACAATCAACGAATCAATAACCGTCAGTATAAAATCATCGAACGAAAATATGCACTCTTTCCAACTCAAATTGGTAACTTAGAAATCGGCAGAGCGATGATACGTGCGACGGTCGCATCAAAAAATAACTCTCGACGTGGTAATAATTTGTTCGGTTCTCTTTTTGGACGTGGTGAAGAAGTCTCTATTCGCAGCAGCATTGTCAAAATAAAAGTGAAACCACTTCCTAAAAAGGGACGACCTGATAATTTTACAGGTACTATTGGGAGCTTCAGGATTTCAGCTACTGCCAACAAAACGCAGATTGATGCTAACCAGCCAGTTTCTGTAACTATTAAAATCTCTGGTCAAGGAAATATTAAATCGGTAGCTGAACCAAAGATGCCTGAGCTTGAAAATCAATTTAGGATTTACCGAGCATCAACATCTGAAAATCTTTCAAAAGCTGGTAGTAAAATTGGTGGTTCTAAAATATTTGAAGAGGTCTTTATCCCAAAACGTCCAGGCGATGTAGAAATCCCAGCAATTGCATATAACTATTTTGACCCTCAAGCAAAAAGATATAAATTAATTGCAACAAAACCTATTAAACTCAAAGTAACAAAACCTGAGGGTTACATTGCATCAGAAGAAGTTCCATACTCAGCTCCAGATTTGAAAATTGGTTCAAATGCCTCAGGAATACGATATATAAAAGAAGAACTCGGTGATACTCAACCCGTTGGTCAACTGATACTCTTAAATCCGATTTATATTGTTGTTAATGCAGTTCCATTGTTACTTTTTGCAGGGATGATTGCTGTTCGGATTCGAAAAGAAAAATTTCAAGGTGATATCGGTTTGGTGCGCTCTAAAACCGCCCTACGTGAAGCAAAAAGACGTCTCACCAAGGCAAAGTCGATTGCAACTACAAACACTGCCGCTGATTTTTACGAGGAAATTTCTACCGCAGTTATTTCGTTTATCGCCGACAAAATAAATATATCACCTCATGGGCTAACCATAGAAAAAATTAAAATACTTCTGATTGAAAATAATGCTGATGATGACTTAGTCTTACAAATTGAAACTCTTTTAAAACATTCCGACTTTGCTCGGTACGCATCTTCATCGATGACACAAGAAAATATAAATGAAGATTTAGAAAAAGCACAATCTATTATGGTAGCGATGGCGGAGGTCTCTTTTGCGTAAATTTATTTTACTTTTCATACTGCTTCTCTCAATTTCAGCGACTGCGACTGCATCTGCATCAGATTCTCTGTTCACGGTAGGGAATAAATTTTATGAACAAAAGGATTATCCTAAAGCAATAGAATCATACAATCTTATTCTCTTAGAAAATATAGAATCTGCTCCTCTCTATTTTAATTTAGGTAATGCCTATTTTAAAAATGGTGATCTCGGGCATGCGGTACTTTATTATTTAAAAGCCAAACGGTTAGCTCCTGACGATTTAGCTATCAGGCATAATCTCGAATTTGCCCAACGTTTTTCATCTGTACAAATGGAAGGTGTCGAACTCAATCCAGTTACGTCATTTTTGGCATCAATTGTTGATAACTACAATCTGACAACGTTAGCTTGGAGTTCATCGCTATTGTTCATTCTTTTTATTATCGCCTTAATTTTTAGATTTGGTTTAGGCAACAATAACTCACCAGTCAGAATCGGAGTGGTGGTTTCACTTGTATTCTTGATGCTGGTTTCTGGACTGACAACTTTTAAATATCGTTATGAATATCTCACCCAACGAGCAGTGATAATTGCTGAAAAACCTGCAGTTTACACAGGGGCATCGGAACAATCAGATATCGAACTTGAGGGAGCCCCAGGTCTGATAGTTGAAATTATATCTGGATCTTCAGGCTTTTATAATGTCCTTTTTGAAAATAAACGACGGGGATGGATTAAAAAAGAGTTAGTTGCTGAATTATAAGCAGTTACAACAAATTCTTATTCACTTTATTTCATTGACACTGCCGACTCAAATATCTATTTTAATCAGAATAATTGTAATATATAGGTGAACCTTGGCATTATTGAAAAATAAACAATTCTGGGGCAGTATTATAGCTGTCGCACTTCTTATCTTCTGTGTTAAAGATATCAGAATTGAAGATATGAAAGCTCTATCTACAAAAGTCGATTACTTTTACTTGATTCTATCTGTAATATTTTCTTTTGCTTTTGTCCTTACAAAAGGATTCAGATGGAAATTGATGCTTTCGCAACAGAAACCGATGCAAACATGGCGAGCATTGTCGCTTTATTCAGCAGGGCAGATTCTCAATATAGTCATGCCGATGTTGACTGGTCAGGTTGGTCGGATGTTTCTTTTTTCAAAAAATGAAGGTCTCAAAAAATCATTTATTTTTTCTACTATTGTATTAGAAATTCTCTTTGACTCTCTTAGTCTCATTCTCTTTTTACTTTTAACTTCTATTGCTTTTGTCTTTCCTGAAAAATATCGGTATGTCAGTTATATTATTGCTTCTATTACTTTTGTCCTAATTGTCATTCTTTATTTGATTTTACACTATCAACATAATCTTGAAAATGGAATGAAAAAAAGACTCAAACCTCGTTGGCCGAGCTTTTATATAGGACTCAAAAAATTTATCCGTTCATTTGTCAAAGGCATTAACCTCCTCAAATCTTCACAACACTTTTTTGGCTCTTTGGGATATTCAATCGCATCATGGATTACTCATACTTTAGTTGTTTATTTTCTACTCAAAGCATTTGGATTTGAACTCCCATTTGCTGCTGCTGCTACGATAATGATTATTAATACTTTGGCACTCATGATACCTATTACACCTGGCAATGCTGGAACATTTGAAGTCGCCGTATCAAGTTCGCTTGCGGCATTTTCTGTAGGACGTGCCGATGCTGTTTTGTTTGCATTAACTTTACATATTTTAGACCTTATACCGATAAGTATATTAGGATATATTTATCTTCATATGGAAAAAGTTTCGATTAGAGAAATCAAAGCGAAGCATGAAGATGAAAATATGTTTGATAAAGTTTCTGAAGATGGAACCTTGGTTGAAAATGAGGAAAAAGAGTGATTAAGTCGTTTCACTATATCCCTGATGAGGGAGTAAAAATTATCGATGGTATTGCTGATTTTGATAAATTAGCTGCTGTCGAAAATTCTCTCCTGTGGGTTGATCTCTGTAAACCTACCGATCAGGAATCTTTTATATTGACCCACGACTTCAATTTTCACCCATTGGCTATTGAAGATGTTATTTCTGAAAAACCTCGTACCAAAATTGATGACTACACTAAATATATCTTTATGGTCTTCCAAATCGTTGATTATATCGGCAAGGAAGAGGGACTCAAGATTGGCGAAATTGATCTGTTTTTGTCCAACAATACCTTGGTAACGGTGCATTATGATGAACATCGGATATTCGATTATCTCTACCACCGTGCTGCACGTGATGAACGACTGATTGGACGTGGTGCCGACTTTTTATTTCATGCTGTGATTGATACAATTGTTGATAATTATAATACAACATTAGATATTTTAGAATATGATGTCGATCAGGTCGAAGATGACGTTCTTGGTGAGGCAGACGAAGAAACTATCAAATCAATCTTCACCCTTCGACGTGATATTGTCCATCTCAAGCGAATTGTACTACCGCAACGAGAAGCCCTCAACCGTCTTTCAAAAGAACATTTCTCCCTGATTAGCAAAACTGCGGCGGTTTATTTCTCTGATGTGCATGATCATCTTGTTCGTATCAATGATATTGCTGATTTCCATCGTGAGATTCTTAACTCATCACTTGAAGTGTATTATTCTTCAATATCTACAAAAACTAACGAAATTATTAAATTCTTAACAATTTTTACAGTGATTTTTATTCCACCAACATTTTTAGTCGGTTTGTGGGGAATGAATTTTAAATATATGCCTGAGCTTAATAGCAAATATGGCTATTTTGCTGCACTGGCAGTTATGTTTTCTATAAGTTTTGCCCTCGTGTTATTCTTTCGTAAGAAAAAATGGATTTAAACACTATCATATAAATAATATTTGAGAATCTACTTGAAAGATGAAGTTTTTTGAAACATCTTGCGGGGAATCCAGTTATACAAGTATGATAATTATAGAACAAGAAAGCAGATGCATGGCAACCTATATCGTGCCGCAAAAAAAACTCGGATATTCAAATATCTTTTTAGATTTTCTCTCCAAGAATGAAAACTGTAATCAGTTTTATCCTTCTCAGTCTTTAATCGCAGTTGCAAACGAACTCGGTGAACAAAAATTCAACCGTGATAAAATTGCAGATATTCTCATTAAACAGAATAAACAATTTGGCTCATCAGAAAAAGTATTTGATAATATCGAACTCCTTCGCAATGAGAAAACACTTGTCGTCGCAACTGGGCAACAAGCAGGTCTTTTTGGTGGGTCGCTTCTGATTATGATTAAAGCCTTAGCAATTGTCAAATCAGCAATACAATATACCGACGAAATAGGGCAACCTGTTATTCCTATATTTTGGATTGCTGGTGATGACCATGATTATGAAGAAGTCAACCATACCTACGTATTAGATAGAGCTTCGCAAATTGTTAAAACAACCTACGATGCAATTCCTGAGGTTGAACTTCCAACGGCAGAACTTCTTTTTGAAAATGAAGATGAACTTACCAATGCAAAGACAACTCTTAAAGAGTCGCTTGGCGAAACCGATTTTACTGATGAACTTTATAACCTCATCGACACGTGTTACACTCCATCAGAAAATTACGCCTCGGCATTTGGAAAACTAATGGCTCGATTGACTGCTGACTATGGATTGGTTCTTTTCTCACCAGGTGATGTTCAAGTTAAAAAATTATCAATTGACTTTTTCTCTGCTATTATTAATAAACAGGATGAACTCCACAAGAACCTTTTTGAAACAAATAATAAAATAAAATCACTCGGTTACCATATACAAGTTGAGAAAAAAGATGACTCGGCACATCTGTTTTATAATCTTGGTGGTCGGAAACCAATCGTGAGAGATGGTGATAATTTTAAAGTTGGTGAAAAACAATTTACAAGACCAGAACTCCTCAAAGCTATTGCTGACCATCCTGAAAAATTCTCTCCTGATGTGATGACTCGTCCTCTTTGGCAGTCCGCTCTTTTTCCCGTTATCAGTCAAAAAGGTGGAGCAGCCGAGATAGCCTATCTCGCCCAGATACATAAAAACTTTCCTCTTTTTGATTTGGTGACACCGATTTATAAAGCTCGTCCTACCGCTACAATCGTTGAGAAAAGATACCAAACGCTTATGGAACAACATAAAATCAAGTTCGAAGATTTAGTTGGTGACATTGAAGATATAATAAATAGAATCCTTGCCGAATCTTTCCCCGATGATATCGAGGAAAAGTTTCAAGCGATGAAAAATCACATTAAGTGCCATTTTGAAGATTTCTCAAAAGATTCATTAGTATTTGATAAGTCACTTGAAAGTTTTGCAAAACAAATTTTTGGGAAAATTGATTATTCTTTAAATGCCTTTGAAGGAAAAGTCTTTTCTGCTCATAAGAAAAAATCAAAAGAAAGTCGTGATCGTATTTATCGATTGTGGCATTCACTTTATCCAAACAGAACTTTTCAGGAGCGGGTTGTAAATATCTCTTACTTTATTTCACGTTATGGTTTTAAATTTATTCCGTTTCTCTATAATCAAATTGACTCAGAAGAGTCAAGTCATAAACTAATTCAATTGTCAGAGATGGAGTCATAGATGGTTATTGGTATCACATGTTACCCTGTTGCTGGTGGCTCAGGAATAGTAGCGACCGAACTTGGAATCCAACTCGCCGCTCGAGGTCATCAAGTTCACTTTATCTCGTACGCAATGCCATTTCGTTTAGGTGAGTTCAAAACTAATCTAATGTATCACGCCGTTGAAACGACCGCCTATCCACTTTTTAAATATCCGCCTTATACTCTCACTCTTGCTGCAAAAATGGCAGAAGTTTCACGGAACTACAACTTAGACGTGTTGCATGTACACTATGCGATACCACACGCTGCTTGTGCATTTTTAGCAAAGCAACTTCTCACTGAAGAGGATAAACAACCAAAAATTATTACTACTCTCCATGGAACCGACATCACCTTAGTCGGCTCGGATCCATCTTATTATGAAATTACTCGATTCTCAATAAATGCGTCCGATGGACTATCGGCTGTCTCAAAGTATCTTGCTGATGAAACCAAAGAGGTTTTCAAACTTGAACAAGATATTAGAGTTGTCTATAATTTTTTTGATGAAAAACGATTTAAACCAAAATCTTCACAATGTGTCAAATCAGAATTCGCCGCCGAAGGCGAAGTATTGATAACTCATGTTTCAAATTTTAGACCGGTAAAAAGAACCTTAGATGTCATCGACATCTTTGAAAAAATATCTAAAGAAGTACCAGCCAAACTTCTTCTGATTGGTGAGGGACCCGATACAATTTTAACCCGTCGTCAGGTTACCAAAAAAGGGCTTACAGACAAAGTTATTTTCTTAGGGAACCAAAGCAGGGTAGAAGCAGTATTGCCATGCTCAGACCTTTTCTTACTACCTTCTGAAGAGGAGTCATTTGGCTTAGCAGCTTTAGAAGCTCTTGCGTGTGGTGTTCCTGTTATTGGTACACACGGCACAGGCTTAGTTGAAGTTGTTGATGATTATAAAAATGGATTTTTATTACCTGTTGGTGATACGACTTCTATGGCACGAGCAGCGATTTCTCTTTTGAAAGATGTCGACAGATTGACATCTTTCAAAAAAGATGCAGCGAGAATTGCTTATGACAAATTTAACTCACAAAAAATTATTACTGATTATGAATCATATTACGAGGATGTCTTAAATGGTAAATCTTGACGCATTAGCGATTGCTGCTCACCCTGATGATATCGAAATTACCTGTGGTGGACTTCTCATCAATATGGCAAAACAAAATCGCAAGACTGGTGCCTTAGATTTAACCCGAGGTGAGATGGGGACTTTTGGAACCCAAGCTGATCGAGACTCAGAGGCAATCGCAGCGGGTGAGATGATGGGGCTTGCCTATCGTAACAACCTCTCAATGGCGGATTCCGCCGTTGCCTATAATCAGGACAATAAATTTAAAATTGCCCAAGTCATCCGTGACACAAAACCAGAACTCGTTATCCTTCCGCATTGGGAGCAACGACACCCCGACCACTTGGCTTGTACAAAACTTGGTTACGATGCTTGTTTTCTTGCTGGACTTAAAAAAGTTGATTTAGAGGGTGACCCCCATCGACCTCGTAAAATAATTTATATTTCATATTCACGTACTGCAGACTTTTCATTTTTAGTCAATATTTCAGATAGCTTCAAACAAAAATGTGACGCAGTGAGTGCATATGGATCTCAATTTGATAATCCAGAAAATGCAAAACGAATTTTTCAGCCTGGTTTAGATGTCTTTGAGTATATGGAAACAAAAGCAAAATTTCTCGGTCAACTTGCGGGTGTCCAATATGCCGAATCATATTTTATCAAAGAATCAATTCTCATTGATGACCCTCAAAATATGCCGATTGCATCAATTTAGCCCTGTAAGTCACAAAACAACAACAAGATAGGGCTATTATGGCAGGTTTGCTCTATTATTTATTTTATTGCACTTCAGAATTCAAAATAATCATCCGATATAACTAATAGATTATTAAATCAGGGGATACGGGTTATTTCGTCAAGAAATTTCCCTCTGTAAAATGGTCGACAAAAGCGGGGGTAGGAAAATTATCCGATTGTAATTTCATACAATCGGATTTTTTTATTCTCAATTTGTCTTACTTTTTGTATCATACGATATGACAAAACAAGAACAATATGTCAAAGATGGTTTCAAAGTTACAATTGTTGGAATTGTAGCAAACTTAGTGTTAGTAGCACTCAAAATCTATGCTGGAATTGTTGGTAAAAGTCAGGCATTAATCGCTGATGGTATCCACTCCCTGTCTGATTTACTCTCTGATTTTGTTGTACTTGTTGGACTGAAATGGGGTCATCAGGAAGCTGATGACAACCATCCTTTCGGGCATGGCAGAATTGAGACTATCTCAAGCATGGTCATTGGAATTCTTCTCATAGCAGCGGGTGGTGGAATTGTTTTTAATGCTGTAACTGCTCTTTATGAACATCAAAAAGCACAACCTACTTTACTCACGCTCATAATTGCTTTTTTGTCGATTGCAATAAAAGAAGCCATGTATTGGTACACTCTATTGGCTGGGAAGAGAATGAAAAGCATGCTTCTTATCGCTAATGCTTGGCATCATCGTACTGACGCTCTCTCATCGGTTGCGGTACTCATTGGAATCGGTGGCGTCTATCTCAACCCTAATTGGTATCTGGCTGACTCATTGGCTTCATTGTTTGTTACCTATTTTATCTTACGAGTTGGTGGACAGATGGTATGGCATGCTCTCAAAGAAGTTGTAGATACTGCTCCTGATAAAGAGGTCTTAGAAAACATCAAAAATGTCGCCCAGGAAGTTGATGGTGTTTTAAATGCCCATGATATTCATTCTCGTTTTTCTGGTGGGCAAATTTTCTCCGAAATTCATATTGTTGTTGACCCTGAAATCACCGTCAGGGAGGGGCATGATATTGCTGATAATGTCGAAGCAACTGTCCTTGAAAAAATCGATGATCTCGTGCGGGTAATTGTACATGTCGACCCTGAAATTGATTGATGCTTCATTTTACAAACTGAGATAGTCGAAGTATTTCTCAATTATTAAGCCAATTTTCAATTGCAGTTGTTTAATATTTTTATATATTGTCCTCGGAAGTGGATGTCGTCTGGTGGCGGTCCCGGTCTTCAAAGCCGTGTGGGGGGCAATGATCTTGTCCTCGGTAGGTTCGATTCCTACCCCTTCCGCCATTAAACAGGCGTAGCCTGATTTACTACTTCGCACTGCGACGAAATTCATTCTTTAGTATGAAGTTATTTCCAAACATTGATTAAAATTTGATGATAACCCTTAAAACCAATTCAGCTTTTGAAGTTCTGGAATTTCTTTACGCATTTTGTTAGATATATCTTCAAGTTCTCGTGCCATATCTTCAATAAGTTCTGCTCTCAGTTCTAATTTATTAGCTTTTTTCTCAATACGCTTTGCTTTTTTATCAATCTCAGCTTCTAAATCATCGGTGTCATAGTCAGGCGATAATAACTTAAAGACACAAAAAATTGCATGAAGACCTAATTTGGCACCTTCGGCACCAATTTTAGCACCATCCCAGCCTATATCCTTGGATTCTTCAATAATCATATCAACAGAGCGATACATCTCTTTTGTCAGTTTTCGTTGTTCGGGAGTTGTTGTGATATGTTTATCGTTGATATACAATTCAAATTTTCTGTCAATCGTAAATGATGTATTCTCATCTATGTTTTTAACTGTCAAATCGTCATCATCAAAATCAATATTGATATTGTCGATAGTAAAACCATCAAATCCAAGATGAGCATTATGCCCACTGTTTTCTTTATACTCTCTTCTCTCAGCATTAACTGACGAACTCACAATTAATAACGATAGGAATAATAGGACTGAAACAAACTGTGTGGCTTTAAACATTTTCTTCTCCTTAACTTATCTGATAATTTGATTACGTGAAGTCCTTATTAAAAGTTTCAACTCTAATTATTATTTAGAGATTGACTTTTGAGCTTATTTAAAATTAAATTGTAATATGTCTGAACTAAAACTAAACTCACCACTGCAATATGTCAAAGGAGTAGGTCCTAAAAAAGCGGAGTTCCTGCAAACACTTGGCTTCCAAACTGTAAATGATATCCTCTTTTTCTTCCCCCGGAGTTATCTCGACCGAACCTCAGTCACTGATATAGCAAAACTTTCACCTGATACCTATGTTACGATTATTGGTAAAGTAAAATCTCATGGTTTGCTCTATGGTCGAAAAAAAAGATACGAAGTAATATTGGAAGATGCGACAGGTGCTATCACTCTTACGTGGTTTCATGGTATTCGATACTGGGAAAAACTTTTCAAAAAAAACCAAATCTTCGCTTGTTCAGGGCTTGTTGGCTCCTATTTCGGCATGCAGATGGTGCATCCCGACATGGAACGACTCGAGGATGAATCCGACACTATGATTCACTCAGGTCGGATAATTCCAGTTTACCCCCAGACTGCTGAACTTTCCAAAGCGGGTTTAAATAGTAAAATGATGCGTCGTATCACAACTTATATCTTCGAAAATTTAACTGAAAATATCAAAGATTTTCTCCCTAAAAAAGTTATTCACTCTACCAAACTCCTCTCGTTAAACAACTCTCTGAAAACTATTCATTATCCAGAAAATAGGGAAGAGGTCGAACAAAGTAGAAGACGTCTTTCATTTAATGAACTATTAGATTTTCAGTTTATGGTTTTTATGCGGAAGAAAAGAAAAAACAGAATTACAAAAAAACATTCCTATACGCCAAACAAAAAACTATTTTCTGATTTCAAAAAAAATCTTCCCTTTGAGTTAACAAGTGGACAGGAAAAAGCATTACATGAAATAATTGCCGACCTCCAAAATGAATCGCCGATGTCTCGAATGTTGCAAGGTGATGTAGGTTGTGGTAAAACTGTTGTTGCTGTTTTAGCCGCTCTGTTTGCTGCACACTCAAAACTACAGACAGCTTTCATGGCTCCAACAGAAATTTTAGCCGAACAACATTATCGTAACTGGAATTCTGTTTTAAACGAGTTTGGGATTACATCACGACTCCTGACATCCTCACAAAAAACAGCCGACAAAAAGAAAACTATTGAGCTTTGTCAAAAAGGAGAAATAGATATTCTCTTCGGGACTCACGCCTTGATTTATGATTCTGTTGTATTCAAAAAACTTGGTTTTGTTATAATTGATGAACAACATCGTTTTGGTGTTGAACAACGAAGTCGTCTCTATGCAAAAGGGGATAACCCTGACTTACTGGTTATGACAGCAACTCCTATTCCAAGAACTCTTACTCTGACACTCTATGGCGATTTAGATATTTCGACGATTGATTCACTCCCTTCTGGAAGACAACCGATTCAAACTGTTTGGCGGGCGGGTGATGTCCGTGATAAAGTGTATAAATATGTTCTTGATGATGTCCAAAAAGGAGGGCAGTCCTATATCGTGTATCCACTCATTGAAAAATCTGAAATGGTACAACTTGAAAATGTCGAAGATGCGTACAAACGTTTAACTGCTTCTACCTTTAAAGATATATCAGTCGGTATGGTACATGGCAAAATAAAACCAAAAGTACGAGATGAAATTATTCAGAACTTTTTTGATGGTTCTATCGATGTTCTAATGGCAACGACAGTTATTGAAGTTGGGCTTGATAACCCCAATGCAACTATCATGGTCATTGAACATGCCGAACGATTCGGGCTGGCACAACTCCATCAATTGCGTGGTCGTATCGGACGTGGGAGCAAAAAGTCAACACTCGTCGCTATTGCCCATCCACCGTTAACAGAAATTGCAACCAAAAGACTCGAGTATTTTACTTCTACTACCGATGGATTTAAAATTTCAGAGGCTGACTTAGAACTTAGGGGACCAGGTGAACTTTTTGGTTTAAGGCAATCTGGAGAGCTACGATTTCAAAATGTTCGATTAGGTGATGACAAGGACCTGCTTGAAACATCTCGAAAACTTTTAGAATATCTCTTTCAAAATGAAAACAAACTTGACTCTGACTACAAGAAATTGCATTCTTATTTAGTGAAAAATGTAAACAAAGAACTTATCGAATTAGGAGGTGCCTAAAATGAATCCTGACTTACAAAAAGTTGATCCACACTTTATGCAAATAGTGCTTTCGCTCCAAGCGGCAGCTATGCAATACATGGGAAAAGTACTCAACCCTATGACATCAAAAATCGAACGTGATCTAATGATGGCTCAAAATAGTATCGATATGCTCACTATGCTGGAGCTAAAGATAAAAAAATAATCTATCTGACGATGAAGCAAAGATGATTGAACATGTCTTATATGAGTTACGTCTCAATTTTGTAGATGAAAAAAATAAAAAAGAAGAACCTCAAGTTGATGCTCCTGAAAACGCAAAAATTGACGAAAACAATGAGAGTAAAGAAAATTAAGAATTTTAAGGATAATTTCTTCAAAATAGTTGTATAAGCTTGTACCTTTAAATAACTTAAATATGAAAATTCTTTTACCTAACTACTTGCCAAAAAGCTTTAAAAACCGTATATTAAAAAGTAATGGAAATGACTGAACGACTGGAAGTTAACTCCGATATGACAAACGAAAAGATGCATGACATCTTTGGTGCAATTTTAGAAGTTGAGACAGACTTATCAAAGTACTCAAGTTTTCATACGGGTGGTAAGGCTTCCTATTTCATACATGCTAAAACCGTAGGCCAAACGGTTCAGGCAGTGCAATCAGCTTCAAATGAAAATATACCGTTTATTGTCATTGGAGGCGGGTCAAACTTGCTTGTTTCAGACTCGGGTTATAATGGCTTAGTCATCAAAGTTGATGTCTCTGGCTTGCAAATGATTGCTAATGAGTCTATTGAATGTGGTGCTGGTGAAGATTTAATGTCGTTGGTTAATTTCTCTGTCGAAAATAGCCTTCAGGGTTTAGAGTTTGCCGCTGGGATATGGGGGTCTGTTGGTGGTGCTGTCTTTGGCAATGCTGGTGCTTACGGTGGAGAAATTAAAGATGTACTGACCGAAATTCTCCTGCTTGACCGAAATGGAAAAACAAAAATAGTCACTCCAGAGTACTGTAAATTCGGATATAGAGACTCATATCTGAAAATTACAAAAGAAATCATTTTGTCTGTGAAACTGAAGCTTAAAAAAGGAAATAAAACTAAGTTACAGGCTAAAGTTGATGATATCTTAGCAACAAGAGCAGCAAAACATCCTGTTGAACAATTTTGTGCAGGAAGCTTTTTTAAAAATATACCTGATCCCAACGAAAAATATGGTAAATTACCCGTTGGAAGGCTTCTCGAAGAGGTTGGGGCAAAAAATATCTCCGTTGGTGGAGCAAAAGTATTTGAAAAACACGCAAATATTATTATAAATGATGGTACCGCTACCTCGAAAGATATTCGAGAATTAGCCGATATATTAAAACAGAAAGTGTTTGATTCGTTTGGTATCACATTAGAAGATGAAGTGATTTCAATCGGAAATTTCTTATAAGGAGAACCTATCGAGCGTTTGGTAATTAAAGTAAAATAAATACAATCTATGAATTGTTGTGAAAATTAAAAATAAAATACTTCTTCATCTTTTGCTTATTTCGATAGCAGTTCAATTAACTGCTGTATTGTCGTATGCACAAATCGGATTTCATGCCAAGCTTGATACGCCTCCTTCTTTTGTCTCAAGTTATGAAGAAGTAGAAGATAAAGTCTCTGTTGCAATATATCCTCAAACATTTCCTATCCTTGACAAGTGGTTACGCTATAAACCAAGAGCAGTGTCTTCTAACTTTGCAGAAGGTTCTATTCGATTTGAAACCCAGTATTACGGGGTTAGAAGAGAAAAATATTATTTGACTCCTATTTCAGTTGATGCTGAAAATTATTCCAATTTTAGAATTCAAAAAGCTCTGATGAATTCTCTTGCTGAAGGATTTAGCAACTCGATTGTCAAATCTGATGAGAAAAAAAGAAGATCTGGATTAGGTTTGCAAGTCGCACTTCCAAAACGTTTGGAAAAAATATTTGGAGAAGGTTCGGCTGGTCTTAAAATTTCAGGTCGAAGAAGAATTTCATTTGCTGGCCGTTCAAACTGGTCTGATGATGTTACGACAGGTGTGCAACAAAGTAAATTCCCATCCTTAGTTATGGATCAAGTTTCCAGATTCGATATTACTGGTACAATCGGTTCAAAGATTACTGTAAAAGTCTCTCAGGATTCCCAGACAGATATTCCTTTGTCCAATGCTATTCAGATTCGATACAAAGGTGACGAAGATGATGTCCTTAAATCGATTGAAGCTGGTAACACAACCTTGTCACTTCCAAATACTAAATTTGTTGGTTACTCATCACGTATCAGAGGACTTTTTGGTCTCAAAGCTGAAGCACAAGTTGGTAATTTACGTATTACAGGGATTGCATCTCAAGAAAAAGGATCTTCGGAAACAACATCCATTACAGCTGGAGGTGAAGAAAGTTTAGAATATTTACGTGACTATGAATATGTTGAGCGTCGGGTGTTTGACCTTGTCTTACCGTCTGAGGGTATTGTCCCATCAGATAGAGTTTCAAAAATATTCTTATATGAATCAGTGCCAAGTTATAATGCTGATACGATTACGACCATCGCCAATTTTTATGTAAAACCTGATTCTATTTCTGCCTATAAATCAGAAGCTGTGACTGGTAATGATACAAAAGTAAGAGAAATTCCTGACACCAAATATCAACTCTATCATGATAGAGATGTTCCCTATATTGTTTTCAATACCCCTCAGTCGAGAAATAATACTATTGGGCTCTACATGGAAATAATTAGTGAAAATGGTGACACAACTTTCTTTGGAAATTTAAGTGATACTTTAAATGTGTTTGACACAACGACAACTGGAATTGATACTACAAATGTCTGGCGACTTAAATTATTAGTACCTTCTGATGCTCTACAACCAAGCCCAAGAGATGAAACATGGCAACTTATGTGGAGAAACTGTTATAGCATCCCAAAAGGAACTGCTATTGAAGATATTAAATTTAAAGTTCGTCAAGGTCTTGAAGGAACAGAGAGAAATGTAGGTTCTTTTCTCTTCCAAGGTATCCCACCCAAAACTGATAACTATTTAGAAATATTAGGACTCGATTTACGGAATTCAAATTCAGATACCGAAATTCCAGATGAAATTGTTGATGAAAACCCATTTAATTTTAGGTCAGATTGGGGACTCATTATTTTTCCAAGTAGAACTCCTTTTGATGACGACACAACCTATTCATATGGTTCTTATCAGTTACCTGAGTTAGAAATAAAAGTTCCAGAGATTTATAACTATGACTCTTGGACAACTAAAACGGAAGCAAGTAAATACTTTATTGAGATGGTTACAACTACGCGTGGTTCAATTATCAGGCTCAATAGAGCAAATATTATTGACGGCTCCGAACGGATTACTGCCAATGGGGATCTTCTGGTCAAGGGGCAAGATTATGATATCAATTATGACTTTGGACAAGTAACACTTAGGTCTGAAAAAGCAACCGACCCTAACTCTGAAATTAAAATTGATTTTGAATATGCTCCATTCTTTGCTGTTCAAAAAAAATCACTCCTTGGCTTTCGGGCTGAATATGAGTGGAGTAAAGATTTGAAATTTGGTTCAACGTTCTTATATAAATCAGATAAAGCACAAGAGCGGAAACCAAAAGTTGGCCAAGAGACTGCCCGTACTGTAATCTTTGACACCGACTTATCGCTAAAACTACATCCTGAATTTTTAACAACTATGATTGACGCTCTGCCACTTATTGAAACAGAAGCAAAATCAAATCTTACTATTTCAGCAGAACTTGCACAGTCACATCCAAATCCAAATGTCAATGATATTGCTTATGTTGATGATTTCGAAAGTTCTCTGGATAATATCTCTCTCGGCTTATTTAGAACTAATTGGAAACATGCCTCGCAACCACAACAACTTGATGGTAAAGGGTATTTGAAGACAAAAATGCTTTGGTATAATCCAGAAACATCTCCTCTCACTACAGATGTGTATGATAGAGATATTAAAGTGGGGACAGGTGTTAAGCAGACTTTCCGTATGGTTTTCAGAGCTAACCAAATAGTCTATGACTCTGAGATTGACGAAGTTCCTAATCCGATTGATTCTACAAGTGTCAAAACTTGGGGGGGCTTTATGAGATACTTTGGTTCTCCACTTGATGAAAGTCGAGTCAAACTTTTTGAAGTGAGATTAAAAGGTCGGAGAGGTAAAATCCATTTAGACTTTGGGGCAATCAATGAAGATATAAATAAAAATACAAATGCTGATACCGAAGATAGAGATGCAAGTGAAGAAATTGATTTAGCGGGTACTGAAGATACTGGTTTAGATAAGTTGATGGATGAATTTGAAGTACCTGCTCATATTGACTCTGCTGATATTGATGCATACCTTGCTGCAAATCCTGATCCGCATGGCGACAACTGGTATTCGTTTAGAAACCCAGAAGTAGGTAAGCAACCGTTACCAGATTCTATTTTTAATCTCTATGTTGACAATTTTGATGATAGTTCAAATATCTATTATTATGATTTCCTCAACGGGACTGAGGGGAATATCGCTGATGGTGGTTCTGCAAGATTACCAGATAAAGAAAGCTATTCTCCTGGATTTACTACTGAAAATGCATACTTCTCGTATGTTATTAATCTCGACGATGAATTCGAAAGAGACAGATTCAAAGTTGCTGGTTCTGAGAGAATTCCGAATATTGACAATGCTGTCAATAATGATACTCCAGGCGATTCGATTCCATGGATTACCTATCGTATTCCAATTCGTGACCCTGATGCTTTGGATCAAATCGTAACCTCCGATCCAAATATTCAACCTGCTTGGAACAAAATTTCTCATGTTCGGATTTGGGTTGAAGGTGAATTGTTAGACAATGTTTCGGATACTATTGAAATAGCTGACTGGTATTTTGTGCAACCAAGTTGGAAAGATTCTGTTATCTTTTCGCCGCTTTCAGATATGAAATCGAATTTTGTTATTTCTGCCGTGAGTAGTGACGTTGACGAAAATTTCCATGTTCATAAAGATGTCGAAGCGTATGAAGATCCTACAACAAATGTTGTTGAAGTTCAGAAAGCACTCCAATTATCATTTGATAATCTTAATAGACATGATACCTGTATTGCCGTAAAAAATCTCTTTACGATTGATCAGTACTCTGGGTATAGAAGAATGGAAATGTATGTTCATGGTGAAGGGGATGGAGCAGAACCTGGTAATCCTGACATTAGTAAAATTAAATTCTTCTTCAGACTTGGGCGGGATAGTAAAAATTATTATGAATACCACACTAATATCGTGCCTGGATGGAATGAATCGAACCATGTCAATATTGATTTTAATGAGTTAACGGCTCTCAAAGATTCCGCACTACAAAATGTTGAGTTTGGGGAAATCATCAACGTAGAAAATGAAAAATATCGTGTTTATGGTAGACCAAATATAAATGAAATTAAGTTTTTAGCTGTTGGTGTTATTAATGAAGATTCATTAAAACCGATTAGTGGAAATATTTGGGTTGATGAACTTAGAGTGACCGATGTGCGGAAAGATGTCGGTACTGCAGGTCGTGTCTCTGCGACTGGTAATATGGCTGACTTTATGAATTATAACTTTTCACTTGAATCAAGAGATCCATATTTTAGAGGAATTTCCGCTGCGACACGAGGTGGTTCATCAAATAATCTTGGCTCTGGAAAACATAGAACCTCATCTCGAGGTTCTATGACTTTTAATCTTCATAAGTTACTACCAAGGTCATGGAACGCTTCAATACCTGTTTCCCTCTCTTATTCCAAAGCTGTAGAAACACCTCTTCTACGGACAAACTCTGATATTGTTTTGCCTGAAGAAATTCGATTGGAAGAACAACGGGTGACTGAATCTAAAACAGTTTCCGTCAGTTTAAAATTTAAAAAGAAAACTAGGAATCCTCTTTTCTCAGTTTTGTTAAACAGGCTTGATTCAAGAATGTCATACAGGCGTTCTAATTTGAAAGATGCCAATACCCCATATTCGTTTGGTGAAGTAGTAGATGTTAACGCAAGTTATAATCTTGGAATTAAAAAAGTACCCAAAATACCTGTCTTTTTCTTTCTGAAATCTGTGCCAATTTTGAAAAAAGCAGCAAGCTCAAAACTTTCACTGTACCCAGACACATGGACAATGAAAGGAAGCTTTAGCAGAAACCTTTCCGTCTCGGATGATAAAGCATTTAAAAGACGTTCAAGTATTAAAAGAAGTTTTAATGCATCGATGAAAATTAATTATAAGTTTTTTGACAATTTAGCAACATCATTTGACTATGATACAAGAAGAGATTTAACAAATTTAGACCTAATTAATTTTAGTTTGAACAAAGATGAATTAAAAATCGGATTAGAAACATACTATGGGCAGAGATTTACTCTTTCCTACGACCCAAAACTTCTTAATTTCTTCACCACCTCATTCTCATTCAGATCATCGTATTCCGATGATTGGGAAAGAAGTAATTCTACCAGAAGATCAAATCTTTCAAGAAATATTTCAATTGGTGGTAAATTTGACCACCAAGCTCTCTTTGGTGGAAAAGGTACTACACGTGATCGTGGATTCAAAAAAAGAAGAGGTGGTCGTACTAAAAATGTCTTAGCGGATGAAGAAAAGAAAAAAGATAAATTCTACGCACCAGTACTAAAAGGTCTACGTAAATTAACTGGATGGATTGACCCTGTCTCATATAATTATAGTACCAGTTTTACTAATTCATTACCTGGATTACTCTCAAGACCTGGCTACTCATACCTTTTCGGATTAACAAATGATGCTAAAAGAGAGTCCGTTGAAGATTCACGTAACCCAAGTTCGGGTGTGGGTGAGGCTTACGACTTTTCTACTGGTTTTACACTTTTAGGTGGAATTAAAACAACAGTAAAATATAGAAAATCTGTCTCGAGTGATTTACGAGTTATTTCAAGTGACTTAAACAAAGAAGTAGAGAATACCTCAGAAAGCTGGCCTGATCTCAATATTAGAATTCAAAAATTTAAACATCTTCCACTTATTCAAAAATATGTGAATAAATTTATAGATATATTTTCCCCAAGTACTGGTTATTCTCGAGCAGTAAAAGAATCTATTGATAAAGTAGCTGGTTTTACTACCTCTAAAAATACAAGTACGAATTTTAATCCGTTAATCAAAGTAAACTTTAAATTGTTTCGGTCATTATCACTTACAAGTACGGTAACAAAAAATATCTCTGAGAGTATTACCTTTGCGAGTCTTACTGGTAAAAGACTCCAAACTACTAAAACTACAAAACAGTCGTTTGCTTTATCTACCAAGTATTCATTCACATCACCACACGGAATCTCTATACCGCTATTGGGAAAGTTAAAATTTAACTCAACGGTGGATTTGTCTCTCAATGTGAAGTACAACTCTTCTAAGATTGAAAATGATAAACAAATTGGTATAAATAATACTACCAACGATGAATCCTCAATTGCTTATAATCCAGTCATCGCTTATACCTTTAGTCGTCAAATCAAAGGTGGTATTACTATGAGATGGCAAGATACAAAAGGACGACGGAATCAACATACAAGAGAAGTACAGCTTTGGACTGAAATTAGTTTCTAACTTATTTAGAACTAACTTTTCAATTGACTTATACATATAAATCTGTCACCTTACACACATGAAAAAAACTACTTTCACTTTACTGTATCTGCTTATTGGTTGCTTTGTTATGACCTCATGTCAATCAAACAGTTATATTACTCCGCCAAAATTTAATGCACAAAGAGCTTTTGAATACTTGGAAAAACAGGTCGCATTTGGACCAAGAGTACCAGGCTCAACGGCATCTGCTGAGTGCAGAGATTTTTTCTATACGATTTTTGATTCATTAGAAATTCCAGTCGACTCACAAGCATTTGTCTTCTTTGATTTATATTCCCAAACAAATATCCCAATGGTTAATGTCGTCGCATCCTATGTTGCTAATCCTGACTTTCCCACTATTGTCCTTATGGCACATTATGATTCTCGTCCGAGAACAGATTATCCAACTGATAAATCCCTTTTAAATAAACCAATCGATGGTGCATCAGATGGTGCCTCGGGCGTAGCTACTCTTCTTGAGTTAGCACATATGTTTACCCAGCAAGCACCATCTCTCAACGTAGATTTCGTTTTTGTCGATGGTGAAGACTGGGGTAAGTCTGGCGATATTCAGTTTTATATGCTTGGCTCAAAAGAATTCGCTCGCAAAGGTATCAGAGGGAAATACAAATTTGGGATTGTCCTTGATATGATTGGTGATAAAGATTTAACAATTTATCGTGAACAGTACTCAGAAAATTCTAACAAAGAGCTCAATGATATTATTTTTGAAACTGCAGCAAAGTTACAAGTTGATGGTTTTATCGACTCTGTCAAATATGCGATTTCCGATGATCACCTTTCGTTAATTACAGCAGGTATTCCATCTGTCGATCTGATAGATTTTGATTACAAGTATTGGCATACAGAGTTTGACACACCGGAAAACTGTTCAGCAGAATCACTTGAATCAGTAGGAAGAGTTGTAGCAGAAATCCTCTACAACAAATCATTATGGCAAAGAACAAAATAACAACACTAAGAGATTTTCCCTCTGTGGAAGAACTCTTGCAACAAAAAAAAATCAGCTTACTCATTGAGCAACTCCCACGACCTATTGTTGCACAAATAGTAAAATCAGTTATTGCACAGTCGAAATCTGAATTCAAAGAGAACAAAAATATCTCGACGACAACAATTGTAACTAAAATCATTTTCGAAGCTTCCAAAATAAAAAGAAAAGAGATTAAAAAAGTTATCAACGCAACTGGTATCGTTGTGCATACTAATTTAGGTAGAGCACCTTTGTCCGATGAACTCTTTGATGAAATACGAAAAACTACTGTTGGATTCGGTAATATCGAATTCGATTTACATAATGGCAAACGAGGTAAAAGGGGAGAAGCTGTCGAAAATTATCTCACCGAACTTTCACAAGCAGAGTCATCAACAGTTGTCAACAATTGTGCCGCAGCACTCTTTTTGATATTAAATACACTCGCCAATAGAAAACAGGTAATCCTCTCTCGTTCAGAGCTTGTCCAAATCGGTGGCGGCTTTCGTATTCCTGATATTTTAAAAAAATCAGGTGCCAAACTTTCTGAAGTTGGCTCAACAAATATTACAACAATTAAAGATTATGAAAATGCTATCACCGACAAAACAGGTCTTATCCTCAAAGTACACCAAAGTAACTTTGTCCAAAAAGGATTTGTCGAACAAGTATCTCTTAAAGAGCTTGTTGCTCTTGGAAAAAAATATGCTATCCCTGTCGTCAATGATTTAGGAAGTGGCGTTTTTGTCCCAACCAAAAAACTTCTTGGTTATTCAGAACCAACAGTGCAGATGTCAGTCCGTGATGGTGCTGATATAACCTGTTTCTCAGGTGATAAATTACTTGGTGGGTCACAGGCTGGACTGATAGTTGGAAAAAATGAACTTATATCAAAAATTAAAAAGAACCAACTCTTTAGAACTATGCGAGCGGATAAAATTGCCTTTGCAATACTTGAAAAACTTCTGAAGTATTATCTCGACAATACATGGGATGAAAAAATTAAACTTTGGAAGATGCTTTCAATCTCCGAATCTGAACTATACAAGCGAGCCAAGAAAATTCAAAAGAATCTGGGCAACCCCGATGGACTTTCTGTTGAAGCGACCAAAGGATATGTTGGTGGTGGAGCCTTACCAGAATCAGACATCCCATCAGTTGCAATTATTTTTTCTCATGCGAATGCAAACCAACTGATGAAAAAATTCAGAGACTTAGAGTACCCGATCATCGGACGAATCGAGAGTGACCGTTTTCTTCTTGACCTCAAAGCTATTGAAGATTCCGACCTTGCATATCTTGAACAATCTATAAAAGAAATTCTCTCAATCTGAATATGTTAGTCATAGGCACCGCAGGACATATCGACCATGGCAAATCAGCAATCGTCAAACGGCTGACCAACACCGATCCCGACAGACTTCCCGAAGAAAAAGCACGGGGTATGACGATTGACTTAGGCTTTGCCTTCTACAACACTCCCGCCAATGAAACTATCGCATTCATCGATGTACCAGGTCACGAACGCTTTGTCAAAAATATGGTCTCTGGTGTTGGCGGAATTGATTTAGTCATGCTTGTCATTGCAGCCGATGATGGATGGATGCCGCAAACAGAAGAACACTTTCAAATTGTTCGACTCTTAAAAATTAAAAATGGCATCATTGTCATTAATAAATCTGATTTGGTTGATGAAGAATGGTTAGAACTTTTAGAATCTGAGATAAAAGATAAAGTCGCTGGTTCATTTTTAGAATCTGCACCTATTTTTAAAATCTCCGCTGAAACAGGTGACAACTTTGATCTGCTGGAAGACTATCTTTATACCTTACCTTCAGCAATAAAATCACAACGAGACATCGGTAAACCTCGACTCTATATAGACAGGTCATTCGTTCGCTCTGGTATAGGAGGAGTTGTTACTGGTACTCTTCGTGGTGGTCAGCTTGAGGTTGGGCAAATGGTGACAATATTTCCTGCCAATGTAGAAGCTAAAATCAGAACCCTCCACTCAAACAACACTGACGTCCAAATCGCTGTCCCTGGACAACGTACCGCTGTATCATTTACTGGTATTGATAAATCTATTCTTGAGCGTGGTGGTGTGATTCTTGCCGCTCAACAGACTGCTATAACAATTGAAAACAAAGTAATCGCACTTTCGGTTGAGATGCTTCCGCAGTCACCAGTTCCGCTTGAAGACCGTCGAAGAATGCTCTGCATCATCGGTACAACCGAAATTGAGGGAGAAGTACGAACTCTGCAAAATAAATATATATCTCCAGGCGAAAAAGGAATAGTTTTCTTTAAACCTGACAAACCTCTTTATACACTTCTTGGTGAAAAATGGATTGGCAGACTCCCGACTCCAATGGTCACGATTGGGGGAGGAGAGGTCTTGGACTATTTGCCATATTTTCCACGTAAAAGAGATTATGATTCGTATTCATATTTATACGAACGTACTAATATCAATTTAGAGAAACTCATTCTCTCCGAATTGCAAAAAGAATTCATCCTTCCCAAAGAAGATATTTTACCACTTGCCAATTTTTCAGAGAAAGCGGTCAACAATCAAATAAAAAATATGTGGCAAAAAAAAATAATTCAAATTTTTGAAGGTCATATCTACGTTGAAAAATTCTTTACTGACGCTATCAAACAATTCAAAAATCAGATAGAAACTTATCTTGAAGCAAACGCTCACTTAAACGGACTGCTTCTTGAACAAATCGAACAGGTAAGCTCTTTTTCAAAATCAAAAACAGCAATCTTTTTGAAATATTTAATTTCTACTGGTGAGATTCTAAAAAACAATGACAAGTTTACTCCAACAGGACAAGAGATGATTCTCAAAGGTGCTGTGAAAAACACTTATGAAATAATTATGAAAGAACTCACAGAGAAAAAATACACTCCACCGACAATTCAAAACCTAATTCATCTTGGCAAACAAGCACGTAATGCTATTCGGTTTATCGTTGATACTTCACAAGCATACAAATGCGGTTCCGACTTTCTCTTTTTAACTGATAATTGGAATGATATTGTTTTGTTTATCAAAGAAACTATCAATCAAAACAATGAGCTCAAAGTATCCGACATAAAAGAAAAATTTGAGATGTCTCGCAAATTTACTATTCCGATTCTTGAAGAAACCGACCGTCTAAAAATAACCGCACGTGCTGGTGATGTTCGTATCAAAGGAGATAATTTTGAAAACTAAATCGCTACTTTACAATGCGGTTATATATACTCAATCGGATTCGTTAGTTGTCAATTCAATGGCAATAAGCAAAAATAAAATCGTCGCAGTTGGTAATAATTTAGAGCATGATGATGACTTTAAATCGTATCACAAAATCGACATCAAAGGAAAAACTATTACACCAGGGCTAACCGATGCACACACCCATTTTTTCTTCTTTGCCATTTCATTAGGTCGTGTTAAATTGCACGGTTTAGAAAGTATAGAAGCATGTTTACAAACAATCAAAGCACATGCCCAGAAACTCAAAAGAAACGAATGGGTTGTCGGTGAGGGATATTCACCTGACCAATTCAAAAAATTCGTACAACCAGATAGATATATGCTCGATGATGTTACTGGCGGACGACCAGCATTTATCTATTCCAAAGACCAACACTCTGCTTGGGTAAACAGCAAAGCACTAAAGCTTGCTGGCATCACCTCAAAATCTAAAAACCCCGATGGAGGTGAAATTGTCAAATTTGAAAACGACGAACCAACTGGCATCCTTCGAGAGATGTCATCCTATATCGACTTGTACAAACAAATTCCATTACCATCAGAAAGCAAGACCGACAAACTCTATCAACAAGCACTTGAGTTTGCCTATGAAAATGGCGTTACCGCTGTGCATTCTTTTGACAGAAAAGATGGTTTTGCCTATTTCTCTAAAAAAGCTGAACAGGGAAAACTCGGACTTCGTATAAATTATTATTTTCCTGATACAACTCTTGATGAACTGTTAGAAGCTAAAATTCTCTTCGGGACAGGCGATGACTATCTCAGGCTTTCTGGGATAAAAATTTATTCCGATGGTGCCTTAGGTTCGCAAACTGCTCTTTGCTTTCACAAGTATATCGGTTCAAAAGATAATTTTGGCATTGAAGTTGAGTCATCAAAATCAATGCTCAAGAAAATGAAAAAAGCGACCAAGCTCGGTTTCCCTTGTGCGACTCATGCTATCGGCGATAAAGCCGTTTCAAATGTTCTCGATGCAATCGAACAGCTTCCAAAAATGCACTTCGGAGCCAGACATCGCATAGAGCATCTGCAACTTGTCAGACGGAAAGATTTAAAACGGATTAAAGAACTCGATGTCATCGCATCGATGCAACCGTCGCATTGCCCATCAGATATTAAAATGATTCACAAATACTGGGGTAAACAAGGTGCCAATGCATTTCTGTTTAACACCTTTCAAAAAAAGAATATTGACATAGCTTTTGGCTCCGATGCACCAATTGAACCGCTAAAACCTCTCGAGGGAATAACCGCCGCTGTTATGCGAGCAAAACCAAAAAGCAGAGAACAATTCTACACCGAAGAAAAAATAACTGCCTCTGATGCTCTTTATCATTATACCGTTGGTCCCGCTAAAGCAGTCGGACAGGAGCATTGCCGAGGTATGTTACTCCCTGACTATCCCTCAGATTTTGTGATTCTATCAGACGACATTACAAAAATTGCACCAACAAAACTTTACGACATGAAAGTCTTGGCAACAGTTTTTGATGGAAAAATCAAATACGACCCGTCAAATCTATTAAAGTAATATAAGCGTCACTAATTAAGTTTTCTCGTCTCCGATTGTTATTGACAATCATTCAATACTATGTCATATTTCAATATGAAAGATATCTTTCGATATATCTCAATTTTTGTTTTATCTCTTTTTACACTCATTCAAAATAGCTATGCTGAAAACGAAGACAGTACAATAACGACTGAATCTATAGTATACCAAATTCATGTCGACCGAATGGTCGGTACCGTCATGCATGATCGTATTCTCAACGCTATCAGTTCGTCCGAAGCCAACAACGCCGAACTTCTGCTTATTACCATGAACACACCAGGTGGTTATACATCGACAACTCGAAAAATCTGCTCTGCGATATTAGCATCTGATGTACCAGTTTGTGTGTTTGTCTTTCCTATGGGTTCACATGCTGGTTCGGCTGGTGTATATATCTTGTACGCATCGCATATCGCCGCTATGGCACATACGACAAATATCGGCTCGGCTCATCCTGTTGCAGGTGACGGAGGTGATATCGATTCTGTTATGAATGAAAAAGTAACTAACGATGCTGTCGCACAAATTAAATCTTATGCTGAAAAACATGGTCGTAATATCGAATGGGCTGAAAAAGCCGTTCGTGAATCTGTCAATATCACCGACAAAGAAGCACTCGAAATGGGTGTCGTAGAATTCACAGCCGAATCTATTGATGACTTACTTGACCAACTTGACTCACTTGAAATAGAAACAGCATCAGGGACAAAAGTTCTCCAGATGAAAAAACGAAAAGTTGTTCCTATAAAAATGACTTTGGCTGAAAAAATTCTTAAACTCCTTTCAAGTCCAGACTTTATTTTGATTCTCATGACAATTGGGCTTGCGGGCATCACTATTGAACTCTACAACCCTGGAGCGATTCTCCCTGGTGTCGTTGGTGTCCTTTCACTTATATTGATTCTTTATTCATCACAAACCCTTCCATACAATGTTGCGGGGGTTCTGCTCATTCTCTTTGCCGTAGCACTATTTATTGCAGAACTCAAAGTAGTCTCGCATGGTATTTTAGCTATTGGAGGTATGGTCTCATTTTTCTTAGGAGGTACTATGTTATTTGACACAGTTGATCCAACTCTGCAAGTTTCAAAATCTCTTTTAATTTCAATCGTTGCGACAATTGGTGTTCTTCTCGCTATTGTTATGAGCTTGATAATCAAAGATCGCAAAATGCGTCCTGCTATTGGCAATGAAGGGATGGTTGGTCTTACCGCCGAAGCACGTTCAGGTGGGATGGTCTATGTCAATGGTGCCTTATGGCAGGCAGAGTCTGATGAAGAGTTACAAAAAGGTGACAAAGTAACAATAACTGCTGTAAATAAATTACTTTTAAAAGTAAAAAAAATCTAAACATATCGAGGGTCTACAATGATACAAATTATTATTTATTTAGTTATATTCATCTTAATTGTTTTATTCTCAGGTATTAAAATTTTTAATGAATATGAAAGAGGTGTTGTCTTTCGTTTAGGCCGATTAGTTGGTGCTCGAGGTCCTGGTTTTAAATACGTTATCCCATTTGTTGAAAAAATGAAACGGGTTGACCTACGTGTTATTACCTATGACATTCCACCACAAGATGTCATCACCAAAGACAACGTTTCTATCAAAGTAAATGCCGTGCTGTATTTTCAAGTTGTTAATCCTAACGATGCGGTTGTATCAGTCGAAAACTTTTTTGAAGCAACTTCTCAAATTGCCCAGACTACTTTGCGTTCTGTCTTGGGACAGGTTGAACTTGATGATTTGCTCGCACAACGTGAACAAATTAATGCTCGTTTGCAAAAAATTATAGATGAACAGACCGAACCGTGGGGCATCAAAGTCTCGGTTGTTGAAGTGAAAAATGTCGATCTTCCACTTGAGATGACTCGTGCTATGGCAAAACAAGCTGAAGCAGAAAGAGAACGTCGTGCTAAAGTTATTCATGCCGAAGGTGAGTTTCAAGCATCACAAAAAATTGCCGATGCTGCCACGGTTATTGCTACTGCTCCAAATGCGATGCAACTAAGATTCTTGCAGACACTTGTAGAGGTCTCTGCGGAGAAAAACTCAACTTTGATATTCCCGGTACCGATAGATCTGCTTGGCTCACTCAAAGACTATCTTGACCGTGGTCACCAAAAAGAATAATATGAATTTGTAGGGTTGAGGCATGCCTCAACTTTTTGTCGTTATTTGTAGGTCGAACCCCCGCGGTTTCGACAATGAAATTTTGTAGGGCAGGTCTTTCCGAGACCTGCCTTTTTAAGTGAATAATTATTATCATATAAAAAACATAATGTATGGCGAAACTTATTTTCTAAATCTTCGTAAGACCTTTTATGTGAAAAATTTATTTAGTAATGACATTGGAGGTCATACGTGTTCCACCCAAAGATAATTAGTTTTATTCTTATATCTCTTTTTTCAGTGCAACTTTCAATAGCTCAAACAGAGACTCCGATTTCTGATACTTTTTTAGAGGGAGCCCCTAAAATTTATATTGATTGTTCAAGTTGTGATAATGATTATTTACGGAGAGAACTTACATTTGTGAATTTTGTTCGAGATAGAAATCAAGCTGATATTCACATTCTTGTTTCGAGACAGCAAAATGGAGGTGGTGGAAGTGAGTATATGGTTGAATTTATTGGTCAGAATGATTTTACTAACATGGTCGATACGTTAATTTTTAATACAAAAGAAACAGATACAGACGATGTTGTCCGAAAAGAGACCCTGAAGTATTTTAAATTAGGATTAACAAGGTTTGTTGCTAAAACTCCATTATCTGAACATCTTTTAATTACTTTTACAAAACCAACCAATCAAGCGATAGTGAAAGATAAGTGGAATAATTGGGTCTTTGAAATAGAAGGTAATTTCTGGACTAATGGCGATGAAAATTATCGCTCTATGGGAATCTACAATAGATATGAAGCGAAGAGAGTTATCGAGGATTTGAAATTACAGTTTGGAGTCTGGTGGAATTATAACGATCAAAAATTTACTGACAATTCAGGATATGACCTGTTCATTAACAGAAGTAAAGGAACTAACGGTGATTTTGTTTTTAGTTTAAATGAAAAATGGTCTGCTGCCTATGAATACAATTTTTTTGCCTCAACATGGGGAAATAAAGATTTCGATTTTTCGAATGAAATCGGACTTGAGTATAATATCTTCCCGTATAAAGAATCCAGTCGTCGTGCGTGGATTATTAGATATAATTTTGGGACGACCTATATGGATTATACCGAACGAACTGTATATGATAAAACACATGAATGGTTAACATACTCAAGATTAAAATCTGCTATTGAATTAACCCAACCTTGGGGGTCAGTTTATAGTTCTATAAATGGAATTATCTATCTGCATGACTTTGACAGAAACCGTCTTACTCTATCAGGTGGACTTTCTGTCAATCTGTTTGAGGGCTTCTCTGTGAATTTCAACGGAAACTATTCACGAGTGAGAGATCAGATTGCACTTAGTGCGGGGGGAGAATCAGAAGCGGATATTTTGTTGAGACAACGAGAACTTGCATCTGGGTACAACTACTGGTTTAACTTTGGCGTGAGTTATTCCTTTGGTTCAATTTACAATAATATTGTCAACCCACGCTTTTAGATTTTTTAATATAAGTATGATGAACCCGACTAGGCGGACAAGCTCTGAGTACGTCGAAGTAAACCATACACGACATTTTTAATGCGAAGACTGGGAACCAGTATAATTTGTAGGGAACAGGCTTGCCTGTTCCTTTTGAGATGTGCTGTCAGGAACTCCTTCATGACTGTTCTGTACAGACAGGGCATTGTCCTGTTATGACAAGATTAGCCCTACATCACATTCTGCCCACACACCATTGCTAACTCTCTATAATTTGCGTACATTCCACCCATGACATCACCTTTGAAAATAACATCTACTCAAGCACGACGACTCGCTCTCCACGCATCGCTTCTTTATGGAAAATCTCAGCTCCCAAAGAAGAAAGAGGGCGTCTTAGCAGTCATCAACCATCTCGGTTATATCCAGATGGACACTATCTCAGTTGTTGAACGAGCTCATCTGCATATCCTTTGGACAAGGTGTCCAGATTTTAAGCCAGAATACTTGCATCAACTGCAGTCAGAAGATAGAAACATATTTGAGTATTGGGGGCATGCCATGTCGTATCTCCCGATGGAAGACTATCGTTTTTACATGCACTCGTTCAAACGGTTTAATAAACCGGATGGTAAATGGAGCAAAATACGGTTTGAAATAACTAAAACTCTCAGACCAAAAATCCTCAAACGTATCAAAAATGAAGGTGCTTTAGGTTCAAAAGATTTTGAAAATTCAAGCGGTAAAAAAGCAAACGGATGGTGGGATTTCAAACCTGCTAAGATAGCTCTGGAATTATTATATTGGCAGGGGAAACTGATGATTTCCGAGCGACAGAATTTCCATCGCAAATATGACTTAACTGAGAGAGTTCTTTCAAATCATATCAACACAAAACCTCCAACACAAAAAGAACAAGCACAGTTTTGGATCTATCGTGCCTTACAATCATTAGGGGTTGCTTCTGTTTCAGACATAAAAAAACATTTATACCATTGTGACAAAACGCTTATAACAAATGAAGTGAAAAAATTAGTTAAATCTTCTAAATTATTACCAATCACAATAGATGACATTTCAGAAACATACTACGCTATCAAAGATAATTTCGAAACTATATATCCAATAAAGAAGCAAGTAGATAAACTACATATTATCTCGCCATTTGACAACGCTGTCATAAACCGTGACCGTTTACAAAGACTTTTTGATTTCACCTATACTATCGAATGTTATGTCCCGAAGCCAAAAAGGAAGTTCGGATATTTTGTGCATCTTATCTCATGGGGTGACAAATTTGTTGGACGACTGGATATGAAAGCTGACAGAAAAGCAAAAGAACTCATAGTGCATAATATCTTCTTAGAGGATTCTTTCAAACTTACAGAATCGTTTTCAAAAGCACTCGAAAAGAAACTTAAATTATACGCCAAGTTTAATAATTGTACGACAATTTCGCTTAGCCAATCCGAACCAAGCTCGTTTATCGCCGCACTTTCTAAAATTATATAATTATCGTAGATTGACGCTGTTTGTTCTGTCGGTTCCTTATTCGCTTTAGCGAATTGAGAACTGACAGATTTGTAAAGTGTCAGGTGTATCATGCTAAAGCATGAAAGCACCCGATACAACGATTAATAAACTCAGATTCATTACATCTACATATTTAAATCAAGTATATTTTTTATAAAATCATCAGGGGGGATTCTCAAAAAATGCAATAAAAAAGCCGCTGTCCGTTCATCACGGGAACCGAAGCGCCCATGACGGGGGAGGGAAGTTAGGACAACGGCGATATTTTTCTATACAGACAAATGATAAAATAATTCACGATTCAATTGTCATTTAAATGTCTTTTTTAAGCAATATGCTTAATTTAGCCATCGTAGCACTTAAATTCCGTCATAGAATTAGATGCGGACAAATAGTACATTAATATACTACGGCTGTCAATAGAAAATTGTTGTAATTTGAATTATTTTTTAGCAGAGTTGTAACTTTCACTTTTCATTAGTGAAGAATAACTGTATATTCATTCCATTATGAAAACAAAACGTACAGATTATATTAATTGGGATGAATACTTTATGGCAATCGCCCAACTTTCTGCCAAAAGATCCAAAGACCCATCCACGCAAGTTGGTGCGTGCATAGTGAATAGCAAAAAACGAATAATCGGTATCGGATATAATGGCTTTCCAATCGGTTGTTCTGATGATTTACTGCCTTGGGACAGAGAAGGGGACTTCTTGGATACAAAGTATCCATATGTCTGCCATGCCGAGATGAACGCAATTACGAACTCCTCAAATAAGACCCAACTTGAGGGTGCATCTATCTATGTTTCGCTCTTTCCATGTAACGAATGTGCCAAATTGATAGTTCAAGTTGGCATGAAAGAGGTTGTCTATCTTTCTGATAAATACTCTGAAACGGATGTTTTTATTGCTGCCCGCAAAATTTTTGAAATGGCTGGTGTGAGAATGAGACAATTGACTGTTGATACCAAAGAAATTCAACTGAATTTGAGTAACGATTTATAATAATTTGCTGAAGTGTAAAAATTACTATTGTGTTTCTTACTATATAGATTATAATAGTCGCTTATTAGAGAAATAGAAATTACATATATCCGACTGAGGAGTAAAAAATGACCAAAACCAAAGAAGATATTTTACGGATGATAGATGAAGCTGGTGTGCGTTATATCAGGCTTTGTTTTACTGATATTTTAGGACAAATCAAGGGGATGTCTATTACTCGTTCGGAAATCGAACAAGTTATGGATGAAGGTCAGGGATTTGATGGGTCTTCGGTTGAAGGTTTTGCTCGTATTGAAGAGTCTGATCTTATGGCGATGCCTGACCCTCGGACATTTCGTATTATCCCATGGGAAATCGCTGGCGAACGTGTCGCTATGATGTTCTGTGATATTACTTATCCAGATGGAACCCCGTATGATGGTGATCCTCGTTGGGCATTAAAACGAAATCTACAAAAACTTGAAGACAAAGGCTGGACCTGTTTCATCGGGCCAGAACTTGAATATTTCTATTTTGAAAATGATAACGAACCAACTCCAATTGACAAAGCGGGCTATTTTGACTACGGAACAGTAGACCTAAGTACGCAAGTTCGCAAACGCACCGTTAATGCCTTAGAGGCAATCGATATACCTGTAGAGTGTTCACATCATGAAGTTGCTCATTCTCAACATGAAATTGACCTGAAATATCAAGAAGCACTTGTCATGGGTGACTTTGCCCAAATTTATAAATTTATAGTTAAAGAAATTGCTCTTGAACATGGTCTCTATGCGACCTTTATGCCAAAACCAATTTTTGGGCAAAATGGTTCAGGTATGCATTGTCATATCTCGCTTTTTGAAGGTGACAAAAATCTTTTCTTCGACAAAGATGGAGAGTACAATCTTTCAAAATTAGGTCGTCAGTTCACTGCTGGTGTACTTAAATATATTAAAGAATTTACCCTCATTACAAACCAGTGGGTCAACTCATATAAACGGTTAGTCCCAGGCTATGAAGCACCTGTCTATATCAGTTGGGGACGTCGGAACCGTTCATCGATGATTCGAGTACCTATGTATCGTGTTGGTAAAGAAAAAGCGACCCGTATAGAACTTCGCTCTCCAGACCCAGCTGCTAATCCATACTTGACATTCACTATGCTTCTTGCGGCGGGGATGAAAGGTATTGAAGACAAGCTTGTACTTGAAGCTCCGATTGAAGAAAATATCTTTGGAATGACTGATGCGGAAAAAGAGAAATTGAACATCGAGACTCTTCCAGATTCACTTGAAAATGCTATCTATGCTTTTGAAAATTCCGAACTTGCTAAAGAGACTCTTGGCGAACATATCCATGCCAAACTAATTGAAAATAAGAAAATGGAATGGGATGAATATCGGATGCATGTCAGCCAATTTGAAAATGACAAATATTTAGGTATGCTATAAAATTAGAATGTCTTTCCAGCGAAGGCTGGAATCCAACATTTTCTATGATTTTAGATTTAGTAGGGCAGGTCTTTCCGAGACTTGCCTTTTTCTATAACTATTTTTTTAAAAAATAACCTATAGGTTGCTACCCGACTTCGAGTTTGCCTTTAGTGAGGATTTTTATTTTGTTCAAGCATTCCAGATAAATTTTCTCCGCTTGAAAACGTGGTACTTTCTCACTTATTGTTAAGTCGAAAATTAAGATTTCTGACTTACCATCAAAATACGACATCATTACATTAGGTGTCGTACCATCTTTTGAGTTAAAATAAATCGTCCGAAGTTTATCAGTCGTAGCTGTCTGAATTGCTTCTACTTCAGCAATATCAATATCATTCCCAAAATGTTTTCGGATGGATGTCGTGTCATCAGTGATGAGCATTTCAAGAGTAAACGGTGTCTCTTTTGACTTTTTAATTTTGAATATATTGATACCAATAATCATCGATGCATCAGCATACTTGTCCGATGTTGGTATAAATGCAAACGAATAGCCATCATCGGTCGCTTCTTCAGAATTCATCTTAAAGTGAACAGGAGGTGCTATGATATAGCTATATAAATCTCCTTCATAAAATGCAGTATTGTTATCAAGAAGTGAATCTGGCTCGGTGGCAAAAACAGATGAATTCATAAATATTATCAATAAAACTATGTATACTTTTTTCATATATATAATTATCGTCAAATTGCTTATGAAATCCACATAAAAAAACCCGTCCTCCAAAGGGGACGGGTTTTTAAAATTATTTACTTCTATAACCATTAACGTCCATCATGATGATCGTCGTCGTCATTTTCATCGTCGTCACGGTCTTTTTTGTCTTTTTGTTTTTTCTCTTTATCTTTGCCGTCATGGTCATCGTCTTTATCATCGTCATGATCTTTATCGCAGTCACCATCATTGTCAGAATCATGGTCCTCGTAGTTTCCAGAGTCATCAGAGTCATGTCCGTCATGGTTGTCAGAATCATGATCTTCATAGTTTCCAGAGTCATCAGAGCCATGATCGTCATGGTTATCAGAATCATGGTCTTCATAGTTTCCAGAGTCATCAGAGTCATGTCCGTCATGGTTGTCAGAATCATGGTCTTCATAGTTTCCAGAGTCATGTCCGTCATGGTTATCAGAGTCATGATTATCACAATCATCATCGTCTTCGTCATCATTATTGTTATTAGGATTCAAAGAAATATCAAATTTCAATAGTGATTGTTTTTCTAAATCATACGAAGCATGCCAACCTGTATAGAGCCTGTCGCTAGTTCCGTTATTAATATCTGGAGCGTTTTCCCAAATATATGTATCGGCAATAACTTCAGTTTGAACGCAGGTAGTTACCCCGTTTTCTGTATAACAAACTTCAAGAAAAGGTCTATCTTTATAGAACTCTTTACTAAAATAGATAGCACGAGGGTAATTCATATCGACTTGGTCTAAGAGGAGTCCAAAATTATCATTGGTACCGTCGGTCCAATTATTAAAGAGAGGAGTAATATCTACAACATTCCAACCTGCTGTAGATACAAAAGAACCTTCAATAGTAGGATCAAAAGCTCCACTAAAAGAATTCCAAGTAACAACAGTTTCATTCCAATCGGAGGTAATACGATGGACGTTAATCGGCTGATTGTTTCCAATATATGTGTTGATATTTAGCTTAACTGAAGTGATAGTAGCTCCAGTTGGTAAAATAACAGCCGCCAAACTTAAATCATTTGTATCAAAATCAGGGCTGACCGAATTTTGTTCAGATGAACAACCAACAAGTAAAATACCGCTAATTGTAAGGATTAACATGAGAAAATGTAGTTTTTTCAAAAGACGAACTCCTTCTAAATGTGTTTTAAGATTTATTCTCGATTTTACGTTGTATATTTATTGATTTATTTTAGCAAGAACTTTGCCCTTTTGATTAATGATTATAATAAATTTTTTTTATTTAAAGTTTTAAAGCTATAAGGGGATATTATTACTAATAATTTCTTCTTATTTTAATATATCTATCAGTGAATTGTTAAGACATGCATTTTGAATATGATATTTTATGCAGTTTTATATATCGTTTACGCAAAATATAACAACTATTTTTGATAAAAAACCGATAGTGTGAGATGCAAGAGAGTTCTTAATACTTTACAATAATATCTCTTTTGTGTATATTTGGCGTCTACGTAGGTCGATTGGCTGTTACGTACTGGGAAACAATAAGTTATAAGGAAATATCGGTTTGAAAAAGAAAATACGTATTGGAAACTCTGGTGGATACTGGGGTGATGATCTTTCAGCATTTCGCAGACAGCTCACTTCTGGACCTCTTGACTATATCACTATGGATTTTCTGGCGGAAATCACTATGTCGATTTTACAACGTCAGAAAATGAAAAGACCCGAACTCGGCTACGCAGTTGATTTCTTAAAACAACTTGATGAGTCATTAGAATTAGTTATTCAGAAAAAAGTACGAGTTATTTCAAATGCTGGTGGCATCAATCCAATTGGTCTCGGACGTGAAATTATCAAATTAGCTAAATCAAAAAAACTCGACATCAAAGTCGGAGTCGTCTACGGTGATGATATTGTCAATCAACTCTATGAACTTACTACTGCAGGTGAAAAATTCACCAATATGGAAACTGGTGAAAAATTCGACAAAGTCCGTTCCAAAATTTCATCAGCAAATATCTATCTGGGTGCAGAACCAGTTGTCAAAGCGTTAGAACTTGGCTGTGATATTATCGTCACTGGTCGTGTGACCGATACAGGTATTACTTTAGCTCCAATGATTCATGAATTCGGATGGGCAAAAGATGATTGGGACAAACTTGCTGCTGGTGTTATCGCGGGACATATTATCGAATGTGGTGCCCAAGGGTCAGGTGGCAATATTACCGACTGGGAAGATGTCAAATCATTTTACAATATCGGTTATCCGATTATCGAGATGGAAGCCTCAGGTGAGTTCACTGTTACCAAACATAAAAATACAGGTGGGCTTGTTTGTGAAAAATCCGTTAAAGAACAACTTGTCTATGAGATGGGTGACCCATCCAATTATATCTCACCAGATGGTGTCGCATGTTTTAACACTATTCAACTCAAAGATGAAGGCAAAAACCGTGTTCGAGTTTTCGGAATCAAAGGCAAACCTGAACCAGAACTTCTCAAAGTCTCAATGTCATTTGATGACGGTTACAAAGCAAGCGGAACCTTGTTAATCTGTGGACCTGATGTAAATAAAAAGGCAAAAGTTGTTTCTGATATATTCTGGAAAAAAGTTGGACACAAATTTGAAGAAACTCGCACCGACTTAGTTGGCACAGGATCTATTTGGCCAAAACAACTTGGTAGAGCAGATACCGATGAAATCTATCTCAAGTTTTCCGTCTTAGACAAAAACTATAAAAAAGTAAATGATTTTGGCACTATGCTTCCAGCCCTGATTCTCTGCGGACCTTCGGGCATGGCGGTGACTGGTGGGGGAAGACCAAAACCATCGACCGTTGTAGCATACTGGCCAGCACTAATGAAACGGGATAACTGCAAAGCAAAAGTTCTGACAATCGACACAAAAGAAGTAGAAGAGTTTTTAGAAATTAATTTTCCAATTGTCAAACATGATGCGGTTGAAGTTTCATTGCCAGCTAAGAAAAAATATAAAAAAGCAACTGGTGCTAAAAAAATTGTCAAGCTTCGTCAAATCTGTTATGCTCGTTCGGGTGACAAAGGCGATACTGCCAATATCGGACTGCTTGCGCGCACCCCTGAAATTTATAATTGGATTGTTGAAAACATAACATCAAAAGTAGTGAAAAGTTTCTTCAAAGGAATCACCTACGGTAAAGTTGTCCGCTATGAACTTGATAATCTCAACGCCTTAAATTTCCTCTTAGAAGAAACACTCGGAGGTGGCGGTACAAAGTCTCTGATGGTTGACCCACAAGGGAAAACATTGTCACAAGCACTGCTTGAGATGCAGGTACAAGTACCATCTTCTTTACTAAAAAGTTCAAAGGTGAAAAAATAACCTATGTATAGAATCGAATCTAAAATTGATAAAGGCTCTGCTCAATACAAAGAGAACTTCGAAAAGAACAAAGCCCAACATCTTGAGTTTAAAGAAAATCTCGATAAAGTAAAACAAGGTGGCCCCGAACGTTCTCGGAAACGTCATACCGATCGAGGAAAAATTCTGCCTCGTGAACGAGTCGCAAAACTTATTGACCGCAATACGCCATTTATGGAAATGTCACCATTTGCCGCACACGGCATGTACGATGGTGCCGCTCCTGCCGCTGGCTTGATCGCTGGTGTTGGTTCAGTACATGGTCGTGAATGCATGATAATCGCCAACGATGCGACCGTCAAAGGCGGTACTTATTTTCCAATGTCGATTTTGAAACATGCTCGTGCCCAGGAAATTGCCGAAACAAATAATCTGCCATGTCTTTACTTAGTAGACTCAGGCGGTATTTTTCTCCCGCTTCAATCAGGCTCTTTCCCTGACAAAGACCATTTTGGACGAATCTTCTATAACCAAGCCCGCATGTCTGCTAAAGGCATCGCACAAATAGCCGTCGTCATGGGCTCCTGCACTGCTGGAGGTGCTTACGCTCCTGCGATGTCCGATGAAACTATCATCGTCCGTAAACAGGGGACTATCTTTATCGGTGGACCTCCTCTTGTCAAAGCGGCAACAGGCGAAATCGTCACCGCCGAAGAATTAGGTGGTGCTGATGTGCATTGTCGTACCTCAGGAGTTTCCGATCACTACGCTCAGGATGATACCCACGCTTTACAAGTTACTCGAAACATTGTCGAAAATTTAAATCGTCCAAAACCATTTGAACTCGACCGCAAAGAACCCGAAGCACCATACTATGACCCTGAAGAATTATACGGTGTTGTCTCAAATGATTTACGTAAACCATACGATGTGAAAGAACTTATCGCACGTATCGTCGATGGTTCTCGTTTCCATGAATTCAAAGAACTCTACGGCTCGACATTGGTTACTGGCTTTGCTCACATCATGGGTTACCCCGTTGGAATCATTGGCAACAATGGCGTTCTTTTTCCAGAGTCCTCACAAAAAGGTGCTCACTTTGTTGAACTCTGTGCTATGCGTAAAATCCCGCTTATTTTCTTACAAAACATAACGGGCTTCATGGTCGGTAAACAATACGAAGCGGCAGGCATCGCTCGAGATGGTGCCAAAATGGTACACGCTGTCGCAAATGCTGACGTTCCGAAATTTACCGTTGTGGTTGGTGGCTCCTATGGAGCAGGCAACTACGCCATGTGTGGACGGGGATATTTCCCTCGCTTAATGTGGATGTGGCCGAACTCAAAAATTTGTGTCATGGGTGGTTAACAAGCCGCCGATGTGTTAGCACATGTAAAAATTGACCAAATAGAACGTGAAGAAAATAGAAAACTTTCTAAAGAAGAAATAAATGCTATCCGTAACCCAATTATTGAAAAATATGAATCCGAGTCAACTCCATATTTCTCTGGAGCTCGGCTTTGGGATGATGGTATGCTTGGCATGACCGAAACAAGGGAGATGCTTGGCTTAGGAATTTCGATGTCACTCAACGCTCCAATACCAGATGCCAAATTTGGCGTTTTTAGAATGTAGAGACAACAATGGAACTTAAAACGATTTTATATAAAAAAGAAGGACAGGTCGGCAATATCATTTTTAACCGTCCTGATATTCATAACGCCTTTAACTCACTTGTTATTGATGAGATGATTCAACTCTTTGACGAACTTGATAAAGATTCCGAACTACGTGTCGTTGTTATTACAGGTGCGGGCAAATCTTTTTGTGCTGGTGCCGATCTCAACTGGATGCGTTCGGTGGTCACCCAATCTTTTGATGAAAATCTTATGGAGTCCAACCGTCTTGCTGAACTCTTTTACAAAGTCTATAGTTTCAGACTGCCTGTCATTGGTAAAATCAATGGTGCCGCTATTGGTGGTGGAACTGGATTTGTCGCAGTCTGCGATATAGCAATCGCTGTCGAGTCTGCCAAGTTTTCATTCTCCGAAGTAAAAATCGGCGTTGTACCTGCTTGTATCGGACCCTACGTTATCAAAAAAATGGGCGAAGGTAAAGCACGCGAACTTTTCATAACTGGTGAACGAATGCTTGCCAAACGTGCTTTTGAAGTCGGACTGGTTAACAAATTTGTAGATGATGACAAACTCGATTCAACAGTTGATGAACTTGTCAAAACTATTTTATCCTCAGGACCTGAAGCGGTAAGTATGGCAAAAAAACTTGTCAGCGAAGTTCCATCTATGTCTCCAGAACAATTCAAACCATACACTGCCGAGATGATTGCCAAACTTCGAATCTCTGATGAAGGACAAGAAGGGATGGATGCATTTTTAAATAAACGTAAACCAAAATGGGTGACAGGTGAGTAGGAAAATTGAAAAAATTCTTATTGCCAACCGTTCTGAAATTGCAGTACGAGTTATCAATGCTTGTCAGTCTTTAGGTATTAAATCTGTCGCTGTTTATTCCGATGCTGATAAAAATGCAAAACATAAAATGCTCGCCGATGAAGCTATTTATATAGGTGAAGCTACCCCTCAAAAATCATATCTTGACATAGAAAAAATTATCAACGCCGCCAAAGAAACCAACGCTGATGCAATCCATCCAGGTTACGGCTTCTTAGCAGAAAACCCTCAGTTTGCTATCAGATGTTCCGAAGAAAATATTATTTTTATAGGACCTTCGCCTGAAGCGATAAATCTTTTAGGCAACAAAGTTGAGTCTCGTATTAAAATGGAAGATGCGGGTATTCCACTTATCCCAGGCATGAAAAAATCCGAAACCGACATTACTATTTATAAAAAAGCTGCTGACGAATGTGGCTATCCTGTCATGGTCAAAGCTGCCGCTGGTGGTGGTGGTAAAGGGATGAGAGTGGTGCATAAAGCAGAAGATTTAAAAGATGCCGTAGAGTCTGCTAAACGTGAAGCAAAAAATGCGTTCAACGATGACACCGTTTACTTGGAAAAATTCATAGTCAATCCTCGTCATATCGAATTTCAAATTTTAGCCGACACGCATGGTAATACGATTCACCTCTTTGAACGGGAATGTTCTATCCAACGACGTCACCAAAAAATTATAGAAGAGACCCCATCGGTTGCGATGACTGATGAGTTACGCCAGAAGATGGGTGCCGATGCCGTACGGGTTGCTCAGGCTGCCAATTATGTCAACGCAGGCACAGTTGAGTTTTTACTTGATGAAACAGGTCATTATTATTTTTTAGAAATGAATACACGGATTCAAGTGGAACATCCTATTACAGAAATGGTCACATCTACTGATTTAGTTGTCGAACAAATTCGTATTGCTCAGGGTGAATCAATTGAACATCTCAAAAATTGTAAACAGAGTGGTCACGCTATCGAGTGTCGGATTTATGCTGAAGATGGCGAAAATAATTTTATGCCGTCGATAGGCGAAATTCTGCACTATACGGAACCATCAGGTCCTGGCGTACGGGTTGACTCAGGTGTCCAAAAAGGAACCGATGTCACCGTTGACTACGATCCTATCATGGCAAAATTAATTGTGCATGCTCCATCACGCGAAATAGCAATTTCAAAAATGATTCGAGCTCTGCACCAGTTTAAAATTCTCGGAGTGAAAACATCAAAAAAATTCATGGTCGATATCCTAACTCATGACCAGTTTATCGCAGGGAACACTTTTACTGATTTTATCGAAAAATATATGAATGACCGCAATGATTATATAGACGAATTCAAAGAACTCGCCGTTGCCACCGCAGCAGTCTGTTCATCACAAACGACACAGACAACTACAAGCAACTCTAAAGAGAATAATATCCCAACACCATGGAAAACTCTTGGTGCAATCCAAATAGGAGACTCCATCCATGAATAATCTCGATTTTGTTTTAGATGGGGAGATGTACAATGCAACTCTTGAAAAATCTCAATCTGGTTTTGTTGTCAAATCAGGCGAGAAAGAATTCAGCTTTGAACCTGTCGCTGAAAATCTCTATTCCGTCTGGTTGAATGGTATAAAGTGTCTTGCAGCTGTTGTCTCATCTCAGGGAAAATATTTCATCGATATAGATTCGATGCTTTTCGAAATTTCTGACCCTCAAACGGATTCTGTTGCTGGTGGTTCTGGAGGTCAAATGGGTGAAAAAGATAAAGTTTTTGCACCGATGCCTGGAAAAATCGTCAAACTCTTGGTTGCGGTTGGTGATATTGTCAAAGAAAAGCATCCGATGGTGGTTGTTGAAGCGATGAAAATGGAAAACCAAGTCAACTCACTTGCCAAGGGAAAAGTTATCGCTATTAACTTTGCTGAGGGCGACCAAGTCGACACCGAAACACCAATCATTGAACTTGAGTTGGATGAGTAGTTTGTAAGGTTCTGGCATGCCCGCCCCTTTTTTTAATAATAGAATAGTAGGGAAGAACCCAACGAACTTTAAAGCTCTTTAGTGGTTCTGCTGTATCTTATTAATATATCTAATGTCGATTAGAAGAACAGACAGGTCTATTTCCAACAAAATATACATATAGAAACTGCAATAAAAAAGGACAGACTAAATTGTCTGTCCTTTCCGTAATATCTTATGACTTAACTTTTAAAATTTAATTCCTAATGAGACAGGAATATATTTAATGCTTTCGCCGTCTGTTGCGATACTTGTATAGCGAGCTTGTAAGAAAAAGCTAAATGGACCACCACCAAATTCTAAGCCAGCACCAATGTTATAATAAAATTTTGTTTGGTCATCCATAGCACTAATGTTATAATCGCCAAGAACACCAGTGGTTATCGTGATATCATCTTCTGTGAGTTTAGCATAGCCTCCACCAATAAAAGCAAATGGTTTGATAGGTGCTAATGGTGCTCCTATAGCGGCTCTCGCATCTAACCCAAAAGTCATAATTTTAATATTGCCACCACTTAATGCGTCTGAAAGTATTGGTGTTAAATTCCAATCTTTAGCGATAGTATTAAGTCCAACTTTTCCAACTACTTGAACAAATGGAAATACTTTAAAGCCGAGGCCTCCTTCAAAATGATAGCCAAGTTTGTGTAAGTCTTTAAATGTGTCGGGTGCTGAAACAGAGTTTAAACCAGCATCAAGATAGAGTGTAAACGGTTTCCCCGGTACTTGAGCAGAAGTGCTTGCTACTACTCCAAAAAGTAGAATAATCAATAGTAATGGGATTTTTTTCATAATTAATTCCTTTATATCTAGTTACTTTTATTTTCGGTTCTATTTTACTCTAACTTTAAGATGAAATGAAATTAATGGCAATAAAAAAGGGACAGACAATATTGTCTGCCCCTTAAAGAATATTGCTACTAATTATTTGAATTAAAATTTCATACCAATAGAGAGAGGAATTAAAGCAAATGAATCACCTTCTGTTGCTACAGAGACATATTTTACTCTCACAAAAAATTGAGTGAACTCAACACCGCCACCAATTTCAAAATAAAATTTATTTATTGATTCAAATGAACCAGTTCCAAGCGGAGTCGTTAAATCAGACATTGATAATACCGCTAATCCAGCACCAGCAAAAACAAATGGTTTTACAGGAGCCAAAGGAACTCCGAGGTTTAATTTTAAATCACCACCAGCTAAAATAAAGCTCATCGTACCACCATCATATCCAGTTAAATCACCAAAATCAGCACCAAACGTATGATAACCTAAGTTAAGTAAAAATTCAGTTTTAGGGAATGCATTAAACCCCAGTTGGGCATCAGCATGGTAACCCATATTGTATCCATCCTTAAAACCATCTGGAGAGGTAGGGGATGATAAACCAGCAGCACCATAAATTGTAAATGGTTTTACCGGAACTTGTGCTGATGCAGACCCGACCACACCAAACACTAAAACGGCTAATAAAATTGCAATTTTTTTCATTTTCTTTTCCTTTATAAATTGTGAGCGACCCATTTCTATATGGTAACTAATTATCAATATTTTATTATTGAATATATTATACAACATAAAAAAAACCGCCAAATTGACGGGTTTTAGATTGAGATAAAAAATTCTTTTTTAAAATGAAAAACCTACGACACCAAATCCAAGCATGATGGTAAATCCTGTTTTATCAACCGTGCTATTTTCTCTATTGTTTTTGTCAGCAAAAAGTCTCAGATTAAAGTCTAATGCAAAATGAGATTGTACCATATTGTAACTCCCAATTTGCAATCCATAAGATAATTTGTTTGACTTGGTTTCGTAATCATATGGGCGGTATGAACCGTCATAAGAGTATCCATATATTGTTTGACTTGTTGTGACCCGTGTGAATGTTGTAAATATAGAAAAGTAATATAAGGCATAACTTTTTTCATTTTCAGCAGCTGCAGGGTTAAGGATAAATCCAATCCGAGGACCGATGCCAACTTGTGTCTCTTGAGAATTGTATATTGATTGGTTGTAAAAAAGAAATTCAGGACCTATATAGAAGTTTTTTGATGTAAAGAAAAACAGACTGGGAGATACGTATGTTGTCAGAATTGACTTGTTTCCAGTATCATATAAATCTCCTGTTTGATATAAAAAATACCCATTTAAACTTATTATTTTACTGCCTTTATCTACAGCATTTTCAGCAGAAAAAATTGATGAGCAATAACCTAAAACAATAAGTATAAAAATTAAAACAAATCGTTTCATATTTCCTTCTTTGTATGTGTGTAGTTAAAAGATAAAACTTTCAATGCCAATACCAATCATCAGTCGATGACCGTCTCCTTCACTCCAACGACTATATGATCCGTATTGTGGGTCGAAGCTGTAGGTATATCTTTCTATCGAATCAAATGAGTATACAACGCCAAAATCGAGTCCAACATGGCTTGAAAGCATTTTCATTATTCCTACATTAATTATTTTATAAGAAAAATCTAAATCATTATTCTCACCCTTTGTATAAGAAAGTCTCAAATAAGGTACAAGCCTACCATCTAAATCATTGTATTCCGATGGAGCAAAATAGTACTCTAAAAGAGGTCCGACAGACCAGTTTGAACTGCTATAATTATTACCGTAATCATACTCTTCAAAACTGGCATTGACACCAATAAACAATTTATCGTGTACAGCAAAACTCAGCGAAGGACTTATCGTCAAAACTGTTGTGCTTCTGTAAGCACTCCCCATAGTACTATAAAATGAAATAAATCCACCGAGCCGTTTAGAACCTTGTTCAAAGGCATCTTCGGCTCCAAATAATGATGTCGTCATGAGACAACTTATAAACAAAAATATTATTATTCTTTTCATTTGATTCTCATTTCCTATTAAAATATAAATGTTTTAAAACCAACAGCACCCATCAAGATAAATCCAACTTCCGAATTTCCAGAACGGGAATAACGGTCGAAAGAACCATGAAGTCCAAAATCCAAACCAGTAGATTTTGTCAGCATCTGTAAAACGCCCATTTGGATGCCAAGGCTATGTGCATTTGTTTGACTGAATCTCCCAAACAGATATGATAACCGAAAATATGGTATCATCGGATGTGGAGAAGAGTATCGAGATGGTTGGTACCATTCGCTGAGCAAGCCTATTCTCCATTGAGTGTTGGTGCTTCTGTAGCTAAGGTCACTCATTGTTGTCCGACGTAGTTGCCCGATAACACCAAGAAAAAAACCTTTATTTAAGCAAACAGAATATTGAGGATTGAAATCAAGAACCGTCTGGTCTGAATATATATCTCCGCCAAATCTACTATATAAAAAATTACCACTAACCGATTTGCTCCCTCTATCAAAAGCACTTTCAGCCGCTTGGACCGATGAAAAGCAAAGGATGACTAAAACTAAAGCGATAAAACGTTTCATAACACCTCTCCATATTTTTTTAATTATAAAAGAAGATATTGTCCATTTGAACAAAAGTCAATCAACTAATTAAAAGTGAGCGTTTACTATCATTTGTGAACATATTCACTTGATTTAGCCTCGCTTTTTGTATATAATTGCATTCTGATAAAGAAGTATAACTATTAATATATTGAGGATTTTATCATGTCTGAAAGAAAAGAAGCATATATCGTTTCTGCCTGTCGTTCGGCTATTGGGGTATTACATGGTGGTTTAGGCAAATTTACTGCTCCACAATTAGGTGCATTGGCTATCAAAGAAGCAATCTCACGCTCAGGAATAAATGCTGCCGACATTGAAGAAGTTATCATGGGGCATGTCGTCCAAGGTGGATGTGGTCAGGCGACTGCACGTCAAGCAGCTATCCACGGTGGCGTTCCACCTGAAGCTGCCGCATTGACGATTAACAAAGTATGTGGCTCTGGACTCAAAGCGGTTATGCTCGCTGCTTCAGCTATTCGTGCCAATGATGCCGATGTTATTGTAACTGGGGGCATGGAATCAATGTCAAACACTCCGCTTGTCCTACATGGTGCCAAAACTGGTGTTAAATTCGGTCACCAAAAAATGATTGACATTATGGTTTCTGATGGACTTTGGGATTCATTTAATAATTTCCACATGGGTGGTGCCGCTGAATTAACACAACAAAAAGCCGACATCTCTCGTGAAGAGCAAGATGAATTCGCATACAACTCGCATCGCAAAGCAACTGAAGCATGGGCTGCCAATAAGTTTGATGCTGAAATCTTCGACATTGAAGTTCCTCAACGCAAAAAAGACCCAATCATTTTTAACAAAGATGAAGGCTTCCGACCTGAAATCTCAGTAGAAAAACTTGCCAAACTTCGCCCTGCTTTTGTTAAAGATGGTACTGTCACTGCTGGTAATGCCCCAGGGCTCAATGATGGTTCCTCCGCAATGGTTGTTGTCTCGGATGAATATATGCAAGCAAATGAGATCAAACCTCTCGCAAAAATTATCGACTATTCAACTGCAGGTACAGACCCAAAAGATTTGTTCTTTGCTCCAATTTATGCCGTTGAGAAGCTTATGAAAAAAATGAATGTTGATATCAATCATTGGGATCTCATTGAAGCCAACGAAGCCTTTGCGGTGCAAGCACTCGCCGATGGTAACGCTCTCAAATGGGATTGGGATCGTGTTAATGTTAATGGTGGGGCAGTAGCACTTGGACACCCGATTGGTGCATCTGGTACGCGTATCTTGACAACCCTTATCTACGCACTTAAAGACCGAGGACTTAAAACTGGTATGGCTACACTTTGTCTTGGTGGCGGTAACGCTGTTGCATTAGCAATTGAACTTTGCGAATAACATTAAGGATATATTATGAACTTACAAGATATTAAAAATATAACTGTCGTTGGTGGCGGAACTATGGGCAATGGTATTGTTCAGGTCTTTGCTTCTTACGAATACAAAGTAACTTTAGTTGATTTAAACCAAGAAGTCTTAGATAAAGCTGTTACGGGAATTTCAAAATCATTAGACCGTTTTGTAAAAAAAGAAAAAATCACAGCTGAACAAAAAAATACGATACTTGCCAATATATCTACTTCGACTGATTTACATGTCGCCAAAGATTCACAGCTTGTCATTGAAGCGGTTTCAGAAACGTTAGCTATTAAACTCAAAATATTTGAGCAACTTGAATCTATCTGTTCATCTGAAACAATCTTCGCTTCAAACACATCATCATTGCCAATCACACAACTTGCCTCAGCAACAAAACGCCCTGGTCAGTTTATCGGAATGCACTTTATGAACCCTGTGCCAATGATGAAACTTATCGAACTTATTCGTGGCATGGCAACATCGGAAGAAACATTTAAACTAATTACAGAATTGTCCGAAAAGTTAGGTAAGACACCGATTGAGGTAAACGATTTCCCTGGGTTTATCGCCAACCGTATTTTATTACCGATGATTAACGAAGCTGTGTTTGCTCACTTTGAAGGGGTAGGAACAGTTGAAGCAATCGATAGTGTGATGAAACTCGGAATGGGACACCCAATGGGTCCACTTCAATTGGCTGATTTTATCGGTCTTGATGTCTGTCTCGCAATTTTAGAAGTGATGCACGAAGGTTTAGGCGATCCGAAATATCGTCCTTGTCCACTGCTCAAAAAAATGGTGCAGGCTGGCTATCTCGGCCGCAAATCAGGTAAAGGTTTTTACGATTATAATGCTTAAAGGAGTTTTATAGATGGATTTCAAATTAACAGAAGATGATCTCGAATTTAAAGAAATGGCACGTGAGTTTGCTGAAAAAAGACTCTATCCCAATGCCGAACAATACGACCATGAAGGTACAACTCCAAAAGAGTTAATCGAAGAATGTGCCGAACTTGGCTATTTTGGTTTTACTGTCCCTGAAGAATATGGTGGTTTAGGTTTAAGTGCCACCGCTTTCATGGGCGTACTTGAAGAACTATGTGGCGGTTGTGCTGGTTTTGGCATTATGCTTTCAGTACACAATTCACTTACCTGTGAAATTCTAAAAGTATTCGGTTCCGAAGAACTCAAACAAAAATATCTTCCTTCAATGGCTGCTGGTGAAAAAATCGGTGCTTATTGTCTCACTGAACCAAACGCAGGAACCGACGCTGCATCATTAGCTACTTCTGCTGAAGATAAAGGCGACCATTATTTAATTAATGGTACAAAAACTTTTGTCACTTCAGCTATGTACGCTGGTGTTTTTATCGTCTTTGCCAAAACAGACCCAGATGCGGGCTACAAAGGTGTCACCTGTTTTATCGTTGATGCTGACTCCGATGGTATCACCCTCGGGAACCCAGAAAAAAAAATGGGTATTAAAGCTTCCGATACTCGTGAAGTTTCTTTTGTTGATGTCAAAGTTCCAAAAGAAAATCTTTGTGGCGAACTTGGTAAAGGGTTCCGTCAAGCGGTGACAATTTTAAACTCTGGTCGTATTGGTGTTTCTTTCCAAGCGATTGGAATTGCACAAGCTGCTTTCAATGAAGCCCTTCAATATTCGAAAGATAGAAAACAGTTTAACCAACCGATTTCTAATTTCCAAGCAATCCAATTTAAACTTGCTGATATGCAAACACAAATCGATGCTGGTCGTTTGATGGGTTACCGTGCCGCTCAACTAAAAGATGCTGGCGAACCATGTCATCGTGAATGCTCTATGTCAAAATTGTTCTGTACTCAAATGGCAAACATGGTGTGCAATGAAGCGGTTCAGATTCATGGTGGCTATGGCTACATAAAAGAGTATGCCGTCGAACGATACTTCCGTGATGCTCGTGTAACTGAGTTATACGAAGGAACCACCGAAGCACAGAAAATGGTTATCTCTAAAGATTTGCTGAAGGAGTAAGCGCTTGCTTGAGAAAAAACATTTAGAATATAGAGAAGACATCCGGGATTTCTGTCTCAAACAAATCGAACCACTTGCTAAAACGCTCGATGAAGAACAACGGTTTTTGCACGAACATATAAAACCACTGACCGACAAAGGCCTCTTCTCGGTTTTTATCCCCGAAGAGTATGGTGGCAAACCGATCGACACAATTTCCTATGCCATCGCTGTCGAAGAATGTTCTCGCGTATGTGGCTCGACTGGTATCACCGTCGCTGCTCATAACTCGCTTGGAACTTTTCCTGTTTTAGCGTTTGGTAATGACGAACAAAAGAAACGATTTTTACCTCGTGCCGCCAAAGGTGAACTACTCGCCTTTGGACTTTCAGAACCGGATGCAGGTTCCGATGCAGGAGGTACTCGTACCTATGCTAAAAAAATTGACAAAGGATGGGAAGTCAACGGTTCTAAATGCTGGATAACTTCAGCAACGACTGCATTCGCAACTATCTGTACAGCAAAAACAACAGAAGATGCCAAAGACCGAAGAATCACAACCTTACTCTTAGAAAAAGATTTCGATGGATATTCGGTAGGTAAAAAAGAAAACAAAATCGGACTTCGCGGTTCCGATACTGCTTTCCTGCATTTTGATGATGTTAACGTTCCTGATGAAAACCTACTCGGTAAAGAGGGGGAAGGATTCAAACAGATGTTAATCACTCTCGATGGTGGACGAATCTCGATTGGTGCTATGGCTCTTGGTTTAGGACAGGGTGCCTTGGATGTTGCTCTTAAATATGCCACCGACCGTCATCAGTTTGGCAAACCAATTATTGCCAATCAGGCAATTCAACATAAACTTGCCGATATGTCAATGGAACTTGAGGCTGCCCGTCTGTTGATTTATGATTGTGCTGCTCGCAAAGATGCTAAGCAAAATTACACTCGTTACTCAGCTATTTGTAAATTGTATGCATCCGAAGTCGGACGCAGATGTGCCGAACATGCCATTGAAATTCTCGGTTCCGTAGGTATTCTTACGGGAAAATATACTGCCGAAAGAATCTGGCGTGATGTCAAGCTTTGTGAGATAGGTGAAGGAACTTCAGAAGTCCAACGCCTTGTCATCGCCCGCGAACTCTTGAAAGAACTCGAAGCATCTAAGTAAGATTTAAATAATAATTTATCTAACATCTGAAAACGGAATCATTTAAAGGTTCCGTTTTTATTTTCTAATTTTATTCTGTGCATGGCAGTAAAAGTAGGTCGGGTTCACGAAGCCACCGAGAGGTGGGTATAGAACCCGACTATAGTAGACTGGACCCGTAATCAAGTTGGGAATGACATTGAGGGGAGTTTGGGATGATAATAGGAACTTGTAATAATATCTTCAACTGAGCATAAAATGTATTAAATAAAAAAGGTCAGGTCTCTTCGAGACCTGACCAAATATTGTCAAGACCGCAGGGGTCTTGACCTACTATTCCGCGATACAAATCTGTGCATGGCAGACGCCCTCGTCTGCCAATGTTAACCTTACGCTGATTCACTTGATGACATTTTTTCTATATCTTTTTGAACTGCTCCCATTTCATTCCATGGAGGAAGAATTTTTGTAAGAACCCAAAGAATTCCTATCGGAGCAACTAACAATGCTATAGCGACAAAAAGACCTTCAATGCCGAAGATGTCGAGTTTGTATGTAGTTAAACCTCTGAGAGATTTTGAGAATAATTGTCCTCCGATTACAACGTTCCAGCGGGTTGAGAAAATACCAACTTGCACTAATATTGCCGAAATAAAATAAATCATTCTCCGCAACTCATCTGGGAGTTTTCCAAACCGTCCGAATACTAATCCTAACATTGGTATTAATGAACCAATAATAATCTGGGTTATGATAAGACTTATAAACAAGCGACTGGAAATCATCTCGGAAAGAATAGAAATTGATTCTTCTGATTCATAGAGCCTATGAATAAAGTCTAATGTTTCAAGCGAAAAATCAATAAGCATTGCGTAGAGTAAAAATTCAGCAAGCTTATTAAGACATTTCATACTCATTTTTGTCCATCGAACCATTGAGGTAATCATATAGACAATAAGCATGAGAGCGATACCTGATACGATTGCCGAGAATAAAAATACAATCGGAATCAGCACAGAACTCCACCATGGATTTGCTTTAATAGAACCGAAGATAAAACCGACATATCCGTGCAGTAAAAATGCAGACGGAATACCTATGATAGTAATAACTCTACCAATTTTATGATCAAATGCAACTGCTTTATCAGATATATCTGTTGCCCCTAAAGTGAGCAGTTTATAGAAATATTTTACGACACCTTTTTTTTCATTTGACCAAATCACGATATCTTTGCGATAGTCAAACCATATTTCCAATAGTAAAACAACCATGAGATACCAAGCATAAACAAATCCGAACATTGCCATCGCCGATGCTGTGTGTGGTGTTAAAAACATTTCAAACGAACGTTCAGGATGTCCGAGATGGGCAAGAAGTGGAAGCGGAGCAATAATCATAAATGCTAAAGCGGTCAACAGAGAAAGACGGTAAATCGGTTTTAGTGCGGAGACTTTAAAAACACGTTCAAGTGATGCTAAAATAAAAGCACCAGCTACTAAACCAGTAAGGTAAGGGTATATGACAATTAGAATTGACCAGTGCAGTTCGTATTCATTTGGGAATACATAACCAGAAAGTCCTGGCATACTGTTTAACAACGGAGAAATTATTGAATAGAACATCTTATATAACCTCCCCGTCTAATCCAGCATAATATACTTTTGGCTTTGTATTCAAACCAGGTTTTAAAGTATGAATCTCATTGAATTTAAAGAAACGCCGAAGCGGTGAGCTCTTTTTCCCTCGTTCTCCAAATATTCTTGTTTGTGTCGGACAAACTTCTACACAGGCAGGTAGTTTTCCGTCGGTAATACGGTGATAACAAAAAGTACATTTGTCAGCAACTTCTGTTTCAGGATGAAGATACCTGGCACCGTATGGACATGCTTGAATACAATAACGGCATCCAACACACCATTTTGGGTCGACTAACACAACTCCATCTTTAGTCGCAAATGTTGCTCCAACAGGGCATACTTGTACACATGGTGCGTTGACACAATGGTTACAGAGTTTCGGGACAAAAAATGTACGTTCAATATGTAACTTTTCAGAAATTTCAGGGAATCCGTCAATACCTCCGTTTGGACTGTCAACGATTGGTTCTCCATCTTCAGGTATTACGTATCGTTCTATCCAAGTACGGAAGAAATGTGGTTCTCGTGGTACTTTGTTTTCACTTTTACAAGCATCAGCACAACGAGCACATCCGATACATTTTTTTATGTTTACCCCCATAGCATAATTATGTTGAGTCGGGTCGTAAGAACCGTTTTCATTAGCCAAAATATTCTGGACATCAAAACTTGCAACAAGAAAGAGAAGGCTGGGGAATGTTTTGGAGCAATTTTTTAAAAAAGCTCTTCTTTCGATTTCCGGACGAATTAGTTTCGTGTTTGTTTTTTTCATTAGTAAGCCTCCGGATAATGTGGGTAATGACAATCCCAACAGAGATAACGGTCGGAATGTTCTTCAGCGTTTATTTTTGGTGCCAGTTTGTTTCCATTAGAACCTTTATTATGACAATATTCGCAAGTAGAATTATCTGTTGGTTTATGAGCTTTGGTAAATTTAGGTGAAGATTTATGACCTTTTTCAATTGTGTGACACTGGGTGCATGGTAGTGTCGCATGATGTGAAAGTATTTTTACACTTGCGATGTCTCTGTGACATGCTGCACATTCTTCTGGTGCATGCGGCAATAACGGATTATGAGGGTTATGACACGACATACATGCTTTTCCAGGATTATGACGTTCGGCAATAATTTGTGGGAAACCAGAAGGCCTTGATGGATTATATCCGTGACATAATGGGCAATAGCCACGTTCACGAGGTGCTCTGGGGGTAAATTCATCAGGGGCGTCAATATGTTGTAAAGCAGGACCATGACAAACTTCACATGCGACCCCTTTGTGATACGACCCCGATTTTGTTTCAACTATGTCATCATGACAATCATAACATGCATCTGCACCTGCATACACTTGTTCTAAGTCCATATTCTCTTGTATGGCTTCAGTACGGAAATGACCCTGTTCACCAAATGATTCAGGAACAAAAATGTTTCTGGCGGCTATAAAAGCACCGACGACAACCATTAAAATGATAATAATAGGGATAACTTGTTGTGGGATTTTAGACATCTTCACCTATTTTTTCATTATGTTTTATTTTTAATATGTTTTAATAAAACTAAAATAGTATGGATTGTCAATGATTAAATTAGACAAATAGAGCTATGAAGCTATTAGTGGGTTGTCGAGGCGTTTTTGAAGTACATTTAACTTGATATGAAAAATTTATACATAAAAGTTTATTAATGAGTAGTGGATTTGTTTTACCCGATTTTTAAAAAATGGTGCAATTCGTATCTACTCCATCTCTTTAAGTGTCACATTAACAACACCGATGCCGCAATGTGGAGCGATACCTTTGTTCTTAAAATAATCCTGATGGTAGTCTTCAGCTTTGTAATATGTCAACGCTTTAGTTACTTCTGTAACTACAGGCTTCTTAAAAAACTTACCATCTTCAATCTGTTTGAGAGCATCCAATGCTTTTGCTTTTTGGTCATCGTCGTTATAAAAAATTGCCGAACGGTATTGTGTACCAACATCAGGACCTTGACGGTTGAGCGTTGTTGGATCATGGAGAGAGAAGAAGGCCGAAAGCAGGTCTGTATAACTAATGACATTTGGGTCGTAGATAATTTCGCATACTTCTGCATGATTTGTATTCTCATAACAGATTTCTTTATAGGTTGGGTTCTCTGTATTACCACCCATGTACCCAACAGAAGTTTCTTTGACACCATCGAGTTTTTGGAACACCGCTTCGACACCCCAGAAACATCCTGCTCCGAATGTTGCTTTTTTATGATTCATATTTGACACATTGTCTCCGCTCTTTTTAACAGCCTTTTTTTCTACTTCTGTTGAATTTACAATGATAACTGCAAAAATCAACAATGTTACTGTAAATAATAAATTATATCTCATACTTGTCTCCTTGTTGTTCTCTGTAACAAAAATTAAAGAAAACAGTTCCACATAAATTTTGGAGCATACTTCGACTCCGCTCACAGCTTGCATTCTGTTCAGCTTGCAAGCTGTTCAGCATGACAGATTATTTTTCAAGTCACCCTGAGCAGAGTCGAAGTGTCTTGAATGATATTGTTAGTTATCTGAGATTTCTTACTTGTTTTCAAAAAGAAAACATTTTACATTCGGTTTATAAAATTAGATAAATTAATAGGAGTCAAAATGATAACAAATACAACTGCACTTTATAGCAAAATCCAACCAAACACACTTTTGGCAGAATTGCCATTACTGGCAACTTTTAATATGCTTTTAATCGCTTGTTCATATATTTCAATAACTCTTCCATTTTCACCAGTACCGATTACAGGTCAGACATTTGGAATCCTCTTGGTTGCGATGGCACTTGGACGAGTTCGTGGCATGGCTGTCGTCATGGCGTATCTTTTAGAAGGTGCGATGGGGCTACCTGTCTTTGCGGGTGGTTCAGCAGGAATTGTTAAATTTGTCGGTCCTACAGGTGGTTATCTTGTCGGCTTTGCCGTATCGGCTTATATGGTCGGTTATCTGGCTGATAAAAGATGGGACAAGAGTTTTGCCAAGACTACAATTGCGATGGTTTTAGGTACCGCTCTAATCTTTGTTACTGGACTTGCCCAGCTTTCATTTTTTGTACCAGCTGAGACTCTGTTTACCATGGGATTTACCCCATTTGTACCAGGTGCAATCGTTAAAATAGCGGTCGCATCGGTTATTCTTCCATCAGTTTGGAAGTTAGTGAAAGACATGAAATAAGGCTCATCAATATTCCAATAACTTATTGGAACATATCAAGATAAAATGCGTTTACTATATATATGAGTGAACGCATTGTTATTAATAGGTTTTATGTGAAATGATTAACAATCTTTACGATTTTGATTGAGTTTCACCTGAAATTTCGTTATTATATATCAATGAAAATAATAATATTATTACATAACAAGGAGGTTAGGTTTCTATGATACCTACTGAATATATTTGGATGAATGGTGAAATGGTTAAATGGGATGATGCAAAAATACATGTTTGTTCTCATGTCATCCATTATGGTTCATCTGTTTTTGAAGGAATGCGAGTATACAAAACTGATAAAGGTTCGGTCTGTTTCAGACTCAAGGATCACTCATCACGACTTTTGGACTCAGCAAAAATTTATCGTATGCCAATGAAATGGTCTGCAGAAGAAATCGACCAAGCGACTCTTGATATTATCGGTATTAACAATATGGAAGAGTGTTATGTTCGTCCAGTTGCCTACCGTGGCTATGGAACTCTTGGTGTTGACCCATCAAATTGTCCTGTTGATTTAACTATCGCTGTCTGGCCGTGGGGAAAATACCTTGGTGATGATGCTCTTGAAAATGGAGTTTCAGTATGTGTCTCATCATGGAACCGTATTGCTCCAAACACTATGCCAGCAATGGCAAAAGCGGGTGCCAACTATATGAACTCACAGCTTATCAAACTTGAAGCTCTCTCGCATGGCTATGTTGAAGGAATAGCTTTGGATATTCATGGTAACGTTTCTGAAGGTTCTGGCGAAAATATATTCTTGGTTCGCAATGGTGCTTTGATTACACCAACATTCTCTGCATCGATTTTACCAGGGATCACCCGTCGTTCGGTTATCAAGATTGCAACTGATTTAGGTCTCAAAGTGATTGAACAAAATATCCCTCGTGAAGCACTTTATCTTGCTGATGAAGTTTTCTTCACAGGTTCTGCCGCCGAAATTACACCGATTTCACAAATTGATAAAATTCAAATTGGAATTGGCAAATGCGGTCCGATTACAAAACAAATTCAAAAAGCTCTCTTTGATATTTTAGAAGGTCGTGCGGAAGACAAATATAACTGGTTGACTTATGTGCCTGAATATAAAAAGGTGCTTGCCTAATGCGAGTTGCAATTGGTTCCGACCATGCGGGCTTAGAGTTGAAAGAAAAAGTCAAAGTGATTCTAACATCCTTTGGCTACGAGCTAACTGACTTTGGCACCCACGCCAAAGACTCGGTTGACTATTCTGATTTTGGTCTCAAAGTTGCCCATGCGGTCGCCGACGGTGATGTTGACTATGGTATCAATATCTGCTGGACTGGTAATGGTATGGCGATGGCATCAAACAAAGTTAAAGGCATCCGTGCGGGGATTGCTGTTAATGCCGAAATGTCTCACATGACTCGCCTGCACAACAACGCCAATATATTGGTGCTCTCACAAAAATATACCCCTGAAAATGAACTCGAAGAAATTTTGAAACAGTTTTTTAATACAAAATTTGAAGCGGGACGACATCTTCGTCGAATCGAAAAGTTTATGGAGGAAGAGGGGTAACGAGGGGAGTTGAGAGATTAATAGATTGAGGGAGTTTATGAAGCATTATTTGGATGAAATTCTAAAAAATAAAATACTCTTTTGGGTTGTCATATCTTTTATTTTAATTGTTATTACAATTATAATTGATTTCTTTTTCTTTGAATTTGATTTGGAGGGATTTGTTACTGAATGGCATGGCTTTTTACTTGATATAGTTGTCTTTGGTGTAATTCTTTCGATCTACGAATATTACTCTGAAAGAAATAAAGATATAAAATATTTAAAAAAAGAATTAAGAAAAAACTTAACTTTAGATACAAAAGAGAGTGTTTTACAAAAAATTGATGACATTAAATCTTTAAATAAATACTCAACACCATTGCCTAAGTTGTTTGGTATTTATCTAGATAAAGCTAAAGATGATGAATCAATTGATTTTAGCAAAAGTGATATGCGGTATGTTCAAGCGAACTTCGCATCGTTCTTGAATTGTAATTTTACGAATGTAGTTGCTCAATGGGGGTGGATGAAAAATTCAAATTTTTCAGTTTGTGATTTTAATAAGGCAAATTTTAGTGCTGTTCATTTTGATGAAGCTATCTTTAATGATTGTCAAATGAAAAACACCATATTTACTGCTGCCTACTTTATTGATGCTCACGTAGATGATTCTGATTTAACGTATGCTATTTTTCGTAGAGCGAGGATGGAAGGAGTGTCTATGAATAAGACCAATGTAACAAATGCTGATTTTGATGGTGCTAATTTAGAAGGAGCAGATTTAAGGGGTGTTATTGGTTTAACTAAAGAACAATTAGTAAATTGCAAAACAGATATAAATACTAAGCTTCCTGATTATTTGAATTGATTTGTTGAATTAATTCGTATCAAGCGGAACAGGCAAGCCTGTTCCCTACAAACTTATTATAAAAGATACGATTTTTATAAAATTAAACTGACATCATCTGTCAGTTAATCTTGTTATATTTATCATAGTTAAAAATTATGATAGGTTGTACAATTGAAAAAATATCCTCAACGTAAACTGGTTCGCCTACAAAATTTCAACTATAATTCAGTTGGTTATTATTACGTCACTATAAATACCTTTAATAAAGTTCACCATTTTGGAGAAATTTCAAATTGTAAGATGGTTTTGAATAAATGTGGTGAAATTATCTTTAAGCATTGGCTGAATATCCCAAGTCATTATAATAATCTTGATTTAGATAAATTCATCATAATGCCAAATCATCTACATGGAATAATTATAATAAAAAATTCTGTAGGGAACAGGCTTGCCTGTTCCGCAGAGATAAAAAGACAGTATCAATTATTACCAAATATTATTGGTGGATTTAAATCAGGTGTATCAAAAGAATTAAACGAAAAGAGGTATGGAATTCATTTTAGATGGCAGAAATCATATTATGACCACATTATCAGAAATGAGTATTCCTTAAAGTTAATAAGAGAATATATTCGAAATAACCCATTGAGAGCAGACATAGAAAAATAATCAAATTAAGAAAACGGAACAGGTAAGCGTTTTCCTGCAAACTCACATTATATACAAGGTCGTTTCTCAACCAAAACAGGCAACGATCGCTCCATTATCGCTGTAAAGTGTTGAAATCATTGAGAAAGTCGCATTCCAGCGATAATCTTTTAACTCGCATACCAAACAAAATTGAACTTTTTGGACATTTTATACGTTATATATAGTAGATTCTGCTTGCATAAACGACTATTTATGACGATATTAGTTTTAGAGAAACATTTCTAATCGCACCGATAAACACTACATTGTATTTCAAAATAATTAAGACAAAAACGTAACAATACGTATGTTTAATAGAACTATAAGGAGGATTTATGGAACAAGTAAGATTGTCTGATCGATCTCGAGTTATATCCTTTGTGAAAATCATCTCAGATTCGAGTAAAACCGAATGTGGTCGTGTGCTCGACATCTCTTCGAAAGGAATGAGAGTTCGCAGTAAAAACCCATTTCGGACAGACCGTCCATTTCGTTTTTCGATGTTAATGCCTAACATTAATTTTCGAGAAAAAGTAATCAAGTTTGACGCTTCTGTTATTTGGAGCGATGAATCAGCAGTAGATGGTTACTACGAAGCAGGGCTGCAAATCGAATCAGTCTCTGAGAAAGACCGTTCGCTTATCGAACAGTTTATCAATGATTCATCGTATAGGGATCGTTGGATTCAAGTTGATGAGTGCTTTTCACAAGAGCATTAAAAGTAATGCATCTTCTGTGCAACACATGGAAGTAATTGTGTCGGGACGTTTCTAATTTCTAACTAAAATTGGCAGGAAGCAGATTGTTCTTCAGACACAGAGATGTTAATAGGCTGGATTTTCAAATCCAGCCTATTTTTATAGCTTAACTTTTATTGACCTTCTTTCTGTTTTTACATACATTTCAAGTCTAAAACTAATAATTTGGAGCAATAGATATGTCATATTTAAAAAAATTAGACCCAGAAATATATAACGCAATTTCCCAAGAAACGACTCGTCAGACAACCAAGCTCGAACTGATTGCATCTGAAAACTTTACTTCAGAAGCGGTCATGGAAGCGGCAGGCGGGGTGATGACCAACAAATATGCCGAAGGGTATCCAGGTAAACGGTACTACGGCGGATGTGAATTTGTCGACATCGCCGAGGATATCGCCCGTGATAGGTTGAAACAAATTTTCGGATGCGACCATGCTAATGTGCAACCGCACTCAGGTTCACAGGCGAACATGGCGGCCTATTTTACTGTGCTGAATCCAGGTGATAAAGTGATGGGACTTGACCTTTCGCATGGTGGGCATCTGACCCATGGACATCCAATAAATTTTTCTGGAAAATTGTACGAGTTTGAAGGCTACCAAGTTGACCCAGAAACTGAAACTATCGACTATGATAAGCTAATCGACCAAGCCAAGAAATTCAGACCGAAAATGATTGTTGCGGGCGCATCTGCATATCCTCGTTTTTGGGATTTTGAAAAAATCCGTGAAGCGTGCGATGCTGTCGGAGCTATCATGATGGTCGACATTGCGCACATTGCGGGACTTGTCGCAGCAGGGTTGCACCCATCGCCAGTTCCATACGCAGATTTTGTTACATCGACAACGCACAAAACTTTGCGAGGTCCTCGTGGTGGAGTGGTGATGTGTAAAGAGCAGTATGCGGCAGACCTTGACCGTACGGTGATGCCTGGGATTCAGGGTGGACCGCTTATGCATATTATCGCTGCCAAAGCGGTCGCATTTAAGGAAGCACTTACCCCTGAGTTTAAAGTGTATCAACAACAAGTTATAAATAATGCTAAGGCGATGGCGGAAGCATTGATTGCCAAAAACCATAAACTTGTCTCGGGTGGAACTGATACCCATCTGATGCTTGTATCATTTTTAGATGTGAAAAATGTATCGGGTAAAAAAGTTGAGATTGCTTTGGACAAAGCTGGTATGACAGTCAATAAAAACACGGTTCCATTTGACACTGCAAAACCATTTATAACATCGGGGATTCGTATTGGAACGCCAGCGGTGACGACTCGTGGAATGAAAGAAACCGAGATGGTAATTATTGCCGATTTTATTGATAGAGCGATACAAAACCGTAAAGATGACGATGCCCTTGCGAAAATTTCTGCCGAGGTCTCGACGCTCTGTGAAAAATTCCCGCTCTACCCAGAAAGACAAGAGGGATAAGCGATGTTATTTCAACTGACGATGTTTCCCTCTGGTTCCAAACGGAAGTCCGCTTCTGTAAGTGAACACGTTGCCAAAGTGATTAACATAATTGACAAGTCGGGGCTTTCGTATAAGATGACTCCGATGGCGACGTGTATTGAGGGGGAGTGGAACGAAGTGATGGCGGTTATTAACAAAGCACGTCTGATGCTTCGTCGGATGGGGCATGAACGGATTTATATTTCGATTACGATTGATGACCGCAAGGGTGCCAAGAGACGTTTGGATGGTAAGGTCAAATCAATAGAGAAAAAACTTGGGCGGGAAGTTAAGAAGTAAATTGTTTTTTTATAATTATTTATTATAGAAATAAATGGTTTGTAGATTAATTAGTTTATTTGTAGGGAACAGGCATGCCTGTTCCTAATTGAGGTTCGGGCATGCCCGAACCCTACAAAAAGAGATCAGAGTATGACATTTTATAGTAGAAAATCAAATAGATTAAAGGATTATAACTACAATTCAGCAGGGTATTATTTTATAACTATTTGTACTTTCAATAAAGAAAAGTTCTTTGGAGAAGTAATAAAGGATGATGTTAAATTATCAAATATTGGTGAAATAGCAAAAAATTGTTGGTTAGAAATCCCGATATATTTTAAAGGAGTCATATTAGATATATTTGTAGTAATGCCAAATCATATTCATGGTATAATACTCATTCCAGATACCGTTTCTAATATGGGCTTATCAAATATCATTGGCTCATTTAAATCATCTGTAACAAGGCTTGTTAGAGGAAAAGGACATTGTTTTAGTTGGCAGAGATCTTTTTATGACCATGTTATTAGAAATGATAAGACACTAAGTAGTATTAGGGAGTATATGCAGAATAATCCTCATAAATGGTCTATTGATATTGAAAATAAATTGGCACATATTAATGGAAATGATTATTATTCAAAATTGATTGAATGAATTGGTCTAGTTAATTTATTAATTGGAGGTTCAGGCATGCCTGAACCCTACAACTCAAAGACATGAAAACAGAAGTAAGATGAAAAGAACAACTAAATGAAATGCCCGAAGTGTGGACATGATGAAGATAAGGTCGTCGATAGTCGTCCGTCGCAAGACAACTCTGCGATAAGGCGTCGTCGTGAATGTTTAGAATGTAAAGAACGATTTACGACATACGAATATGTGGAGCAGGGAACTTTAACGGTAACCAAATCCGACAACCGTCGAGAACCGTATGATAAATATAAACTTCTCTATGGAATTAAACTGGCATGCAACAAACGTCCTGTTACGCCAAAAGAAATCGAAGCGATGGCATCGGAAATTGAGTTGCAAATAAAAGGGAAAAACAAAAACGAGATTTCATCACATGCGATTGGGGAGATGGTTATGGAAAAACTTCGTCCGATTGATGAGATTGCCTATGTCCGTTTTGCATCGGTGTATCGTAAGTTTAAAGACAAAGAAGAATTTTTAGAAGAGATGAAAAAGTTGCTGGAGTGATTGAGCATACTTCGATTCCGCTCAGAATGACATATTGCATATTCTATTTCGTAGGGGCGTCCGCCCTTTAACTCTCACACTAATTTATTATTTCTGATTGACAAAAGCTTACTTTTTTCTGACATTTGTAACCTATGAGCGAACAAGAACATGACAGATTAGAAGATGGTATATTAAAGACGAACAATTCGATGCCATTTTTAGAGCATTTAGAAGAATTACGATGGCGACTGATAAAATCGGTCTTATCTATTATTGTCTGTGCTTTTGTCGCCTTTAATTTTGCCGAATATCTTGTTGTTTTCATCAGACGTCCCTTAGGTGATATCCAACTTTATAATATTGCTGTTACGGGTACATTTTACGCCTATATCAAAATTTCGCTTATTTCGGGGTTGCTTGTCGCTTTACCATTTGTCTTTTATCAGGTGTGGTCATTTATTGCTCCTGGATTATATAAAAAAGAACGGTTGATGATTATTCCGTTAGTCTTGATTTCAACGATTCTCTTTTTGGTCGGAGCTGGATTTTGTTTTCAATATGTATTACCACTTTCATTTGATTTTCTGATTGGATTTGGTGGTGGGCAAATTGAGAATACCATCACAATCGGCTCTTATATCAGTTTTGTCGGATTGCTTTTGATGGCTTTTGGGTTTGGTTTTCAGATGCCTCTGCTAAGCTATTTCTTAGGCAAAATGGGCGTTATCAATGCTAAAATGCTTGGTAAAGGTAGAAGATACGCGATTGTCGCTATCTTAATCGTTGGGGCGATTATCACGCCACCCGATGTATTTACCCAGTTTATGCTTGCTGGACCTCTCTATATTCTATATGAGATTTCTATAATCATCGTCAGAGTTACTCAGAAAAAAGATAAATAAAGAGAAAATAGCTCAATCTGGTTTATTTTAACTATTATTCTTCCAATAGCTTATATCAGTATATGTTGACAAAAATGAATTAATTGATACATTGGGGGACTGAAGAGTTTTACTATTGAGTTATTCTGTATTGTAAACGTAAGGTTGTTATGAAAGTCTCTGCTGTTGAACCGGATTCTCCACTTTTTGGATATGTCCGTCCAGGCTACACAATTAAATCTGTTAATGGTTCTGATGTTATCGATTCTATCGATTTTCGATTTAAAACTACTGATGAAGCTTTGCAAATTATTTTTGCTGACACTAAGGGGAAAGAACTCGCCTTTGAGTTTGAGGATTTTGATGGTTCCGATTTAGGTCTGACCTTGGATGATGGCAAAATCAAAGTTTGTCGCAACAGTTGTATATTCTGTTTTGTGCATCAACAACCAAAAGGGATGCGGAAGTCACTTTATATTAAAGATGAGGATTATCGTCTTTCATTTACCCATGGCAATTTTGTCACACTTTCAAATACAACGCAGGAAGATTTAGATCGGATAGTTGAACAACGATTGTCGCCGATTTATGTCTCGGTGCATGCTTCCGATGATACACTGCGCAGGTGTATGCTCAAAAATGAAAAGTTAGCTCCTATAATTCCAACTCTAAAATATCTCACCCAAAATGGAATTACTGTTCACACACAGGTTGTACTTTGTCCTGAGGTCAATGATGGGAAGTATCTGACAAAAACTATTGATCAATTGGTAGAGCTTTGTCCTGATGTGGAAACATTGGCGGTTGTGCCTGTTGGGCTGACCAAGTATCGAGACCATCTTCCGAATTTACGAAACTACCGAGCTGATGAAGCTGCTGAAGTTATCGACTATATAGAAAAACGTCAGAAAGAATTGTTAAAAGCACATGGTACCCGTTTTGTCTGGGCATCGGATGAGTTTTATGTCGAAGCAAAACGACCAATGCCAGCCCGTCATACCTATGAAGATATGTCGCAGTTTGAAAATGGTATCGGGATGGTGCGTGAGTTTATGATGATGTTTAACTATCGTAAGAAAAAATTAAAAAAATTAAAATCAGATAAGCGAGTTCTCTTTTTGACTGGTTATTCCGCCTATCCATTTTTATCTGAAGAGATTTTACCCTATGTTCAGAAAGAACTGAAACTGAATCTTGAAATTTTACCAGTAGAAAATAAATTCTGGGGCAAGATGGTTACAGTATCGGGACTTTTGACAGGACAGGATATGCTTAGGCAAGCACGGATCCATCATGATGAGTTTGATACTTTGGTCTTACCACCAAATTGTATAAATAATGATGATCTCTTTTTGGATAATCTTTCTCTTCAACAATTTGAAACGGCTTTAAATAAAAAAGTCGTTATCGGGCAATATAATTTAGCAGAAACATTACACGAGGTGTTCAATTGAAAATTCCAATAGTCGCAGTTATCGGTCGTCCAAATGTTGGAAAATCATCTCTTTTTAATCGGTTTCTTCAAAAACGTATTGCGGTTGTTGATGAACAGCCTGGGGTAACACGTGATAGAAACTATGCTGTTTGTGATTGGGCGGGTAGAGAATTTTATCTAATAGATACTGGTGGGATTGTTCCTGATTCGTCTGATATGATGGAAAAGCTTATTACCGATCAATCTGATTTTGCTATCAATGAAGCCGATGTTATTATGTTTGTTGTTGATTCGCATATTGGTATTGACTCAGTAGATATGAAAATTGCCAAATCTTTGAAAAAAGAAAAAAAGCAATGTGTCCTTGTTTCCAATAAAGTTGATAATTCTGAATCAGGATTACAAATTTATGAGTTTATGAAACTTGGACTGGGTGAGCCAATTCCTGTTTCTGCAACGGTTGGTTTAGGTGTTGGAGAGCTTTTGGACAAACTTGTTGAGGCTCTTCCAGCAGAGGATAAGAACGTAGATGTTGACCCTGACGCTGTGCGAATAGCTTTAATTGGTCGTCCAAATGTAGGTAAGTCGTCATTTATAAATAAGTTGGTTGGTCAAGATAGACTAATTGTATCTCCAATAGCAGGAACTACTCGTGATGCGGTTGATACACCATTTGAATATAACGGTGAACAGTATACATTAGTTGACACCGCAGGATTACGTCGTAAATATAAAGTACAGGAATCGGTTGAATTTTATACTAATTTACGAACTGATAGAGCTTTGGATGCATCGGATGTTGCCCTTGTGCTAATTGATGCGACCGAAAAAGTTTCGAGTCAAGACCAACGGATTTTAGATAAGGTAACTTCGATGCGTCGTCCAGCAGTTATCGCTGTGAACAAGTGGGACTTAATTGAAAAAGATACTTCGACAGCCGCTGAGTTTACTCGTGATATTCAAGATATAATTACGATGTATTCCTATCTTCCTCTTATTTACATTTCTGCAAAAACTGGACAGCGACTTGGCAAAGTTATCTCGCTATTAAAAACTGTCCATGAAGAAAATCATAAAAAAATCTCAACAGCAGAACTAAATAATTTTTTAGAAAAAGTTACTAATCGCACTCATCCACCTGCTAAACAAGGTAAGTATATTCGTTTTTATTACATGACTCAGTCAGAGGTTGCTCCGCCAACATTTGTGTTTTTCTCAAATTTCCCAGAACTGGTTGATAAAGCATATATCAAGTTTCTTTCTAATCAAATCCGTCAAGAGTTTGGGTTTGAAGGTGTTTCTATACGCTTGAAGTTTAAAAAGCGGTAATCTGTCTCCATTATTCTATTATATCCTTTCTTACAATTCTATTAAAATATTCGCTTTCTTAGTAGATAATTTCTGATAAGTGCCGATAATTCAGTACTATGGAAACTACACTTTCGATAGAAAATAAGTACGAAGAATTAGAAAGTAAGTTTGCTGAGCATAAAGCAAATTTACACGATCTTGCAATGATGGGATCAGTAATTACATCGATTCATGAAATAAATTCTGTTCTTTCAGTTGTTATGGAGATGTCAATACGACTTGTCAATGGTGAGGTTGGTGGGATTCTTCTTAAAGATAAAGATGAACTTATTGGCAAAGCAGTGTGGGGTGTCGATACTGATTTTTTAAAAAATTTAATGTATGCTGAAAATGTTGATCTCGCAACCTATTGTATTAACAATGGGGAGACAACTGTTTTACAACATCTTGATGTCCATTCTGAAGAAGGGATGGAGATAGATTCAATTATCTGTTCACCAATCCAAACTTCAAAAACATGTTACGGTGCACTTATTGTAATCAATAAGGCTGATGGTTCTGATTATACTGAAGATGATAAAGAGATGCTTGAAATGTTATTATCATTTGTTGCTGTAGCAATCGAAAATTCAATTTTGATGCAGGAGCGATTGGCAAGACAAAAGATTGAACAAGAAATGTTAATAGCTAAACAGATACAGGAAACAATATTACCACAAAAGACAAATCATATCGCGGGAGCAGAAATAGGTGCAGTTTATTTTCCAGCCAATGAAGTTGGTGGAGATTTTTATGATGTTGTGAAGCTCGATGATGATACCTGTGTAGTGATTATGGGGGATGTTTCAAACAAAGGTGTTCCTGCAGCTCTTGTTATGTCGGCAGCATCGGCAATTATCAAATCAACTCTGAAGCAGAATAAAGATATTTCTATCGCCGAACTTGCTAATACAACTAATACTTTACTATCTGAAGAAATTATAAAAGAGAGAGAAATGTTCGTGACACTCTTTTTCTGTAAATTTGATTTTAAGAAAATGAAAGTAACCTTTTGTAATGCTGGTCATTTGCCTGGACTTTTCTGGGATAACAGAGAGAAAAAAGTAATTGAATTAGCAGTTGGTGGTCCAATTATTGGACAATTCCCTGAAATAAAATTTAAACAAGGTGAACAGACAATTTCTGCGGGCGATAGACTCTTCCTGTTTACTGATGGTCTCACAGAAGCAGCTGATGATACAGGTCAACTTTTTGGAAGAGAAAGAGCAGAACATGTTCTCTCAGTTGAAAATCATCTACCACCCAAGGAATTTTGCTTAAAAGTAAAAGATTGGATTGACGATTTTACTGTTGGATGTGCAGAAGATATGGTTGATGACTTTACTATTTTACAAGTAAAGGTTAAATAATATGGCTTCTTATAGCTTTATATACGCATCAGTACTTGATTCAGAAGAAAAAATGTTAAGTGATTTAGCAACATTGCTAAACGAAAATCAAATATTGAACCCAGAACGGTATGGATTTATGTTGGTTGTGTCAGAAGCATTTACAAATGCACTTCTGCATGGAAATCAATTAATCCCAAGCAAAAATATCTACCTTCATGTAGAAATTAATAAAAACCAGTTATCTGCCGACATAATTGACGAGGGCGAATTGGGGCTGAAACAAATAGAAGCTAAAAAGCCGTCTATATTAGATGAACCAAACGGGCGTGGAGTTGATTTAATCAGGCATTATGCAACTGACGCTATATTTACCGAAGCTGAAAATGGTGGAACGAAAGTGTCTATAACTTTGAATAGAAAATTAGAAAAAATAACCTATTAAATCCTCCAGGAGGACAAAATGGAAATTACAAAAAAAACTGAAAATTTAGTAACAGTCTTATGCTTAAAAGGTCGTCTTGACTTAGCAAGCGGTGCTGGATTAAAAGACGAAATCAAAGCCTTAATGGATAAAGAACAAAATCTTATTCATTTAAATCTTGCCGATGTTGATTTTATCAACTCATCGGGGCTTGGTGTGCTTGTCTCTATAATGAAAGAAATACGTATGCATAAAGGAAGATTAACTCTTTCAGATTTAGCAAGTTATGTACAAGAAATTTTTGAAATTACACAACTCTCTCATATTTTTGAAATATTCACATCAGAGAGTGAAGCATTAACTTCGTATCAGTCAGTTTCTGCCAATTAATAACTCAAAACTTGAAAGAAGTTGGTTGAATATGAGTAATGAAATTGAAAAAATTGGAGCCTTGTTAGAAAAATTACAATCTCCTGATTTTTATAACCGAGAAGAAGCTGTAAACGCACTTGGTTCCTGTGAAGTTGATGAAGCAGTAGCTGGATTAGTCATGGCATTAGAAGATGATGATCTCGGTATACGTGAGTTAGCAGCTGAACATTTAGTGAAAATTAAAGGTGATGTTGCTTCTCAATTACTAATTAAGTTTTTAGGCTCTGAAGATATTGGAAGTAGAAACTTGGCTTCTGAAATCCTTGTTAAAATTGGTGATGGTGCTGTTACCGCACTTGTAAATGAATTAGAGAATGATGACCATGATATTCGTAAATTTGTAGTTGATATCTTAGGACTTATAAAGAGTGAAAACTCTGCTGAAGCAGTGAGTGGAAAACTAAATGATAGTAACATCAATGTTGTCTGTTCAGCAGCCGAAGCCTTAGGTGAAATTGGTTCTGAAAAATCAATTGACAGTTTAATTGATGGATATAAAAAAAATGAAGATATCAGATTGCAGGTAGTAGAAGCATTAGGGAAAATTGGTGGCGATAAAGCACTTAATTATCTTTATGAGTATTTGAATTCTGATGACCCTATGATTCTATTTTCTGTCATTGATGCTATTGGAATTACAGGAAATAAAAAATCTGTAAACCATCTTGTCAAATTTTTAGATTCTGACGATACTTCAATTGCTGAAGCTGCTATGTCAGCGATTGTAAATATCTCAATTGAAAATAAAGGCACAATCGAACACGACTTACCGCTTGATAAATTTTCATCATTCTTATTTGATGGTATTAAAAACAAAAATAAAAAATTAACAGAATTTACTCTTGCCCGTCTCAAACATTGGTATGGACAGGATGTTATGAATTCCCTTTTAGAGGTTTTACATTTTGTTGATGAAGAAGATTTGAAATCTATTGTAAAAATGTTAGGTGAAATTGGACCATCTGCTTCACCTGCGATATTAAAACAATTTCCAAACGCAACGTCAGAATTGAAAATAATATATCTTAATATTATGAAACAGTATGTTGATGGCGATCTTGCTTCTCAACTGTTGCGTTATAATACTGATGCTGACCCAGAGGTAAGAAGAAATATTGCTTTTGTATTAGGTGCCTCAGGTGATGTGTCAATGATTGACCATCTTAAAGTTATGACTCAAGATAAAATTGGTAATGTTCGTTCAGCGTCTTATGCCGCACTCGGATGGCTTTGTTCAGAAAATGATCTGAATTTCTTGTTTGATGGACTTGATGATAGATATCCAGATGTACGTGACGCTGCTATGGGAGCATTGGTTTTACTCGGCTCTCAACAAGTTGTATCACGGTTCTTTGAAGATTTATCTCATGATGATACGGAACGTCAAAGATTAGCTGCGACCGCTCTCGGACTCATTGGAGATTCATCTGTTGTTGAGCCATTACTTCAAGCACTAAACCATCCTGAAAGTTCAATACGAAAATCAGCAATAGATTCATTGGCTAAAATCAGAGAAGTAGACAATGTTGAACCTCTTATGTTGTCGTTAAATGATGAAACCTCTGGAGTAAGAAAATCTGCTTGTACAGCATTGGTGATGATAAAAGGTCACACAGTAATTCCAGAGATCAAATTTCTTTTGGATGATGCCGATATCTGGGTTCGATATCATATGATTAATATAATCGGTGTTTCTGAACAAGCAATTTATGGCGAACTTGTGAAACCATTTATTGATGGTAACGAGGATATTTTAAAGATTGCTGCTATTAAAGCGTTAGCAAAGCTCGGATGTAAAGATTTTATGAAAGATATCTCAGCTCTACAAGATGATAATAACCAAGATATTGTTGATGCCGCTAAAGGTGCAATTACTGAGTTACAGGAAGCATAAAATGATGTCAAAGAATTCGATATTAGTCGTAGATGATGAACTTTTAATTAGAGATCTCTTGTATGATTTTTTTCAGGATCAAGGATGGGAAATTTCGATTGCTTCCGATGGAAAAAAGGCGATGGAGGTTTTAAAATCAAAAGAGATTGATCTGCTTTTAACTGACATTAAAATGCCTGAAATGGACGGTTTGGATTTAACCAAATATGTAAGAGAAAATTATCCTGACATTCCAGTGGTTCTAATGACTGGTTTCCCTTCAGTTGAAACAGCAGTTACTGCATTGCGGGAAAAAGTTGAAGATTATATTGTGAAGCCGTTTAACATTAATAAATTGTACAAAACGGTTGAAAGTAAAGTAAACGAATCTAAAAGTGAATAGTGGGAAGATGTCAATTATAATTTCAGATTCAGATCCTTTGATAAGAGAAAATCTTACTGAATTTTTAAGTAATTCGGGGTATGAAGTTACATCAGTTCAGTCAAGTCAGCAATTGTTGGATGCTCAGCTACTTCAATCAGTAGAAGTTGTTCTCCTCGATTGTTCCAAAGATGAAAATGAAGTTTTAAAAACTATTCAAAAAATAAATAAGCTTAATTCGTCAGTTATAGTAATGGTGATGTTGATTGAGCCAACGATTAAAAGACTGTTTAAATTATTAGACAATAATGTTTTTTACATTTTAGTAAAACCATTGACCTTAAATGATTTTATCGAAAATCTCGAAAGAGCCATTGTACGTTATCAGGAAAATTTTGAGTTTAAAATTTTTCAGAAAAATAAAAATTTAATTTTAGATGTATTAGCTGAAAAGGGTCTCGATTTATTTCCACATCAAAAGATACTTGAAACTACTTCGTGAGAAGTTTAATTATATTTGTTAGGGTAAAGAGATAGGCAGAAATGCTTTAAAGAGGATAAATATGGGATATAAAACAATTTCCGAGCCAGAGATGACCAAAGATGAATTCATTATGATTCGTGATTTTATTCATGAAAAATGTGGAATCTTCTTTGCTGAAAACAAAATGTATCTGGTAAAAAATCGTTTGATTAAACGGATGAAAGACTTAGCTATAAGTAGCTTTCGTGATTATTTCTATCATGTGAAATATGACACTTCGCAAAAAGAATTTACTGCTTTAGTGGGGCTTATTACAACCAATGAAACAAGTTTCTTTAGAAATGAACCTCAGCTATTATCGTTTTCAGAAGAAGTATTGCCAAAAATTATTAAAGCGAAGCAAGAGAGTAAAGCATCTAAAACGATTAAGATTTGGTCTGCTGGTTGTTCTACTGGTGAAGAACCTTATACGCTTGCAATTATTATGAAAGAAAAAATAAAAGATTTTTCGAATTGGAAAATAGAAATTATTGCCAATGACATTTCTGAACCAGTGTTGCAAAAGGCTCGTACTGGTATCTATAGTGGTATCACGCTACGTAATCTAAAACCTGAAATATTGAATAAGTATTTTACGAAAACAAATGAAGATTATAAAGTTAACCAAGATATAAAAGCAATGGTAAAATTTTCTCATCTCAACTTAAATGATCCAAGGAAAATTACGATGTCTTCAAATTTCGATACGGTCTTTTGTCGAAATGTGATGATTTATTTTTCAGAAGAAATAAAAAAACAGTTGGTTCGTGGCTTCTTTAATTCACTTACTCCAGGTGGCTATTTCTATATTGGTCATTCAGAAACTCTACACGGAATTTCAAAAGCATTCAAGTTAGTATATTTAAAAAATGCTTTAGTCTACAATAAAGAAAATGCAAGCACAGATACAAAAACAAAATCGTTGACTGGAATCTCAGTCAGACGGCCTACCATGCTTGTAAATAAAAAGACAGATGCTGCCGGAGGTGCTGTTCGTGCCTTGGAACTTTTGCAGAAAATAAAAAAAAATACAGCAGCCGTTAAGAGATAATTAAGGAAGTCAGGATAAATATTATGGATAGAATAATTTTAGTAGTAGATGATTCACCGACAGTTATTAAATTTGTCAGTTTTTCGTTGAAAAATAAGGGTTATAAAGTTGTCACAGCTTGTGACGGTATGGACGCCGTAGAAAAAATTTCGAATATGTCAGAAAAGGTTGATCTTGTGATTACCGATCTCAATATGCCAAACCTTGATGGATACGGGTTAATTGATACACTCAGACATAATGATGAGTTTTGTGAAACTCCTATTATCATTCTTACTTCAGAAGAGGAAGAAGAAGATAAGCAAAAAGGTATACAAGTTGGTGCGAGTTCATATTTGGTGAAGCCATTTAAGCCAGCATTGTTAGTGAACGAAGTAGAAAAGTATTTGAAGAATTAATCATATAATAAAAGGAGGAACTGTGTCTGACTTAAAAATACTTGCAGTTGATGACAGTCCTACAATGAGAAGAATTATTCTCAACACACTAAAACGGGCAGGTTTTACAGATGTCGTTGAAGCTGTTGATGGCAAAGATGCACTTGCGAAAATGGAAGTAGATACTTTCAATTTTGTGATTACTGATTGGAATATGCCTGAAATGGATGGACTGACATTTGTAACTACTCTTCGTGAAAAAGACCAGTACAAAACATTACCAATTCTTATGGTTACAACTAGATCTGTGAAGGATGATATCTTGGAAGCAATGAAAGCAGGAGTGAATAATTATATCGTCAAACCTTTTACTCCAGAAACATTAAAAGAAAAAATAGATCAAGTGTTAGCTGGTTAAACAGTTATTAAGGAGAATTTGAAATGTCAGAAGTTCTAAATCTGCAGGATAAAATAAAAAATGAACTCTTGGATATTTCTGGGACTATTAGTGAAATCGTAGATAGTTATAAACAACTACATAGTCCTCTTGTAGAGACCCAGAAAAATGTTCCAAAAGCAACTGAACAGCTTGATAAAATAGCTGAACAGACTGCGGCAGCAACTCATCGGATGCTTGATACAGCTGAGCTTATTACCCAACGTGAAGATGAAGTTATCGCAGGTTTAAATATAATTAAAGAAAAAATTAATAACAAAAATTACGATGAAGTTATTGAACTTTGTGATGACTTAGCATTAAAAGCATCTGATAACAATAATGATGCATTTGTAATTATGGATGCCCTTCAGTTTCAAGATATAACTTCACAACAAATCGACCATGCTGTAGTTTTGCTTGAGGAGCTTGAAAAAAAGCTCCATCGTATTTTAGCCGTTTTAAATGGTGAAGATAATAAAGATTTACCAGAAGTTTCAGTAAGTAAAAAACGTGCTTTTGATCCACATGCTGACTTATTTACAAATAAAACAAATCAGCATGATATTGATAGCTTGTTTTCAAAAAAATAATTAGAAGATATCTTTTTATAATATCTTTACAAACAAAATAAACAGATGGGCTGAAATATGTCAGAAGACACAGATTTTGAAATGGAAGAAATGCAGGAAATTATTGATGATTTCCTCGTTGAAGCAGATGAGCTTATTAGTTCGCTTGATAATAATTTAGTTGAATTGGAATCTCAGCCTGAAAATTTAGATTTGTTAAACGAAATTTTTAGAGCAGCTCATACTATTAAGGGTACTTCGAGCTTTTTGGGTTTTGATCAGGTAACTGATTTAACTCATAAGATGGAAGATATTTTAAATAAGCTGAGAAAATCAGATTTAAAAGTTTCCACTAATATCATGGATATCCTTCTTGAATCACTTGATTTGTTAAAAGTGTTGATTGAAAATGTTCGTGAGCATAAAGATGAAAAACTTGATTTAGATGATATTATCAAGAGGCTTGTGGTTGCTTTTGAAGGTAAAGATCAACCTGCTTCTCCTGAACCAGCACTTGAAGTTACTAACCTACCTGAAAATACAACGACTGAGACAAAAACTGTTACAAAAGAAGTTTCAGAAGTTCAACCAGCATCAATTCTATCATCTGCTTCTACTCCAGTACCAGTAGTAGATGAAGAACATACTAATGACGAAATTAAAAGCAAACCTCCTAAAAAAGCATCTGAACAGACTATTCGTGTTGATGTTGATCGCTTAGATACTTTGATGAATATGATGGGTGAGCTTGTCTTAGGTCGTAATAGTATGGTGCAGACTGTTGGGAAGCTTGTATCAGATAATGAGGGTGATTACAATTTAGAACAACTCACATCATCATCAAACTCTATCAATTTTATTACAACTGAGCTTCAGATGGCTGTTATGAAAATGAGAATGCAACCAATCGGCAAAGTATTTAAAAAAGTGCCAAGGTTGGTTCGTGATTTATCAAGAGATTCTGGAAAAGATATTGCTTTAGTTATTAAAGGTGAAGCAACGGAATTAGATAAATCAGTTATAGAAGAAATAGGCGATCCATTGGTGCATATTATTCGGAACTCATGTGACCATGGGATTGAATCTCCAGAAGATCGTATTGCCGCTGGCAAGCCAAAACAGGGAACCGTACAACTCATTGCTGAACAAGAAGGTTCAAATATCATTATAAAAATTGTCGATGATGGTAGGGGGCTTGATGTTGAAGCAATTCGTAATAAAGCAGTCGAGCGGAATCTTACTTCAAGAACTGAAGTCGATAATATGTCTGATAAAGAAGTCTTTAAATATATCTTTGGTGCTGGATTCTCAACAGCTAAAAAAGTGACTGATGTTTCTGGCCGTGGTGTAGGGATGGATGTTGTTCGTACAAATATAGAAAAACTGAATGGTATGATCGAGCTTGAATCGGAACTCGGTCAGGGTACAACAATTTCTATCAAGCTACCACTTACACTTGCAATTATCCAAGGTTTGTTAGTACAATCTGATGAAGAAGTTTACATTTTGCCATTATCATCTGTTCATGAAACAGTTAAATCTGAACATTCAGAGATTTACTATGTGAATAAAAAACCTGTACTCAGATTGCGTGAAGATGTAATCCCTATTATTAACTTAGGTGAAGTCTTACGTGAGAGTTCTGCTGGTTTTACTCTGACCGAAAAACCATACATCGTTGTTGTTGGTTTAGCAGAAAGCAAAATAGGAATTATTATTGATAAATTTCTTGGGCAAGAAGAAGTCGTGATTAAATCTTTGGGAGACTATCTTGGTACGACTGAAGGTGTTGCTGGAGCAACAATCTTGGGTGATGGACGTATTCGTTTAATTGTTGATTTGATTGGACTATTTAATATTGCTAAGAAAATTAAGTAACCAGGAGCTATATAGTGGCTGTAGATAAAATTAGAGTTCTTGTTGTCGATGATTCAGCATTTATGAGAAAAGCTCTCACGATGATGCTTGAGGAAGACCCGCAGATAAAAGTCGTTGGGTCAGCACGAGATGGACAAGAAGGGTGTGAAAAAGTAAAATCTCTCAAACCAGATTTAGTTACGATGGATATAGAAATGCCTCGCATGGATGGATTGACGGCACTAAAAAATATTATGGATGAAAATCCGACTCCAGTCATGATGCTTTCATCACTGACAACAGAAGGGGCTGGGGCAACACTGGATGCGATGGATTTAGGGGCGGTTGATTTTATTCCTAAAGAGCTGTCATATGTTTCATTAGACATTGTTAAGATAAAAGAAGGCTTACAAAAAAAGATAAAAGATATTGCCAGACGTAAACATATTCTGATGGCACGTTACAAGCAAGCTGCGGCATTTAAAAAAGCTAAAGGAACAAAGCAACATTTACGTACCAAAATTAGAACTGGTGGTGCTCGTTTTGCAGGGAAACCTGGTGTCACAAAAGCAGCGGTGTCTTCTCCAAGGTTTATTAAAAAGCAAAATCATCATATAGATATTATTGCTATAGGTTCTTCAACTGGTGGTCCTCCTGCTTTACAGGAAGTGATTACAAAACTTCCTAAAAATCTACCTGTCGGAGTTGTTGTTGCACAGCATATGCCTCCGATGTTTACAAAGTCTCTTGCTGAACGTCTTGATAAACTTTCTCAAGTGACAGTAAAAGAAGCTGAAAATGGTGAAATTGTTCAACCTGGATTTGTCTATATTGCTCCAGGAGGGAAACATCTTACTTTGAAAAAATTTGTAGCTCGGGCTAAAATTGTAATATCTGATAAACCTGATACAACCTTATATAAACCATGTGTAGATGTAATGATTAAGTCAGTTGCTGAAATTTATGGTAAATCTGTTTTAGGTGTTATTTTGACAGGTATGGGAAGTAATGGTGTTATCGGCTTGAAATTGGTAAATAATTCGGGTGGTAAAATTATAGCACAAAATGCTGAGTCCTGTATAGTGTATGGTATGCCAAAAGCTGTCGTAGATGCACAGATTGCTGACCATATAGCTTCAATTGAGAATATATACTCAGAAATTGCGGCTTATTTTTAAAAAAAGTTTTTGTTGAAATTTTTTCCTACTATGTCTATCATCGCATTATAAACGATGAAAGAAGAGAATGGACGAATTAAGCAAAACTTTAGACAACTCCAATACCGATAGCAGCGAATTAGCTCGATTTACTGAGTCATACGCTTCTTTTAATCGAATAATTAATTCGCTTCAAAGAAAATATATTGACCTCAAGGAAGAATTTTCCGCTCAAAACAATCTCTTAGTACAAGCTAATAAGAAATTAGTTGAGTTAACTGACAGAAATATAACTGCCACTGAATATCTTAATTCAATTCTCCACTCAATCTCAGCAGGAGTTATAACAGTAGATTCTGATGGGAAGATAACTCATTTTAACCCTGCGGCGTCTGTTATTTTAGGTATTCCAAAATCAGATTCAATTGAAAAATCATACAGAGATATTATTCCACAAGGTATTCCAGCTCATGCGAACGCACTTCGCACAGCAGAAACAGGCAATGAATTTGAGTCAGTTGAAAAAACTATCACTATGGCTGATAAGAGCAAACTTCGTCTATCTGTTTCAACCGCTCTTATAAAAGATAAAAATGGAAACGCGATTGGTGCCACAGAAGTTTTTCAGGATCTTACAAAAATTAAAAAGATGGAAAATGAAATCGCTCGTCTGAATACCCTTGCCGCCCTGGGGGAAATGGCAGCGACAATCGCTCATGAAGTTCGTAACCCAATTGCGGGAATTGGTGGGTTTGCGGCACTTCTGGACAGAGATTTATCGGTAGATGATCCCAATAAAAAACTGATTGGGAATATTGTTAAAGGCGTTAATAATCTCAATTTGACGATTGATACTCTTTTGAATTATACCCGATTTGAAGAAATAAATAAAGAAGAGACCAATTGTACTCGGTTTTTAGACCAAGCAATTGAGCAGTTCAAAATTGATCAGCAGGAAAATTTAGATTCAGTTGAAATCCAGCATTCAAAATTAAATTCGACTGAAAAATCGATTGAAGTTTCTATCGACCCCATGCTCTTTAGGCAGGTTATTTTCAATATTATGAAAAATGGTATTGAGGCTATCGACTACAAAGGAATAATTAAGATTCAAACCGAAAAACTTTCAAGACAAAAAGCTTTGAAGTTGTATGCTGAGCGACTGATGTTTGGATTGCAAGAAACTGTGATAGAAATAAAAATATCAGATTCTGGAGATGGGATTGATAAACATAATATAGATAAAATATTCTCTCCGTTTTTTACGACAAAGACAGAAGGAAACGGTTTGGGATTAGCTGTTGCGTGGAAAATTGTGAAAACTCATGGAGGTGATATGTTTGTAGAAAATAACAAACTCGAATCAGGTGCTCTGTTCACTATTTTGTTAACAACTGGTATTAACAATAGGCAGGGAGAGTAATCGATGAATTATTCCGTTTTAATTGTAGATGATGATAAGTTAGTAAATGAGTTCTTAGTTGAAACTCTTAAAAGAGCAGGTTATGAATGTGAATCTGTCTTTTCGGGAGAAGATGCTTTAGTTCTTTTTAAGCAAAAAGAGTTTGATATTGTGCTTTCTGATTATAAGATGAAAGAGATGGATGGAGTTCAGCTTTTAAAGCATATAAAAAATATTAATCAGCAAACTGCCTTTATTATCATGACAGGATATGGTACTGTTGAGACTGCTGTCAAAGCGATTAAACTTGGTGCATATGATTTTCTTCTGAAGCCAGTTACGCCAGAAACTATAGAGCATATCATGCAACGAGTGACTGAAATGCTTGATCTCAAGCAGGAAAATGCAACCATGCGTCAGGAACTTTCCGATAAATTTCAAAATATTATCGGTAAATCAAAAGAGATGCGTGAAGTGTTTGAACTTATTCAATCGGTCGCATCGGCACGTTCTACGATTATGATTACGGGTTCATCTGGTTCAGGTAAAGAGATGGTCGCCCGAGCGGTTCATTATGCATCCAATAGAGCAGACAAACCATTTATTAAGCTCAATTGTGCGGCACTTCCTGAAAACTTAGTTGAGGCAGAACTTTTTGGTTATGAAAAAGGTGCCTTTACTGATGCCAAGAAAACCAACAGAGGGCGATTTGAACTTGCTGATGGTGGCACTCTTCTGCTTGATGAAGTTTCTGAAATGCCAATGAACTTACAATCGAAACTATTGCGTGTTTTACAAGAGAGAGAATTTGAACGGATTGGTTCTGCTACGCCAATTTCTGTTGATATTCGAATTATTGCTACATCAAATAGGAATTTAAAAGAGTTTATCGCAGCGGGTAATTTTAGAGAAGATTTGTATTACCGACTTAATGTTATTCCGATTCATCTTTGTGCGTTAAACGAACGAGCTGAAGATATTCCACTTTTGGTGCAGCACTTTATTGAAAAGTATAATAAAGAAAATGGTAAAAATGTTGTTGGTGTCGACCAAACAGCTCTTAATCTCTTCATGAAATACGGTTGGCCTGGTAATGTTCGTGAACTAGAAAATATGATTGAGCGTGCCGTCGTTACGACAAAAAATAAGACGCTTACCGAAGATGATTTCCCGGTGGAAATGGCAATTGGCCATGCCGCTGATGATTCACCTGGTTTAAAAGTACCAATGAAGCTTGAAGAGGGAAGTAAGTTTTTAATTCTCAAAACATTAGAGAAATTCAACGGAAACAAAACCAAAGCTGCTGATGCTTTGGGGATTACAACTCGTACGATTAGAAATAAATTAGCGGAGTACAAAGTTGTAGAGAATTAAAACGAGCGAAAAGCAACAAATAACAGGCATTTTGATGATTCAAAGTGCCTTTTTTTATACAATTTTAACAAAATCTGCCGATACTTTAAGAAGTAAGGAAAATAGGTTGAAAAACCATTTTCGACGATAATTTGTTCGTACTTCTAAAAGGATAAACATGGATTTTGCTACTATATTTGGCTTGGTGATGGCTATTGGAGCTATTTCTGGAGCCTATGTAATAGAAGGTGGAACTTTAGAATCTGTCTTCTTGTTTGCTCCGATTTTAATTGTGGTTGGAGGTACTCTTGGAGCAACTGCTATTACAACTTCACTCACAACGGTTAACAAAATTCCAACTTATCTTAAATTAGCATTCTTTGGAAAACATGAATTTAATCCGTCTTACACGATCTCTGTTTTGATTGCACTTGCTGAAAAAGCAAGACGTGAGGGTGTCTTAGGTCTTGAAAAACATATAGAATCTATCCGAGACCCATTTTTTAAAAAAGCGGTTTTATTGGTAGTTGATGGAACCGAATTGACATCACTTCGTGAAATATTAGAAAATGAAATAGCATTTTTAGAAGAACGTCATAAACATGGAATTATGTTGTTTCAAAAAGCTGGAGGTTTTGCTCCTACGATGGGAATTTTAGGTACTGTCCTAGGGTTGATACAAACACTCAGTAATACATCGGACGCTGCTAAGATGGCAACTGCTATTGCTGGTGCATTTATCGCAACACTCTGGGGGGTTGGCTTAGCAAATCTTTTCTTACTTCCAGTTTCTGATAAGCTGAAAATGCGTCATGAAGAAGAGTTAGCCCATTACGAATTAATCATGGAAGGTATTATCGCAATACAATCAGGTGATAACCCTCACGAAGTCCAAACTCGCCTCAACTCATTTGTACCTCCTGAACTCCGTAACGAATAAAGGTTGTTGATGGCTCGTATAAGAAAACAGCTAGAATCTACTGAGAACCAAGAGCGATGGTTGCTTACCTACGCTGACTTGATTACTCTCTTGTTGGCATTTTTCATTGTTATGTATGCTATGTCTCAAATAGATGCTAAGAAATTTGATAAAGTTTCACAGGCACTCAATGGTGTTCTCAAGGGTGGAAGTTCTATTATTGACAAAGGTGATGCTGAGCAGATAAAAAATTTAGGTCTAATTAAGCTTGGTGATCTTAATATTATCCAAAAACAGTTAGCAAAAAAATTTGAAATCCTTGGCAAAAACGAAGAGGTACAAACTGAAATTACTGAACGAGGGCTTGTAGTACATATTATGGAATCTGCTCTGTTTGAAGAAGGGTCTGCCGATTTGATGAGTCGAACAACAGAAATATTGGACATTATTTATGAAGGTATCAAAGGTCGTCCAAATCATGTTCGTATTGAGGGACATACCGATGACCGCACTATTCAATCACTAATCTATCCGTCTAACTGGGAACTTTCAACGGCTCGGGCCACATCGGTCGTTCGATATTTTATAGATAACTATGAAATTAGTGCTGATAAACTTTCGGCTTTAGGATATTCTGAGTACCGTCCGATTAAGCCTAATAATACAATTGAAAATCGAGCAATCAATCGCAGAGTTGATATTGTCATCCTGACAATGGATTTAACATTAAAGGAACCATCATCGCAATTGTATGAATTCGCTAATAATCGGTAATTTCTTCACATCACATTGGAAAATTCTTCCTAATCAAATCTTCTTGTTCCAATATGGAACAAATCTAATAATACCTATCTTTTAATACAGCAATGGTTTACGTGTAATTTTGTTTGTTTGGCACAGCCCTTGCTTAACAAGAAGCTGTAGAAAACTATAAATAGGATATTATGGAAAATAAGATTACACAATTTATCTTTGATAAAATTGGCGTTCCAAAATCGCAGAAGTATCTCGATCTTGCATCGTTGAAGCATAAACTGGTCTCTGGCAATATTGCCAATATCTCAACACCAGGTTATAGGTCGAAGAGTTTCGATTTCCAAAAAGAGTTTCAAAAAGTTTCTGGTGGTGGAAGTTCATTGCGTGGTGTGACAACTAATGCGAATCATATACCAACAGGGTCTCATGAAGCGAAAGCTCCTAAACTTGATGCCAAAAAAGTTGAAGTAGGCGAAATGAATTCTGTAGATATAGATAAAGAAATTGCTGGACTCGCTCAAAACGAACTGCTGTATGAAGTTGGTGCTACATTATTACAAAGAAAATTTGAAGGGTTGCGTAAGGCAATCCAAAGTAAATAGGAGTTAAGCTATGTCAGGATTATTGAATGCAATAGATGTCTCTTCACGGGGACTCTCAATCCAACGTTCTAAGATGAACGTCGTTGCGGAAAATATAGCCAACGCCGAAACGACAAAAACTGAAAAAGGCGGTCCATACCGTCGTCAGCAAATTGCAGTCTCTGAAGAAAAAGTGAATACAAATTTTAATTCTCAACTGAAACAAGCAGGACTGAAATTAAACAAAACATCATCTGGTCATATGGCAAGTCGAACACACAGTGTTAAAGGTAACGCTCGGATGTCAGATGTTAATATGAAAGTTGTGGAAGATGGTTCCGAAACATTTAAACTTGTCCATGACCCATCACACCCAGACGCCGACGCTGATGGATATGTAAAATATCCTGATATTGAGGTCGTCACAGAAATGGTCGATATGATGTCAGCATCACGTGCCTATGAGGCAAATACTGTTGCAATATCTACCGCCAAAAAAATGGCAGAACAAGCATTGGATATATAGAGAGGTAAAAGATGAAAATTAACCCTATTGGAATTCAGTCGTATCAACAAATTACAAATCGTAATAATCAAGCTACACAAAAGCTTAATGATGACAACTTGTTGAAAACAACAAACGATGAAAAAGTAACTATTAAACCACAGGATGCAGTTGATTCAAAAATTGCTGTAAAAACACAAAACTCAAGCTATGCTGACTTTCTTTCTCCTGAGGAAAAAAATGTATTAGATATTTTATTTAACAAGTTCAAAGATTCTGAAAAGTTTGGTTCTTCATTTCAAGCAGGTCAAGAATCAAATGAAAACAAATTAGGCTCTACCATAGATCTAAAGGTGTAAAATGACGAATGGTATTGGAAGTATAAACCGCTTAGTTCCTGGTTTGATTGAACAAACTTCAATTACAAAACCAGATATAACGAAATCATCAGATACAAAAGAGGCAGGGTTCTCTGAAATTCTTGGTGATATGGTGAACTCGGTTAATTCAGTCCAAAAAGATTCCGCTCAATTGCAGGAAGCATTTATGAATGGAGAACCAGTTGAATTGCACCAGATGATGATTAAGGCACAAGAAGCTGGAATCTCAATGGATCTTTTGCTTGAAGTTCGCAATAAACTTGTGAACGCATATTCAGAAATAATGAGAATGCCAATATAAATGTTGACTCATCGGCCATGGAAGGCTTTTGACTTTTTTAAATAGGACTTATATATGAATGACGTAAAACAATATTTTTCTAATTTGATGGACTATGTTAGTCGCATGACAACCTCGCAGGTTATGATGCTTTTTGGTGTTATAGCTGGCTCGATTGTAGGAATCGTTCTTGTTGTCGGGTGGCTCGGCACTGTTTCCTATACGCCACTTTATTCTAATCTGGATGAAAGTGAAGCAGGGGAAGTTATCGGGTATCTTACTGATAATAAAATTCAATACAACATTACCAATGGTGGGAAAACTATTGAAGTGCCTACCAACGATGTGTATAAGACTCGTATTTCTCTCGCATCACAGGGTTTACCTCGTGGTGGAAATATCGGGTATTCAATATTTGATCAGAATAATTTAGGTATGACTGATTTCTTACAGAATTTAAATTTCAGAAGAGCCTTAGAAGGTGAACTTACTAAGACAATTATGCAACTCAATGAAGTTAAGGCTGCCCGTGTTCATATTGTTATGCCAAAAGAAAGATTGTTTAAAAAAGATAGCCAACATGCCACCGCATCTGTTGTTTTAAAATTAAGAGGTGGTACCTCATCATTGAGTGTACATCAAATCAAAGGTATCTCGCATCTTGTCGCTTCATCTGTTGAGGGATTAAAGCCAAGTAACATTTCAATTATTGATTACAATGGGAATTTGTTAACATCAGGTTCAGAATCTGATCCTCTTGCGGGCTTGTCATCATCGCAACTTGAAGTTCGGAAAAAGGTCGAAGGATATTTACAAGAAAAAGCACAGTCTATGATGGATGATGTTTTAGGTGATGGGAAATCAGTGATTCGTGTGACTGCTGATTTGAACTTCCAGCAGATAGAAAGAACTTCTGAAATTTTTGATGCCAACACACCGTCAATACGTTCTGAAGAAAGAGTCAAATCAACTTTTTCAACATCTGATAAATCTGATGAAACAAACGAAAGTTCAGAAGAAGATAATAATGAAACAGTAATTACAAACTACGAATTAAATAAAACGGTAGAACATTTAGTAAACGCAGTAGGTTCTATTGACAGAGTCTCAATCGCAGTTATGATTGACGGTAAATATGTCCCACAGGAAAACGCTGATGGCGAAACTGAGATGGTATATCAACCTCGTCCACAGGAAGAGTTAGACCGTTTGGCAGCAATTGTTAAAAATGCTGTAGGTTTTGACACGCAACGAAATGATCAAATCGAAATGATTAATATTGCCTTTGATAAGCAGGACCTAACCTATCAACAACAAATGCTTGATGATATGTATACACGTGAATTCTATACAGATATTGCTAAAAAAGTAGGATACTTCTTGTTAATCGCATTCTTACTTTTCTACTTTAAGAAAAAATCTAAAAAGCTTTTTGCTGCCATGGCAACAATAGCTCCTCCTCCACAAGTACAACGTCCACAGCCATCTACTCATGCTGGAGTTGTCGCTGAAGAAGATGAATTCTTAGAGCCGATTATTCCTGAAAAACGTGAAGCAAAGTTGATTGATAAAATGCAAGAAACTGCCAAGGAAGAACCAGAAGAAATCGCAAGAGTTATTAAAACGATGATGGTTGAATAATTATGGATTTTGAACAACTAACCCCAATTCAAAAAGCTGCCGTTGCTTTAGTCGCATTTGGTGCTGAAATCTCATCCTTAGTGCTTAAAGGATTAGATGAAAAAGAACTTGAAGCAATCACTGTTGAAATTGCAAACCTTCGTGATGTACCAGCAGAAATAGAAGATAAAGTAATTGAAGAGTGTCATGAAATATTTATGGCTCGTCAATATATCTCTCAAGGTGGTGTTGACTATGCCAAAAGTATTTTAGAAAAAGCAGTTGGAACATCGAAGGCGAGTGTTATTATGCAAAGGCTGGAGTCATCATTTAAGTCTTCAGGCTTCTCGCTTTTAAAAGATATTGACCCCAAACAACTAAGCTCCTTTTTGCAAAATGAACATCCACAAACAATTGCTCTGATTTTAACTCAATTGAATCCTCAAAATGCTGCTGGTGTACTTTCGGAACTTTCACCAGAATTGCAAGCAGAGGTTTCGCTTCGAATAGCTCTTATGGAAAAAATTGCTCCAGAGATTTTAACTGAAATCGAACAAACTTTAGAAGGTCACTTTGAACGTCAAGCTGGTGGCGAAATGTCGGCATCGGGTGGTGCTAAAGCAATTGCTGAAGTGCTTAACTTAATCGATCAATCGGCTGAAAAAAATATTTTACAATCTCTTGAAGCAGAAGATCCAGATTTGGCTGCTGAAATTAAAAACATGATGTTTGTCTTTGATGATCTTATTTTACTTGATGATCGTTCAATACAGAAATTACTTAAAGAAGTTGAAACAAAAGATGTTGCTATTTCTCTTAAAGCTGCTAACGAAGAAGTAAAATCAAAAATCTTTGCCAATGTTTCCGAGCGTGTTGCTGTCATGATTCAAGAAGAAATGGAATTCATGGGACCTACTCGTTTATCTGACGTAGAAGCAGCCCAAACACGGATTGTTGAAATTGTCAGGAGGCTTGAAGAAGAAGGACAGATTATTATTTCAGGTCGAGGTGGAAAAGAGGAAATCATTGTCTAATATTATTCGAAACACACTTGAAGCTCCCAAAGTATTTGTTGGTGAAAAACGTCTGGACTTTGAAAATGAGAAAAAAGCTCATCTAAGATTAAGTTCGCTTTTCCCAACTGTTTCTGTTATTACAGATGCAGATGGTTCTCGATTTATTCCAATTCAACAAATAACTTTGCTTGAGCAAATACTAAAAGAAAAAAATAAAAAGTCGTTTGATAATGGTCATAAACAGGGATATGATAAAGGTCTTCAAGAAGGACTAACACAGGCAAAATCTGTATTGAAGAATTTTGAAAATGCCATTAAAGCCGCAGTTACCCAACGTGAGGCGATGCTTGATGAGTCAAGAGACAGAGTCTTAGAACTTGTCATTAAGATTTGTAGAAAAATTTCTTATGATGCCATTGAGGTTGATCCTGAAAAAACCTTGCAAATTATCAATGGAGTGATTAACTCACTTGTTGATAAATCTAATTTAAAAATTAAAGTTAACCCTCAACATCTACCGATTGTTGAACAAAATATCAATTCATTTTCTCAAGGATCAACTCTGATAAAACAGATAGAAATTATTGGCGATGATAGAGTGAAGTTTGGTGGTTGTTTTATCGAAACACCTACTGGCGATATTGATGCTCGACTTAATTCTCAAATTGATGTTATTGAAGATCTTCTTCATTCACACGGGGGAGAGGAATGAGTTCTATTCCATTTGATGGGTACTTAGAACAGATTGACAACATTACAACAGTAAAACATTTTGGGAAAGTTACTCAAGTTGTGGGGTTAGTCATAGAATCTGCTGGTCCAGCCGTTTCTATTGGTCGGTTATGTAATATTGAAAATAGAGATAATGGGGAAACTATAAAAGCAGAAGTTGTTGGCTTTCGTGATGATCGAATATTGCTTATGCCTCTTGGTACAGTTAGAGGTATCACTCCAGGTGCGATTGTTACGTCTACGTCTGAACAACTTCGTGTCCCTGTCGGACCTGAGCTAATTGGGCGAGTGCTTGGTGGATTAGGGCAACCAATCGACGGTAAAGGACCTCTTCGGACAGTCACAACTCGTTCAATTGATGCTGAACCAATTCCTGCATTACAAAGAAACAGGATTTCTGAACCATTGCGAACTGGAGTCAAAGTGATAGATTTGATGACGACAGTTGGTAAAGGACAAAGATTAGGAATTTTTGCTGGTTCTGGTGTTGGCAAGTCAGTTACCCTTGGAATGCTCGCACGTGGTTCATCTGCTGATATAAATGTTATCGGTTTAATTGGTGAGCGTGGTCGTGAGGTTCGTGAATTTATTGAAAAGGATTTAGGCCCTCAAGGTCTTAAAAATACAATAGTGGTTGCGGTGACATCTGACCAACCTGCACTTATACGAATAAAAGGTGCGATGATTGCAACTTCGATTGCGGAATATTTTCGTGATCAAGGGAAAGATGTTATGCTCATGGTTGATTCTCTCACTCGTGTCGCAATGGCTCAACGTGAAATTGGAATTACCGTCGGAGAACCACCTACTACTAAAGGTTACACACCATCAGTTTTTGCCTTGCTTCCAAAACTTTTAGAACGAGCTGGACAAAAAGATAAAGGTTCGATAACAGGTATTTATACGGTATTGGTTGAAGGGGATGATTTTAATGAACCCGTCTCAGACGCGGTTCGTTCAATTTTGGATGGTCATGTTGCTCTCTCTCGTAAATTGGCGTCGATGAATCAGTATCCTGCTGTGGATATTTTGGACTCTATTAGTCGATTGATGATTGAAGTGACAAATGATGAAGAGTATGATCTCTCTGTCAAAGTTCGTGAGATTTATTCGGTCTACCGTGATGCAGAGGATTTGATTAATATAGGAGCCTACGTCAAAGGTAGTAATCCAAAAATTGATTACGCAATTTCAAAGATTGACGCCTTGAAAGATTTCTTCAAACAAAAAATTCTTGAAGAAGTTAATTACGACAAAACCTATGCTGCTTTGAAAGAAATTATCGAAAGTTAAATCCTTATGAAAAAATTTCGATATAGAATGGAACCGCTTCTCAAGCAACGGAAGCATATTGAAGATGAAAAGCAAAAGGTGCTCGCATCAGCTACGAAGAAAATTCTTGAACAAGAAGATGAATTGATACAAATTGAAGAAACCCGTCAGTCATCTTGTAATAATCATTTTGAAAAAATAAAAAAAGAGTTCAACGTTATCGACCTACTCGTCTTCTCTCGCTATGTCCATAAATTAAAAACAGATAGAATGGTTGGAGGGGAGATGTTAAAAGTATTAAGGCAAGATGAAAATGAAAAACGGAAAGAGTTACTCAATGCGTCTCGAGAACGGAAAAAATATGAGAAGCTAAGGGAGATTCAAGAAGAGAAGTTTTATAAAGTGATTGAAGAAAAAGAAAAAAAAGAGAGCGATGAAATCGCTCTCAATATATTTAGATATAATAATAAGCTAAAATAATTTATGGACAAGATGGGAGTTGAGGACCATCTCTAAACATAAAGTCTACCAAATAGACTAAATCACCAATATCGAGTACCTCATCAATAGAACCATCAACATTGGCTTCAGCCATACAGGTTGGTTCAGGACCTTCTCTAAACATAAAGTCTACCAAGTATACCAAATCAGCAATATCTAAAATATCATCAGGTGATGCATCAATATTACCTCTATCACCTAAACAACAAGAACCTGATTGGATAGTCAGAACTCCAGGGTTTATGACTGGAGAGAAAGCATTGGCAAATTCATCAGAAAAAGCAGTTGAAAATTCTCTATCTAAAATAGTAATAGTCATAGTATCGATAGAGACAGATTGTGGAGTTATTCCAGGAATAAATGAGAAGAACAGATAACCTAAAAGACCATTACCGCTGGCAACTAATCCTTCTGATAAGGCATAGGTGTATACGGTGAGAGAGTTGGCGGCAATCTGATCGGCTCCTTTAAGTGAGTAGTTTTCTACACGACTTCCAACAAAAGAAAAAGAATCAATCATAACATCAGTCGTGCTATAAGTCATAGTTAATTCAATTCCAGCTAATGGCTGGTCATTATAAAAATAGACAGGAACAAAGCCTGAGTTGGGAGAAAATGTTGTCATCGACTGAATAGTGACTGTATCACGTATCGTCGGGTCAGTTCCAATTGGTTGACTTTTGGCAACAGCAGCCATAATTAAGACAGCTATTATTACAGATAGTACTTTCAAGTTGATTCGCATATAATCCTTTTTCCTTTCGGAAAGATATAAAGCAAATTTAATGCTCAATTTATTATTCTTTTTTTATAATTAGAGAAATTCTCTATAAATTGTTCGATTCTTGTAAGTAGTTGAAATGAATATAATTTGTACGGCAAAAATATAATACCAAAAGCCAAATTTCGCAACTGAAATTTTATGGATGATTTTCATGTGCATATTTATGCACCTATTGTTGTTTATTTATATCTAAACAACGGAAATTCATAAATCTAAGTATTTGCTTTAGAACGCCGATATGAATGATATGATCGATAGAGACAAAAAATTTAAGGTCGCCGAACGCTGTTTATACCTCAAAGTCTGTTATTTGGCTGAAGATTTAAAATGTTTTGGTTACAAGACTGATTGTGTTTTGTATCAGAAATCAAATAATGAGAACTGTTCTCAAACTCGATTTGATGATGCTATGGATAAGCTCATAGATCAGACAATGCTCAAATATCAAGATATTCCTGAATAGTCTATCTAAGAAAAAAATTCCTATTAAATTCGGAATTCTCTTCCGAAATCTATCTTAAAAACATTTCCTTCTTAAAGTTAACGTGAAGCGTTACAATTGATTAACTGTACGTAATCAGTTTGGCATGGCCTCTGCTATAACCAATAGTGGAGAAAATTATGATAAAAGGTTTATACACATCTGCATCTGCGATGATACCGCGGATCAAAAAACAGGAAGCATCAGCAAACAATATTGCGAATGCGTCCACCCCCGGCTTTAAGAAAGAACGGGTATTTACAAAAGAACTTTCTAAGGCTGAGCTGAAAGTAGCTCATCGTCGAAATGTTTGGGAACAACCGATGGTTGATAAATCCTACACATCATTTGCACCTGGCGTATTTGACAAAACAGGCAACCCACTTAATATGGCTATTGATGGTGATGGATTTTTCACTTTAGAATTACCAGATGGAACCAGAGCTTTAACTCGCAATGGTGCATTTTCAGTCAACAATCAAGGGCAACTCGAAATCCCTGGTGGTGCGTTAGTCATGGGTGATGGGGGACCTATTGAAGTTGGTTCGGGCGTTGTAGAAGTTTCAGGAACTGGTATAGTTTCATCGAATGGTTTACCCGTCGGTCAAATTACCCCTGTAACGGTCAATGATTTACAAGCACTTAATAAAATTGGAAGCTCAATGTATATCCTACCAGAAGGAGAGGAACTGATTCCTGCTACAAAATCTACGATACAACAAGGGTATCTTGAAGCATCAAATGTTGACATAGTTCGTGAGATGATTGAGATGATAATCTCATTCAGAAATTTTGAAGCCGACTCAAAGTCGATTTCAGTACAGGATCAATCTCTTGAACAACTGTTTAGCAGAGTCGGCAGTAGATAAGAAAAAATAAAATCATACTATAGGAAGTAGAAAAATGATTAAAGCAATGAGAACAGCGGCAACAGGGATGATTGCCCAACAAATGAATGTTGACAATATTGCCAACAACTTAGCAAACGTTAATACAACAGGTTTCAAAAAAAGTAAATTAGAATTTCAAGATATTCTCTATCAGAATGTAAGAAAAGCTGGTACAGCAACTGCTATCGGTACATCAGTACCGACAGAACTTTCGATTGGGTATGGTACCCGTGCTGTTGCGACTAATAGAATGTTTACTATTGGTAATTTACAGTTGACAGGTAACCCTTTAGACTTGGCAATTTCAGGTGATGGTTTTTTTCAAATCCTACATCCAGATGGCACTACAGTCTATACCCGTGATGGAGCATTAAAAATTGCTGGTGATGGTTCTGTGGTCACATCTGAGGGGTATAAAATTATTCCAGAGATTACAATCCCTGAAGATGCATCATCGATTTCAATTGGTGCTGATGGTAATGTACAAGTGATACAATTTGGTTCTGACGGACCTACCGATGTTGGTCAAATCGAATTAGCACGTTTTATCAACCCATCTGGTCTTGAAGCTATCGGTCGAAACCTTCTTGTTAAAACTGGTGCATCAGGTGAACCATTGACAGATATTCCATCCCAAAGTGGATTAGGTTCAGTTGATCAGGGATATTTGGAAATGTCAAATGTTGATGTTGTTGACGAAATGGTAAACATGATTGTCGCTCAGCGTGCCTATGAGATGAACTCAAAAGCAATTACTACTGCAGATGATATGTCGCAGATTGCTAATAATCTCAAGAGATAAATTATGAAAACTTTTTATTCAGCTCTAACAATTTTCTTATTGGTATGCACTCTTAATAGTAATGCGATTACGACAGAAGATGCAATCATTGAGAAGATGTACACTGATTATCAACTTGATACAACAGACTATGAGATTGAAATTCTTACAAGTCGTATCAAATTAAAGAATATTGAAACAGAAGAACTGTCAATTAAAGCATTGACTCAAAAAGAGCCTCTCGGGCTTTTTACTGTTTTAGTCTCTATCATGAAAGATGGAGAGAATGTCGAAACGTCACAAGTTCGTATGCGTATTAAAAAATTCAAGACTGTACTAATTACAACAGACCGATTAAAACGTCATACCGAATTGACAAACTCAAATACAGCAGTCAAGCGTGTCGAAGTGACAAATTTACGGAGCAAACCATATCTTTCTGTCGCAGAAACATTCGGCTATCGTCTCAAAGGTGCTGTGAAAAAACAAATTCCTTTAACAAGTTCAATGCTGCAAAAAATCCCAGACATTGCTTCTGGTCGAGAGACGACAATTGTCTATGTTGGTTCAGTTTTTAAAATAACTGCCGAGGGGGTCGCATTACAGTCAGGTAGTGAAGGTGATTTTATCAAAGTAAAAAACAAAACAAGTAAAAAAATAATTATAGCCCGCGTCATTGATTCACATCATGTCGCAGTTGACCCATAGGATTGGGCAAAGGATACAGTTATGAACATAAAAAAAATTGGATTTATTTTATTCGTTCTGCTCATGCTCCCATTTACTGTAAAAGTTTTTGGAAGTAATGATTTTGGACAAACACAATCGCTGTTTACTGATATCAAAGCAAATATTGTTGGTGATATTTTAACAGTACTAATTTTTGAACAAAGTAGAGCTACTCAAAAAGCAGAATCTAAAACTGCAAAATCTACTCAAGCCTCTATTTCAGCAGGACCTGGTATAGGACCGCTTCGTTTTATTCCTATCTTTGGTGCTGATGGTAAAAATAGCTCGACATTTGATGGCAAGGGAGAATCCATTCGAAATGGTACCTTTTCTGCCAAGATGTCTGTAACCGTTGTCGCTGTCAAAAATAATGGCGATTTGGTTATACAAGGTTCACGAACAATAGGACTCTCTGGTGATAGGGAAACAATGAATCTTACTGGTGTCGTTAGAAAAAAAGATATTAGCCCAAATAATACAATCGATTCATACTTAATTGCCGATGCCGAAATTTCATACTCTGGTAAAGGGAATGCAAATACGACTCAGCGACCTGGTGTTTTTACTCGTTTCTTTAACTGGGTATTTTAGGAGATAACAATGCTACAAGCAATATTTACAAAAATTTCACTTCCGATTTGTATCGCACTGGTCACAATGTTTATTACAACATTTGTGACGCCAGTAGATGCGGGGAAAGTACGTATTAAGGATATTTGCCAGTTTCAAAATATGGAAGAATCTGACCTAATCGGTTATGGACTTATTATTGGCCTTGATGGAACAGGTGATGGAAAAGGAACTCAATTTACGAATCAATCGTTGACAAATATGATGGAGCGAATGGGGCTAACTGTTGATGTGAAGAAAGTAAAAGTAAAGAATGTTGCAGCTGTCATGGTAACGGCTAAAATTAGTTCTTTCAATCGAAACGGTACTTACGTTGATGTTACTGTTTCTTCTGTGGGGGACGCAAAGTCGCTTCAAGGAGGAACATTATTAATGACACCACTTTCTGATCGAACTGGTTCTGTTCGAGCAATTGCACAGGGAGCTGTTTCGATAGGTGGTTTTAATGTTCAGGTTGATGATGGGAATAAAATTATAAACAACTATACTTTGGTTGGACGAGTTCCCAATGGAGCAAAAGTTTCTAATGAACTCATTGGTCCTGAAAGAACAAAAAAAGAATTTTTTATCTCATTGCGTTCACCTGATTTTACAACAGCTAATAGAATAGCCGAACGTATTAATATAAAATATGGTATGACCGCGTTTGCTTTAGACGGTGGAACTGTACAGGTAATGATTCCAGATTCGCTTTCGCATATGGTCTATCGTACTCGGTTTATTTCTGATATAGGACTTTTAACTATTGTACCCGACCAAGTTGCACGTGTTGTCTTAAATGAAAAAACAGGTACCATAGTCGCAGGGCAACATGTTACCATTGAACCAGTTGCAATTGCTCATGGTACTATAACGATTAATATAGAGTCAACGCCGATTATCTCGCAACCAGAACCGTTTTCATCTGGCGAGACAATAGTAACTTCAGATTCACGAATTACAATTAGTGATGAACCCGCTCGAGTGATACATTTAAAACGAACTGTCTATCTTTCTGATGTTGCTAAAGCACTCAACAAAATAGGTGCGGCACCGAGAGATATTATTGCAATTTTTCAGGCTATGAAACAAGCAGGAGCATTGCAAGCGGAACTTATTATATTGTAATGGATATTTCATCTCTTAACATGCCGGCTCAAGTCGACTATCCTAAAACAGATTTAGACAGACTCAAAACACAGTCGCCACAGACTCTTGAGGATGAAAAAGCAAGGCTGAAAAAAGCGACCAAAGAATTTGAGTCGTTTTTTTCCTACCAACTTTTAAAGTCGATGCGAAAAACTATTCCGAAGAGTGAATTGACTGAGGGGGGAGCTTTCTCGGGAGGTATGGGTAAAGAGATATTTACAGATATGTTCGATATGAAAATGGCAAAGCAGATGACACAAAATTCTGACAGATCGATTTCTGCTGTGTTGTATCGTTCACTTGAAAAAATCATTTCTGTACCATATCAGGATATCCCTGAGAAAGTACAAATTAAACCACTTGAAAAAGATTCAGTGCAGCCGATTGAACTCAAAAAAAATGAGCTACATGAGTTGCAAAGATCAAAAGAAAACTTTGAAATTAAAAAAAGAGATGGCGAATTTATGAATGTCTCGCAGCCACCTCGTATCGCAAAACAGATTTCATCAGATCCCATACTTTCTAAATACGGAGCTGAGATACAAAAGGCAGCTGAGAAATATTCGCTCGACCCTGCTTTGATAATTTCTGTTATCAAAGCAGAGTCAGGTGGAGACTATTTAGCCGAATCACCTGCAGGTGCCAAAGGTTTGATGCAATTGATTGACTCTACTGCTGCAGAGATGAATGTGGAAGATGTCTTTAATCCTGCGGATAATATCGATGGTGGAAGCCGTTATCTAAAGAGCATGCTTGACCGCTTCAAGTCGGTTAAACTCGCTCTGGCAGCTTATAATGCTGGTCCTGGCAATGTGATGCGATACGATGGTATCCCTCCATTTCCTGAGACTGAGGCGTACGTTGACAAAGTGGTCGACACATTGTCAAACATTAATGTCAATTCTGATGCGAAACATGCTAAAGTGAAATGAAAATAGACCGACTATAAATGTGAAGATAAAAACTATTGGATAGAAAAATGATTGATACACTAATCGACATAATTGGCAAGGAAGCCGTACTCTTTGAGTCTTTTTTGGAACTCCTGGAAAAACAACAGAGAATGCTGGTGGAAAATAATCTTGATGGATTAAATCAAGTGACTGCCGAGCAGCACGAACGTTTGACGGAAAGTCAAATGCTTAATAGCCGTCGCATGGAAGTTGTCGCACAGATTAAAAAAGATAAACAAATCGAAGGTAATTTAAATATTACCCGATTACTCACATTGATTGATCAACAACAAGCAGATAGATTAGAACAACTCCAAGATGTGATTCTTTCTCTGAGTGACAAAATTACAGAGACCAGAAATCAAAATGCAATATTGCTGAACCGCTCTCGAGAATATATTTCCAAAACCATGGATATGCTCTCAAAGATCAATGCTCCTAAATCACCGACTTATGGACAAAAAGGTGAATCGGAACATCAGCATGCTGCCTTATCAATAGATAGGAGAATCTAATGGGACTATTTCAAGGACTCGAAATTGGTCGCAGAGCTTTGCTTACAAGCCAGATGTCATTACAAACTATTGGACATAATATTTCCAACGTAAATACACCGGGTTATTCAAGACAAAGAGTTAATATTGCAAGTTCAACGCCAATAAGTAATACAATCGGGTCAATAGGTTCTGGTGTTCAGGCAACAGAAATTGTACAAATTCGGGATCTCTTTTTGGGTAATCAGTTTAGGCAAGAGAGTAAATCACTTGGTGAGTGGAGTTACAAAGAAAAAGTGCTTTCACAAGTAGAATCTGTTTTTAATGAACCAAGTAATCAAACTCTTTCAAATAAAATGACTGACTTTTGGGATGCATGGGATACCTTTTCACAATTTCCCGATGATCCTACCTCAAGAAATGGATTAGTTAGTTCTACATCAACAATGTTAAACTCATTTCATAAATTATCAAATGATGTTGAAAGTTTAAGAAAATCTATCGATGCTGATATGAATAATTATACTAATGAGATTAATCGTCTTACTGGAGAAGTAGCCAGATTAAATCTGCAAATCAAATCACTTGAAGTTGGTGGTGTGACAGCCAATGATTTACGTGATAATCGAGATTTGATTTTAGATAATCTATCGTCACTTGTAGATATCAATACAAATGAAAATCAAAATGGTGATATGGTCGTCTATATCGGTTCGATGTCAGTTGTCAACGGTGGAGATGCTATAAATATTGAAGCAAAAGTTGCTAATGTAAATGGTAAGCCTACTCATAAACTTGTATGGGAAGGAACAGATGTTGAATTAAATAATACTGCTGGGCAACTTAAAGCCCTGATTGAAAGTCGTGATGTAATCATTCCCAAATATGTAGAAAAACTTGATACCTTAGCGGCAACAATGGTTGAACAAGTAAATGCGATTCACAGACAAGGTACTACTAAGGATGGACAGACAGGTATTGATTTTTTTGATCCATCAAAAACAACAGCTGAAACAATTTCAGTTAATCCAGTCATTCTTGCCGATTCTGGATATAGCCTTATCGTGGCTGGTGAGGGAGAAGCAAGTGATGGTCGGTTTGCAGCACAAATTGCCAAGTTAAGTAATACAAATGTTTTAAATAATGACTCCACTTCACTTAATGATTTCTATAATTCAATCATTGGAGCTGTCGGTGTTGAAGCACACGAAGCAACTTCATTTGCGGCAAATTATGAACTCTTAGTGCAACAAGTAGAATTTGCTAAAGAATCTGTTCAAGGAGTTTCCCTTGATGAAGAAATGACAAACATGATAAAATATCAACACGCCTATGATGCCGCTGCTCGAGTAATTACAACTATGGATCAAGCTCTCGACACAGTTTTATCGATGGGAGTTGTTGGGAGATAATATCAATAGTAGATAAACAATTAACATATAGCATAAGAACCAAGGAGGGTTTAACGTGCTGATTTTAACAAGGAAGTTAGGTGAATCGATTAATATCGGAGAAGATATTAAAATCTCGGTATTAGGGATTCATGGAAGACAAGTAAGAATCGGAATTGATGCTCCGATGAATGTAGTAGTACACCGCGAAGAAATTTATGTTAAGATTCAAGAAGAGAACCGCAAAGCATCAAGTTCTATTTCTAAAGATTTAAAAGGTATGGTTGACCTTATAAAAAGTAAGATTAAAGGTGAAGAAATCAAACCACCTGCTATCGATTATAAGGACAAGGTGAATAAAAAAGATTCATCTCAACGAAAACCAAACAATTAAACAAGCGAGTAAGTTATGCGTGTTACTAATTCAATGATTACCGGAAGAGTTATTTTTAATACTCAAAATTCGTTAAATCGGTTTTTGAATTTACAAACTCAAATGTCAACTGGTAAAAAAATCAATAAACCGTCTGATGATCCTTTGGGCATCACTCGGGATCTTGAATATCGCAAAGAGTTGTCAAATAACGCACAGTATCAAAACAATGTGAGTCTTGCTCAGTCTTGGGGTGATACGACCGGTGATGCGTTATATACGATTCAACAACAAATTGCGGACGCAAAAGAAATTGCTGTCAATGCTGCCGACGAAACTTATTCGGGTTCTTTTCCAGATGGTATTGAACAATTTATAGACAGTATCTTAACTGCGGGTAATTCACAACTTTCTGATCGTTATATTTTTTCTGGTTTTAAAACAGACACACCTGCATTACGGGAACATCCGAATGGCATGAGTTTTGAAGGAGATAACGGTTCCATTAAATATCAAATTGATTCCTCAGTCGATGTTGGAGTTAATATGGATGGAGCATCAATCTTTTTTAAACAGATTAAAACGCTTGGGGATGGATTTGATTTAAATACTGCCATAAATGGTAGCACACAACTTGATGACCTCCACGGAGGAAATGGAATAAATCAGACTCCAGGACTTATCCAAATCAGAGATGTCAACTTAGGTATCACCGCTACAATAGATTTAAATACTGAGACAAATATAGACCAAGTGTTACTTCAAATAAATAATGATCTTGTTGCCAATGGTATTACTAATCTTACTGCACGTATTTCTGATACGAACAATTCTCTAATGTTTGAGTCTACCCCAACAGGAATTATTTCAGGTGATACTCCATTAGATAATATCAATAGTGGTACTGGGGTTAACATGAACGAAAGTCAGATAAGGGTAACCGACGGTGCTGGGATTGATGTTAAAATTGATTTAGAATCCGCAAGAACAATTGATGAAGTAATCACTGAATTTAACTCCCAAATGATGACTGCTGGAGTATTTAATGTGACGATGGGAATTAATGCTGCGGGAACAGGACTTGAAATCAATGATACAAATGGTGTTCCATTAAATTTAAAAATTGAAGATCTAAATGTAAAAAGTAATCTGGCTGGTCAACTTGGTATTCTCGGAACTATAGATCCATCATTAACAGGCAAAGATTTAAATCCGCAAGTACATTTTGCCATTGAAGAATTTGGCGGCGGTACTACTGCTGAAGATTTAGGAATCTTAGATGAATTCAATTCTGATTTTATTGGCAATGATTTAGATGCCCAACTTTTAACATCTGCTAACTTGAATGAATTAAATAACGGACTTGGTCTTGATTTAGGTGAAATAACTTTGTGGCAGGGTGGTTCAAATGCGATTATCGATTTAGATAGTCCTTCAATTGTTACTGTTCAGGATATGCTTGATGCTTTCAATAATTCAGGTCTTGATATTACAGCAACTCTTAATGATACCAATACGGGCATACAAGTTGTCAGTAATGACCTGAACTCATCTTTTACTATTGAAGAAGTTGGTTCTGGAAATACGGCTAAAAGCTTAGGTATCTATGGCTCATCGGATATGATTGGTTCTATGTATGTGCTAAACAATGCTATGAAAGCTGGTGCACAAGAAGAGGTTGGTCTGATGTTAGAAAATATGGATTTAGCCCATGACCAGGCTTTGAATTATGGAGCAATAAATAGTTCAAAAAGCGTAAGATTAGAAAATACGTCGAACAGGCTTTATGCCCAAGAGTTTATGTTTACAGCGCGACTTTCAGATCTTGAAGATGCCGACCTTACAAAAGTTATTACAGATTTATCTATATATGAAAATAATTATCAAGCGGCTCTTATGGCGTCGGCGAAATTAATTCAACCCTCACTATTGAACTTTTTAAGATAGAAGATATAAAGGAAATAGATGTATGATTGTACAAAGTTTACGATTAGGTGACATTGAAGTCTCTGACGACAAAATTATAACTATGGAAAGACCTGTATTAGGTTTTGAAAAGTTTAAAAAGTTTTGTCTTATTGAAGTTGATGAACTCAAACCATTTTTATGGTTACAATCGATTGATGAACCAGAAATTTCATTTTTGGTAGTCAATCCTCGGTTGTTCATAACAGATTATAAAATCGAAATCAATTCAAAAGAAATTGCTGAATTGAAAATCGATGATGTTACATCTGTTGAAACGTATGTTGTTGTTACTCTGGCAGAAATTCCAGAAGATATCACTGCCAATATGCAAGGTCCGATTTTAATCAATACAGAAAATAATCTCGGCAAACAACTTGTATTAGTCAATACTGACTACAATGTAAAGTACCATTTTATGAAGTACATAAAACCAAGTGAAGATGTAACCAAAAAAGAAGCAGTTGTAACGACGGTCTAAGTATTTGGACATGTTGCAATTATTAAACTGAGGTTTAAAGAATCAGTGCAACTAAATTAAAGGTGTATGATGACTGATAAAAAGAAAAATGCTATCTTGGATAAAGCATCTAAGATGTATCTGGAGTACGAATATAAGAATCTTTTTGAGTACTTAAATGCTTGTAAAGGACAGTTTCAAATAGATACAAAGAGAGAAAACAAAAAGTTCAATCATCTATTTGCCTTAGTAGATGCCTTTCAGAATAATTTATCTGATGCGGAAGAACTTTGTAATGAATGTATTAAAGTCGAACCAAAAGAGATTGACTACTATTTTGTTTTAAGTTATGTGTTCTTGAAATTGCGTGAATATGACAAGGTTCTGACAAATACAAAATACTATCTTATAAATCATAAAAATAAGAAAATCGGAAATTTGAGTCATACATATTCAAAGCATTTCAAATGCCAAATATACTCTTTTATTGGTACTGCTCAAGCCGAAATAGGAAACTATGAAGAAGCGGTCACTCAATTTTTAAAAGCTATCAAAACTGAAAAAGAAAATCAATTACCATATTTACAGTTAGTCAATTTATATCTACATACAAACGAATATAGCCAAGCGGAACAATTAATTCAAAAAGGTATCAAGAACTGTAATCAAATTCAGGAACTTCGATTACTTGAAAAATCTTTAGAAATTTCACAACAATCTCCAACGCTTAATCAATTCAAGTTTGATGTGGAATTTTCAGAGATTGATCAATTGAACCCAAATTCTCAAGATTATGCTACACTTACGATTTTAGCCGATACCTATAAAAATGACAAAAAGTATGAAAAAGCATTACAGATATACGAAGTTTTACTCCATGTTGAGCCGAATAATGAGCGACTATTGTTTTCACTATCTGAGTGCTATCTAATTATGGGACATGAAGATTCAGCCATTATTGGCTTTGAGAGAGTACTGGCATTAGCCCCAGGTCATAAGTTTGCCCAAGAGCAGTTAGACCGTTATAAAAAGGCTGAATTTGTAAATTGAGGGAAATAAAAGGTATGAGAAACTCTATATTTTTTAGTTAAAGATGTTCAAAATTTTGTCGATTAAATATGTATGAAAATAGAAGTTTCAATAAATATAATCCTACTGTTAACTCAGGGAAAGGGTACAACAAATAAGACAGACTAAGGAAATTGGATGATTCTGGAGGTCTTTAAACAACACATTGAAGTGTTTTTGTGTATGAAATTTATAAACTTAAATAAGTGAACAGGGTAAGGACACCCTAAAAAATATCCAAGGAGGATATACACATGGCACTAAGCATAAATCACAACATGGCTGCAATGAATGCACAAAGAAACTTGTTGAACACAAACGAAGAATTAAACAAATCAATGCAACGTTTGTCTTCAGGTTTTAGAATTAACCAAGGTTCTGACGATCCAGCTGGATTAGTTATTTCAGAACAGTTCCGTGCTCAAATTGCTGGCCTAAACTCAGCAATTGGTAACTCAGAAGGTTCTATCTCAATGGTTCAAACTGCTGAGGGTGCAATTACTGAAATTAACAATCTCTTAATCTCTATGAGAGAATTAGCAATTCACGCTGCAAACGAAGGCTTCAATGATTCTGACCAGCTCGCTGCTGATCAAGCTGAAATTGCCAATGCGATTACTACTATTGATCGTATTGCTGCCAATACTCAATTTGGTACAAAAAAATTGCTCGATGGTTCTAAAGAAAACATCGCAACAATTACTTCAGCTGGTACTTCTGGATTAGATGTCAATGCTTCATACTTATCCACAGGTACTCACTCTGTAACAGCTACAAAAACTGCTGATCCATCAGCTACATTAAATACAGACTCTTTAGGTCTTTCTTTAGCTAATAATGATGGTGATCCATATAACCTTTCTGAAGCTGTTCATAATGTTGATGTTATTCAAGCTTCTGACGTTGCTTCCAGAACAACTGATTCTATTGATTTAACAGATGCTTTTGGTAATAACTTAGAATTAGCTGCTGCTGGTTCAGCCGCAACTTTAGCATCTGCTGCTGTTGTTGGTACTGCTGTCGCAGCAAACGTTGGTGATTACACATTTTCTTTTAATTATCAGGAAAATGGCGAATCTCCAACAGGTAACCAAGAAGTTACTATTGCTGTTGCAATTGGTGATACTACTTCATCAATCGCTACAAAATTGAATACTGCTATTAACTTGAATGCTGACTTACAGGGTAAGATTACAGCTTCTGGTGCTGATGGTGCTGCTTTAGATATCACAGCAACTAACCAAGGTGCTCAATATTCTGTTAGTACTGAAGCTTCTACTACAACAGCTACTACATCATTACTTTCTTTTACAGCTGGTTCTGACCGTGGTGCTTCTGTAAACGTCTTGAATATGACAGCTAACACAGCTGCTAACGCATCTGTTACTTCTGCTGTTACTATTGGTGCTGCAACATATTCCGATATGTCAACATTAACAGCTGCTTTCAATACAGCTTTAGACACTGCCTTTGGTGATGTTGACGCTGTAGCTGGAACTCAGGATGTTTTTGCTGAAGTTACTAACACAAATCAAATCAATATTCATACAAGAGATGAAGGCTCAAGCTATTCATTACAAATTAATGAGCTAAACTCTAATACAAATAATGCTCGTAACGTATTAGGTCTTTCTACTTTTGATTCATCTGCTAATACAGGTGTTGATGCATTAGTTTCTTTCAACAACTATACTAACACTATTGATGATGTAAAATATGGTACAGCTGGTGAAGTTACTTTGAAAAACAAAGCTGATGATGACATTACTCAAGGTACTGTTTTAATGACAACACAAACAGCTCAAAGTGGTGGAATTGAAATTGGTAACTTATTGCTTAATGCAAAAGCTGCTAAATTTGACGTCCGTTTAGACGGTGGACCTGCTTCATCTGTTACAGCTGGTGTTGACACAGTTATCTTTAATGCTGATCGTTCAGAATCAATGAATATTGCCTACGGATTAACCTCCCAAGGTGGTACTGAAACAATCAACAATACTGACCAATCATTAGTATTCCAAATCGGTGCTAACGTTGGTCAAACAGCAAAAATCGGTCTCAGAAACATGTCTGCTTCTTCATTAGGTAATGGCTTATCTGACAATGGTAACTTATTCCGTTCACTTGCTGATATTGATGTAACATCTGTTCAAGGTGCTCAAGATGCACAGTCAATTATTGATGCTGCTATTAACGAAGTTTCCACTACTCGTGGTACTCTTGGTTCATTCCAAAAGAATACTTTGGAATCTAACTTAAGAAACCTTCGTATTGCTGCTCAAAACTTGACCGCTTCTGAAGCTCAAATCCGTGATACTGATATGGCTTCTGAAATGTCCAATTTCACGAAGTACCAGATTCTATCTCAAGCAGGTACATCTATGCTTGCTCAAGCGAATCAGGTTCCACAGTCTATCTTGTCACTATTTAGATAGTAATTAATTTTCAGGGGAAGCGTAATGCTTCCCCTGATACTAAACAAATAAAGATTTTTCTTATGAAGACATTGAAGTCGAAATTTATAGGAGTTACACATGCCAGGTTCTAATTCTATTGATGGGCTTAGTTCGGGGCTCAATACCACTGAAATCGTTGACTCTATCATGCAATTTGAGAGACGTCCTGCGGTCTTGCTTGAAATACAACAAGCCGAAAAGACGGCAATGGTTTCAGCCTTACAAGCACTATCCGCAAAATTTATAGGTCTTAATACTGCCACTATTCCACTTAATACTGAATCTACTTTTGAACAAGCATCAATTGATATTTCCAATGAAGATGCTCTCTCAGCTACATCCGATGGAAGAGTTGGTAAAGGTAATTTTGAATTACAGATTTTAGAATTAGCTCGAAACCACCAAGTCGCCTCACAAGGTTTTAACACAAACGATACCTCTCTTTTTGGAACTGGTACGATTTCTCTTCAGATTGGTGATGATAGTATTAGAGAAATTGAAATTGACGCAGAAAATAATACTCTCTTAGGTGTTAAAGATGCTATTAATGATGCCAATATGGGAATCACGGCATCAATTATTAATGATGGCACCAATTCAAATGCATTTCGTCTGATTTTGACATCTAATAAAACAGGTAAAGATAATGAAATTCAAATGACTTCTACATTAACTGGTGGAACAGAGTCATTTAACTTTTCAACAGCTTCTTTTGATGTCCCAGAAATTCTTTCTTTTGATGAAACATCAACCTCGGCAATTTCACTTGGTATGATTGCATCAAACTCGGGTGCTGAAAATAAAACGTATACATTTACTGTTTCATCTGCGGGAACACAAGTTGTAGGGTCTGATGTTATTACTTTAGACTGGACAGATGGAACAAATACAGGTTCAATAGTAGTAACACAGGCTGATTTTGACGTTGAACTTGTTGGGGCTGGCTCCAACGGACTTTCATTGTCACTTGCTGCTGGTACGCTCAATGAAGGGGACACGTTTCAAGTAAATTCGTTCGCACCATTGTTACAACAAGCATCCGATGCAAAAATTGCTTTTGGGGCAGGTGGTGGGGGTGGTTCTCCGATTATTATTTCATCTGATACAAATGTCTTTAAAGATATTATTGAAAATGTAGATATCACCGTTCATCAAATTAGCCAAGCTGGTGAGTCTGTTTCAATCAAAACTGATATTGATACTGGAGCCATAAAGACTAAAATTGAAGGATTTATTAAAGCGTATAACTCTCTTGTCGAATATGTTGATGACCAAAATAAATATACCGAAGATACTGAAGAAGCACCTCCACTTTTTGGTGATACCACTGTTTGGTCGGTGTCAAATACACTTCGGAGAAATGTTACTTCTACAATTGCTGGAATTGATTCAAAATTTAACCAAATGTATGCTATTGGAATTCGCTCCAAAGGTGATGGGAAATTGGCAATTGTCGATAGCTCGGCATTAGATAAAGCTCTTGAAGAAAATCTCGATGATGTTATCAAGATGTTTGTTGATTCTGCCAACTCAAGCAATAATGGGATTTCGTTTTTGAATTCTTCTGATAAGACAAGAAGCAATGTTGAATTTACGGTTGATATTACTCAAGCAGCAACTCATGGTGCATACGAAGGGTCTCAACTTACAAATTTATCAACGAACGCTATTACACTTGACAATACTAATAATAAAATGCAATTAAAAGTTGACGGACTTATTTCTGATGAAATAGTTCTCGCTGAAAAAACATATAATTCTTCTGATGAACTGGTACTTGAAATACAAAACAAAATCAATGCAGACCCTAAATTAGGAACTCATAGTCCGATTGTTGAATGGGTCGACAATGAAGATGGTACAGGGTTTATAAAAATTTCATCGCCTACATTCGGTGGATTTTCTAAAATTGAATTCAGTAATTCAATCGGAAATACTGCTTACTCAACTTTAGGACTTGCTACTGGTACTGCTATTGAAGGATTGGATGTAGAGGGAACTATCAATGGAGAAGAAGCAGAAGGTGCTGGGCAAGTTTTAAAAGGTATTGAAGGAAACGAATATACGGAAGGACTTGAACTCAAAGTAGAATTAGAAGAGGCAGATTTAGCTAATGGTTTTGAAGGTACTCTCGAAGTTGTAAAGGGCTTCGCTGCCAAGCAAGTCGACATGATTGATTCGCTTACAAAATCTGAGACAGGTCTTTTTGAACGAAAAATTGCATCGATTCAAAATCAAGTTGATTACCTTGGAGAAAGAGTTGAGCAGATTGATAGCATACTTGCCCTAAGAAGAGATTCTCTATTTTTGAAGTTCTTCGAAATGGAGTCAGCCCTTTCATCTTTAAATGCAACTGGAAGCTTTCTTACAACACAGTTGGCATCATTAGATAATAATTGGAATTTTAATAATTAATTTATAAAAGATTGGAAAATTAAAGCTCATGGATGAAAAAGTTCAAGCATATCAAACAGCCGACACCCTCGGAATGTCACAAATTGATTTAATCATTAAAGTTTATGATGGAGCAATTGCTTCTTATAAACGAACAAGTCAGTTATTTTCAAAAGAAGATTTTATCAATGGAAGAGAAGAACTTGTTAAAGCAAAGAAATTTGTTACTCATTTGTATGCCACTCTTGATATGGAAAAAGGTGGAGATATTGCTAATCAGTTAAGTAATCTTTATGCTTTTGTTGTCAATCAGACGAACATTATTGAAGCTACAAAAGATTTAAAACAAATTGACGATATTATTAATATCCTTGGAAATTTAAAACAAGGATGGGTAGAGTTAAAGCAGGCAGGTGTTGAGAAAGCTCCATTACAAGAACAGGAAAAATCAGCACAACCACAAACAGCAACATTTACAACATCGGCATAAGAACTATGGAACAAAATGCAATTAGTAGGCTTGAAAAAGAATTAATCGTCATATTAAAAGAAGAATATTCATTCTATCAAAATTTATATATCATGCTTGATAAACAAAAAGATACGATTCGTTTTAATAAAGATGAAAATCTGCTTGATATATTTGCTGAAATAGAACGTTGTCATAAAAGAATAAAAAAATCTGAGGATAAAATCAAAGCTATCAAAGAAAGAGATCCAAAACTTTTTCGTTTAGCATCTATTGCTCCAAATGTTCGCAAAGTTGTGAATTCTATTGTGACACTTGTAAAAAAATCAATTACTGTTGTCTCTGATAATGAAAAATATATGAATATGAAATATAATCGTATCAAAGATGAATTAGGTGAACTTAAAAATTCAGAAAAAATTATGCAATATATGCAAAATGATGATACAACTGCTCATTTTATAAATGGAGATAGTTGATTCAACGTAATATAAACTTTCTATAGGAAAAGAAGGTGATAAGATGAAAATAGGACCATCCAACAGACCTGATTTAACACAGGTCAATGTACAAAAAAAACAAGCTGAGATTCAAAATATCCAGCTTCATAAAGAAAATAAGGACACTGTCGAAATTTCTACTTCAGGACGTAAAAAACTTAAGGAAATTGCTGATTCATATCATAAAGATTTAAGAAATGATAATGAAATTATAGAGCAGATTTCTCCAAAAGTTGCCAGAATCCGAAATAAAGTGGAAGCAGGTTATTATGACCTCGAAGATATTGAAAGTAAAATTGCTGTCAAATTAGCCGATACTATTAATATCGAACTTGAAAACTTTAAAAAGATGGAATAACTAAACTATGTCAACCGCAACTATAGACAGTAAAGTAAAAAGAGTTGTCTCAAATATTAGAAATTTGCCAACTCCGCCGATTGTTTTTCATCAAATTCAAAAAGTGATAAATGATCCGAATGTCTCAGCAGATCAGATTGCGAATATTCTCGCTGAAGATCCAGCTATGTCTGTAAAAGTTTTAAGATTAACAAACTCCGCTTTTTATGGCTTGAGTAGAGAAATCGAATCAGTAAAACATGCGGTTATTATCGTTGGTTTAGAAGCTATTAAAAATCTAGTTCTCTCTGCATCTGTTTTGGATATGTTCAAAGGGAAATCCATTGATGATAATTTCCAAGATAAATTCTGGAGACATTCACTTGCGACTGCTTTTGGATGTAGACTCTTGGCTAAAAAATATAGAGACCAAGTTATGGTTGATCCTGATTCTGCGTTTTCTGCTGGACTACTTCATGATGTAGGTAAAATTATTTTTGTCTGTTTCTTAAACGGTGAATACAAACAATTTTGTGAATTTAGAGAAGATAATAAAACATTGATGGACTACGAAATTGAGCAGGAACTCTTTGGGTTTACTCATGCTGATATTGGTGGGTACTTAACGGAGCAATGGAAAATTCCTCATAAATTGACAGAAGCGATTACCCAACATCATGGTGTTGGAGAAATTGATGCTGATTCTGGGCATAGTTGTATCGTCTATATGGCTAATCATCTTGCTAAAAGAACCTTTTATGATTTAGAAGATGGCTATCAAATTGGAACACCTGATCCAAAAGTCATGGAATTCCTTGGCATCACCGAGGAAAACTTTGAAGAGCTCGAAGACTTATTACGGGTAGAATATTCGCATTCTGAAACATTTATGCAAATGGTCGGAATGTAACGCTATACAAATTAGCAAAACTGTACCGACAGGGCATTGCCCTGTCTCTCTACATAATCGCGACGAACTTACCCATCTGTACTTCACCATCAGGGAATTCAACTGTCCAGTAATATAAACCCGATACAATCATCTGAGTGTTGCGTGTTATCAAATCCCACTGATGATGCGAATTAGTCGGGTCACTATCGGGCATGTTGTGTGAGAGATGACGAATCAAATCACCATCGAGAGAAAATATCTTTATCTCGCACTTCGGTGGAAGATTGGCAAAGTTTAATTCACGGACTCGATAGTCGGGTCGGTCCTCTTCGGTACGTCCTTCATAACCCAACTTACGATAATCACCATTGATTTTATATGGATTTGGGTAAATATAGACTTGTTTGCGTTCGCCTGAATTGTCATCAGCGTGCAAAAGCGGATAGGCTTCTTGGATGCCGAGAACTTTGGATGTCTCAAGTGCCTTGAGTCCCGACTTTGGCGAACCAAAATCAAAAGCGGTCACATTGACCCAGTAGCTAACTGTTGGTAAAAGATTTTCGATAAAATATTCATACTCAAAAAATTTAAAATACCCATCATCGGTATAGTCAGAATCAAGTAACGAATCAATATGAACATGTCGAGGGTCACGGGCGTTTGGATATACTTTTGTGATAGAGGACTCTTCAACATTGAATGCATGCTTCTCAAAAAAGATGAGTGAGTCAAGTTTGAACAAAGGCTCGGAACGGGTGTACATGAGCGGGTCAAATGATGTGTCGTTACAGCTATCGGCGTAGGTGCAAAGTATTTGTTCAAGGGTCAGCGGGATATCTTGTACGGTGTATCGCTTGACTCCGAAGTCATATACAAATTTGTCATAGTTGTCTTTGTCGTATGATGCTACAAGCGATAGCGAGGTTTCTCGTTCGTCACGTCCGAAATAAATATTGTATCCTTCAAAATCAGCAATACGAGTAAAAATATCTTTCTCCGTTTCTGAACGGGAACCGTTGAATCGTACATGCACCCCGTTATGGGTCGCATCAAGCCAAACATACGGAGCAGGTGGAGGACCTGCTGCTTTCCAGTCGGGGATTCCATCACCACGATACCAGAAAGTGTCAGTTGCTGATGCTGTCCATTCACCATCGACAAGTTGCGAATCTAAAACACAAATTTGGTAAAGTCCTGAATCGCCGTCACCGTCGGTGTCAACTCCTGGGTTATCGTAAATCCATCTCGCCCATTGGGCATTGGTGACAAGGTCAGTGAAGTCAAGGTTGCGGTAATATTGGTTTGGGAAGTTTGGTAAGTTGTCGATGTTTGTCGGAATGGTGTGAAAGTTTTCTCCCGCAACATAAGCGAATGGAATCTTCAACACTCCACCCGGTGGAATATCGAAGGGGCCGATAGAGAGCATGTGAGGAATTAAAAAATATCCGTCCGCAATATCTTCATCCCAGTCTTGGTCTGGGTAAGTCCATACAGGATCAAATTCACTAATAGATGCAGTATATATTTGGTCAAAATCAACTTCATGATTTGACATTATGTAATAATAATCTATTCTTTCTTCTGGAAAACTTGGATACTGACCTTTAAAGGCTCTAGCCTGAGATTTGTGTTGTGGGTTGTAGTCAAACGACCACCAATTATATGATGATATATCTTTTGAATTCTTTTTGTTTTTTGGAAAGTCTAAAAAAAATGCTCCAGAAACAGAAGTTGCTGATTTTACTGTACCAGACCCAATAGTCATCGGACGAGATACAAATTCATTATCGACTGGGTCACCATCATTGTCAGCTCCCCAAATCATGTTTATATCATTGTTGTTTAACTCACAATTATTGTTTAGTTGATATTCCTTTAAAAAACCACCTATATCGTCGTACTTATTAGGGTTTTCGTCTGGATTATAAGCAGTGATAAAATATATTCGTAATCCTATATAAACATCTTTGAAGGTTTTATCTTCAAGGTTTTTGATTTCTACATCAAATAGGACAAAGTCATCGGCATAATCATACGACCATGCAAAGGATGAATTTGATACCTGAAGGTTTAGTTGAGTTTTCAGATTAGTACGAAACATATAATCCTGTTCAGAAACCGCTCCTTCAAAGGCATCACTCGTAGGATCTATGGTTGAACGATATTTATTTCTGTAAATATCGTTCCACTCTTCTCCATCAATCATTAGTGTGTCATTGTCGATAATACCACCAATGTAAATGAGAGCACTTCTTAAAGATACTATCCCAGAATTTTTTGGATATTCAGCTCCATATTTAAATAAGGTCTTGTTAGTCAGACAATCCCTAACATTAGAAGTTCGACCTCCAAAAGCAATAACTGAGCTCGTTTTAAGAGCGAGTTTGCCTACATCGTGAGTTGCTATACAGTAAGGATCATCTACCTCTTGTGAAAAACTTTTTTGGATAAATAGAAATAAAATAAAAAAATAGCAACTCAACATTTTTATCTTCATCAAAAGAATATCCTCGTTGTTTATTCACATAGTGTAGCATACATAAATATAAACGTACAATCAAGAAAATTGTGTAACGTGGGCAAAGTAATCCTTGACAAATGTTTTTTTTTTGCAGTAACTTATAGTACAATAAAGACACCATTGTTTATTATTCAGCTTTGTAGGGAGTAAACTTAAAACCTCGCCAATAATATTTTGGTTCGGGAGGAAGTATGTCTACTAAGAAAATTATTATCAGTATAGTTATGATTTTAATTGTCGTTTCTGTTGCTTATATTGCAGGAATTGAAGCGCGAAGTTATTTTCAAGAGAAACAAACTCAAGCGAGAAGAGATAAGTTTAGTAGCAGTCCAGCTATGAAATTGAATGATTTAAAAGTAGGCGACAAACTTCCTGATGGAATTTTTGAAGATTTACAGTTTAACAAAATTTCTCTTGTAGAAAACATTCGCGGCACAACAATTATAACTTTTATGTCTCCAAATTGTAATTCCTGTCTTGAAGATATCCAGTTTATATATAAATCTGTTTCAGATACAAACTACTATAACAAGTTTGTATATATTTCCTATGGGAACCCTCGTCAACTTTTGGATATTCAAAATGAGTTCAATGTCAAGTCACCAATTCTTTATGACCATAATGGAAAATATTCATCTCAATTTGATGTAGCGATATTTCCTTTACATCTGTTAGTTGATAAAAATCTAACGGTATTAGATATATATGCTGGTTCTATTACAGAAAATGATATAGAAAAAGCTTTATAAAAATTTGATTCGAATGAATTGTTCTATTAACGAAATTTAACAATTTTGAAAGGAGTTTACGTATGAAAAAGGGATTTAAACTATTTTTACTCATCTGCTTTATGTTTACCTTTGTATTTTCATTAGCATTTGCAGGACCTGATCCAGATCCTGAAGATTGTCCTATTAGTTGTTGTGTTATTCCGGCTACACCACATTGTAGTGCAGGAGCAGGTGTGTGGGTTCTAACACAAGATGCTATATGCGTTTGTATGGCAGTAACTGGTGGAAATCCTAAATGCGAACTTTTATATCCTATTTGCCAATAGTTAGGCAGAAGTTAATTTAAAACTCAAGCACTCTCTGCAGGGAGTGCTTTTTTATTATAATCAAAGCATCTGATAACCCCTTTTCCATGCAAAATTAGCTTGACTTTCAGACGAATAATCATATACTACACGACTGTCGTACTAATATCTAACGGCAACTGGTGTGGGCGATTAGCTCAGTTGGTTAGAGTGCTTGCATGACATGCAAGATGTCACTGGTTCGAATCCAGTATCGCCCACCATTTTTATTGTAACCGAGTAACTGCGGTGAGTTACATATAAGTAGCTCGCTTTTAACTGTTTATAGGCAAAATATGGCAATGATTCAAGTGACATTTCCTGACAATTCTCAAAGAGAATTTGAATCAGGAACTACTGGGTTTGATATAGCAAAATCGATTGCTCCAGGTTTGGCAAAAGCTGCTATTGCGGTGAAAATCGATGGAGAAATCAAAGGTCTTTTTGATGTTATCGAGAATAATATCAAGCTCGAGATTTTGACATTTGACAATCCGCTTGGGAAAGAAGTTTTCTGGCATTCTTCTTCGCATATTATGGCTCAGGCTGTATTGGAAGTTTTTCCAAAAACAAAACTTGCTATCGGACCAGCTATTGAAGAAGGTTGGTACTACGATTTTGAAGTAGAAAAACCATTTTCTCCAACTGACCTTGAAAAAATTGAAAAGAAAATGTCCGAAATTGTTGCAGAAAAAGCAAAATTCAGTTGTGAAACAAAATCTCGTGCAGAAGCAATTGAGTATTACAAATCCCTTGAAAACGGGGAATATAAAGTTGAAATTTTAGAAGGTCTCGAAGATGACACCGTTAGTTTTTATTCTCATTCTCGATTCGAAGATCTTTGTCGTGGACCACATATTCCGAATACTGGATATATAAAAGCATTTAAATTAATAGCATCCTCTGGGGCCTATTGGCGTGGTGATGAAAACCGTCAGATGCTCCAACGTATTTATGGTGTTTCCTATCCGAAAAAAGCGATGCTTGAAGATTATCTCACTCGGATGGAAGAAGCCAAAAAACGTGACCATCGGGTTATTGGCAGACAACAGGAATTGTATACAATTTCAGAACGTGTTGGTGCTGGCTTAATTCTTTGGAGACCTCGTGGTGCCAGAATCCGTAATGAAATAGAAAATTTTTGGCGTTCAGAGCATATCAAGTTTGGTTATGATTTAGTCTATTCACCTCATATCGCAAATAGAGCTTTATGGGAACAGTCAGGACATACTGATTTTTACACAGATGATATGTTCGGGGCAATTTCCGTTGAAGAGAAAAAATATTTACTAAAACCAATGAACTGTCCATTTCATATTGAGATGTACAACTCTCGCAAATGGTCCTATCGTGATCTACCGCTTCGTTGGGCAGAGCTTGGAACAGTCTATCGCTATGAAAAACCAGGTGTGTTACATGGCTTGATGCGTGTTCGAGGGTTTACGCAGGATGATGCCCATCACTTTGTGGCACAAGAGAATATGGAAGAGGAATTAGTTTGGATTATCAATTTCTGTGTCCATATGCTTACATCATTTGGGTTTAAAGATTACAATGTTTTCTTGTCGACAATGCCTGAAAAAGCAATTGGTGATAAAGAAGATTGGAACCGAGCCGAAGATGGATTAAGAGCTGCTTTGGAAAAAGCTGGGCTTCCATATGAAGTTGACGAAGGTGGTGGGGCATTTTATGGTCCTAAAATCGACATTCAGATAAAAGACGCTATCGGTCGGGGCTGGCAATGTTCTACAATTCAGTTCGATTTTTCCTTGCCAGAACGGTTCGATTTGTCGTATATTGATTCTTCCGGTCAACAAAAAAGACCGTATATGATACATAGAGCTTTATTAGGCTCAATAGAAAGATTCTTTGGTGTTCTTATTGAACATTATGCTGGTAATTTCCCTTTATGGCTTGCACCAACTCAGGTGAAAGTCTTACCAATTACCGATTCAGTAAATGAGTATGCTGCGGAATTAACGAAGAAACTAAAAGAAAACAATTTCCGAGTTGAGCTTGATGATCGTTCGGAAAAAGTTGGTGCCAAGATTCGGGATGCCGAAATCTTTAAGGTGCCGTATATGTTTGTGATCGGTGCCAGAGAAGCCGAGTCAGGTCAAGTCTCTATCAGACGACATGGCGAAGGTGATATTGGTACAATGACTTTAGATGATGCTTTAGCAATGTTGATTGCTGAACAAAAATCAAAAGGTATTACAGATGAACAGAAATCGTAGTCTTAGGAGGACAGAATAGCCAACAAGGAACCGCGGATAAATAGCCGTATAAGAATCTCACCAGTTAGACTCATTGGACCAGATGGAGATCAGTTCGGCGTTGTTCCAACAGCAGAAGCACTTGAACGTGCTACCGATATGGGTTTGGATTTAGTAGAAGTTTCCCCTAATAGCAACCCACCGGTCTGTCGTATTTTGGATTATGGCAAATACAAATACGAATTGGCTAAAAAAGATAAGCTGTCGAAGAAAAAACAGCACACTATGCAAATGAAAGAGATGCGTTACCGTCCAAAAATTGATGAACATGATTTTCAATTTAAAACTAAACATGTTCGAGAGTTTATTTCGGAAGGTTCTAAAGTAAAAGCATTTGTTATGTTTCGTGGTCGTGAGATGGCACATACTGAGTATGGACGCAAAGTTTTAGAAAGACTTGCCGAAGAACTCAAAGATATTGCTAATATCGATTCTTATCCAAAGCAGGAAGGTCGTAAGATGATTATGATTTTAAGTCCGAATGCTGAAATTATGAAAATAAGAAAACAACAAAAAGAAGCTCAACTGAAACCTGATAAGAAACACAAAAAAGAAGTTGAAAAGGCTGACGAAGTTGTTGAAGAAACAGTAACTGAAAAAGTTACTGATAATGTAGTAAAAGAAGATAGTAATTAATATATAGAAGGTGCTTGAATAATGCCAAAAATGAAAACAAATAGAGCAGCTGCCAAACGGTTCAAAAGAACTGGTACTGGTAAACTAAAACGCCATAAAGCGTATAGCTCTCACATTTTGACTAAGAAATCTCGTAAGAGAAAAAGAAATTTACGCCAGTCAACTTTGGCTTCTGTTTCTGATATGAACAAATTAGCAATTATGCTTCCTTATTAATTTTGAATGAATTGTTTTTAGGAGATAGAACATGCCACGCGCAAAGAATAATGTAGCTGCCCATGCACGCCATAAAAAGGTTCTCGATAGAGCCAAAGGCAACTTTAATGGACGCGGCAAACTGTATCGTACTGCTTTAGAGACAGTCAACAAAGGTATGACATATGCATACCGTGACCGTCGTAATAAAAAACGTGTTTTCCGCTCTCTCTGGATTGCCAGAATTTCTGCTGGAACAAAAATGTGCGGTACTAATTACTCTACGTTTATCCACGGCTTGAAAAAAGCTGGTGTGAACTTAGATAGAAAGATTTTAGCTGATATTGCTGCCAGAGATATGGCGACATTCAGCAATCTTGTAAAAATCGCTGTAGAAAATTAGTCAAGGAAAGACACAGATATGTCTGTCCTTGACGAAATAACCCGTCTACAAAACGAAGCTATCGAGCGAATCGGTAAATCTGACTCGCTCGATTCTTTACAAGAGATTCAAAATGTCTACTTAGGCAGAAAAGGTCTCATCACTTCGATTTTAAAATCCCTCAAAGATTTACCAAATGACCAACGAAAAGAAGTCGGTGCATCTGCTAACAAAGCACGTGTTGCGGTTAGTAATTTACTTAATGAGAAAAAAGAATCCCTCTCGGGTGGTGGCGAACGTTCTGCGTTTGACCCAACTCTCCCTGGGACTCAACCTCAGACTGGTGTTGTCCATATTATAACACAGGTCATAGAAGATATTTGTAATACTTTTCATGGTATGGGTTTTGAAATCGCCCGAGGTCCGAATGTTGAAACTGACTACTATAATTTTGAAGCCCTCAACTTTCCGCCTGACCATCCTGCTCGTGATATGCAGGATACGATGTTTGTCGAACATGACAGACTGCTCCGCACACACACAACTCCAGTGCAGTCTCGTTTTTTGGAAACACACAAACCACCTATAAAAATTATAACGCCTGGGATTTGTTTCCGTAATGAAGCAATCTCTACTCGTTCGCATGTAGCTTTCCATCAGGTTGATGGATTTGTTGTCGACGAAGGTGTTACAATGGCTGATATGAAAGGTGCAATTCTTGCATTTTGCAAAGCATTCTTCTCTGATGATGTTAAACTGAAATTCCGTCCATCTTATTTTCCGTTTACCGAACCATCGGCAGAAGTTGACATCTCTTGTTTTCTCTGCGAAGGAAAAGGTTGTCGTGTTTGTAAATATGCGGGATGGCTTGAAATCTTAGGTTGTGGCATGATTGACCCGAACGTACTTGAAAAAGCTGGTATTGATTCTGAAAAGTATTCAGGATATGCATTTGGTATGGGTGTTGAACGTCCTGCAATGTTGAAATACAAAATTAATGATATCAGACTTTTCTTTAATAATGACAATAGATTTTTAAGGCAATTCAGATAATGAAAATTTCATATAAATGGCTTATCGAATTAACTGGTTTAGATTGGAACCCTGAAGATTTAGGCGACCGTCTTACTCTTTGTGGAACAGCTTGCGAATATATCGATCCAGCTGACCAATATATGCATGGCGTTATTGTAGGTGAGATTCTCGCTATCAACAAAATTGAAGGTGCTGACAAAATCAGACTTGCGACGGTCAACTTAGGAGACCGTCAACTTGATGTTGTCTGTGGTGCTCCAAATATTGAAGTTGGTCTTAAAGTTCCTGTTGCTACATTGGGTGCAAAACTCGACGGTGGTATTGTTATTAAAAAAGCAAAGATTCGTGGGATTGATTCCGAAGCAATGATATGCTCCGAGCGAGAACTTGGACTCTCTGATGAACATGCTGGGATTTTAGTATTAGATTCATCAGCAACTCCAGGACAAGAGCTTGCCGAACTACTCGACTACAAAGATGATTTCATGATGACCTTTGAATTGACACCAAACCGTCCTGACTCTATGTCGGCTGTTGGTATTGCTCGTGACATGGCAGCGCTTGCTTCGGTCAAAGTAAACAAGCCAACATTTGAATTGACTGAATCAGAAGAAAAAGCATCTGACTATATAAAAGTAACTATCGAAGATGAAGTTGCATGCCCACGCTATGCCGCACGAATTATAAAAAATGTAAAAATTGCTGAATCACCATATTGGTTGAAAAAGAAATTAGTGCTTGCTGGTGTTCGTCCGATTTCAAATGTTGTTGATATTACAAATTTTGTTATGCTTGAACTCGGACAACCTCTTCATGCTTTCGATTACGACCGTTTTGGTTCAAAAGAAGTTGTCGTTCGTATGGGAAAAGAGAAAGAACCATTCAAATCTCTTGATGGTGCCGACCATGAACTGACCTCTGAAGTTATCATGATTACCAATGGTAAAACTGGTGTTGCTGCTGGTGGTGTCATGGGTGGGTTTGATTCTGAAGTTGAAGATGGTACAACAAACATTCTACTTGAAGCTGCTTATTTTAACGCCTCGATGATTCGCAAAAGTCGTCGTCAATTAGGATTTGTAACTGAGTCATCACAACGCTTTGAAAAAGGTGCTGATCCAAACATTATTGAATATGCTATCGACTACGCTGCATCACTTCTACAATCACTTTGCGGTGGGGAAGTGCTTGCTGGAATAGTTGATTGCTATCCATCTGTTATCGAACCATTGAAAATTAAATTCAGACCAAAAAGATGTAATGATATTATTGGAACCGAATTAACTTCTGATAAAATGAAACAAATATTTGAAGATTTAGAATTTACCGTCACAGGTGATACTGACTTTGAAGTGACGGTTCCGACATTTAGACCTGACATAGAACGTGAGATTGATTTGATAGAAGAAATTTCTCGTATCATCGGATTTGATAATATTCCATCTTCAAACACAAATATCGGTTCTTTATATACACCGATACATTATGAAGATAAGTTTAAAAAAGAGATGCGGACGGTTTTAACTGGAGTTGGCTTTGATGAGTTTATCTCACATGGATTAGCTGACAGTAAACTTGCGAATCTCTTACATACTGACCGCCCTCAACTCAAAATAGCAAATCCGATTTCTGAAGATTTAGATATAATGCGTAACTGTCTAATGCAAACTGCTATGACGGTGATACATCATAATGTGTCGCATCGTTCTTTAGATTTATCTATTTTCGAAATTGGAAAAACCTATCTTCCACCAGATGATAAAGATTACTGGGCGGAAGATGAGTCATTAGTTTTAGCTGTCACTGGTAATACCCAACATACCTGGCGTGACAAACCTCGCCCAAGAGATTTTTATGATATTACTGGTGCTATGAAAGCGATGGCGACGCATTTTGGTTGGGGCGATTTTTCTTTTGAAGCCAAACAATTTTCATTTTTTGAAAAAGAAATCTCATTTGAAATTTCTCTCAACAATAAAGTCTGTGGCTTAATTGGAAAGATGAATTCAAAAGTATCTAAAAAGTTTGGAGTCAAACAAGATGTGTTCATCGCTGAACTCAATCTTGCTTACTTACTTTCATTGAGCAACAAACTTATCGCATATCAACCATTACCAATTTATCCAGCAGCATTGCGTGACTTAGCGATGATTGTAAAAGAAGAGGTTCAGGCAAATGAACTCCTTCAACAAGTTAAAAAATCTGCTGGAAAATATGCTGAATCTGTTGAAATTTTCGATTTATATCAAGGCAAACAGATTGAAAAAGGGAAAAAATCAATAGCAATTTCAATTAGCTATCGTTCTAAAGAAAGCTCACTTGAAAGTGCTATTGTTGATGCTTCTCAGCAAAAAGTCGTAGCAGACTTAGTCAAAAAATTTAATGTAGAAATACGGGACAAATAATACAATGGATACGAAATTAGACTTATTATCTGAAAAAATAGAATTACTTATTACGAAACTTGAAAATATTCAAATTGAAAATAAAAAGTTAAAAGAAGAAAATTCCAGTTTATCTGCCGAGGTACAGACATATAAACGTGATTATGAGACCTTAAAACTCAGTTCAACTGATAAAAACGAGGTCGTTAAGACTAAATTAACGACAATCTTGAATCGTTTGGACCAGTTAGAAGAGATTGCCTCGTAACGATTTTTTACTTGACTTAATTAACCCATATTACGTAATATTTATGTAATAGAAGGATTAGATAATACACGATTTGTGAAAATAAGAAACCAATGACAAATTCTGCTGAAAATAAAGTAACTGTTAATATCTATGGTGAAGAATATCCGATAACGGGTGTTTCCGATCCTGCCGATATTTCCAGAATTGCTGATTATGTTGATTTAAGAATGAAAGAGATAGCAAAGAGTTCTCGTGTTGCTGCTCGTGACAAGGTTGCCATTTTGGCTGCGATGTCTATTGCCTCTGAATTTTATGAAAATAATGATTCAAAAGATGAACTTCAGAAGCAATATAGCTCTAAAATTGATAATCTTCTCAGTCGGTTGGACTCAGTTTTATAATTAATTGGTATTCTAATAAACCACATAATTCTTATCATGTATGTCTTATCCATAACTTTAATATAGATGAAAGTCCGATGTTTCGGATCGGAGGATTAAATGAATGATGCTATGATTTTCGCAGGTATCGCAATCGTTGTAGGATTAGTTTCCTTTTTTCTGTTTGCATACTTAGGAAAAAAATCAAGCTCTGCTGTTATTGAGCAAGCTAAAAGTGAAGCGAAATCTATAAAAGCTGAAGCTATTAGTGAAGCAAAAATATCCAAAAAAGAAGCTATTTTAGAAGCGAAAGAAGAAGCGCTCAAACAAAAGCGGGAAAATGATGATCATTTTAACAAAGTCCGCAAAGAGCAAGATGACATAGATAAGAAACAAAAAGATATGCAATCTGATTTGCTGAAAAAAGTTGAGTTTCTTGATGTGCGTCAAAAAGATCTTTCAAATCGTGAAAATAATATCACTACTCGAGAAAAAGGGATCGCTATTCGAGAAACTGACCTTGAAAAAATTATTACTTCTCAAAATGACCAACTCCAAAAAATTGCTCAGATGACTCCTGAAGAAGCAAAAAAGCAATTGTTGGATAATATGATTAATGTAGCAAAAGTTGAAGCGGCTGCTCATATCAAAGAGATAAAAGATAGAGCGGAAAAAGATGCTGATAAAGAGACGAAAGAAATTATTCTTTCTGCTATTTATCGTTGTGCAGCTGACCATACTGTAGAAACAACGGTGTCGGTTGTCAATCTACCATCTGATGAAATGAAAGGACGTATTATTGGTCGTGAAGGCCGTAATATTCGTTCTTTTGAAACAGCTACCGGAGTTGATGTTATTGTTGATGATACACCTGAAGCGGTTATTCTTTCTGGTTATGATCCTGTACGTCGTGAGATTGCTCGGATGTCACTTGAGAAATTGATTTCTGATGGTCGTATTCACCCAACCCGAATTGAAGAAGTGGTCGAAAAATCTCGTCTTGAAATGGAAGTGATTGTTCGTGAGGCAGGTGAACAAGCCTGTTTTGAACTTGGAATTCATAATCTACATGCCGACGTTATTGCTCAGCTCGGTAAACTACATTTTAGAACTTCGTACGGTCAGAATATTTTAGCTCACTCAAAAGAAGTTGCTATGCTATGTGGACTTATGGCTGCTGAGTTGGAGCTTGATCCAGTATTAGCCAAACGATGCGGACTGCTTCATGATATTGGTAAAGCGATTGACCGTGAAACAGAAGGTACCCACACACAAATCGGTACTGATTTTATCAAACGGTATAAAGAAGCTGACGAAGTGGTCAACTCGGTAGAGTCGCATCACAATGATGTACCAATGCTTTCACCATATCCAATCTTGGTACAGGCAGCCGATGCTATTTCAGGTGCCAGACCTGGTGCCAGACGTGAACCACTTGAAGCCTATGTGAAACGTTTGCAACAACTCGAAGAGTTAGCTGATTCTTTTAAAGGTGTGAACAAAGCGTATGCGATTCAGGCGGGACGTGAAGTTCGGGTCATTGTTGAAAATGAAACACTCGATGATCTTGGTTCATCTATATTGGCAGCTGACATTGCTGATAAGATTGAACATGAGATGCAGTATCCTGGTCAAATAAAAGTCACCGTTATTCGTGAGGCTCGTGCTACCGAATACGCAAAATAGATTTTTCTATCAATATGTTTTAAAGCGGAGTCTTAATTTAGATTCCGCTTTTTTTATGCCAATCAAGTACTAAGACCATGCAAGTCTGGTCTTATCGAGACCTGACATATGAGACAGGGCAATGCCCTGTCGGTACAAATACGATGCAAGGCAGGAATCCTTGTCTTTCAGTCTTAAAATGGGTTCGTTCCCTATATAAAAAGTTTTTTTAAGGCGCTTTTTTCACTCTTTTTCCGCTATAAACGAATCAGTCACATGGTGTTATAGTGAAATGGCTTTGCCTGAAAAAATGGCTTAAAGCCATTTTGGTTCATATTTATTGTAGACTTTTTGT
>JAJRQO010000035.1 GCA_024280215.1 Candidatus Zixiibacteriota bacterium
CGGGCTTTTTGTAATCTTTAAGAAGTGCTTTGATTAAATCTTTGTTGATCTCGCTCATAAATATCTCCTGTGTAAATATACTTTGTGTCTTTCAAAGTATAAGTAATTATTTACATTTACACAAAATTACTTACAAGCTCAAATATGGTTTTGTTTTATCTGAGTTAGATTATATTGAGGAATCCAATATTATTTACGATGAATGTGAGTTTTATTTTTCTTATCTTACACTCGCCAAAAAAAATTCATTTTATTATCAGCGAGCAAGATATTTTTACAATAATAAAAATTACAATAAGTCTAAAATTTATGCTGATAAACTTTACAAATTGATACAAGAAAATATTGATAATATCCCTTTTGATTTAACGGATGAGTTTATATTAATCTCTGAAGTATATAGAAAAAATAGTCTTTTTGATAAATCATTAGAAATTTTATGTAACATTTCTAATGATTTCAGTGATGATTGGAGTCAATTTAAATATTTGGAAAATATGTCTATTTGTTTATTTGAATTGAAAAAATATAGTAAAGCAAAACAGTATTTAACTCAAATTGTACTGCACTCAATAGTTAAAAAAGTAAATGAAAAAGAAGAATATTCTTTTAGAAGGATGTTGGGAATAACTTTCTATGAATTAGAAGACTTTATTGCTGCAAGAAATGTATTTATAGCTTTAGTAGAGTTTAGTAAAGAGTATAATATTGATAATAATGATATTCAAGAATATTTAAAAAAATTAGAATCAAAATAGATACAACCTTCAGGCTTCAGCCATTTGGCTGTGTTTTTATTTGTCTTTTCCCTCTCTTGAGTGTATACATACTACCATGCCACCAATCAGAAAACTCCAGTGGATTGAGTTATCGCAAAAAGCGTTACACAAAAATATCCTCTCGTTGACAAACCTTGCCCCAAACAAAATTTTTGCGGCTTGTGTCAAATCAAACGCCTACGGTCACGGTATTTCAGAAATGGTTACAATCCTCAAAGAGAACCGTCGGGTCAATTATCTGACCGTACACTCAATGCGTGAGGCTATCAAATGCCGTCGAGCAGGATGGCGGAAACAGATTTTGCTCCTCGGACCAGTCGAACTGTGCGACACCGATGCTATTTTAGAGTTTGATATTGAACCGATAGTTTTTAATACCCAGTTTTTGGATAACATTGGCAAGCAAGCCGACAAATTTAACCGCACAGTAAAAACACATATCAAACTCGAAACTGGTACCAACCGTCAGGGCATCACCGAAAAAGATATTCCGAAATTTGCCAAAGTATATAAAAAATATAAATCACTCGGTAAACCATACGGTGCTTCGACTCATTTTGCAAATATCGAAGATACGACCAACCATTCGTACGCCGAGTACCAACTCGAACAGTTTAAAAAACTTCTCAAAGTTATGGCTGCTCATGATATCGCCCCTAAGATAAAACATACTGCCTCATCGGCAGCAACGATTCTTTTTGGTAAAACTCATTTTGATATGGTTCGCCCTGGGATTTCTCTCTATGGCTACTGGCCCTCAAAAGAAACCTATCTTTCCCACAAACTTGAGGGAGGCAAAAACAATCTTTTCAAACCAGTCCTCACTTGGAAATCACGAATCACCCAGCTAAAAAAACTCGAACCTGATTCATTTATAAGTTACGGCTGTACTTACCAGACAACGGCAAAATCCAAAATCGGTATCATCCCTGTCGGCTACTACGACGGCTATGACCGAGCCTTGTCGAACAAAGCGTACGTCCTTATCAATGGAAAACGTGCTCCAATCAGAGGAAGGGTCTGTATGAATCTGATGATGGCTGATATTTCTGATATTCCAAAAGTGAAACTGGAAAACGAAGTAACATTAATCGGTAAAGAAAACAAAGAAGAACTCTCCGCTAACAGAATCGCCGAATGGGCGGACACGATAAATTACGAAATCCTCGCTCGTCTTTCTGGCGAGATATACCGTGAAATTGTACTATAAATCACTATATGAGATATACTGAACCCTTTTTATCTGTTTTTAATATTAGCCTAACTTATTGAACAACAACAGCATTACTATAATCACCTACTTTTTAATAGAGATTATCCTTGACAAATTGTCTGAAAAAAGATATAATTTCTTGTGAAGCATTTCACATGAAAAATTAATACTAAATAGTACTTTAAAAATGCATAGGAATTGATATAGATATGTCATCAGAACAGCCTGTAAAAAAGAGAATTTCCGAGTCAACCATCCATAGGCTTTCTATGTATTTTCGAACTTTATCCTTACTACAAAAAGAAGGATACGAAACGGTCTCCTCAAAAGAACTTGCAAGAAGAGAAAAACTAACTCCAGCTCAAGTTCGTAAAGATCTTTCATTTTTTGGATCTTTTGGGACTCGTGGCTTAGGCTATGATGTAATAGAGCTTAAAGCAAAAATCGGTGAAATTTTAGGTATCGACAGAGTATGGAAAGTTGCTGTTGTTGGAATTGGTAACATCGGTTCTGCATTAGTAAGCTACAAAGAGTTCACCCGTCAAGGATTTAAGATTGTAAAACTTTTTGACAATGACCAGCGAAAAATAGGTTCCAATCACAAAGGTATTGTTGTCTCAGATATTAAAAATTTAGAAAAAGAAATTAAAGAAGATGGTATCGAGATGATAATTCTCACTGTACCAGCGACAGTTGCCCAGTATATGGTTGACGATGTCGTACGGGCTGGCGTAAAAGCAATTTTGAATTTTGCTCCGATAAATCTTAAAGTCCCACCAGATGTATATCTCCGAAATGAAAATATGTCAATGGAACTTGAATATTTATCATTTGCGATTAGGAATAATCATACACCAAAAAATATGAAATAATCATGGTTTAATTCACGGATGAATGTAAAACCTCTTTTTTGAACGTCCTCTTTGATAAGCGGTCTGTGGCGACAGACCGCTTTTTTTATTCCATTATTTAATTTCGATACGTATAACAAAAAAAACAAGTCTCAGGAGAATATTATGCCAATCATGAACAATGAGCAAATCAATGCATTAAGCCAAACTATTGCAGAAAACAAAAAAGAGCTAACAAAACTCAAGTTAGCACAGCAACCAAAAAAAATAAGCGACTATCAATTTAAAAACAAAGAGAATAGTAATACCAATCTCACAGAGATGTTTGGTTCACACAAATACTTAGTCGTAATCCACAATATGGGTAAATCATGCTCGTTTTGTACTATGTGGGCAAATGGTTTTGAAGGCATCTATAAACATTTTGCTGATAAGGCAGGCTTTGTCATGATCAATCATGATGATATAGATACGCAAATAGCATTTGCTCAGAAACAGGGCTGGACCTACCCAATTTACAATGCAAAAGATAATAGCTTTAACAAAGATTTAGGCTTTATCACCGACAAAGGTGGTTTATGGCCAGGAGTTTCAACATTTCGAAAAAATACTGACAACTCTGTCGAACTATTGGCTCAGGAATCATTTGGTCCTGGTGATGATTTTTGCTCTGTATGGCATTTTTATGATTTATTACCTGAACAATTTTCTTATTGAGACTTGCATATAAATCTCTTACATTCGGTATAACAAATATCAGCAAATACTGTTGAACAAAACTATAATTAAGTCGATAGAAGAGATATGAAAAAAATAATAATACTCACAACACTCCTTTTTGTTATAGCGACAATTTCAGTAAATGCACAGTCGTATGATTCAGTACAGGTTTATAATCAAATTGCTGGGAAAGCACTCTATGACAAGAAGTATACAAGAGCTGAAGAATATTACAACCATGTCTTACGTTTTGATGAGAACAATTTTAATGCAATCAAATCGCTTGGTATAATTTATTCGGCAACGGGAAAACAAAAGAAATCCAAAGAATTTTTCATGCGTGCATATTCGATGAATGCCTCTGACCATGATGTCTGCAATAATCTTGGTGTTATACACTCAGAGGGAGGTAACAGAGAAAAAGCAATTGAATATTATGAACAGGCAGTTGCTTTGAACCCAAATAATCCAATTTATCTAACGAACCTTGGACAAGAATACTCGAAAGTAAATAAACTCGGCAAATCATTAGAACTGCTCATCCGCTCTGATAGTTTAGAACCATTACAACCAACAACACTTTTTAGTTTAGCAAACAGTTACGCCGCATCAAAAAACTTTGCTCAGGCAGAATCATACTATGAACAATGTATAGCTTTAAACCAAAACAATTCACAGCTATTTTATTTTTTAGCAACTGTAAAACGAAATTTAAAAAAATATGATGAAGCCGAAGCTCTGTATAAAAAGATAATTAGTAAAAATAACAAAGATTTAAACTCAATCATGTCATTAGGTTTGATGTATTCAAATCTTGCCAAATATCAGGAAGCAATAAAGCAGTACCAAGCGATTTTGGCAATGGATCCATCATTTGTAAAAGCTCATATCTCCCTTGGTGTCAGCTATTCATTGGTTGGTGAAATTGAAAAATCTGATGCTGTCTTAAAAGAATTATTTGACAAAGACTCAGTCTTAGGGTTTCAAATGCTTAATATTCTCAAGTACGAGTACACAAAAAAAGCTCAGAAATAACACTTCGTAATAAACCATCATACTAATTTATAAATCAATTTGAGTATGGGATAATTCCCATACTCTATAAGTTTCAAACCTTAATATTTATAAGCCAAACAACATAGATGTGTTCTCTAACAACGACTTATGCTTATGGCACGATATTTGTTATTACAACAAGCATAACATAATCACAGGAGAAGAAAGAGTATGAAAAAATTTAATCTACTTACAATCTTAAGCGTTTTAGTTATTTGCGCAACAATTGTATCGGCGGGTGCATCCAAAAATGGCAAGCAAAACAACAAACAGACCAGACAACAAGCTAATCATACTATTGTCGCTTACAACAATTTATCATTGGCTATTGACTTTTGGCATGATGCAACGCTTAAAGGAAACCAAAAAGCAATTGCTGATCACAAGCAGATGATTTTTGAAATCATAAATGAGAATATCAAAGACTCATATAAATCAGTTTCATATGCAAAACTTGAAGCATCGTATTCACAAGAAGAGAGCGATAACAAGCTTGCAAAAACTAATGACAAATATGAATTCAAAAATGACAAGCGTGACTTAAAAAATGAAGAGTCTGTGTTACGTGCGAAACAATTATTGTTTGAGTCAATTCAAAAATCTAAGACATTTTCATACTCCTATCGTCTACTTGCTGATTACCAGCAACTTTTGAAAAAAGAGTTAGATGCCAACAAAATTGAAATGGCTGAAGATGCATCAGGTGTTGATGAGGGTGCTGGTGGAGTAAGGTTCATAAGATAAAAATTTTGATTTCCCTCCTGTGATCCTTATCAGAAACGCCGTACAGTACATTGTGCGGCGTTTTTGTATTAATTTATTCTGGCAGACGAGGACGTCTGCCATGCACAAACTATTGGTAGAACCGCTAAAGGGTTCTTCCCTACATAAATTTTATTAACAGCAACATCCGCCTGGTTTTTTGGCATAGACTCGAACCGTTGCAACCTTGCCTGCATAGTTGTCAGCATCTTTTAAAGAAAATGTACGGTCACCTTCGGTGCCACATCCGCAGTTATCATTTGCCATTGCCGCAAGCGATGATGAGTCATAGACAAGTTTTTCGGTCACTTTAACGTCGGTGAAACCCGCGTCTTGCATTAATTTTATATATTCATCTTCTTCAACGGCACCAGCAATACATCCAACCCATGCACCGATATCTGAACGGAACTCATCAGGGAGACCAATTGTCACAATGTCTGAGACCATGACTTGTCCACCTGGTTTGAGCACTCTGAATGATTCAGCAAAGACAGTTTCTTTTTCAGGAGAAAGGTTGATAACACAGTTTGAAATAATCCAGTCAACTTCAGCATCTGCAACAGGCATTTTTTCCATCTCACCTTTACGGACTTCAGCGTTTGTCACGCCTGCGGTGACTAAATTTTTGCGGCAGACGTCAATCATGGCATCAGTCATGTCGAGTCCGATTGCTTTACCTGTGTCACCGACTTTTTTAGCGGCTAAGATTAAGTCAAGCCCTGAACCTGAACCTAAATCTAAGACAACTTCACCTGGTTTGACTTTCATGAATGCGACAGGGTTGCCACATCCGAATGATGAAACGGTTCCTGGCATATTAGCAAGTTGTTCGTCGGTGTAACCAGCCATTTTCGCAAACCGCTCGGCTGCCTCTTTGTCGAATTCGACAGGTTGCGGAGTACAACAGGAATCTGAAGATGACTCTTTATTAGCTGTAGGAGAACAGCATGAATCGGGTGATGCCATAAGGAGCGAGCCAGTGACTTGTTCTACTTTCATGTTGATTGCTTTAGCGTAGTGATCTTTGATTTTTTCTTTGATATCTTTAGGTGCTTTGTGTTCAGACATTTTTCGAGCCTTTATTTTTAAAAATTATTTTTTCTTTATCTACAATGTACTACAATTTAGAACATTGTGAAGCGGAAAATGTTCTGTCTGAAAGCAGTTTTATTGTAGGTCGGGTTCATAATTGAGCGACAGCGAATGTAGAACCCGACAAAATATGAGAGTTCACACAAATGTCGGGTTCTGCAACTTGTAAACAAGTTGCTTGGAACACCGACCTACATAAAATGGGTTCGTATCTCATATAAAAAAGTTTTTTAAAGCACTTTTAACACTCTTTCTTTACTGTAACTAAATGACACAAGGAAAGATATAGCGAAATGGCTTTGGCTCAAAAAATGGCTTAAAGCCATTTTTTCTCTACAATATTTGTAGTGATTAATTCGCATACATTTTCTCTTTCTTATAAAGGTTCTCTGTAAGAGATGAGCGGTTAAGGAATTGGTGTGATGTTGTTGGGAACTCGGCCAATCTCTGTCTTTTAAACAAAATAGTTCCCTATACTGTCTATATTATATATACTACTCAGGCAATAGGGATAAAATGAAAAATTTAAATACAATATCTATATTTATCATATTACTTCAATTCTGTTTTATTAACTCATGTCAAGAGAAACCTAAAACAGTTAAGATTCATTACACGATTGATAACTGGGGTTCTTGGGGTGACAAATGTCATGTATTCACAACTTATATAATTGAAGCAAGTGAAGGTGATTATCTCACTCAAAGAGATGATAAATTGAATCATACAGATAGCATGTTTCAACTTATTGAAATCATAAATGACAGCACTATATCAATTCGTTTAGGGAAATATCTCCGTGCAAGAAACATTCAAACAAATCAAACAACTGATTCAAACCTTATAACGATTGGGCTCACAGATGTTTTATGCAACATTCAATCGTTTGACGGTGGTACCAATTATTTTCTTCGTGTTGATAGTACTACCAATTTTTATACACTAAATAGTTCTGACAGTTATCCTATTTTTACTAATGTAACAGATAAGGATGACATCCTTTCCAAAATTACAGAAAGAGAAGAAATTGAAGAGTGTAGTAACATAAGAACCAAATGGACTGAATTATATAATGAAAAGAACTGTTTGGTGAAACATGGATTGTTGCAAAAATGGAATAGTGATGGATTGTTGATTCATCAATTACATTATGATAGCGGAAAAGTTAACGGTCTCTTGGAGACATGGTATGATAATGGTAAACTTTCAAGTCAAGGAAAGAGCATTGATAATAGAAGAGATGGAGTTTGGAATAGTTGGTATGAAAATGGAAATATAAAATCGAAAAAAATATTTGATAACGGGATTAAGATAGGTACATGGATATCAAGGTACGAAGATGGTAGTGTGAAAGAACGAGGTAATTATGATGCCAATGAAAAAAACGGCCAATGGTCTTATTGGTATTCAAATGGACAATTACAATCTCAAGGCAAATATAAAAATCGAGAGAGACATAGCATTTGGACCTTTTGGTATGAGAATGGACAAATGAAAGAGCAGGGACAATTGTTAGGTAGATTAAAGCATGGTAGTTGGCAGTTCTGGTACAAAAATGGTAAATTGAAAGAAGTTGGGCTTTTTGATAATGGGTTAAAACATGGTAACTGGAAATACTTCAATGAAAACGGGGAACAGATTGCCTATGGAATATACGATAACGGGACTGGTAAAACTTGGTATATGAATGAAACTCTGAAAAGTGAAGAGATTTATAAATATGGGGAAAAAGGAGAGACTTGGAAAGAGTGGTATGAAAACGGACAAATAAAATTAGAAAAAAAGTATCCGAATAGCTATTCTAAAGGATCAGAAATTGCATGGTATGACAATGGCCAAAAAAAATATGATATTAGTTATCCTCATGAAGACTATAGACAAATCAAAATTGAGTGGTATGAAAACGGAATAATAAAAGCTGACAATAGAAATTCTGACGATAAAAATGATACTCTTAAAGAGTATTATGAAAATGGAAACTTAAAATCATTGATTCTAAAAAATAACCGAAATGCACCCCTTAATACGTGGTATGAAAATGGTGCCAAAAGGTCTATGCGTATTTTCAGGGGACCTCGTTTAGATTCTGTTGCTATCGAATGGTATCTAAGCGGTCAGAAAAAAAATCAACGACTTTATAACGCTGTTGACTCTCTCTATCTTATTCAAGCATGGTATGAAAACGGACAAATACAGCTTAGTGGTAAAGAAAAGTTTATTACAAGATGGGAACAATTAAGTTGTGAAGATAATAACCCAAAAAGAGGGCTTTGGCAGTATTGGGATGCGAATGGAAAGTTAGTTAAAGAACAATTTTTTGGAGATGATGGTTTAGGAAATTGATACGGGTATTTAAAACGAGCTTGCTACGGCGACAAGTTGCCTCGCAGTGAGATCTGATTGATAGTTTGTCATATATGCTTTAGTACTGGATCCCGTGTCAAGCACGGGAAGGGGATAGGCACTTTGTCAAAGTATTAAGAAAAAAGGGGTGTTCACACCCCCCAAAAAAACAGCTTGACCTTGTTCCATAATTATACCAAGTTATATCCGTAAATTTTAATCCGTTGGGGGTGGCGCATAAAGCACCGCCTGAGAATATACCCCCTCGACCTGATCTGGATAATACCAGCGTAGGGAAACGGAGATGAGTTATCATCGATAATAATAATTTCATCCTCGACGAGACGCTCATCCCTTCCGTGCCATATAGCGGCACACCCACGATTTCAGGACGCAACCGAAAGTCAACAGAGTGTTGACTCATTGTGGAAATTCCACAAGAAAGAGGTACGTCATGGGAGCTAAAGCCCCTTTTATTAGCAGAACACCATTTGTTCTACCAAAGAATAGTATTAGTTTGTCAGATACTATTACCAAATCAAATGTCATGGGAGTAAACAGACCACTTCATAACAACTATAGAGTTGTTAAGTTTGAAAGGAACAGCTATCAGATAAAATCTTATTTTATTTCAAAAGCACAAGTAGTGCTGATTTTTATTCTTTCAATTTTAATAACGTCTCAAGCCTTTGCATTGTCAGGCAAAGTTGTCGACAAAAACAGTCAACCAATTGTTGGGGCGACAATAGCAACCAATATTGCAATTATTGGTACAATGACAAATGATGACGGTTCTTTTCACTTACCAGAAAATGAATTGATATCATCTATCACTATTTCATCAGTTGGGTTTAATTCTGTCAATCTTTCAGTCTCTAAGATTCCAAAAGTTATAATACTTGAAACGGCTTATTATTCTTTTAGTGATATTTTGGTAACGGCTGACCGTGCCGAAATTGGTATCACTCCGATAGCATTCGAGAATATTTCATCTGACATTATCGAACGTGATTATTCAGTCGGCGAGTTTCCTCTACTTTTACAAAACACACCTAACCTGCATTCGTTCTCCGATGGAGGCGCGTCGCTTGGGTATAGCTACACAAGGATTCGTGGCTTTGACGATAAACGAATAGTCACCTATATCAATGGTGTTCCGCTTAATGATCCAGAGGATCATGCCACCTATTTTGTCGATCTGCCAGATTTTCCAGCCAATGTAACTGATATTCAGGTACAACGTGGCGTTGGTAACTCACTCTATGGCGATGCGTCATTTGGCGGAACGATAAATATCGTCACGTCGGCATTTAATACCGAACGGAAAACCTCGCTCTCGACTGGGTATGGCGAGTACAAAGATGCGGGCGATATTTACAAACAATCAATTTCATTTTCATCTGGGTTAGTTGATGGCAAATGGGCGTACAACGGACGGTTCTCCAAACAAAAATCTGGCGGGTACAAATATAACAGTTGGTACCAAGGCTGGGCATATTATTTCTCAATCGGACGGATTGACCCACGGATGACAACTGAGTTTTTTGTCTATGGAGGTCCTATTCGGATGCATCTTGCTTACTGGGGAGCTCCAAGAGATTCTATCAAAGTTGACAGAAAGTATAATCCGTTGACCTATTCGAACGAGACCGATAATTTTAATCAACCGCATTATCATCTGCATAATGTCTACAAACTTTCAGACAATGCGACTCTTTCTAATACATTTTATTATATCCGTGGAAAAGGTTATTATGAACAGCTAAAAAGTAACCGTACTTATACTGATTATAATTTAGAAAATTTTTCTGATTCTGCGTCTGGTGATTTGGTTAGACAGCAATGGGTTGAAAAAAGTCAGTACGGCTGGAACCCTCGTATAGACATCGAACATAATAATGGAAAACATTCTATAGGTGGTTCATTTTACACTTTTGAGTCTGACCATTGGGGACAAGTTGTCTGGGCGGAATATTTGAATAACTCATCTGATCCAAGACAAAAGTATTATCAGTATTTTGGAAATAAAAAAGTGGCATCGTTTTTTGTACAAGAGTATTATAATTTTAATGATAAGTTTTCAACACAAGTGACTGGGCAGATTCGTTACCAAAAATATAGTTTAAAGTCAGAAGCAATTGGTGCTTTTACGCCGTATGATTATGATTTAGATTGGTTGTTTTTCTCGCCACGGATAGGATTCAACTATAAACATAATGAGAATTTGAGCCTGTATACAAATTTCTCGGTCGCATCACGCACCCCAAGCGACATTGCAATTTATGATGCTAACGACCCTGGTATTGTTCCATCGCTTGATGCCAATGGTAAGACAACGGCAAAGTCCGAACGGGTTTATGATTACGAGCTTGGTATGAATTATTTATCTCAAAAATATTCATTTGGAGCAAATCTTTTTTACATGTCATTTAATGATGAGATAATTCCGTATGGTGGGCTTAACGAAAGCGGTGTTTCATTCACCACAAATGTTGAAAAATCTGTTCATGCAGGAATTGAATTGACAGGTGCTTTGATAGTTTCTGATGAACTGACTCTCAATGGAAATTATTCTTACAACTACAATCGGATTAAAGAATTTGTGACCGATATTGGTTTACCTGTTGATTATAAAGATAAGACGATTCCATATTTCCCAAGCTATCTGTCGACTGTGATATTAGACTATAAAGTTGAAAAGGCTCGGGTGACCTATACTCATCGGTTTGTTGGGAAGCAATATATGGAACTTTTAAATCTTGATGAACATGCTATCACGTCGTATACAACAGGGTCGGTTGCTTTTGCCTATACAATTGATAATCTATTTGAAAACAATAATATTATTGTGCAGGTACGTGTTGATAATATTTTTGATAAAAAATATGAGGTCTCTGGGTATGGTGGGAACTATGCCTACAACGATGGCGTCAATGATGTCTATGCTGGGTGGGCTGAGTATTATGTTGCTCCTGGGCAATCGATATACGGACAGATTAAAATGGAGCTGTTTTAGAAAGTAAACACCCCTAACCCCTCTTAAAAGAGGGGAAGAAAAATGATATGCATTACATAGACTACACATTAATTATTCTCTATCTTGGAATTCTCTTAGTGATTGGGTTCAAGAAACGGCTGAGTAAAAACAGTTCCGCATCTGAACTGATTGTCGGGGGGCGAATGCTGACTCTTCCGGCGTTTGTTGCTTCGCTGGTCTCGACATGGTACGGGGGGATTCTTGGTGTTGGAGAGTACAGCTACAGTTACGGGCTTTCCAACTGGTTAGCATTTGGCTTGCCGTATTATTTGGCGGCATTTTTCTTTGCACTCTTTTTGGCAAAAAAAGCAAGAGAATCCGAAGTGCTGACAATCCCTGACCGTCTTGCTCAAGTGTATGATAAAAAAACTGCGGTGGCTGGATCGGTAATTATTTATCTGATGACTGTTCCTGCTGCCTATATCCTCATGCTTGGAACGCTTGCGAATTTTCTCTTTGGATGGGATTTATGGGTCGGTATCGTTGTTGGTTCTCTGTTTTCTTTGGTCTATGTATTTGTTGGTGGATTTAGTTCAGTTGTCAGAACCGATCTGTTGCAGTTTGGGTTGATGTTTGTTGGATTTATCGTATTGCTGATAGTTCTCTATACGACCTATGGTGGTCTGTCATTTTTGCAAGCGAATCTTCCCGAAACACATTTCACATGGCATGGCGGAAATTCAAAAGCGTATATTGCGGTTTGGTATGTGATTGCATTGGCTACGCTTATCGAGCCGACATTTTATCAACGGTGTTACGCTGCCAAGTCAAGTAAGGTTGCCCGAAAGGGAATTTTTATCTCTATCGCATGTTGGGCGTTTTTTGATTTTTTGACTACTACTTGTGGCATGTATGCCCGAGCGATTCTTCCAAATTTAGAAAATGCCGTTGGTTCATATCCTGCTTTGGCAATGCAAGTTCTTCCTGTTGGACTGATGGGGCTTTTTGCCTTGGCGATGCTTGCAACGGTAATGTCGACTGTTGATTCAAACGCCTTTGTGGCGGCATCGACATTTTCACGAGATATTGTCATGAGAATTTTTCATATAGATGAAAAGGAAACAGTCACCTATACCCGTATCGGTTTGATAGTGACGATGTTTTTAGCAATTGTACCATTGTTCTTTTTTGAGTCCGTTATTGAAATTTGGAAATTTTTTGGTTCAGTTGGTACCCCTGCACTTCTCGTGCCTGTCTTTTTCTCGATGGTGGGTTCAAAACGAATGCCTGGAAAGATTGCATTTCTGTCGATTCTCTCAAGCGGAGGTTTGTCGCTTGTCTGGTATCTGACAAAATATACTGATGATGGAAAGTTTTGGTTAGGGGTCGAACCGATTTTCTCTGGATTGATTTTATCTATTTTGTTTTTTTTGATTTTTGCTAAAAAAGAAGAAGCTGTTTCAGTTGCACATAATTAAAAATATAGGTATATTCAAATATGAGTGAACCAATACTAATGTCGAAAGAGGGCCGCCAGAAACTTGAAGCGGAACTCAAAAGCTTGAAATTTAAAGATCGTCCTGAAATTGTTGCCGAAATCAAACGAACACGTGAGATGGGTGACCTTTCTGAAAATGCTGAATATCATGCTGCCAAAGATAGACAAAAAGTCATCGAAGGCAAAATTTCTGAAATACAACAGAAACTTTTACGAATTCAAATCATTGACCCATCAAAAATACCATCTGATAAAGTATACCTATACGCCAAAGTGCTGATAAAAGATTTAGAAGATGATGAAGAGATCGAATATACTATCGCTCCACCTGAAGAGATGGATTTGGACAACGATATTATCTCGGTACAATCGCCTATCGGACAAGCATTTTTAGGGAAAGGTGTTGGGGAAATTGTGGAAGTACAAGTTCCTGCGGGAATTATGAAATATGAAATTTTGAAAATATCTCGTGACTAATAGTTTAATCATCAAAGTCGTTGTATAAATCTTTTGAAATCTCATCTTCTTCAAAATATGACAATTCTTCATCAGTTTCATAACCAGCAGCAAGATTTGCACATTCAAGCGAGCAATAATATTCATCACCTTGCTTGATTTTGTTATCTGATAAATCTTCCTGACAATTTTGGCATCGCATCTTCAAAATAGTTCCATTTAATATAGAAGTTTCAATTTATTATACCGAACATGTCGGTATTTATGAGATTATTTTAATTTATTTGGGAAAATATGTCAATAGCTTTTTTGTGGAACTTTCATCGCTTTATCAGAGTTTTATGATTACCCGTTTTTTTTGGTGGACATATTGGTAAAACTGTATACTTTGTAATAAGAAAGCAGATAAGAACTTTTCTATAAATGAGGCTAATTTGAGCAAAAAATATTATTTAGATTCAATTACAGATGCGGTCGGAAATATTCCTTTAGTAAGACTAAATCGTATCACAAAACAATATGGTGTTAAATCGACCGTTCTGGTCAAACCAGAATATATGAACCCATCAGGATCTGTCAAAGATCGCATGGCTGTTCATATATTAAAACAAGCAATTGAGCGTGGCGAATTAAAACCAGGTGGCACGATCATTGAAGGTACTTCGGGAAATACTGGTGCGGCAGTTGCAATGTTTGCCGCTGCACACGGGTACAAAGCGATTTTTACTATTCCTGATAAAATGTCGGATGAAAAAGTAAACGCTCTCAAAGCATTTGGCGGCGAAGTACATATCTGTCCAACAGCGGTACCTGCTGAATCGCCTGAGAGTTATTACGAAACAGCCAAACGGTTGCACCGTGAAAACCCAGGTTCTTATTATATTGGTCAATATTTTAATCTCGACAATATTGACGCACATTACCAAAATACAGGTCCTGAACTTTGGGAGCAAACTGGTGGAGACTTTGACGTCTTAGTTGGTGGTATTGGAACTGGCGGAACTGTCTCAGGTACTGCTAAGTATTTGAAAGAGAAAAAACCAGCTATCGAAGTTATCGGTGCCGACCCTGTTGGCTCTGTCTACTACAATTATCATAAAGACAAAACTATGATTGAACCGCACACCTACTATGTCGAAGGTGTTGGTGAAGATATGATGTGCCCGACGATAGATTTTTCAGTTATCGATAAAGTGTTTCAAGTAACTGACAAAGAGTCATTTACTGCATGTCGTGACCTTACTCGTTTGGAAGGAATTTTTGGTGGTGGTTCATCTGGTACAGCAGTTCATGTCGCTCTTAACTATGCCAAAACTTTGGATGAAGATAAAGTTGTGATTGTAATAATCCCAGATTCTGGTGTTAAATATATGAGTAAAGTATTCAATGATGAATGGATGAAAGAAAAAGGTTTTCTCTAAAAGGAGTTCTCAATGACAGATTTTAAAAATAGAAAATTTGAAACAAACGCAATCCATTGTGGGCAGATTCCAGAAGATGGAACTGGTGCTGTTACCACTCCTCTTCACATGAGTTCAACTTACAAGGTTGGCTTCCCTGGTGATGAGTCGGGCTACGTCTACTCACGTTGGTCAAACCCAACTCGCAAAGCACTCGAAGAAGTTTTAGCAGCTTTAGAAAACGGTACTGATGCCTTTGCTTATGCATCGGGACTTGCATCAATTACTGCTGTGTTACATCTTCTTGAACCAGGTGACCATGTTGTCGCAGTTGATGATCTCTATGGCGGGACGCATCGCTTGTTTGAACGTCTAATGAAAAAATTTAAGATTGAGTTTTCATATGTTGATGGCACCAATGCCGAAAATTTTAAGAATGCGATTCAAGATAACACCAAACTTTTCTGGGTAGAAACTCCAACCAATCCACTATTGAAACTGACTGACATTGAAGCGGTTGTTGAGTTTGCCAAGGGGAAAGATATTTTAGTAGCCGTTGATAATACATTTGCAACACCATATATCCAAAAACCTCTCGACTTGGGTGCAGATATTGTCATGCACTCCGCATCAAAATATTTGGGTGGTCATTGTGATATTATCGCTGGTGCTTTGATTGTCAAAGATGCGGACGTTGCGGAGAAACTTCATTTTAATCAATACGCCGTTGGCGGACAACTTGGACCTTTTGAATCATGGCTCATGATGCGTGGTTTGAAGACTTTGCATCTGCGGATGGAACGTCATTCGATGAATGCGATGAAAGTCGCTGAGTATTTGGAAACTGTTGACCTTGTTGACAAAGTATATTTCCCAGGGCTTGATGGTTCCAAAGTCCCGAACAAAATGACAATGCCAGGGGGAATGGTTTCATTTACAATCAATGCTGATGTCGAAACAGTTAAGAAATTCTCGATGTCGACCAAGCTGTTTATATTGGCAGAATCATTGGGTGGTGTAGAGTCACTTCTTAATCATCCTGCTTTGATGACTCATGCTTCGATTCCAAAAGAGATTCGTGAGAAAGCTGGCGTGACTGATAATCTTATTCGTCTTTCAGTTGGTGTTGAGCATATCGATGATTTGATTATTGATTTACGTATGGCGTTTGCTGCGATAAGCGAGACGGTCAAACAAGGGTAGAAAATATGTGATTCCCTCTTAAAAGAGGGGAAACTATAATTTGTAGGTCGGAACCGATGTGGTTCCGACTTTTTTATAGCAATATTATTTTGACAAATTGTATATACTTGCCGTCTTTACATTAAAGATATATGGAGATGTTACATATGAAAAATATTCTAATCATTATAATATTATTTATAATTTTTCAATCTGCTATTGGTCAAGAACAAAATGTACAATTTGATGTACAATTATTGAAATCAAAATATATGTTTATGGAGCCAATTTTATTAGATGTAACGGTTAAAAACATAACATCTAATGAAGTAAGAGTTAAGTCTTTTTGTGTAGAATGTCAAAATGGTTCTTTAAAAATAGATTTATTTAATTCAGATGGAAATCCTATTGAATATACTGGTCCAATTGTGTGTACAGCGGGTGGAACAAAATTCAACATATTATTAGAATCAAAGGAATCTAATATTAGAAATTTCAATTTGCTGAATTTCTTTAGCAATCATGATTATGGTTTGTTTGGAGCGATATTTATGACTTATCTTCCAGCAGATAATTATACTGCATCTATAATTTTTTCTGAAACAGAATCAAAAAAAATAGAATTTGAAGTTGTAGAACCGACGGGAAAGTATAAAATTGAATTTGATGAAATGATTATTGCTTACCTTGAAAAACGTGAGACAGAATCAAATGATGTGTTTCTTGAATTTATCTCTAAGTATCCAAATAGTGTTTATCTTGAGAAGGTTTTAAAAGATTCCAATAGATATAGTGAACTTATCAATAAATTTCCTAATTCAGGTTTCTGTGGTAATATTCTAAAAAGTTTGGTTCGTCAACTACCTCTTGATGAAAGACAAGGCTTTCTCCAAAAAATCATATTAAAAAATCCTGATTCCCGTTCTGCTAAAATTGCAAAAAAAATTATCAAAGACCAAAAACTTGAAAAAGTGAAGCAGTAAATAAAGAACCCACTATATTAATCTCATGGAAACACGAAAACTTTTAGATTTAGTTTCAGTCGGTAAAGCGACCTACGACGATTTTATCATGCTTGATATTCATAGCGTTGAAGATTTAGTAGGACGTGACGCCAGCCAACTTTTTGAAGAGTTAAAACAAATCAGAGGTCTCAAAACTCTCGACCGATGTTGTGAAGATGTTTTCAGATGTGCTATCAAACAAGCAGAGAATCCGAATCTACCCAACGAACAAAAGCAATGGCACTATTGGTCAAAAGTCCGCAAGGGAACTTTAAGGTAATTGAGCCTGATTGAATTCAACCAAGAGATAGTCTTCGATTATGTCAACTGTTATTTCGTTTCCACCAGTCATATCAGTCATTTTGACATCTTTAACAGTAACCGTTCGTTTAATCAAACCTATTGCTGAATAGTAATCAGTTACTTTGGTATTTATAGAAGGTAAAGAATATATCCACTCAACTACAAAACAATTATATCTACCTGCTTTTGTAGTCAAGGTGTCAAATCGTATCACTTTTTTGCTTATTCCAAAATCAACACCTGCTTCATATACCCATGTTGCATTTAACGAAATAGGATATATGAGAGAACGCCTCAAAGGTGAAAATGCTGTCACAGCATGAGAATTATTAATATGAAGTTTATTATGAAACCTATCTCTTATTTCTTTTTCTGTTAGAGGTTGTGAAATTGGAAGAGCCATATTTGTTCCGTTACCACTATAGTCATATAATCCATCTTCTTTATTGTTAAAATAAAATGTTGCTGAATCAAATAAAAGCTTACTTAACGAATCTACCGTTGTTGCCTCTAATACGTACGCTTCCGCACCTAAGTTTGCATTTAATGAATCATAAGAGCTCACTTCAATAACAACTGAACCTTTTTTAACTAATGGAAACCAGGGTTGAATTGTATCTGGTCGAATATTACTATATGTAAATGTTTTTTCATACGTCCAAACATTGCCAACCTCAAGCGGGTATGAAAAATTTTCAAATATATTTGGTGTTGGTTTTGATGGTCCGTTGATAAGTGAACAGCCAAGTAAGAGCAACATTGTAGATATTAAAATAATTTTAAACTTCATTTTTAATTCCTCCTTATGGTATACTATATATTATATGTAATGTAATGTTAACAGACGAACATGTCAATAAGAAGTTGGGTTGTATGACTAATATAAAAATTATTCCCAAAAAAGATTTTCATGAATTTGCTCAGATAGCATCGGGGGCTTTTCCTGGAATGGAAATGCATACAAAAGAAAAAATCAAAGAACTAACCGAGGGATTAAAAAAACGTCAAAATTTAAAAAGCTCAACATTTTACGGTTTATATAAAAAGAATAAACTTGTCGGAGGAATTCTACTGATTGATTATCAGATGAACCTGTTTGGCAATAAAGTGCTATGTGGCGGTGGTGGTTCATTGGTCATTGACTTGCTTCACAAAAAAGAACATGTCGCCCGAGACCTCTGTAAATTTTTCTTTCAATATTACCGAAAACTCGACGCTCCCTTTGCATCTCTCTATTCATTCAGCCCTCAGTTTTACCGCAAGATGGGTGCTGGTTATTCGACCAAAACTTCGGTTTATCGGATTCATCCGAAAGACTTTCCATCACATGGCTCAAAAAAGTTCTTGCGAATACTGACTATAAATGACAGAGATAAAATGATTACGTGTTTTAACAAATATGCCGATAGAACGCATGGTATGTTTTACGATTTTAATGAGAATAGAGAAATTTTCTTTAAGCATAATGGGGAATCCAAATTTTATGGTTATGAAAAAGATGGGGAATTGCTTGGCTATATAGTTTTCAAATTTGTCAAAGCAAAGACAAACTCACTTGATGATTTTTTACGTAATGATATTCATATCACCGAAATGATTTATCTCAACAATGAAGTGCTGAGTTCGTTTTTTACCCTATTGAACTCGCAAAAAGATCAAGTCGAAGTCGTGCATCATGTCACCCATGATGAGAATTTTCATTTTGCCGTGACCGATCCTCGAAATGATACAGGCAATATGTATGCTCCTGTCTACCACGAATCAAATCAACAAACTATTGGTATAATGCACAGGTTGTTAAATCCAAAAATTTTATTTACAATTTTGAAATCGCATTCGTTTGGTGATGTTTCGATTCGTCTTAAACTTGATATTGTTGATACATTTTTGAAAGAGAACAACAAGCCGTTAGTAGTATATTTTGATAATGGTCTACCAACAATCAAAAGTGCAAACTCTAAAACCGATCTGACTCTGACAATCAACACCGCTGATTTTTCTTCGATGGTTTTGGGAGCGGTTGATTTTAAATCGCTACATCGCTATGGACTGGCAAAACTTTCAAATGACAAATATGTCGAGTTAATTCAACAGCTATTTGCGGTCGATGAAAAACCGATTTGCCTGCATCAATTTTAGTGTCTGAAGGCTTTTTAATTTTGAACATACTTCGACTCCACTCAATACGACAGATTATCAGCTATTCTCTTTCAAGTCACCTTGAGCGGAGTCGAAGGGTCTTGAAAGAGATAATATTTTTGTAATTTCTGATTGTTGCTTTTTGGATAAAATTTCCTTTTATTTACTTCCAAAATGATAATCAAAAAAGGATAGATATAATGACGACAGGTACAAAAGAACAAACCAATGAAATTCCGCAGCGGGATGATATCGCTACCAAAGATAAATGGAATCTTACCGACATTTATAAAGACTCCTCCGAGTGGGAAAAAGTCTTCACCGAAGCAAAAGAACAAGCTGCGCTTCTTGTTACCTTTGCGGGTAAACTTTCAGAAGCGAATTCGCTTTTTGAATGTTTACAATTACGTTCTGAAATATCAAAAAAAGTTTCCTCGCTTTATCAATATGCAAAACTAAATCTTGATTTGGATAGTCGTAAATCAGAATATCAGGAAATGACCGACCGTGCCACGATGCTCTCAGCTGAAATCGGTGCCGCTTCATCATTTGTAGAACCTGAATTGCTTAAATTATCCGATGAAGCATTGCTAAAACTTTCCTATCAATTTAAAGAGACAGATATTTACGATTTGTATATCAAAGAACTTGTCCGTTCTCGTGAACATATTCGTTCTGAAGAAATCGAAGAACTTCTTTCGCTCACAGCAACATTTGCCCAAGGACCTGAGCAGACTTTTGGGATGCTTGATGGTGCCGATATTAAATACCCAACTATCAAAGATGAAAAAGGTAACGAAGTTCAGCTGACCAAACAACGTTTTGCAAAATTTATGGATTCATCGGATCCTCGGGTGCGTCGTGATGCCAGTAACGAATTTTTATCGGTGTATAAAGACCATGTTAATACAATAAGCTCGACACTTTCTACTGAAGTGAACAAAAATATCTTTTACACTAAAGCTCGTAAATATGAAAACGCTTTGCACCGTGCTTTAGATGGTGACAATATTCCGACAACAGTTTACCACGCTTTGCTTGACACCACCGAAGCAAAACTTGACGGAATGCATCAGTGGACAGCTCTTCGTAAACGAATTTTAAAACTTGATGAGATTGCACCATACGACATGATGTGTCCGTTGTTCCCAGACTACGACTACGAAGTTCCATACGAACAAGCAGTCGCAAAAGTTATCGATGGATGTAAACCTCTCGGAGATGATTATAACAAACGGCTTGTCCATGCTTTTGATTCCCGTTGGGTTGATGTCTATGAAACCGAAGGGAAACGTGGTGGTGCTTATAGCTGGGGCAACTACTCGGCACATCCGTATGTACTTATGAATTACAATGACACAGTTGATAATATGTTTACCCTCGCACATGAACTTGGGCATTGTCTGCACTCTGTCTATTCAAATGAAAAACAACCATATCAAAAGGCACAGTATTCAATTTTTGTTGCCGAGGTTGCATCTACTTTGAATGAAGGACTGCTAATGCAGCACCTATTGAATGATGCTTCTACCAAAGAAGAAAAACTGTATTTGTTGAACCGTCAAATCGATGGTACGATGGGGACATTTTTCCATCAGGTAATGTATGCTCGTTTTGAGTTGATGATTCATCAGGTTGTCGAAAATGGTGGGGCATTGTCGCCAGATGCGATGAACAAAATTTGGAGTGACTTGACTCAGAAATATTATGGTCCATCGTTGACACTTGATGCGATGTCGCCACTCAAGTGGAGTCGCATTCCGCATTTTTATATGACATTTTATGTCTATCAGTATGCCACATCGTATGCTGCTTCACAGGCGATTTTGAAAAAATTCATTGATGGTGATAAAGGTATTATTGAAAAATATTTAGAACTTATAAAATCTGGCGGTAGCGATTATCCTATTCAGCTGCTCAAAGAATGTGGTGTTGATATGACAACATCGGAACCAGTCGATGCGACGATAGAATTGTTCAAAGCGAACGTAGAAGAAGTCGAACGCCTGACGCAATAAATATTTTCTTATTAATTCCCCTCTTTTAAGAGAGGTTAGGGGGTTTGGTTTTTGTAGGGAACAGGCTTGCCTGTTCCTTTTGATTTACAATATGTAAAGTGGTTCAACTGCAAACTACAACACACTCTATCGCGGTTCTGATTTTATTTTTTGGCATTATATGCCATTTTCATATAGCGGTCACCACTTGCTAATTCATCTAACATCTGTGCGAGCCGTTTTTCTTTCGTTTCTTCACGCTTAGCTCGGGTTATCCATCCTACATAATCATTCTGCTGATATGGAGGTCGATTGCTATACGCATCCAAAAGGTTCTTATCTGTAAGAACCTTTTTTACATAATCAGGCATTGGATTACGGTCTCTTGTTAACCGAGAAGATTTTTTTTCGCTCAATTTGTATTATCCTTAAATAGTTTTTTATCTTTCCATCCTCCAATAATCAATCCCATAAACAACAAACCTATTAAAGGGTAGCCGGCTGTTATACCAAAATAGGCAAGCGAACGAGCCTCAAAAGTATATTGTGTACCGAGAACTGGAACAATAAAACCTATCCAAATTAAGAAGGCTAATGAAAGACCACGAAGAACAGTTTTTGTTCCTGTTTTTGTCAGCAATACCGCAAAAAGATATGCTGTAACAAGACTGCTTGTAATTGCAATAGTAAAAGCAATACTATAACTTGGCCCGTTTAGAAGTTGTTCAACTGTTAAACCGCCGCCCTCAAACCAAGCATCCCTAAAAACACGAAACCATGGCCATCCTAATAGTACATTAGGTATAGCAGCTACTATTATTGTTCGTTTTTTTATTCTGTTTTTCATAATAACTAAATATATAAAACGAAATATAATTGAGCAAATAAAAAATCCTTGTTATGATAGTATCATTCAACTACTTTAATTCTATAAAATATAATCATGAAAAAGGATTCTCTATGAAATTCTCAAAAATTATTATTATCGCATCTATTCTGTTAGTACCTACACTATTATTTGCTGAAGACAGTAATAATCTTGTGTCTTTTGAATCGCATAATTTGACAATAACACTCACGTCCGACCAAACCCCATTCATTTTTGATGAAGGAGAAATTGAAATTGATAGTGGGTATTGTTCTTTTAAGCTTAACAAAACAGCCCGAGTACTTGGTTTTAATGTTAATAATATTAATAATGGTCATATAGATTATAATATAACTATATCAGAAGACAGTTCTTACTCTCTTATTCATTTTAGTAGTCAAGAAGCCGGTACATTCCCGTTTGCGATTTCCTACCAAGCTACATTTAATGACGATGTCGAAAATGCACGGTTCTCCAATGAAAATGTTGGTCGTGAAGTTGCCGGAACGATTTTAGAAAAGGGTGCCTATCTCTCGCCGTCTTCTTACTTCTATCCTCAAGGTAAAGAAGAAGCATCTTCGTTTTCTGTGACAGCAAAAATTCCACACTCATGGGAATCAGTCGCCGATGGAAATAAAATGAGTGAAAGTCAAAACAAATTATATAAGATTCAAAAATGGGAAAACCCATACAAATCTGACGGTCTCATGTTTATGGCAGCACCATACGTTATTAAAGATACAACTGTGAACGATATAAATATCGCATGTTACTTTTTTGCTGAAGATACATCGCTCTTTGAAAGCTACCTCTCGGCAACAGTTGGATATATAGAAATGTATTCTGAGATGATAGGACCTTACCCGTACAATTCTTTTATCGTCGCCGAAAACTTTTTCCCGACTGGTTACGGCATGCCGGGCTGGACACTTTTAGGTCAACAGATAATCCGTCTTCCGTTTATAAAGTACACCTCGCTTGGGCATGAAGTCCTGCATAACTGGTGGGGAAATTCGGTCTATGTCGATTACGAGCGTGGTAACTGGTGCGAATCGGCGACGGTCTATGGAGCTGATTATAGATACAAACTGATGCGTTCGGAAAGCTCTGCGATGGCATACCGCAAAGATATTTTAAAACAGTATGTAAGTTATGTGAACGATGGCAACGATTTTCCGATAAGAGAATTTACCTCACGGACATCAAAAAACACCCGCACTATTGGCTACAATAAAGCGATGATGGTCTATCATATGATTGAGGAAGAAATCGGTTACGATGCGTTTTGGCAAGCATGGAAAGATATTTATGCTGAATATATTACCAAAAAGATTTCGTGGGAAGAATGGCTGTTAGCTTTTGAGAAAACATCGGGAAAAGATTTGATGCATATTATCCCTCAATGGATTGACCAGACCGGAGCACCTGTTTTATCTATCTCTGATATTTTTGTTACTAATGACGCTGGAAGCAAACGAGTTACTTTTAAACTTTCTGAAACCTCGGGTGGAAAATATAAACTGCAAGTGCCGGTTCGTTTTTCAGGCGTTGATACAAAGTTTGACACAACGGTTACTTTGTATAACAACGAACAGATATATCAACTGATAGCACCTGCAACCGCCGATAAAATTGAAATCGACCCAGAGTTTCATCTGTTCCGTAAACTATACCCTGAAGAGGTTGAACCGATTGTCTCTGCAGTACTTGGTTTTGAAAATCAAGTGTATACTATGGAAAACTTAGAATCTGCTGGAACCGACGCATACAGGCAGTTTGCTCAAAACATGAACGGTGAAGAACAGACTATTACCTTTACTCGCGAGCTACAAGACGGTAATGATACAACATCTATGGTCGTACTCAATCCATCTACGATTCCTGATTATGTTGCCAGTATGATTGCAATGACAGATGATTCAATAACTGTCAATGGTGAGACATCCCCTCGTGAGGGACATACCTTTGTTTTAACTGGTGATAACTATATGGGGTATAAAAAATATTTGACTGTGATAACATCGGACTTTGAATCGCTTCAACGCTTAGGTCAGTTGATTCCGCACTATGGAAAATATTCGTATTTGGTATTTAAAGGTTCAAAGAATGTAGCCAAAGGTCAATGGGATGTTAAAAGCTCACCACTTAAAGTTAAGTTGTAGGTAATGAAAAAATTAATCTTCATAATATTTGTTTTGTTAATAAGTATTGTAGGTTGTGATATTGTAGGTGAAACTGTTTATACTGAAATTGAAAGAATCCAATCACCTGATAAAAAAGTTGAAGTCGTAATAGTAACATCTAATGGTGGAGCTACAACTTCAATAGCCTATCATATCTATATTGTCCAAGCAGGTAAAGAGTATACAAAAGGGTTTGAGTTACTAACTGCCGATCATGTCTCAAAATGTATTGTTGCTTGGAAAAAAGATAAATTGCTAACAATTAAATACAAAAATGCAAGAATTTTTCATTTCAGTAATTTTTGGCATTCTGATAAGCTTGATAATTGGAAATACGTTGTAGAACTTAGACTAGAGCCAAGTACTGAAGATTTCTCTTTAGATAAAAGAGATAGAGGAATTCTGTAAGTCCAAAACTCTTGTAGGGGCGTTTGCTATGGTAGACGACTTTTTTTATTGTTCAAACAGTTCATTGACTTTTTCAGTTGCATAATAATGTACATACTTCCCAATTTTTTTCGTCGTAAGAAACCCGTATTCTTTTAGCTCAACTAAATCTTTCCGAGCTGTCATACGAGATACAACATTGATAGTTGAATGTGTATTTATAGTTGTGCTTTCTTCGCTTGTTTTATATAAGTATCTTAACAAGTAAATCTGTCTTTCATTTAGATTATATGATGAGTGAGCTATTGCATTCATTTTTCTATTAAGAGCTTGTTTCCTTTCTACATACTCTTCAAATTCATTTATCGCTTGTTTAATTTTTCTAATATTATAATCAATAAAATATGTTAAATCATTATCGTCTTGTTCAGAATAAATATATGCATTTCTATATTGTACTGGTGCTTCTTTTATTATTCTTGATAAAGGTAAGTAAGAAAATGCCCAATAGTCATGTTTTAATAAATACCAATAAAACAAAGCTCTTGCTAAGCGACCGTTACCATCACAAAATGGATGTAAGTACCCAATCCAAAAATGTATCAGAATTGCTTTTGTAACAGGATGCACGAACCTACTATCTCTTATTTTATCGTTTGCATAATTGATTAGTTTTATAATTTCCTTTTGCAAAAATTCTTCTTTGGGAGGCTCGTGTAATATTTTTCCATCACTTTCATTTACAACATATATTTCATCTGTATTTTTTCTTAGCCTACCTCTTTCAGAGTCATCAAGAGTTTTTACAGTCAGCATACTTTGTAATTCACATAGATTTTCTAAAGTTAATTCAGATTTTTTAAATTCCTGTTCAATATACAATATCGTTTTATAGTTATTTATAATCATCTGCTCTGATTTATTCTTAGGTTTTCTTTTTTCTCTAATCATTTTTTTGGCAACTTTTCGTGTCGTTGCAGCACCTTCAAGTTGTGATGATGCGATTGCTTCTTCCATTACAGAATTTGACATATAAAATTGTTTTTGCTTTTCAGTTACTACATTTGATAACTTAAAATTTCCACTATATTGTTGTGTAACCTCATGATAAAAACTCTCTGCATCAACTACTGGTTGCCATGAAAAATGATTGCCCTTTTTTGTTGTTATTAAACTATTGATTCTGTTAAAAGAATTTTTGCGAAGTATTTTTATTAAAGCCCAGAATTCAACAGACGTCATATTTGGGGGTTTCTCTTGATGTTTTATTTTATCCCAATATAGATATTTTGGTGAAGATATTTTTAATAAATATTTATCAAAATCTTCTACTTCTGTGATTTTATCAAACAAATCATTTATATCAACTTTTGATATATCAGGTTTTTCTAATCTATATTTTACCATTATTCCTACTTTCTATCTCTAAACCCTGACAAAACGTATAAACAGTTTATATATACTTTACATGTTCTTTACATGTTTTATCGTCATAACACATAAACTATATAACATAACTTTACATGTTTGTCAATTATTATATAAACTTACACTGAAACTTTATACGTTATTACAATAACACACAAAGTCTTTACATGTACTTTATATGTAGTTTATGTGTCAATTTCCGTCACCCCGAAACATTAAAACCTTTACAAAACGTATCAAAACGGCTATTATTATACGCTATAAAAGAATAACTTTAAACTCGTGTAAGAATATGAAATTTAACGAATTAAAAGAAAATTACTCCCTCCCAAAAGAGGAAGAAAATATACTCAAATTTTGGAAGACGCACAGCGTCTTTCATGAAACTCAAAAAATCTCTGCTAATCGTCCTCATTTTGTCTTTTTTGAAGGGCCTCCTACTGCTAACGGCAGACCTGGAATTCACCATGTTATCTCCCGTACTGTCAAAGACTTAGTCTGTAGATACAAGACAATGCAGGGCTTCAGAGTCGACCGTAAAGGCGGATGGGACACCCATGGGTTACCTGTCGAAATAGAAGTTGAAAAACAGCTTGGCTTAAAATCAAAAAAAGAGATCGTCGAATACGGTATTGCCAAATTTAACAAAAAATGTCGTGAGTCGGTCTTTACCTATCTTGAAGATTGGAACACAATCACCGAACGAACCGGCTACTGGCTTGACCTCGATGACGCTTATGTCACTCTCAAAAATGACTATATCGAATCGGTCTGGTGGATTCTCAAAAACTTCTATGACCGTGACCTGATTTATCAAGGTCACAAAATCGTTCCGTACTGTCCTCGTTGTGGCACAGGTCTTTCATCGCATGAAGTCGCTCAAGGTTACCAAATGATTAAGGACCCGTCGATTTATGTCAAAATGAAAGCTACTGACGGTGATTTTTCATACCTCGTTTGGACAACAACACCGTGGACGCTTCCGTCGAATGCTGCGATCTGTCTCAAAGCAGATGCCGACTATGTTATTGTTGAACACGAAGATGAAAAACTTCTGCTTGCCGAAGCACTCATCAATAAAGTTTTTGGTGGTGATGCAGAGGTAAAAGTTTTAGAAAAATTTAAAGGTTCCGATTTTGTCGGACGTAAATATGAACCACTCTTTGATTGTTTTTCAGATAAATCCGACAAAGCATACTTTGCTGTCAACGGTGATTTTGTCACACTCGATGATGGTACCGGAATTGTACATATCGCCCCTGGTTTTGGTGCCGACGATTATCTAATCGGACAACAAAATAATCTTCCTGTTTTTCAGGCAATCCATAACAATGGTACTTTCAAAGATTTTGTGAAGCCATACGCTGGCATGTTTATCAAAGATGCTGACAAAGAAATAATTAAGAATCTGAAAATTGCTGGTAAGATGTTTAAAAAAGAACAGTACGAACATAACTATCCATTCTGCTGGCGATGTGATTCACCGCTTATTTATATTGCACAAAAATCATGGTATCTCAAAACAACCCAGTTTAAAGAGAAGCTGATTGAAAATAATAATAAGATAAACTGGCATCCTGATGAAATCCGTTCAGGGCGTATGCTCAACTGGCTTGAGAACAATGTCGACTGGGCTCTTTCACGTGAACGTTTTTGGGGAACGCCGATTCCAATCTGGATTTGTGATGACGACAATTGTAAAAAACAACGTGCTGTTGGTTCTGTTGAACAACTTCGCAAAGAAGGTATCGATGTACCCGAAGATCTCGACTTGCACAAACCAATGATGGATGACATCAAGCTTAACTGTGAATGCGGTGGCACGATGACTCGTATTCCTGAAGTGGTTGATGTCTGGTTTGATTCGGGTGCGATGCCATTTGCTCAATGGCACTACCCATTTGAAAATAAAGAAAAGTTTGAAGATAAGTTTCCTGCTGATTTTATTTCTGAAGCAGTTGACCAAACTCGCGGATGGTTCTATTCGCTCTTGGCGATTTCAACAATCCTTTTTGATGATATACCATTTAAAAATGTTATTGTCTTAGAATTTATTTTAGATAAACATGGTAAAAAAATGTCGAAGCACAAAGGCAATGTTGTCAACCCATTCACAACTGTTGATGAATTTGGTGCCGATCCTGTTCGATGGTATATGATTTCTACTTCGAATCCATGGCTTCCGACAAAGTTTGATTTAGAAGGTCTTAAAGAAGTTATCAGAAAATATTTTGATACGTTGAAAAACACTTTTTCATTTTTTGCTATCTATGCCAATATCGATAATATCCCACAGCGTGCTGAAGATGCAAACATATCTATTGAGGCATTTTTAGAAAGCAAAGCTGGAGAGCCTGATATTTTTGACAAATGGATTATTTCAAAATATAATTCGCTTGTTAAAGAAGTGAACGAGACGTTTGATAATTATGAAATCACCAAGCCAACTCGTGCGATACAGTATTTTGTTATCGAAGAGCTTTCTAATTGGTATGTCCGAAACAATCGTCGTCGGTTCTGGGCAAAAGGGGATGACCCATCGAAGATGCGTGCTTACCTGACATTGTATCAGATGCTTGCTGGGGTCTGTCAACTTTCTGCTCCTGTGATTCCGATGGTTTCTGAAATGATTTGGAAAGAATTGATGGGTGAAAACAGAACCAAGCATAATATCCCGCTTTCAATTCATATGACTGAGTATCCAAAAGCTGACACATCGCTTATTGACACCGAGCTTGAAGTTGCCATGGGACTTTCTGAAAAAATAGTCTCGCTTGGTCGAGCTGCTCGTTCTCGCAAAAACCTCAAGGTTCGTCAACCTCTTGCCAAGTTAATTATTAATCTACCTGAAGGACAAACATTCGACTCGCTACGTGACCTCATCTATGTTATTAAAGATGAGTTAAACGTAAAAGAAGTTGAAGCGTCTGATAGTTTAGATAGTTTGGTTACTTATTCGGCAAAACTCAATTTTAAAACTGCTGGTTCCAAACTTGGTAAAAACACAAAAGATGCTGCTGCTCAGATTGTCGCACTTGATTCTGACACAGTTAAAAAGTTTGCATCTGATAAAAAGATCGCTCTTGATATTAATGGCACTTCATTTGATTTAACCACCGAAGAGATTGATATTTCGAAAACGGAAATCGACAACTATGCTGTTGAATCTGAAGGACAACTGATGGTTGCTCTGGCGACAAAGCTTTCTGATGAACTTGTTTCTGAAGGGTTTGCTCGTGAGGTTGTTAACAAAGTTCAGAATATGCGCAAGACAAACGGTTTTGATGTCACCGATCGGGTGGCAATTACGGTCGCATCGACGGAAAAATTAATTGTTGCTTTAGAAGCATATAAAGAATTTATTCAAAATGAAACTTTAGCCGACTCACTTGAATTTAAAGAGAGTCTGACAAATGGCACCGAATGGAACATCAACAGTGAAAAAGCAGAAATTGAAGTTATAAAAAAATAAAGTCGGAGCAGAAAATGAAAGAAACCGATTTAAAAAAGTTTAGAACACTGCTTTTGCAAAAGCGAGAAACGATGACTGATGAAATCTCAGGTATCTCCTCTCGTTTTGATGCAACGCTGAAAGAAAAAACTGGTGACCTTTCGTCGCATTCTTACCATATGGCCGACCAGGGGACCGATGCGATGGAACGTGAGATGGCATTTGCCCGTGGTGCAAAATCAGGACGATTTGTGCATCATATCGATGATGCACTTTTGCGAATTGAAGATGGCACATACGGCAAATGTTTCGAGTGTGGTAAAACTATCCCTATGAAACGACTTAAAGTTGTACCACACGCTCGATTTTGTATCGCCTGCAAAGAAGCAGAAGAAAAAAAGAAACCACCTAACGTAAAAAAAAGTAAGAGATAACAATTTGAACAAACCGACCACTCGACACCTTATGATACCACTTGCTATTATCGCATTTGTGGTTGCCTTTGACCAAGCGACAAAAATATGGGCGGTTGATGCCCTTACTTATTGTAACCCGATTGAAGTTATCGGACAGTTTTTTATGTTCACCCTTGTTTATAACGAGGGAGGTGCGATGGGAACTAATTTGGGCTCATCAAATTATTATCTTATCTCAGCAACGCTGATACTTCTTTTCGTTTTGTATTATATTTATGCTAACCGTAGTAAGATGATGCTTTCTATTCCGCTTTCATTTATTGCGGGTGGGGCGATTGGTAATCTTATTGACCGTATTGCATATGGTAAGGTTGTTGATTTTATCGATGTCGACTTTTTTGATATTGATCTGTTTGGCTTTCAACTGCAACGGTGGTGGACGTTTAATATTGCCGACTCGGCGATTTCCTGTGCGATTGTTTTTCTATTGTATCTGATACTGATAAAAAAATTAGATGTCGCAGACGACGATGAAGCGGAAAAAGAAGCTGTTGAAAACAATACTGAAGTCTCTTAAATAGATTGTCGGGTTTCTCACTATTATGGTTTTATAGAATCGGAACGCCGACCTACTTTCAAGACAAACATCTTTGAATGTTTCCACACCCTAAAGGGTGTGCCACCCGCCTTTATGTAGTTATCCACAATTTCAAATTCAAATTTTTCGTTATAAATAAAACAGACCCAATCTGTTATAGCAAATTGGGTTTGGAATGTGGTATAGCCTTTTTTCTGCAATGCATGGTTCTCTTTGGAATTATGCAATATGTGCATGGATCGCATTGTTGGTTTGGAAGTGTAGTGATGATAAAGTTTTATAAAATTATTATGTGTCATACTGTAGTGTTAGAAAAAAGAAATTGATTTGATTTTGTAGGAAATGTGTAGAGAGAAGAAATTCATTTTATTTCTTCATCCTATTTATAACATCTATAATTATAAAAATGACTGTCATCAATAATGATACATATAATCCTTTAATTATAGATACATTATCAATGAATAATAATAATAAAATCACTACAAGTATTGAAACTATCACAGAAAGTAATACTGGTTTTTTATATGGTTTAGTATTAATGTTTTTATTTTTCACGAGCTTGTAAGTAATTTTGTGTAAATGTAAATAATTACTTATACTTTGAAAGACACAAAGTATATTTACACAGGAGATATTTATGAGCGAGATCAACAAAGATTTAATCAAAGCACTTCTTAAAGATTACAAAAAGCCCGA
>JAJRQO010000036.1 GCA_024280215.1 Candidatus Zixiibacteriota bacterium
CTCACCGATGAATCACTTTCGCAATCTATCAATAATGACCATCGCACGATTGGTCGGATAGCCTGGCATATCTGCGAAACAATTACCGAGATGCTTCCTCATATCGGTCTCAAGTTTGAACTTGTCAAAGCACCCGCTCCAACCTCAGCAAAAGTTATCGCTGAAAAATATGCTGAGCTTTCTAAAGCATTGACTGAACAAGTTGCTGACTGGTCTGATGATAAACTACAGGAAGTTGACGACCTCTATGGAGAGAAATGGAAAAAGGGTGCAACACTTTTGATCCTTATCAAACATGAGGTACATCATCGTGGACAGATGACAGTTCTTATGCGTCAAGCTGGCGTTGTAGTACCATCGATATATGGTCCTGCCAAAGAAGGATGGGTCGCCTACAAAATGGAACCACCTCTGCTGTAAATATTATTCATCAAAAATTTAATTGTAGATACCGTCTTTCTTAAACCAGACCTTTTTTTATTTGGCAGCACCAGTCGTACCGACAATGACATTGCCTTGTCTCAAGCGGAACAGGCAAGCCTGTTCCCTACAAATCTACTTCTCCAAACTTTACTACTCCTCCCCGTGATTAATACGGGGTCCCGATACAATTCCACCTTTCAAAATGGGTTCGTTCCCCATATAAAAAGTTTTTAAAAGCACCTTTTATACGTCTTTTTTCTCTCTAATCAATTTAACAACAGAAAGATACAGCGAAATGGCTTTGCTCTAAAAAATGGCTTAAAGCCATTTTTGCTCATATTTTTTGTAGTCTTTTTGTTTGTACAATTTCTCATGTTCATCATATAAAAAGCGATGTTGAGAATGTAGTGTGATTGTGTAGGGAATGTGTAATGCATGTCATAATACAAACTGTAATGCATCTTATGATACTATACAACGAGGGCGGCTGCCACCCACTTAAACATTTCTTGTCGAAACCACGGGGATTTCGACCTACAAGCTCTTCTTTTTAATATAAAGCATCTACTTCAGATAAAAAAAGGTCAGGCATGCCTGACCTCTACATAAAATTTGTCAGGTCTCGGGAAGACCTGCCTACAATTCTGTTACGAATAATATAATAGCAGAACCGTTAATGGGTTCTGCCATACAATCAATAATATCTACTTGTCGAAACCACAGGGGTTTCGACCTACAAACTCTTCTTTTTAATACAAAGCATCTACTTCAGATATAATAAAGGAACAGGCATGCCTGTTCCCTACACAACTTTGTCGAGTTCTGCATTCGCAAAAGTGAACAGATAGAACCCGAATTACAATTAATCAGACAGGGCAATGCCCTGTCGATACAATAATAAAATTACAATACTGCGGAACCGCAGACTGGGGCGGGACCTGTCGGAATACCAAACATATAATCAACCAATGCGACTAAATCGGCAATATCAATTGAGCCCGACCCATCAATGTCTATTGATGCCAGTACAGCTGGAGGAGGTCCGTCGCTAAACATAAAGGCAACCATAAAGACTAAATCACCAATATCAATTGAACCGTTTCCATCAGCATCACCACAAATATAGCTCATGATAATTTCAAAACTATAAAACTGTTCATCATTCGAACCTAAATTATCTGTTGCCACAGCAGTAAATGTAAATATTCCAACAGATGGGATACCAGAGATTAACCCATCGGCTGACAAAACTAACCCAGTCGATAACAGGTCATTATTTTTATCTGCCCAGACTGTAAGCCCTGTACCTCCTGTTGATATCAATTGTTGCGTGTAGTCAATATCGGAATCACCATCTGGAAGCGACAGAGTTGTTATGACAACAGAGTCATTTATATTGATAGTCAAAAGTCGTTCATCAATTGCTCCGAGAGCATCCGTTATTTGTAAGGTAAAGTTGTATGTTCCAGCAGCTGTTGGTGAACCATTGAGTAAACCTGTTGCCGACAACGATAACCCCGAACCTATTAAGTCTGAGTTTTTGTCAATAAAAGTTATTACTCCTGTTCCACCAGAACGAAGTAATTGATTTGAAAATGCGATACCCACAGTCCAATCAGCAAGAGTTGTCGTCACTACTTTTAAGGAATCATTAATAATAATCGACATAGCCTGTTCTTTTGTAGAACCTAAAGAGTCTGTTACCAAACAAATAAAGTTATAGGTTCCGCCAAGAGGAAGACCAGACACTAAGCCAGTTGTAGAAAGAGTTAAATTCGATGGTAGTAAATCATTATTTTTATCGGTGAAAGTCAAACTACCAGTTCCACCAGTAGCTGTTATCTGTTCCGAGAATAAAATACCTGCTGTCCAAGGCGGAAATGATGGTGGTGTTATAATGATAGTTTGTGAAACGGTAAGTGATAATAGCTGTTCAGCAAAAGCTCCCAGAGAATCAGTAACAACTACGGTAAACGAAATTGTTTGTGGAGTCGCAGATGTTCCTGATAATTGTCCCGAAGTTGAAAGAGTAAATCCTGTTGACGCTAAGTCATTATTCTTATCAGTAAACAATAAACTACCTGTACCACCTGAAGCGTTTATCTGTTGTGCGTAAACGACACTTACATTTGCATCTGGTAAAGTCGTTGTTGAAATAATTACTGCTTGGTTAATTATAAACGATACTACCGTTTCAGAACTTGCTCCTAATGAATCAGTCACTAACAAAGTAAAGCTATGATTGCCAGTTACTGGTGTGCCACTTAGCAGTCCAGACGATGAAACCGAAAGTCCTGTTGCCGGGAGGTTATTATTTTTATCGGTATACACCAAACTACCTGTACCACCCGATGCACCAAACTGATGCGATAGTGCTAACCCGTCTGTCCAATCATCAATTGTTGTTTGAGTGATTGAGATTGTAGGATTGATAATGAACGAAACCAGAACCTCTGATGTTGCACCTAATGAATCGGTCACTAACAATGTAAAGCTATGATTGCCCGCTGTCGGAGTACCACTTAACAGTCCAGACGATGAAACCGAAAGTCCTGTTGCTGGGAGGTCGTTATTTTTATCTGAGTACACTACACTTCCTGTACCACCCGATGCACCAAATTGGTGCGATAGAGCGATTCCTTCTGTCCATTCATCTACTGTTGTTTGAGTGATTGAGATTGTAGGATTGATAGTGAATGAAACCAGAACCTCTGATGTTGCACCTAATGAATCGGTCACTAACAATGTAAAGCTATGATTGCCAGTTACTGGTGTGCCACTTAGCAGTCCAGTCGATGAAATCGAAAGTCCTGTTGCCGGGAGGTTATTATTTTTATCGGTATACACCAAACTACCTGTACCACCCGATGCACCAAACTGATGCGATAGTGCTAACCCGTCTGTCCAATCATCAACTATTGTTTGAGTGATTGAGATTGTTGGGTTGATAGTGAATGATAATATTTTTTCATCAGAACTAAGATCATCTGTCACCATGGCGGTAAATAAAATGGCTTGTCCGCTTGCAACAGTTCCACTTAATAAACCTGTGCTTGAAAGAGTGAGCCCAGTTGTTGTTAGGTCACTATTTTTATCAGACCAATTTAATATTCCAGTACCGTTGGTTGAGGTCAATTGCTGGGAATAAGGAAGGTTTGCTGTCCAGTTTGGCAGAGAAGTTGTTGTAATCGTAACAGTAGATGCGACGATACATTCTGAACCGCTGATACTGAGATTATCAATATTCCATCCGCAGAATGTCCATCCACCGTCAGTTGTACCCATGGTAAACCGAATATAAACGGTAGACTGTAAAGCTGCTATGCTTGAAATATCTACATCAATATTAGTCCATGCATTATCGGCAACTTCAACATCATTTTCCCAGACAGTAGTCCAGTTAGTATTGTCAGTTGAGACTCTGATATAGGCATGGTCATAGGCAGGTTGTTCAACACCCAGCCAACGGTCAAAGTTCAAAATTGCCGTAGAAATAGTTGAACAGTCAATAGCAGGAGAAGTAACATGATATTCAGGAAGATTATCGGTATAGTCACCATTGAGGTTGTAGCCCATCACGCTTGAGCCAACTGTTCCAGTTGTTGGGTCAGGGTTCCCGTAAGCACCACCTCCTCCGCTTGGAACACCTCTTGCCCAGGCACCACCAGAGATAGACCAGCCAAGATTTGTTTCAAAGTCATCGGTGAAAACTGTGAGGTTTCCAGTTGCCGGAACTGCTCTAAATGGGTTCGCAGGTGACCCATCAAAGACGGTCACAGCAGGGTCTACTAAATCAACAGAAAAATAATATTCAACAATGTCACCACAAGGTCTCCCTTGAATAGTAGCAGTATAGTTTCCAAGAGTTAATTCGGTCATAGGTGATGCTTGGTATGCTCCACCATTGATAGAGATATAAATTTGACCTGAGTTTGCAACTGGGACACCACCAAGTAGTCCAGTTACAACAACATCAAAAGTAGTATCGGTAAGTGGTGTAAGAGTGTTTGGGGTTCCATTTGGATATGAAAAAACAAGTGACGGAAGTGGTGTAGCAACACCAACTGCTGTCCATGCCTGAGCGACTTCAAACTCCCAGTTACCTGATGGATCTAAATCATGGGCGGCGGTAATCGTACCTGCGGCAGCCTCGGAATAATTTGTATTGGCACTCCAGTAAACGGTGTTCGCCCGAAAAGCAATCATCATAGCTGTGTCCACACCAAGTCCGTTTACAGTGATACCAGTATGCAGACCACCATCAGATAAGAGTGAAAACCATTTGTTCCCAACGCCACTATTGGTATGCACTCCACACCAATCATTCGGATCGGATGGGGTACATCCGACAACATCAACCCAGTATGGGTCAGAGGTGCCGTAGTAATCAGGGTCACCTTTACTATGAGGGTCTAACATATCACGAAATCCTGTACCGCCTATGATACCATTTTCTCCCATGAACCAATCAGGTGTATCAAGAGTGTCGTGAGCAAATTCAAAGGCAGCACCTATCATATCAGAAAATGATTCGTTTAAGGCACCTGATTCGAGTTGATAAACAAGTCCTGAAGTAGAACCTGTAATAGCGTGTCCCCATTCGTGGGCGATAACATCGGGACAACCCGCAAGCGAACGCCATCCTGTCCCCCATGACCAGACAACAATTTGGGAACCATTCCAATAGGCATTGTTATCACCTTCGGCAGAATAGTTGACTGACGTGTTCATAGATGAACCGTTATCATCATAACTGTTGCGACCAAATTCTCTTAGAACCCAATCATAAAAAAGTGCTGAATACATATGTCCGTCAACTGCTGGAGCATAAGTAGTTCCGCCCCATGCATTATCAGCGTCAGTAGCGACTGAACCTGGGAGTGATGAAGTGGCAAGATAGGTACGAATAATCGCACCAGATGTCATCTGTCCGTTGTGTCCATGAATATTATTATTGGCACGACGGGTATAGTCAATCATTTCAAAATCAGTACCGTTATCCCATGTATCGACATGGTTATAGGCGTTACCCATTACACCAGTACCTGATCCGATTGCTTCGGCGTTCATGATTCTGTTCGCTTTAAAAATTATGTCACCAGTATTGGCGTCGATAAAATATTCCCATCTACCCATTGGGACATCTGAGATAATAAAGAAATGCCATGCGAGGTAGGTTTCTTTTTTCCACGGGAAAATTGTCAGCTTGGCATCAGTTGGGACACCCTCACCAAAATCAATTCGTAAATCATCTTCAGCACGAGTAATAGCATCGACTGGTAGCACTTGAGGAATTACACTCATCTCTTTAATCGGCATGTAGTTTCCATTGACCGCAGTCATGGTTCCATCATTTTTAAAATGAGCTAAAATTTCAGAACCGATAACATCGAGACCATTGTATTGTTGTTGTAATTTCAGATGAGTCATACCAATATCATCAACTTCAATTTTTCGAAGTTGGAGTTCATCAGTTGGAGAACTGATCTGATACAAATCTTTATTTAATTTGAAATAGTCATGTACAGCGTTCAACTCAGTACCTTTGACAACTTTATCACGCAAGTCACCAGAGACAAAAGTTGGAATTCCATTGTCGTCAGTTTGGAAGAGTTTGATTTCTTTTTCAAATTTAGAGATTTGTTTATTGTTTAAGGCGGCAAATGATGATGTAACTATACAGAGAGAAACTATAAGATATAAAACCCGATTCATGGAGCCTCCGTGAGGTCTATTTAGAGTATATTTTTCGTAGTAAATTGATAAGTACTATTAACTTATCAAAGATACATGAAAAAGATAATATGTCAACATCCAAATCGGCTTCAAAAGCTATCTTGTTGTCTTATAATAAGGTACAAATAAATAGTTATAAAAGGACAGCCGATATTATTTTTCATATATCGACTGTCATGTGTAAGTTCGTTACTATTTTTTATTGAGAAGCGACAAAATCGTGAAGGAATTTTTCTACGTTTGCTTTTTCTCTATCACGCAAAGTGATACAATCTTTGGTTTGTTCAGCAGTTTTTGCCAATCGTACTGTTGTTCCCTCTACTTGATTTTCTTTTTTTCCAAAAAACAGTTTTGCTATTTCAATTCGCTCAGCGGAACATCCACCAGCAAACATCGGCAGATAGGAATGGTATTGAACAGGGACAATACTACAAACAACAGTATAATTATCAACTATCCAATCAAAAACATAATCTGCCCGTTCTGATGAAACTTCAGCAATAGAACCCGGGATAGAATAAAATTCTTGAGGACGGAGTGGTCCATTCAAGGCGTATTGTAAGGCAGTATCCTGAATGTTTTCATCTTCAAAAGAGCCTAATGCACCTAAATATCGTTGACGCATTGCTGGGGTGGTGGCATTTTCGAATCTTGATTTACATTCATTAAAGAGTTCCATATCACCTCGTATACATGCCAAGGCAACCGAGATAGAAATAATTGATGGGTCAACAGAATCGGGGTCATCCATAAAATTTTTAAATTGTTTCTCAGCAAATGAAAGAGCCTCAGCATTTCTCCCATGGTCAGCAAGCCAATAGATTAAGCTTGGACGAAGCATCTGCACTCTTTCTGATTCACCAACGATAGAAGTAAAGCCAACTTTGTCCATTGTTGATTGTAATGTTTTATTGACAAAAACGGCAAAATCAGGTCTTAGTTCATCGGTTAAAAATGAGTTGACAACTTTACCGAGGTTCCGAAGAACAGTAGACATAACCTGCATATTGGGGTCGTTTTTAAAATGTGAAATAATTTGTAAATAATCACCACCATTGACTTGTCCTGCATCAAGAAGAGCAACAAGGTTTAAGAGAAAACCGATTCGTTCTCTTGGCGTCATCAGTTCCTGAGCATTTGTAGCAAGTTGTACTAAATTTTCTGGTGATGTTGTCCATCTGAAGTAACCATCGGAATTAACATTTGGCATCACCCATGCAATCTTGCCATCTGATGGAAAACTGATTGTCTGACTTTCTTTTGTAAGTAAAATAGTTTTTGTTTTCACCGACGAGCCGGAAGAATATTTTATTGAAAGAGGAATTTGCCATTGAAAAGAGTTATCGTAGTTAGAATTGTAATTCCCGAATCGTTTTTGTGTAATTTTAAATTCGTTATCTGTGAGTTGTTCGATTATAACCAATGGTAACCCAGGTTGATTGATAAATGTTTCCATCGCTTTGGGTAAATCAAAATCGGATGCATTTTTTAAGGCGTGCCATAGATCATCAGCGGTAGCATTGCCCCATGCATTCTGATCAATATATTTTAGAATCCCCGCACGAAATTTTTCCTCACCAATTTTTTTCTCAAACATATTGAGAACTGCTTCCCCCTTGTTATACACAACACCGATATTACCTAAAAGGTCAGCCATAGAAACTATTGGTTGACGAATAGCAACTGCTGTTTGACGAGCATCTCCGACCATAGCACCATTGGCAGATGTTGCCCTGCTAACTTCAAGCTCAAACTCAGGGAAAACTTGGTTGGTGATTTTATTACCCATCCAGTTTGCAAAAGATTCATTGAGCCATAAATCATCCCACCACACCATCGTCACCAAATCGCCAAACCACATGTGGGCGAGTTCATGAGCGGTCACAGCAGCTTGTCTTAACTTTTGGCGAGAGGTAGCATGTTCATTATCGACAAGTAAAATCCCAGCAGAATAGGTAATCGCTCCGACATTTTCCATAGCACCTGGCCAGAATTCTGGTACTGCTATGAGGTCAAGTTTTTCATACGGATAAGGTCGGTCAAAGTATTTTTCGAGGGCTTTTAAAATTGGTGGAGTTGTTTCAAGTGCCATTTGAGAGAGATGCAACATCCCCTTTGGTGTTACCACCCGAGTAGGAATAGGCATATCTGGCATGTCGACAAACTCGAAGGGACCAACGGCAACAGCGATGAGATAGGATGGCATCGGTTTACTTTTTTTAAAGCGATAGGTTGTCCATCCATCTATTGTTTCCTGTGATTCAATAGGAGTATTGGTCACCGCAAAATCTTGTTCGGGAACAGTCATAGTCAGTTGATATGGAATTTTAAAAATCGGTTCATCAAAACAGGGGAACGCTTCACGAGCTTCATCAGCTTCAAGTTGCGAGAAAACATACGACTCTCCCTCGGTTTCCATACGATAGACAGCGTTTGCCTGTGTGTCAAAATTATTAACAAACTCAATCTCAAGGAGATATTCGCCTAATTCTAACATGGTCGTTGGAATAACTTTTACTCTGTTCTCTTCGACTTGTTCATACGTACAACTTATATTTTTCTTTTTAGATGTGAGAATCAGATTTACAATTTCAATCGTTTCAGAATGGAAGAAAAATGATTCGGACTCTTTGACAACTTTTAATTTGATTGAGGTATCACCGCTATAGTCGGCGTCATCGGGATTAAGATGTAAGTTGATGCTTTGTTCTAAGGGAATAACATCTTGGGCAAGACGATACGGCTCCGCTTGAGTTGTGATGTGAAAAAGAGAAACGACTAAACAGAAGGTTATGTAGATTAGTATTTTTTTCAAAATGACGACTCCTATGTCAATCTAATATTTTCAATAAAATAATATACGACTATAAGGGTCATCTTGTTACAAATTTCTTCTATCTATACGATGTTTTATTTAGTATGAATTTCCACTCTTCAGAGGTATGTATTACATCAACTGTTCTTATTTCAATAGCATCATCTTTTTAGTCTGGTCAAATTGATTGGTTTTTATACGGTAATAATAGATGCCGCTGGCTAAATCTTCACCGACGCTGTTTTGTCCATTCCATAAAATCTGATGAATGCCCGCGTTATATTGAGCGCTGTTTTGGTAGACTTCTTTCCCTAAAATATTGTAAACTGAAAAAGTCACCATAGCATGATTTGGAATTGAAAATTCGATTACCGTTGAGATATTAAATGGGTTCGGATAGTTTTGAGCAAGTCTGAAATTATCAGGTAGCAAGAAATCATTGTCGCCAATATCAGTTGCCAAGGAGTCACACTCATCACCAACACCATTGTTGTTCATATCAATTTGAGCAGGATTATATGTATTTGGACAGTTGTCCAAGCTATCAGTGATACCATCGTTGTCAGTATCAATAAATCCTGTAACAAAATTCACTGCACGAAAACTCAGTTGGGATGTACGAGCGTTGACCCATGCAACAGGTATAAAATCACCATAAACCGTTTGAGGTACTTGAATCGAACGACAACTATCGCTGGTACCAGTTATTAGAATTGAATCAGCGAGCCATTGGTAGGTTGTCAGGTCAAAAGTTTTCATCGCAATTTCTGGTGTGGTATTATAAAAAAGATAAAGAGAGTCGCCACGACTTGTCAAAATTGGATATGCATCCATCGACAATTCACGTCCAACAACCGATGCGGTATCATGCACCCATCCCCCGACACCATCCTGATAAAGATGATGAATAATCGTTAATCCACTCGCCCATGGAGAATCGGAATAGGCAAGGTGTAGTCGGTTTTTTACAAAATTGAATGTATAGGATCGATGTGCCATACCTATAGCACCAGTCACAATAGCCGAGTCGGCATTGCCGACGAACCGATTTTCAACATCACTCCATTGCCAATAATAAAAACCATCCAGCCCACCGCCCATGTCTGCTAAGAGAGCGACAAACAGAGCATTACCATTATTGTCAAGACATGAACCAATCCGAGTAGAAAGACGAGGCAGATTGTTATTTCCGATAAATCCCGAATGTGCCACAGTTTGAAAACGGTCGGTAGTATGATAAAATGCCAATGAGTCGCCATCATAACGAGTTGTCAGCCAGATTTCATTTGACGAACTTGCGACTACTGATACCGCCCAATTGAGTAGACGATTATCAAGGGAGATAGTTGCTTCTTTATCCGATGCTGTCTGCACAGGTGAATTTACAAATCTGTACCACAAACCGGAATTACCACTTTGTCCAGTAGCAAAATGCATCCCGTTCTGATACCATGAATGAAAATGGTGATCATAATATGCCCCATCAATATCACCATCACTGTTGCCATAGCCAACAGTATCCCATGATATTCCTTTATCAACCGAATAGAGCCAGTACATCGTATTGGAACCGTTGGCAGCATTGAAGATATATATCGTATCGCCTATAACATGGATTTTCCGACGAGGGATTGATAAAAGTGAACGATGTTCAGGGAGCGAATAAAATCGTTCGATAGTACCGAGTGATACAGAAGTTGCTAATTCAGATGAAGATTCGTATGAATACAGTTCATCAAATGAAAAGATTGAAAGAATCATCACACTAAATAATATTGATAATAGATGTTTACGCATTTGAAACCTTTAGTTTTTTATTTTTTTCTTCTATACATTCCTATCGGTGTTAATCTCAGATTCAGTATAGATAAAAAAAAGGTGCTGATAACAGCACCTTATTGATACAAAACTATTTTTATGCTATTTATAAATTATGCTCTGACAAAAAACTCATGAATGCTTTGGATGCTGCTTGGTTAGCAATCAGATTTGGATGAGAATCCCCTTCACGATCGGAATAGTTCTCTTTGAGGACATTTTGGTCATTAGCTAATACATCGAATAAGTTAAAGACGATAAAGTTGTCAAAACCTGTTTCTTCTTTGTACCTTTTGACAAAATCATTGCTTATCCAATTTGAGAATTCTCTGGCACGCGATGCATTTTCTGAATTTGTTTTTAGTTTATGAAGTGGTGGTGAGGTAACATAGATAAATTGTTTTTCTGGATGAGCAGAGAAAACTGCTTTCAAAGAATCAAAAACCGCATGAAAGTTACTAACTGTTTTTTCGGCTTGGTATGGATTACCAGTTTTAGCACCAGCACCGACGATATCAGAGTTCGGGAAGCAGGATTTGAACATGATAATATCATGTTGACTTGATGGGTCATTGTAGCCAAAGTTAAAAATCTGATCTAAATTTTTCTCAAATTTTGGTACCCAGTTGTTCATATCTGTCTCTTCGCCTATATCATCTCCATAGGTTATTGACTGCACAGCGATACCCTTGGACATCAATTCCTCACGGAGTCCATCATTGAGCCAGTTGCGACCAACCGAATGATGCAAAAAGACCATCTTTTTCGGAAGCATGTCATTGACTGATTTAAGAGCAGCATCTTTTTGCTTTAACTTCTGTTCAAGCATATCGACATATTCACTCTTTTTTTGAAACTTGTAAAAGACGTACAGTCCAAAAATATTGCCCAAAACTGAAATAACCAAAACTGCTATCAAGATTTTCATTTTCTACCTACCTAATTTTGTAATGCTTCTTTAATTTTTTTCGTCATTACGTTATACCCTGCTTCATTTGGTTCTACCAAATTAGTCGACAATTGTTCACGTAAATATTCATTTTCATCACCAAGAAGTAAACTAAAATCGACTAAAGCAATCTCATATTTGTCGGCATATTTTCGCAACCAGTTGTTATACACATCTACAGAGTCAAAAACAGCATATTCGCCTAATTCTTTTATTTCTATCGTTTCGACAAACTCTTTCCGAGGTTTAATCACAGTCGTCAAAATTGGTTTAATAGAATGAAAGCGAGCAAGCTGAGCCAGAAGTTCGGTATAGTCCTGAATTTCTTTGATTGAATTTTCTGGCCTGAAATTATATGAACTAATTTCGAGAATGACTGCTTCTGGTGACAAATCGAGAACATCAGGTTTAAAGCGGAGCAGATAGCCCGCCACCCGTTGTCCTTCTACCCCTCGGTTAAGAGCATCATATTTGGGGAAATGTTTCTGGAGGTTAAAGTTTGCCATAGCTTGAGTCCCAAAGAAAACAAGACGGTTTGATATAGTCGAATCAGCCTTATATTTGGTATTCTCTGATTCGTATATATCTCGTTGGGAGAACTCCTGAGAAACATGCTGGTATTTGTCTAAAAAGTGGTTAATATGACTCCTATATTCATACGCCTTGTAAGCGACATAAAATATGGCACAATTTCCAATAAGTGAAATGATAAGAGCTATTTTTACTGTTTTTTTCATTCTGGTTTTCTCTTGAATTCGTTTGTTTAGATATAATAGAAAAAGAAGTGAAAATAAATTAAAATTTTTACATTTTTATCTCAACCATTCAATTATACCTTACGATAACAATAGAGAAGAGAAAACTTTCATTGGAAGCTGTAGTGCAAATAGATAAAGAAAAAGTGTTAGGACATATAAAAAAGTTTAAAAGCCAGTATATTATTATCGCTCTTTTAACTTTGACAAATATCCCTATGTTTGTTGATTTGATTGGTGATTGGTATCATGATGATAATTATTCTCATGGTTTTTTTATCATACCGATTTCAATTTATCTTTATTATTCAAAAAGAAAAACACTCATATTTCCTGCCAAACACTCGATTGCTGGTCTGATTCTTTTTATAATTGGATTACTTTTTATCATACTCGGAACGGCAGCATCGGAGTTTTTTACCACACGAATTGGTTTTGTCTTCGCCCTTACTGGGTTTGTTTATTATACAATTGGAAGTAATAATTTCAAAAAAGTATGGTTTGCATTTTTCTTTCTTATTTTCATGATTCCGATTCCATCGATAGTATATTATGCTGCCACTTTACCAATGCAGTTGTTTGCCACCAAAGTAACTGTATTTTTACTTGAGTTCATCGGAGTACCTGTTGCTCGTAATGGCAATATTATTGCTCTTCCAAATTATATGCTTGAGGTTGTTGAAGCCTGTTCGGGGCTTCGTTCGCTTATGACTCTACTCGCCTTGGGGGCATTGTATTCCTATACCAAGATGCCTGGCAAAGTGCTTCCGATACTTCTTTTTTGTGCGACCATACCAATCGCAATTGCGACTAATATTTTTCGTATATTCACAACCGCTATCGGTGCTTATGCAATCAGTAAAGAAATCGCCGAAGATTTTTTACATGAACTTTCGGGATTGCTGGTGTTTGTAACAGCTTTAATCATGATGTTAATTTTAGGAGCGATCTTTCAATGGATAAGAAATCGTTTTATATCTCAATCTTAGTTATTACGCTAACATTTGCGATGACGCTTCTGATAAAGTTTTATCGACCAGCTACGGCAGGTGATGTTAATTTTGATACTTTTCCGCTCACAATTGGTGATTGGCAAGGAACTGAAGACATAGTCGACCCACAGGTGCTGGAGCTTTTGAACCCTCAAGCAATAATTTCGGCGACCTATGTTAATAGTGATGGAATATCGATACATTTGCTTTTTGACTTTTTCTCCTCGGAAGCAACCTTTGGAGGTCCTCATTCTCCACGAAATTGTCTACCTGGTTCGGGCTGGGTAATAAAAGAGACTGTTGCCAATAATATTGTAAATGCAAATTCTGTCATTCCAGCAGGACGGTTCCAGCTTCAAATGAATAAATCAAAACAAGTTATGGACTTTTGGTATATCACTCATTATGGTGAAACTGCCAATGATTATATTTTTAAATTGTATGAACTCCTTTCCGCCCTTACATTCAAACCAAGAGATATCGCATTTGTACGGTTTGTTGCGGATGATAGCCCGCAAAGTTTAGAGGCTTTAGCTGAATTCCAAACACTTATGTTGAAAGAAATTTATGGACACCTACCATTTGAATAAAGTAGCCAAACTACTGATAGTTTTTATTATGTTTATTATCACTGCTCAGAGTCATGCCGTAAACGATTCTATTTTCCCTGGGTCGGCATCTGTTCAATCGAGCTATACACTTAGCAATACTGTACTAACTATTGATGACACTCTTAATATTACAAGAACTTTTATCAACAATGAAGCAACCCCGCTGACATGTTTTTATTTTTGTGATAATCTCCCTGATGAGTTTACAATTATTTCACATGCTGTCACAATTAATAGTTCACCTGTCAGCTATGATTTCCCAACTGCGACGGCTTCGACATATACAAATTTTTCAGAATACTATTTTGTATTAGATTATCCAGGAACTCACGGAACTTATGATTTGTTGATTCAACCTGATGATACTGTTGTGGTTGAATATCAAGTGATCTGTTCTTCTGTCAATTCGTACGCTCTCCCGCTTCATACATTTATTGCTCATAATGGAACTACGGGGATTTTTGGGCATGCTGATTCACTCACAATGCAGTTTGGCGTTTCATTAGATATTAATGACGAAATAAATCTACCAAACTCTTTTACATTAGCACAAAACTATCCTAACCCATTTAACCCGACGACGACAATCGAATTTTCACTTCCAGAAAAATCATTTGTTACAATTATCGTTTATAATACAATTGGGCAGAAAGTAGCGACTATTCTTGAGAAACAACTTTCGGCAGGCACTCATCAAACTGTTTGGAATGGAATGACTTCTGGAAATATAAAAGCACCAACAGGGGTCTATTTATATAAACTTCAAACAGAAAACAGAGAAATTTCAAAAAAAATGCTTCTGTTAAAATAAATTTGTGTATATTAGAAAGAACTATTAGAACTAAAGTGAGTAAATTATGAGAAAAATAAATAGAAGAAATTTTATAAAAGATATTTCCCAAATGACTGGCGGAGCAATCGTTGGTGGTGCTATACTTAATCAATCACTACTTGCCTCTATTGATTCACGCTCGTCTCTTGCTGAAAATATCTATATTGCTAAAAATGGCACTCCTGCTGAAAATGTCGCCAAAGTCTTTGAGATGAAATATGGCGGGATTGAAAATTTTATTGGTATTGATGATGTCGTTGTGATAAACCCAAATGGTCAATGGCCAAACCAAGGTGGAACAAACTGCGGTAGTTGTATAGGACTTATCGACTTAATTCTCAACCGTCCTGGTGGTTTTAATGGTGAAATTCTTTTTGTAGAGTGTACCCAAGCCGTCCCCACAGGATATTGGGTAGCAACTGGTTCAGGGCTTGACCGCAATGGTCCTTATAATTACAATGATATGATTTCAAACTACCAAAACAACGGGCATGCCAATGTTACATCTGTTCGTATTCAACGGAATCAAAATGATGCTACTAACTGGCCAGTGATAAGCTCACCTACAACTCAAGGATGGGTACGTCTTGAATGGAACTCACCTGCGACAGGATGTTTATTTTATCTACCATACCCTGTCATCCGCTCTCCATACTCAGGAAAACTCATATCACTTAAAGATGGTGTATTCGAAAACGGTTCGCTGACAGCAACGGCCCTTAAATTTATCAAGATGCCAAATCTTAATAATCATAATAATGGTACTTGGCAAGATTATGCTGGGGTTACCTCTGCGACAAAATCATTTTTGGGTATAGCTGAACTTGAAAATGCAACCAACGGTCGGTTTAATGATGGTCATTACAGTTTGCACACGTACGGGCAAGCATGTCATGGTCCGACAGCAGCTGATAAAGCTTGGGCTTGTGGTGAATCTGTCGGGGCATGGATGACCTATTGCCGTAAACCTGATATTTTTCTGACTTCTGCCGAATGGTCTGGTTGGGGTGGACGCTACAATACCAGTGCCACCGAAACAAAAACAGTTGGCTTGGCGGACAATCCTACGACACTTGACTATTACATGTCAAAATATGTTATTTACCCTTCTCAACCAAACCTCACTGCGGGTCCATACTTAAATCCTGATTATGATGTCAGTCGAAATAACTTCAGACAAACTATTGAAGGTTGTATTTCAATGGGTTATGGAACATCAGATGAAGCTCAGATGGCGGCATTTGTCTATGACTATAATACCCCTACAACCAGCAGACAGCAGATTGATTTAAAAATCAAATTATTCCGTGAAGGTAGTGCAACCGAGCAAGATGTTATTGATTTAATCAATCTTTATAATGCTGGCAATTAGTCGAAACAAACTCCGTTTGTTATTTATAATATCTATGACGTGCTTGACCATCAACTTGATACCTTGACAGATTTTATAAATTAGTTATTGTTATAAGATAACGATATTTCTCACTTACTACTTTTTTAAAACCGCTTTGAAAAAATATGAAAAAACAGATTTTCTACATTTTAATCTTGAGCTTTATACTAACCGAATTAGCATCAGCAGGTATAACTCTCTCTGGTATTGAACGGTTTTATCCAATCGCCGATGACAATGCTCTGCTTGCCATTCCTCGTCGAAAGGTTCATCTTGATGGTGACTCGGTCTATATATTCCATCAGTCGGCAGGTGCATCTACTCGCTATTGGCTTTTCTCTGAAGACAAAGGAGTCAGTTGGGACACGGTTGGTTTTGGAAACACCGATGGTAATATCGGTGGTGACTACTATGACTCTCATTTTCATTCATGGTATGCAGATGGTATGCATTTTTGTACAGGGCAGGCAACGAATGTTCCTCTTTGGTATCGCTATATAAATAAGCCAGTCCAAACTGGAGCCGACAAAGAAAATCAAATAATTTTAGACTCCCGCAATATGAATTGGGTACCAACTATCGCAGCCTCATCATCAAATGAAATTTGGATAGTCGCTCGCTACTCTGCGGACTCTCTTGTTTATTATCATACGACTGACCGTTTTCAGACGGTTGCTCATTCTGGGTTTATCGGCAATGTAAATCTTCCTCGAATTAATATGCGAATTGGTTCTTGTACAGACGATAATGGTAACGCAATTTTTGTGGCACTTATGGCTGGTATGGGTGGTGGTCAGGATGGGTATTACTATTGGGAATGGGATGATGCGTTGCAAGATTTCGTTGGTCGAGCAGACTCAGCAATTGCGATAGGTAATATCGGTATGGCTCATCGAGGCTGGTCGATAAATTATGTCAATGGCAGATTACATCTGGTCTATGCCGAATCACCGTGGGCATCGGGGTTGACTTATATACATCATTTGTACCAAGATGGAATCGGCGGATGGACACACGATACCGCATCTACTATCGGAGCTGAAATCGGACTCTTAGCATATCCGATTATTACTTCACGTTCTGACTCGCTTTATCTTTTTTATAACACGACTCCTGAAATCAGGATGAAAATTTTTGATCTTAATACGTTGACATGGCAGCAAGATTCTCTAATTATTGCTCCATCAACAGAATCGGCTCGCTCTATTCAAGTTCCCCAAACAATCACTGGGGACTATATTCCAATTAGTTGGATTGATATGACTACAAAAATATTAAGCTATCGAGCAGTTTATTTTTCTGGTTCTGTTATTATTGATAGTGACAATGATGGAATTGCAGATACGGATGATAACTGTCCAACTACAAGCAACTCGAATCAACTTGACACAGATTTAGATGGTGTCGGTGATGTGTGCGATAATTGTCCACTTCATAGTAATACTCTACAAGGGGATTTTGATTTAGATGGTATTGGTGACGCTTGTTGTTGTAATGGTGGTCGTGGCAATATTGATGGAATTGATTCTATTGATATTGCAGATATTGTTTTTCTCGTTGCTTATATGTTTGCTGATGGAAGTAGTCCAAACTGTATACTTTCTGCTGATTTGGATAATTCAGGTGAGCTTGATATTGCTGACTTAGTATATTTAGTGGGGTATTCTTTTCGAGATGGCCCCGCTCCTATACCTTGCGAGTAGCTATTAACGTTTATTTAATTTCTGTCGAAGTTTTTGAATCATATTTTTCATCTCAATTTTTTCTTCATCATAGAAAAACCCAAACAGATACAATACCATAGGAAATGTTAAGGCAAGCGAACCTTTTGTAATAGCTGATAAAAAGATATTAGAAATTTCGACTATTTCAATAAGATAAAAATAGCCAATTCCACCACCAATCAACACAAAGACTCTTCCCCATTCAACCCGAATCTTATGCAGTTTATTTGAAAAATAATAACAGAGTGATGTTCGGAGTAGATAACTAATTAGCGTAGAAAATCCAGCACCCCAAATTCCATATTTTTGAATCAAAATAAAGTTCAAAGCCAAATTTACAATAGCATTCACGACATTGATGTAAGCAAAATACTTTGTCTTTTTCTCAACCATAATCCCAATATTAAAATGGTAGAAAAAGCTAAAGATAATATGAGCAAGAGTGATAAGTGGAATAATTTTATATGAATCCCAAAAAGATTCATGTGCCATAATGTGTACTATATCTCGTGAAAGAACTGAAATAACCAAACCACCAAGAATCAAGACAAAGGTATAATAGGTAAATATACGGCAAAATATTTCCTCAGAGTTTCCTTTTTTAAACATTTCAAGACGGCGAGGTCCCCATATCTGGTTAAATGGAGTCGTAACAAAATTATTTACAAGCGTACCAAATTTATACCCTAATGAATATAAACCTGTTTCGGCAGTTGAGACATAATGTTTTATAAATAGTCTGTCTGATGCAACCACCAAATATGATGCCAAGTTTGAAGGGATGAGTGGTAGCCCAAATTTAATAAGTTTTTTCATGATATCATAAGAAATATTAAACCCGATTTTTGTAAAAATATATGGTGTAACGATAAGAAGATTTGCACTTGCAACGATTAGTGTCGATAAAAATATTCCCCATACACCCATCTCTAAATAAACTAAGAAAAATATATTCAGACTAACATTTACTATAAGAGTAGAGAGCGAAATTATCACGACTGTTTTAGATTTTTTATTTATACGAAAATAATTAGTATTGATATCGTTTAAAACACCAAAACCCATTGCCGCAAATGAGACATAAAAATATTTTGCATATTCAGCAGAATCCAAAGCAAGCTCGGCAAGCATTGATGAAAAGAACATCAACACTGCAATAGTTGCAATTGCCAGTCCGCCCAACCCTAAGAATGCTGTACTGACAACTTTGTTTTTATCCACTTGAGTTTTAGCTTCAAAATAGAAAACAGCAACCCCAGAAACGACACCCATACCAATCACTGTTTGGAGTAGTGAAACTACAACATGGACAATTTCCATAATCCCGTATTCGGATGGTGTAATAAATGATGTGTAGAGCGGAATCATGAAGAAACTGACGACACGACCAATTATTGGAGCCATGCCGTAAATTGATGCGTGCTTGAGAAGCAGGCCTGTTTCTTTTTTTATTGATTCAGTCATAAGTATGTTACTTTTTTATCACCTGATTTAAAATAGTTGCTAAAATTTTATTTTGTTCTTTTCTATCATATTCAGCAGGCAAGTCGAATTCTGACATACGTTCATCAGATTGCTTTTTCCAAAGTTGATACTGTTGATTTAAAAATGCGATTGCTTTTTCTTTATCTTCGGATGTGACGGCAAGTCCACGGTTATATTTTTCAATAGCATCAGCTGCCATCCCATCGGGGAGAAAGCCTAAAATTGGTCGTTTGGTGATAACATACTCATACAGTTTTGCAGGCATTACATTTTTGCCACCTTTGTCAAACCCTAAAATAAGCAAAAGCAGGTCAGATTCCCACAACTTTGGCAAAATTTGTTTTTGAGGTATATGTTTTTCAAATTGTACTACAGATTCAATAGCAGTTTCACGTAATGATTTTTCAAATCCAGGAGTATTACCAATAAAGAGCACTTTACAGTTTTCTTTGACTTCTTGATTTTGAGCAACCCATTCTTTCATAACTTCAAAAAAGAAATTTGGATTTCTATTCCCATAGAGCGAACCAAGATGTAAAACTGTAAACTTTTTATTTTTAGATTTTGGAAATTGAATATTTTTAAAATCATCAGCATCAACGCCATTGGTTACCGCCTGAAATTGAGATTGATTTTTATATTTATTATTTTCGTACAAGGCATCAGAAAAACCAGTTGTGGCACTTACAATTGTTGTTGCTCTCTTGATAGCTCTTTTTTCATAGAACCTATCAATCTTTTTATATAGCCATGGAAGTTTTCTATTTTGATATGATTCATTTTGTGTCCACAAATCACGGTAATCAATGACGAATGGCTTCCCTGTAATGTATGAAAGAATCATCCCAATAATATGCACTGTTGCTGGTGGTGATGTTGACAGAATTATATCTACGTCTTCTTTTTTAATCGCTCGTAACCCCTCAGCCACTGCAAATGGAATCCAAAAATTATGTATATCAGGAATTGAAATCATCGTCTTGATTAGTTTTTTAATTTTTGAAGAAAAAGATTCCTCTCCATGAGCTTCTGGAGAATTTTTATCTGATGTTGTCCTAACAGGTGCGGAATTTTCATCAGGTTGGGTTTGACTATCCCACCATTGAATAGGAGAAAAATATTTTGAACGATATATCGGAAGCGATGAATCAAGTTGTTTGAGACTCTCTTCATCGTAGGCATAGTTAAAACCATCCTTAACGGTCAGCACAACAGGTTGCCATCCAAACTGTGGAAGGAACTTGCATGCCTTTACAACTCGAAATCCACCGACTGCTGCCATCGGTGGAAATACATATGAAATGATAAGAACTTTTTTCATCAATCAGTTTTCATAAAAAACCTATCTGTCAAAAACAGGTTAGTATCTTTTCTATTATTCTCTCTTAAAACTTATCGGATAATTTTTCAAGGACTTCATGAAACAATGGTACTAATCTCTGTTTTGAATGTCGCCCAGATTCAAATTGTGTCATGTAGAATACATGGTTGAGCCAGGATAATTGCATCGAAACTCCTAATTCATCTAAATCTGTATCCAAAAGTTCAAGAGTCTTCTCAATATTTAACTTTGATGAAAAATTGTCTAACTTTTTGTCAAGAATCGCAATAATAGCATCAGACCAAAAGATGTTGTTTCTATATCTGCTATAAGATAATAAAAATTCTGAAAAGTTTTTGGATTTACATGGAGATAAACTGGTTTCATCAAAATCTATAATCCCACTTACCCGTAATCCATCGACTAAAATATTACTCATCGAAAAATCAGATTTTCTCAGATACAACTGCTTATCAACTTTACTTAATGAGTGCAAGATATTACTGGTGATTTTTTCATAGACATTTTTTTGCAAGTCTGTTTGTAAAAATAATTTAAGATAGTTAAATTTATCTTTGTATTCATTTAGTAAAATAGAATTTTTAGTCTGTTCAAAATGTATTTGATTAAACTCTTTGAAAATCAAAGGAAGTTCTTTGAGTGCATCAGAATCTATGGAATGATTTCCTTTGAGAGTTACCCCTACGCAACCAGTTTCAACAAAATATTTTTGTCCGTTGTATTCACTTGCTAATATTGGTTTAGGTAATATTTTTGAGAGATATACAAATGTTTTTCTGTCTTTTATTTTATCTTGAAGCATTTGTAAATATTTAAAATTATTTATAAGTGGTTCTTCTACTTTTTTTGTAATAGGGACTTTGATAACATAAAAAATTTCTTTCTTTTTGATTTCTTCAACAAAAATTGTAAGCTTCTCTTTTTGATTTGACTTAATTGTTTTAATCTGAAACTCATTTGCGTGAAGATTTTTCTTATGTAAAAAGTCATCAACAACAGCTTCTACCCAAGGTTTGGATGAGTTAGAACCTGAACCGATATAGCCATACGATGCTATAGTTTTTTTGTATAACCAATTAGGTAAATATTGTGCGAATAAGTCATTTGACAATCTTTGTACTTCAATTTCATCTTTTTTATCTAAATTGAAAATATTATTAGGTGTGCGATACATCGGTTCTAAGCCATAACATTTTTTATGTTTAAAACCAACCTCTCGAACAAGCTTTGCCATCCTTTTTTCACTATAAGTAAAAGTCAGATATGGATGATGAGATTTTAAAATTGAAACTACATGAGCCACCAAGCGAGGGTAGAGCGAGCCAAACCAGATAAATGAATGATGGTCTGGTCGTTGGCCAAAGTACAAACGTGAATATCTGTTTTCAATTCCAATATACATTTCACCGTCATCTTTTAAGACACGACGCATCTCTTTCAAAAACCGTTTTTGAATCTCACGGGGGTCATGAGAACCGTATACTTCTGACAGAAAAGAGAAAAACTTTAATAGTTTATTTTGATGTTGATATTTTTTTTCAATCTGTGACCAGTCAGATGCCACCCATTCTAATACCCCATTGATATAAATAGTATCAAAGGTATTATCTTTAAACGGAAGGTAGGGTCTGTCTCCACCACAAAAGAGATCAATATTTTCAATCCCGTAATATTTTTTCTTTAAAGCCAAAATTTGTATTCGTTCTTTTGTCAGGTCAATAGCAGTAACTTTTTTAGCTGTTCGTGCTAAATTGATAGTTGTATTATCCCATCCTGAACCAAAATTGAGTACATGGGCATCAGGGTTTAAGCTGGTGAGATATTTGTAGACAGCTCGACTCTCATCAACAAGGTTGTCGATCCATTCTCTTTTTTGATTATTATTTGGAATTTTTTCAAGAATTTCTATTAGTAAAGATTCCCATTCTGACGGATCCGAATTTACTTTCTGATAATATTCATCTAATTTTTGAGAGAGCCATTCTTTTTTAGTAGGGCAATAATAGAAATTTTTATTTTTTAAAAAGATCGGTATACCGTAACTTGTTTCATATTCTACAGAACATTTTTGGCAAGTTAAAGATGTGTCGCTAGCCTGTAACTCTCCTTTACATTCAGGACAAATAATATAGGTGGATAACATAGCTGTCTTTTTCATTTTACCATTTATGGAAAGCAATTTTGAGTTTAAAATATATTATATTCGTTATTCAATATATCGACAAAAAAATAACACTATACACTATTACACTTCATAAAGTAAAGTAACTGTATTGTGTTCAAAAGGCAAGATTCTTATATGGTGCATTCATCAAATTTCACTATATTTATAATATTCTAATTTTCTTCACGTAAAAACAATATAAAATTAGTTGAAGGGTCTTAAAAAATGTATCATAATACATTACAAATCAATATTGAAACTGGAGATATACATGATAATTGACCATATTGGCATAGTAGTAAAAAATATTGAAAAAGGGATTGAGCATTGGAAATCTGTTTTTGGTTATAGTCAGATGACCAAAATAGTTACAAATAGTCGACAAAAAGTCAAAGTTGTTTTTCTTTCAAAAGAGAACTCAACTCTAATTAAATTGATTGAACCATCTTCAGAAGATTCTACAATTTTTATGTATGCGAGAAAAGGTGGCGGGTTGCATCATCTTTGTTTTAAGTGTGATAATATGCAGGAACAATTAGACCTTTTTGAATCTCAACGTATTCGGATACTCTCTGAACCGCAACCTGGTGAAGCATTTGATAATGAAAATATTGCTTTTTTATACGCTAAACATGGTTTAAATATTGAATTAATAGATACTGACAGAAAAGCCAGTATGTTATAAACATCAGCTTTCAGAGCTTTCTTCTGTTTCTTTTTTCTCTCTTTTACCAATAAAACGAGCAGGATTTCCAGCTAAAATCGAGTAAGGAGGAAATTTTTTTGCTCCAACAACAGCACCAGCAGAGATAATACATCCATCACCAAGCTCTGCACCAGGCATAATAAAGACATTGGCACCAACCCATACTCGTTTTCCAATAATAACTTTTTTAAAATCATATCCTTGTTTATAGACCGCAATTTCAGGGTCTTCAAACCGATGATTTTGGCTCCAAACACTTACGTTAGGTCCAAAACAGGTTTCATCGCCTATTTCGATACCTCCACCAGCTTGGTAAAAATTATCTACCCCCAATATGACTCCATCACCGATATCAAGGTTTTCGATATTATTGATTCTCAAACCAGTCCCTATAATAATATCTCTGCCAACTTTACCAAACCGTTTTGACAAAACAGATTTTCGGATTGCAAAACCAGATTGACCGGGAAGATTTCGAATAAAGAAAAACCTCATCCGAAAACGACCTTCTTTAGTTAACATTTCGCGAAGTAATAATCTAAAATAACGATACATACGATAACCTTTAAAATTTATTGTAATTTTAGTTCTTATTTCAATATATCGACAGAGGGTGTCAAAAATCAACATCAAAGTCACTACCAGCCTAACAAAATTTAAAAACTTTCTTGTGATAAATGCGGAAATCTTTTCCCCTTAAAAGTTCACCAATTCACCCCATGATTTATATGCAGATTTCTCACCAATGAACCGATAATACTTGACATAGCCATAAGATAGGCTAAAATTAAGATAACTTCATACTTTGAAAAAATGGACAGATGCCAAATTTTATATGCATAACAGGTGGGGCTGGTTTTATCGGTTCTCATGTCACAGAAAGACTTCTTGCCGAAGGTCACAAAATCACGGTCATTGATAATTTTAATGACTTTTATGACCCCGCAATCAAAAGAAAAAACATTGAGCCATTTCTTGCTCATGAAAATTTCAGACTCTTTGAGACTGATATCAGAAACAAAATTGAAATTGAAGCAATTTTTGCAAAGCAAAAATTCGATGAACTGATACACCTTGCCGCCATGGCTGGTGTCCGACCATCTATTGAAGACCCTGTCTTGTACAATGACATCAATCTTATCGGTACTATGAATTTACTTGAAGCATGCCGTAAAAATGATATTAAAAAATTGATATTCGCATCATCGTCATCGGTCTACGGGAATAATAAAAAAGTTCCATTCTCAGAGTTAGACCCTGTTGATAATCCGATTTCACCATATGCCTCAACAAAAAAATCTGGCGAACTTATGGTCTACACCTATCATCACTTGTATAATATCAAGTCAGCCTGTTTACGATTTTTTACTGTCTATGGTCCAAAACAACGCCCTGAAATGGCGATACATCTTTTTACCGATAAGATTTATAACGGTCAAGAGATTCAGATGTTTGGTGATGGTGCCTCTATGCGTGATTATACATTTGTGGAAGATATTGTTGACGGTATTTTAAGTTGTCGAACTGCTGAATATGGCTATGAAGTTTTTAATCTCGGACGTTCTGACACAATTAAACTTGCTGAATTAATCTCAAAGATTGAAACAAAATTAGGAAAAAAAGCAAATATAAAAAGATTAAAATTACAACCTGGTGATGTTGACAAAACATTTGCCGATATTTCTAAAGCAAAAAAGATTTTACAATATAACCCCAAAGTCTCTATAGATGAAGGGTTAGATACATTCATAGATTGGTATATTAAAAACAAAGGATAAGAAATGAATATATGTGTTGTCGGAACTGGTTATGTAGGATTAGTAGCTGGAACCTGTCTCTCAGATTTTGGAATGCACGTCATTTGTGTAGACAAAGATAAATCAAAAATCGATATGCTTAACAACGGCGAAGTTCCAATTTATGAAATCGGCTTAAAAGAACTAATCGAACGAAATGTAAATCTTGAACGTCTGAGTTTTACAACTGACTTAAAAATGGCTATCGACCGTTCGCTTTGTATTTTCTTAGGCGTAGGTACTCCTGAGAATGAAGATGGTACAGCAAATCTACAATATATATTTGATGTTGCCGATGATATAGCAGATTCTATGAATGATTATAAAGTAATTGTCATCAAAAGCACTGTACCTGTTGGTACTGCTCAAAAATTACGAGAGCATATTAAAAAACGTCTCAAAAAAGATATTGATTTCGATATTGTCTCAAACCCAGAGTTCCTTCGAGAGGGTTCTGCTATCAACGATTTTCTACGACCTGACCGTGTGGTTATAGGTTCCAACTCTGAAAAAGCATTAGCGATTGTTCGTGATGTCTACCGTCCTCTTTATCTACTTGAGACACCGATTGTCAGTACCTCAAATGAAACAGCCGAACTTATCAAGTATGCATCCAACACGATGCTTGCTCTTAAAATTTCATTCATAAATGAGATGGCAAACCTCTGCGATAAAGTTGGCGGTGATGTCTACCAAGTTGCAACTGCTATGGGTATGGACAAGCGTATCGGTTCAAAATTTTTGCACCCTGGACCTGGCTATGGCGGTTCCTGTTTCCCAAAAGATGTATCAGCACTCGCAAAAGTTGCCGAACAATACGACTATGATTTTAAAATTTCAAAAGCAATCATTGAAGTAAATAAATTACAAAAAGAAAATGTTGTAAAAAAATCTGAGACATTGCTTGGAACGCTTAAAGACAAAAAGATTTGTTTGCTCGGTTTAGCGTTTAAACCAAACACTGATGATGTCCGCGAAGCACCTGCTCTTTACGCAGCAAAACGGATGATGGAAGAAGGAGCGACAATCAACGCTTACGATCCTGTCGCTATGGAAGAAGCCAAAAAAGATATCGACGGTATCAACTATTTTAAAGATGCCTATTCTGCCTGTGAAGATGTCGATTTGGTCATTATCATGACTGAATGGAATGAATTTAGAGATTTACAGTTTGCTCGTATCAAAGATACGATGAAAGCACCAAATGTCTATGACACTCGCAATATTTATAATGCTAAGACTATTTCCGACCTTGGCTTTAACTATATCTGCACAGGCAGACCTGTAAAATAAGAAGTAACTAATGTTATGGATATATTCAAACCGTTTGCAAAATATTGTTTAGATCCGCTCTTAGCGTTTCATGAAGGTAGTTCTCATCCAGAGTATTTAGAAGAGTATGAGAAGACACAGTTTATGACAAAAGAGAAAATTGCTGAAAGGCAATTGTTTCTTTTAAAGAATCTGCTGATTCATGCTTATAAAAATTGTCCATTCTACACGGAACGGTTTGACACCTTTGATTTTAATCCTTATCAGTTGAATGCTCTTTCTGATATAAAAAAATTACCCGTCCTAACCAAACAAGATATTCAACAAAATCTTGAAAATATTATAGCGTCCAATTATTCAATGGAACAACTTTCGCTCAATCAAACTGGTGGTTCGACTGGTTCGCCTCTCAAATTTTATGTCGATTTAGAACGGCTACAATCTCGCAAAGCGTCAACCTATCGTCACGATAGATGGACAGGCTGGGATATTGGTGTTAAGACTGCAGTTCTGTGGGGACATCAAAGAGATTTTTTACCACAACAAAACTGGAAAAACAAAATCAGAGACGATTATTACGAACGAAAACTTTTCTTGGATACATCTAATATATCAGCAGACAAGATGAAATCATTTGTCTCACAATTGATTCACTTTCAACCAGAAATATATCTTGCCTACGCCAATTCAGTTTATTTGTATGCGCGTTATCTCAAAGAGAACAATATCACAGATTATAACCGACCACATGCTATTATAACATCTGCCGAGGTTCTCACACCTGTACAACGCACTCTGATAGAGGAAGTTTTCGAGTGCAAAGTTTTTAATCGCTACGGCTGCCGCGAAACATCTATCATCGCCTCTGAATGTTCGGCACATAACGGAATGCATATTTCATCTGAGACGCTTTTTCTTGAATTTCAAAACAATGGGGAAGATATCGCTACTGGAGAAACAGGTAAAATCATCATCAGTGATCTTCTCAACTATGGTATGCCTCTTATCCGTTACCAAATTGAAGATGCCGGCACACCACTTGACGGTGACTGCCTATGTGGGCGGACACTTCCACGAATGGACATTACTGGTGGACGAATAACTGATTTTTTGGTGACCTCAGAAAGAAAAGTGATTTCGGGAGCATCGATGACGATTTATTTTATTGCAGTCATAGATGGAATCGCTCAGGCACAAATTATACAAAACTCTCTTGATAATTTGACGTTAAACATCGTAAAAAGCCTTCATTTTTCAGATAAAACTGAAATTGAAATAAAAGAAAAAATCGCTCAATACTTTGGTGTATCGATGAAATATACAATTGAATACAAAGACCAAATTAAGTCTACTGCTTCTGGCAAATATCGTTTTTCAATTTCCCATATTGACCCTATGGAATTTTTAAGCTAATTTTTAAATAGGTCACAAAATAACTGCTTGGTATATTATGACAAAGGTAACAAAATAAGATAAAGCTATGCATAACTCATCGAAAAATATTATTACTAATAAGCACATTTTCTATATATCTGTTGTGCTTATTTCTATCGCATCTGGTTTTGCTCTTTCCCTTCCCGCTCCGTATAATTTGATTCCATTTGGTGTTATACTCGGTGCTGTCTTCATGATTACGACATTTAAATATCCAATGGTTGGCGTTTATCTCTATATGTTTATATTTTTCTTCCGCCCACAAGAATGGACACCAATACAACTCCCCTACGAAAAAGTTATTGCCCTTGTCATTATTATGACTCTGCTCATGCATATAACATTTCGAGATAAAAAGTTTGACTTGTTTCAAATTGATAAAGCACTCTTGGCATTTATGGCAGTTTGTTTTGTATCTATTATTTTTTCAGGTGACATTATGTATTCATGGGATGTCTTTTTTGAATTCTTTAAAATATTTTTGGTTTATGTCTTTGCTTCAAGGATTGCCAACACACCAAAACGGTTTAACTCAATCATCTGGCTATTTGTTCTTTCGCAGGTTTTCTTAGCGGTCTCAACTTCATATAACTACTACACAGGCGGAGCTCAACTCAGTATGGGAATTGACAGAGCAACTGGGCTTGCTGGTGCCGATGGTGCCTACTCCGATGCAAACTCGGTAGCTAATTCATTAGTTCTGGGTATACCGTTTATATATTTTCTCATGAAATTCCATAAATCAACACTTATGAAGCTTTTTCTTATAGGAGTATTAGGTATTACTTGCTGGACAATTATCATAACTGGTTCTCGTGGCGGTATGGTTGGGGTTATTATTATTTCAATGCTCTTAGCATACACGACAAAATATAGAACGATTTCAACGATAGGTGCAATAGGACTTCTTGCTGTATTTATCGTATTCATGCCGAGCCAATACCGAGAACGTTTTTCAACAATTTTTCATATCTATGAAGAAGATGGCTCAGGAGCGGCTGAGTCGGCACAAGGTCGTATTGATGGATTGGTAAAAGGTGTCGTCTTTATGTCGCAAAAACCAGTCTTTGGGTGCGGTATCGGTTCCTTTAAATGGGAAAACAGACAGCAGTACGGAATATGGCTCGATGCCCACAATATGCTCGGTAAACTTATGGGAGAACTTGGTCTAATGGGACTCCTGACTTTTGGGTTTTTCTTATATATAATTTTTAAGACCCTTCAAATGATAAAATATATCTATCATAAATATGAGTGGGAATATGATTTTGAACGAGCTATGATTGACGGCATTAGCTATTCGTTTATAATGCTTGCATTCCAAGGGCTTATTGGGCATAATCTCTTTCGATTTAATTGGTATATATATGCTTGTTTTGTTGTCATTATAACTATGATAGTAAATCAACGAATAGAAATGGCTAAACTTGCCGAAAAGATAGAACAACCTATAGACCTTGAAGTTATTGAGAAAAATACATAACGGAGAATTTCATTGAGTTTTTATTCAAACATATTACGAAAGACTGCTCTACCATTTTTGCTTTCGAGAGAGAAACAGTTACCTACACTTGAGCATTTTTCATTTTTGCAAAAAAGTCAGTTCTGGTCAACCGATAAACTTCTTGATTTTCAATGGGCATGTCTCAAAAAACTTTTACAGGAAAGTTACGACAATACAATATACTATCGCACCGTTATGGACGAACGAGGATTGACTCCTGACTCATTTAAGTCATTTGATGATATAAAAAAATTACCCATTCTCACAAGAGAGATAACATTTGACAAACAGGCAGAGTTTTTTTCAAATAAATTCCTTAAATCTTCGCTTCAAGAATTCACCTCAGGTGGAACAACTGGCCAACGAGCAACTCTCTTTCGTAATCAACAAAGTTTTAATATCAAACTTGCGATGGCATGGCGACACGAAACCTGGATGGGTCGTTTCCCATGTGAAAAGATGGCTCTCATTTGGCCAGCTGCAATGGATTTTGTCGATGACGAACCATTTAAAACAAAATTTAAAAATCGCTATCTTCATAGACAAATTATGTACAATGCGGGTGGGCTTGATGCCGAGTCATTAAATTTTATCAACAAAGATTTACTCAAATTTAACCCGTCATATATAAAATGTTTCCCATCGGCTCTTTTTGGATATACTGAATATTGCAATGAACATAATTTAATTCAACCAGCATGTAAAGCAATCCTCTCAACTGGCGAACCTCTTTCTGTTAATCAGAAAAAACTTTTTGAACAAACTTATAAATGCCCAGTGTTTGACATGTATGGCTCACGAGAAGTTGGCAATACTTCATCAGAATGTGAAGAGCATGACGGGATGCATATCGCCATGGAAACTTCTTATGTTGAATTTGTACAAGACAACAAAGAAGTCGAGTACAGTACCGAGGGTGAAATGCTTATTACAGATTTAACAAATTTCGCCTTTCCTCTTATACGATATGCGATAAATGACTACGGTATCCCTATGAAAGAGCCATGTAAGTGTGGTAGAGGATTAGTGCGTATGGATAAAGCATTGGGAAGGTTGTCTGATGTTCTTTATAAACAAGATGGTACAAAAGTTCTCTCTCATATATTAGGTATCGCCCTGACTATGGAAGGTCCACCTATTGGACAGATGCAATTTATTCAGAAAACTTATACCGATTTTGTAGTAAAAATTACAAACAAGCCAGAGCCAACCCAGGAAATTTTTGATTTTATCAATAAAGAAATGAAATTGTTATTAGGTGATTCACTCAATATAGTTATTGAAGTTGTCGATAAAATACCTAAAGAAAAATCTGGGAAATTCAGATTTGTAAAATGTGAAATTGCCAAATAAGCAAGCGGAAGTAAATTGATGAAAATACTAATTATAGATGAAGAGTTTCCATATCCACTTAATTCAGGCAAACGTTTGCGTACAAGTAATCTTACCTATGAATTAGCATTGACCAACGATGTATCATATTTGGCTTTTGGTGATATTGCAAGCGAAGCAGCAAAGCATTTTAAATCAAAAAATATTCAACCTATAGCAGTCACCCCAATCAATAATAAGAAATCTGGTCTTTCATTTTATCTCAAACTTATGACCAATCTGTTTTCGTCGGAACCATATATTGTGACATCGCATTACTCATCTGAATTTGAAACACAACTGCTCAAACTTATCAATGAACAAAAATTTGATGTGATTATCTGTGAATGGACACCATACGCTCAGTATGTTAAAAATATTACAAAATCAAAATCAATTATAGTTGCTCACAATATCGAATCAGATATTTGGAAACGTTACTATGAAAACGAAAGTAACCCTCTCAAAAGATTTTACATTGGGCTGCAATACAAAAAAGTATTAAACTTTGAAAAAAATTGTTTTAAATGGGTTGATGGTGCCACAGCAGTCTCATCGATTGATGCATCATTTATTAAAAAACTCAATTTACCATACACTCCAGCAATAATCGAAAATGGTGTCGATACCGACTTTTTTACACCGTCTGATACAACTCCACTCCCACATCGTTTAGCTTTTACAGGCTCGATGGACTGGCGACCAAATCAAGATGCTGCTGAGTTTTTTGCCTCGGAGATTTTACCACTTTTAAAAAAATCTATACCAGATATTGAAGCATATTTTATCGGAAGGAACCCTCCCCCTCATATTAAAGAGCTCAACAAGATTGACGGTATCACAATAACTGGTATGGTCGATGATGTTCGTACATATATTGCTGATGGAAGTTTGTATATCGTCCCGCTCCGTATCGGTGGTGGTTCACGGTTAAAGATACTTGAAGCGATGGGAATGAAAAAACCAATTATCTCAACATCGGTTGGTGCTGAAGGTCTTGAAGTAACAGATTTACATGACATATTAATAGCAGATACACCACAAGAATTTTGTGATACGATATTAAAAGCTTTAAAAGACAAGGCTCTCTGTGACAAAATTGCTAAAAATGGTTTTTCATTAGTGCATGAAAAATACAAGTGGAGTTCTATCGGCAAAAAGCTGAACAAATATTTATCCGAGTTATAACCTATGCTAATCGATAAAAAGAAACTATCAATTCTGCATCTTCGTGCTTCCAATTTTTATGGAGGTCCCGAACGTCAATTGCATTATCATGCCAAGCATGCACAAGCCGAGAACTGTCATGTGGTAATATCATCGTTCACAGAGAACAATCAATCACCAGAATTTATCAGACGGATTTCAGAAGACAACATCCCTACCCATACATTTGAAGTTGACTCTGCCTATGACCGCTCTGCAATACAAAAGATAAAAACATATTTGCAAGAGAACAATATCGATATTATCTGCACTCATGATTATCGTACACATTTTTATGGAATGTTTGCGACAAAAAATATAGAAACAAAATGGATTGCGTTCTCTCGTGGTATGACAAAAGAGAATATAAAAATAAAACTGTTTACGTTTTTTGAAAAATATATCATAAAGAAAGCAGACTATCTGGTTGCAGTATCAGAATCTCAAAAACAAAAACTTATTACACAGGGTATTGATGAGAATAAAATCAAAACGGTACATAATGCAATTGATGTTAGCTTAGTTGATAATATTAAACCAATTTCGTTACATAAACAGTTTCATCTTCCGAATGATTCTATTGTTTTGATTAGTGGAGGACGATTTTCTACTGAAAAAGGTCAGATTGATTTTGTCAAGGCTGCCAAAATTGCTCTTGAACAAAACAGTAAACTAAGATTTGTACTCTTTGGTGATGGACCTGATTTGGAAAAAATCAATACCTATATTGACACAAACAATCTCAACGAATATATAATCTGTCCTGGATTTGAAAAATCTATATTAAGTTATATTCAATCAGCCGATATATTGGTCAATCCATCGCTCTCTGAAGGACTTCCTAATATTGTTTTAGAATCGATGGCATCTGAAACTCCTGTCATAGCAACCAATGTTGGCGGATTGGCTGAAATAATCGTCTCTAACAAAAGCGGTATTTTAGTACCATCGCAAGATTGTGCTGCTTTGGCAAGTGCAATAATTTCTTTAACTACCGATAAGGATATGAAAGAGAAATTTAAATTAAATGGTCGACAAACAATTATTGATTCATTTAATTTTAAAAGCCAAAACCAAAAACTCATAAAACTTTATAACAGGGTTGCTACTAAAAATGCCTGAACCGATTAAAATTGCATATATTATTGACACCCTGGAGACACCATCAGCAGGTACTGAAAAACAACTGCTCTATTTGCTTAATGGTTTGAACAGAGACAAGGTCTCACCATACTTGGTCTGTTTTTATCAATCAGAATGGATGAAGACACAAACATTTGAGTTTCCAGTTTATTATTTAAATTTACGAAGTTTTTTATCTTCTGATATTTTTAAAGCATACAAGCTTTTTAAGACATTACATATGACACAACAATTCGATATAGTGCAAACATTTTTTAAAGATGGAAATATATTTGGAACTTCAGCGGCACATTTTGCGAAAGTTCCTGTCATAGTCTCGAGCAGACGTAACATCGGTTATTGGCACAATAAACTGCAGATTACTATTTTACGATTTCTGCAAAAATGGACGACTCACTATTTAGCTAACTCCCAAGCAGCAGTTGATATGACAATGGACATTGAACAAGCTCATAACGATAAATTTAAAATTATCTATAATGGTCTTGATCTCAAACAATTTGAATCTGTTGAGCGTACAATTACAATGACTCAGAGAGAACAATGGAATTGCTGTGAACAAGATATTATCATTGGTGTAGTTGCCAACTTACGTCCAGTAAAAAGACTTTATACAGTTGTAGAATCGGCAAAAGAACTAACAAAAAAATATAAAAATCTTAAATTTGTATTTATCGGCGAGGGCTCTGATCGTGAATCACTTGAGACTCTTATAGAGAGTTATAATCTTTCAGAACACTTTATTCTCCCAGGTGCCTCCCAAGAGATACCAGCGATTCTTTCTGCTTTTGATATAGCAGTACTGCCATCATCAAACGAATCATTTTCAAACTCCCTCATAGAGTACATGGCATCGGAACTACCAATAGTAGCAACTAAAATAGGTGGTAACTCAGAAGCAATCGAACATAATCAAAACGGACTTTTATATACTTTAGAAGATGAAAATGGTCTTACCGAATCTCTTAAAATAATATTGGACAACAAAGAAAAAGCACAAGCTCTTGCAGGACAAGCAAAAGAAAAAGCATTCTCTGAGTATTCAATTGAAAAAATGATTTCAAATCATGAAAATTTTTACCAATCAATAAAGTTGCGAGGTTCATTTTGAAACGTATTGTTAAATTTATAGTTATAGCTTTCTTCTATATTTTTATGCTTCCTTTTGGCATCCCAGCAAAACTTACTTATAAGCTTTTTGGTTCGCAAATATTGTTTCAAATGTTTGGTGAGTTCCTTTCTCTTATTCCAAGTTTTCCTGGATATTTTAGCCGAGGTTGTTATTACCAAATGACTCTTGCTCAAGCAGATGTAGAACTTTTCATTGCTTTTGGTTCATATATTTCAAAGATTGAAACAAGAATTGGCAAAGGGGTTGGAATTGGGGGACATACCACAATAGGATTTGCTGATATAGGTGATGATACTGTCATTGCAAATTTTGTTTCAATACTTTCTGGGAGCAGACAGCACAATTTTGATGACCCTAACACTTCAATTGCTGACACCGAAAATAAATTTGACAAAATGATTATTGGCAAAGGTGTATTCATTGGTGACCAGTCTGTTATTATGGCAAATATCGGTGAAAAATCAATTGTCGGTGCGGGTTCTGTGGTTGTCAAAGAAATCCCACCATACTCAATTGCTGTTGGCAATCCTGCTAAAGTAATCAAAGAAAGAGCTAAATAATTTTTCAAATATTCCTATATATATACTAAAGACTCTATATAGGAACAACGATGAAAAAGTTTTTTAAATTTACGATTCTCTCTATACTATTTCTTTTTACTGCTCCATTTGGATATAGTTCTAAACTCATCTATAAAACGACAAAGTCTTCCCTCTTGTATGATATTTTTGCCCAATTTTTTGCATTGGTACCAGGAATTATAGGAACATTTGTTCGTGCGTCATTTTATAAACAGACTCTCAAAAAATCTTATCTTGATTTGGATATTGGATTTTGTTCTTTCTTTTCAAAAATTGAAACTGAAGTTGGACGTGGTGTCCTTATTACTGGTCATACCCAAATCGGGTTTGCTCATATCGGTGATTATGCGGTTATTGCCAATTATGTTTCGATACTCTCTGGGCGGTATCAACACAACTTTACTGACCCAACAAAAAAAATCACTGACGAAATCAACGACATCTATAATTGTATTTCTATCGGTGCTCACAGCTTCATAGGTGACAACTCAACAGTAATGGCAAGTATTGGAGACCATACAATCGTAGGTGCGGCAAGCAATGTTATCAAACCTTTACCACCATATACCGTCGCAGTTGGCAACCCAGCAAAAATTGTAAAACACAGAATTAGGAATCAACAGTCTCCTCTGTATAAAAAAAAGAGAACTGTTCAAAATTCGGACATAAACTCAAACATTTAGATAATTTCTAAATCTAAAATCAATTTCTATCTTATTGACATTCAACCACCTACGATTATCATGGAAAATATGCTGTCAGGCATGAAATTTGAAGTTGAATATAAGAAAATATTTCTGCTTCTTATAGATTGAAACGTATAAGTAATCGAAAAGAGAAAGTACTAATTTGAATATATGAAATATATTAAACTAATAATTATTTTTGTTATTCTTCTGGGTTTTGCAGGAGTAACTTACAAACTTGATAAAATGAATGCTTTTATTTGGCTTCCAGATTATATAACAAATTCTCCGACCTTTGAAGAGCAGGATGGTATCACTGATATTATCTTTTTGGTAATTGACCATTGGGAACCTGGTGGCAATGAATACCCTCTTTTAGCTTGGACAGAAAATTACCGCAAACTTGCTGACAAACATATTGATTCCGATGGTATCAAATTGCAGCATACATGGTATTACCCTATTGAACAATTTCGAGGGGATGAAGTAGATTCAATCGTCCAGCTCAGTCGTGAAGGGTACGGCGATGTAGAGCTGCATTGGCACCATGCTGGCGATGACTCCGAATCTTTCACTCGTAAACTACGAGCAGGACTTGATTCGTTACGAGCTCATGGAGCTTTGCGAACTGATGACTCCCTTGGCTACTTCTCATTTGTTCATGGTAACTGGGCGTTAGATAATTCCCGTGCTGGTCAAGGAAGTGGAATGTGTGGTGTTGATAATGAAATCACGATTTTACAAGAGCATGGTTGTTATGCCGATTTTACATTTCCAGCAATGACTCAAACCGCCCAGCCATCGTTGGTCAATAAAATATACTATTGTGTAGATGACCCTGATGCTCCAAAATCTCATGATACGGGTATATTATCATCAGTAGGGTACGAACCGAGAGATGATGAATTTATGATTTTTGAAGGCCCGTATATGATTGACTGGTCTGACTGGCGATTTAAAACTCATCCTACTTTTGAAGATGGCAATCTCTATTGGGAAATCCCAACGACCATCGAACGCTTTGAAACATGGCTCTCAGCCAATATACATGTCAAAGGACGTTCAAATTGGCAATTTGTCAGACCATTTACTCATGGTGCAGATTTACGCCATGAAGATGCTTTTGATAATATCTTAGGAAAAAATATAGATAAAATGCTCACAGAAGTAGAAAACAGGTATAATGATGGCAAAAAATACCGATTACATTATATGACAGCTCGAGAGGCGTATAATGTCGTCAAAGCTGCCGAAGCTGGGCATAATGGCAACCCGAATGACTATCGAAATTTTGTCTTGCCTAAATATAACTATACCCCTGACTCTCTTATGAATCAGGAAAATGAAAACGAAATCTCTCTTTAGGAGGATATTTTCTATGCGTAAAATAATTTTCACTCTCATGCTTTTTGTACTGTGTACCGGGCATTTGATGGCGGTGCAGAAAACTATTTCTTCTCTGCCATATACAATTTCTTCTACGAATGCATCTCCAAATGATACATTTGTAGTTGCATCAAATCTGACAACATCGGGTGGAGCTATAACAGTCTCTGCAGATAATGTTGTCTTAGACTTAAACAATAACACCATCACATTTGGTACCTCTGGTTCAAATAGTACCACTGGAATCTTAGTGACTGGCGACAATGTCTCAGTTGAAAATGGCACTTTGACTCATGGTGTCAATTACTCTACCTCGCTTTCAAGGATTCGTGGGATTGACATGAACAACTGTCAAAACTCTGTTATCAGAAATATGACTGTTATTGTTGGTGGCTATATTCCATCATCTGTTACCGATGGAGTTAACGGAATCTTTAATATCTTTGTTGATGGTTCCAATACTTTTATGAATAAAATTGTAAACTGTACACTTACAAATGAAGTAGTCGGATATTATTATCGTCAGTACTGGGTAGCCGCTGCGGTACGTATGGACAAAGGGTACAACGATGCTCTCATTACTGACCTTGAGCAAGATTATCATTTATGGGTCTGCTCTACACGAGTATCTAAAACCCCTCATTCAGGGTTTTTCTTTTATGGTAACGAAGGTGGTAACTCTGGTGCATTCTGGGCATCTGATAACCATATTACTGTTGACGCACGTAATGACGGTCCATACACGGGCTATCGTTATGGCGAAGCATACGGTATTGCATCACGTGGTTCAGAACATCTAAGAATTTGGAATAACAGAATAGATTACGGTACAAATTACTTTGGTGGCATGGGAATCTTTTTAGAAAGAACCGTCCCTGTTGACTTGGGTGGTTTTTCGGTAATTCATAACAATACGATTATCTCTTCTATCGGACCACTTGATGCAACTGGTACTGGTAATGCTGGTCACTCAACTGGTATTCGTATCAGAATCTGGACTGCTAATTTTAAAATATATGAAAATGACATTACTGTTTATTCCGATTACAACTCATCAACACTATACAGATGTGGCTTAGCCAATGGTATTTTTATGGGTTATGACAATGGTGATATACCAACAGATTCAATTTATATTTATAACAATAGAATTACCACTATCGGTGCCGATGGTGCTGGTGCTGATTGTATCTCTGTTATGAGTAACAAAGTTGGTAACCCTGCTGAGTTTTCAAACAATGTCTTGTCAAGTAACGGCTCTATGTATCACTTTGCTACCGATGGTGGAGGTGCATATGGAGTAGTTTCACGAGCTGATACTATGGTTAAAATTGACAATCTAAGTAGCTTTAGTACTTTCTACTTAGGCGTCAATGGTGTTAACTGGAGTTCGGGAAATAATAAAATCTGTGATGGTATATATCTCTCTGGTTCTGCTGATACTGACATACGTATGTCAAACTCTGGGAATCAGGATTTAACAATTCAGAAAACTCTTGATATTGAAGTAATGGGTAATAATAGCCAGGTTGTAACTGGTGCTTCGGTTTCTGTTGTCAATGGATATGGCGAAACTGTTCTTTCTGGTCTGACAAATTCATCAGGTCGATTCTCAGGGGCAGTATCATACTGGTTTACATCACGAACCGCTGCTGATTCGACAAACTACAATAACTTTTCATTAACAGTTCAAAAAGGTTCCGATACCTATGTCTCTGATATTGTCGTCGATAAGGATCTTGTCATTCCAACTGTTAATTTATTAAATACTGCTGGTGAAGTCGACTCGATTGCCCCAGACCCAATCATCGACTTAGGTTGTTCACCTGGTGCTGGTGATGGAAATATCAATCTTGTTTGGACATCAACAGGTGATGATGGTTCCTCGGGGACTGCTATTCTTTATGAAATCAAATACTCTACATCGGCAATCAACGCAGGTAACTTCGATGGAATTACAAGCTCAGTCGCAAATCCACCTGTTCCACAAGTAGCAGGCAGTTCACAGTCGATGACACTTTCTGGGTTAACTCCTGGAACCAACTATTATATCGCTATGAAAATATATGATGATGGTGGAAACCCATCATTGATTTCAAACATCTCCAACTGTGACGCATCTGTTGATATTACTACCGGTGGTGGCGGTGGTGGTGGAGAAACTGAAACATTTACATCAACTCTTTTAGTTCCTTCATCTGGCGCGACTGTATTATCAAACCAACCAACTCTCTCAGCACAAAACATTACCGCAATTGGAACCAACAATTATTATTTTGATGTCGCCACTGATGCAGCATTTACGTCGATGACAGCTACATCGCCAGCAGTTCTACAAAGCAATTCAAATTTTACTGACTGGCAAGTGGACACTCAGTTAGATGCCGATGTTACATATTATTGGAGAGTTCGAGTAAACTCAAATCCATATTCAGCAGTATCAAATTTTTCATATTCTGCTCCCTCGCTAAGTGCATCAGCAGAGATTATCGCTTATCCAAATCCAGTTAGTTTTGCTAATGGGGAACAAGTTTCCTTCTCTGCCCCAGCAGATGTAACTGCTGAATTAAATATCCAAACAGTTTCTGGTGAAAATGTATTACACAAGACAGGTATTTTAAATCCAGATTCTTGGAAATGGAACGGGATTAATACTACGGGTTATGCTGTCGCAACGGGAACTTATCTTTGGTATCTTCAAATTAGCGGCACAACATATTCAGGCAAAATAGTTAATAAATAAATTTTTATAAAACTTTCACATTTGTAAACAGTCTTAATTTTTCTTATCTCATGTCAAAATATTGCCCTGTGCAATAATCTCCTGCTGTTTAAAAATTATACAGCTTTTTCAATAAATAAGGCTCAAACCACACACAAACAATCCACACATCTCCATAGATACCATAAGGTTATGCGATTTGTTTCAGTTTGGAACAGGACTTGCAATCAATTTAACTCGAATTGAAAAAGGTATCTATAATTTAATTATGGAGGTATGAGTGAAATCATCCCACAATTATTTATCTCTTAACAGAGTCCTATTAGTATTCACAACAATATTCATTTTAGGACTTATTGCCCCACAAGAATCTTTTGGTCAGACGTACAATACTTTAACACTCTCATGGACTTCTCCAGGTGATGACGGTTCCGCGGGAACAGCAACCACTTATGATGTTCGGTATTCGACTGCTTTAATAACTGAAGCAAATTTTAATGCTGCTACTCAAGCTATAAACGAACCGACACCACAAATTGCTGGTTCTACCGAATTATTTGTTATTGATTCACTTGAACCAAGCACGACTTATTATTTTGCTATCAAGTCGTCAGATGAAGCACTGAATTGGTCAACAATATCCAACGTGATTACAAAAACAACATCAGCAGCACCAGACACCATCCCACCTGCAGCTGTGATTGATTTATCTGCTCTTACTGGTGAAATCAATGGAACTATCTTGCTCAACTGGACTGCTCCTGGCGATAATAGTCTGTCTGGAACAGTAGCAGTATATGAGATAAGATATTCACAAAATCTCATCACAAATTCGAATTGGTCAGAGACCTCCTTACTCATAACTCCTCCGCCACCTTTACCAGCGGGGGAGTTTCAAACATATACACTGACTGGGTTAACACCTGGTCAGGTGTATTATACGGCTTTAAAATCATATGACAGTACTGGTAATGTCTCGACAATTTCCAATATAGTCTCAGCAGAGGCAGCCTTTAACCTTTCAACTGATATAGATGATACCGACAACAATCTTCCAACCGAATTTGCTCTCTCACAAAATTTCCCAAACCCATTTAATCCAAGTACAACTATCGGATTTTCTTTACCAACAGCATCATTTGTTGAGTTATCTATTTATAATATTGAAGGAAAAAAAGTTAAGACCTTAGTAGAACAAAATCTGTCAGCGGGACAACATAATATCGAATGGGATGGAACAAATAATTCTGGTTCACAGATAGCTACCGGGATGTATATTTACCGTATGACAACCGAGACATTTTCAACTTCCAAAAAAATGGTACTTTTAAAATAATTTAACTTATGTAAACAGTAAAAGTTTATGAGGGCTTATTAGATGTAGGTAAAAGTCTGGCAGGATTTCCCATCGCCATATTATTGTCAGGTATATCATTGGTCACCACAGCACCAACGCCAATAATACAATTACTTCCTACCGAAGCCGAAACAATCGCTCCCTCACCAATCCAAGTTTTTTCACCAATAGTGATTTGTCTGTTTGTTCCTTCACCTTCCCCATTTGAAATGTTTGATGAATTTCCATGTTGATGTAATCCCGAGGTTATAGACACTTTACTTGCAATTCGAACAGATTCTTTTATCTCAACCAATCCTATGACACAATAAGCACCAATCCCAGCGTAGGCTTGTATTTTTGCTCCACGCTTTGAAAAGAATGTCCCGTAACTAATTACAGCAGATGGATGACAATACTCAAGCGAAAGCATATAGTAAACTCGTCTGACATGGTCACCCACAAAACCAGGGAACAGTGCTACAAGATGAGCTCCAAAAGCAAAAAAATATTCATACGATGTCATCTGTTTTTCTAAAAAAGACATAACTCCGAAAGGAATAGTAAGAATTACTAATGGGAGTGAACAAATCAATAAAATTAATTTACAAAGAATTTTAATCATAGTTCTAATTCAATTCTAATAGACATCTAAATAAAAGGACTCTACCTCTTTGATACCATCTGTTAAGACACCTTCTTTGAGAGGAGCAATATACAAATTTAATTCACGTGGTGCTAAACGAAAACGGAATTTTTTATATATCGCCGTATCAACATAACCAATGTTTGGCATAAAAGCAGTATGAAAATTGTCCTCTTGTAAAGCGAGCATAACATCACCAAGAAATTCTTCAATTTCATCTTCTGTCATGGAACCAAATGAAACATTGTCAAAATAGACATTCAAATTTTTCTCTTTATCAGATTCCAACACTTCAAGTAATAACAAGTTAATAAAACCTTTTAGCTGATTATCTTTTTCATACACATAAGTTTTACAATGAGGTCGCTCTATAAGCAAAAATGGAATATCTTCATCAGGAACTTTTTTAAATAATTTTGTATTGACACCTATTGACTGCATTAGTGGTTTTAAATTTACAACATCCTCAGACGATGCTTTCCGAGTATGTCCAGAAAGTGCTGAAGGTAAAATAGGCTTAACCAATTCATTGACTGCCGCAACATAACGACAAACATTGACAACTTTGACAGGCAAATTCATTCTTTTAAAAACTTTCTCAACGGCAATATTAGAAACTGCTCCAACTTCACACATTGTGATATATAAATCATACCCTTTTTCAATCGCTTTTTCAATAAGCATCCCCTGTTGCGGACCGCCTAAACCTTGCCCCTGAAAATCGGCACCAACAGTCAGAAAACTTGCGAATACAGCTTTGTAGTCTTTATCATAATATGAAACATCAAATGGCATATATGCTTGAAATGACGCCATCCTTCCATCTTCCGCAACTTGAGCAACGTTAAGCTCTTTATCACCAGACGGTCTGTCAATATGCAAAGACAAAAGACCTTTATCATAATTCCAACATGGTTTCCCCCATGTCGTACAAATCAGATCAGATATTTTTTCTAAGTCAGGTCCAAATTCAAATTTGTATCCTTTTGCTGGTTCCATAATTATGCCCTTTCACCTAATAATTCTTCTGAAGCGATTTGTAATCTTTTCATCGCTTTCTTGTAGCCAATTTGTGCGTAAACAGCATAGACCAATCGTTCAAGTCCAAAAGCAGCACACCCCGTATGAACTTCACTTCCATCAGTATTAGAGATAGAAAAATTTGCACCAAAGAAATTTTCATGATAATTAAATGATGCGGCTGCGATTGATTTTTCTTCTGAGACAAAAAGGTTCAATTCATATTTTAATTCATTGGCGAGTTGAAAGAATCTTAATGATTTAAATTCTGTTGAGAAAAATGGATCGGATGCTGTTTCAATTGAAGCTGTTAAATCCAAAATCTCTATCAGTCGCCAAATAATATCCATGCTTTCTTTTCTTGATGCGATAACTTTTTCTTTTTCTCCAACAAATATAATTTCCCGCATAGAAAATTCCCAGAGTCGGTCTAAGTCAGTTATGTTTTTTGATTCATACCTAAAACAACTTCCCTGAGCGGTGAATACTTTGAGACCATTGTCTGATTCATCAAATTTTACACCTTCCAAAGCACCATAGGCATGATAACAAACAGCAGGTGAAAGACAAAATTCTGGGGTTGCGATTTCATCTATTGATTCTAATTTCAAATCTTGATTGTCACTATGTCTCTCCGCGAATGCATCTAACTTTTCTAAGTCTTCAACAAGGTGAAAAGCAAATGTCAATGAATGAGCAAATGAGGTAAAATATCCGGCACGTTTTAACCAGTCAGATGGTACTAAGGTACTATAAGTACGAGGCTTCGCTTGGTATTGTAAAATGCCAAGTTTTTCAAAGAAGGCATCAAATGTCATTAGTAAATTTAAGAACTCGCCACCTTTAGCGATTACACCTGTTCCTTCTTTAAATATATCACCATTTTCACAAAGCATTTTGTAGACATTCGGATGATAACTATTATCTTGACGAATTCTATCTTTAATAACTTTTGGTTGGACAACTAAACGTTCGCTTTTCATTTTATCAACAAGCTGATTGACTTTAACTTTGACACTCTCAAGTAGTTCAGGTTTTTCAATTTCAATGATAAGAGATTTTGATGGTTTGTCAAAAGCTGATGAGACAATTTGTACATCACAATAACAGGCTCTTTTAGCAATTTCTTTGCAAATGTCATCAGGTAATTTTTCAGAAAACTGAATTTCAAATTTTGTCATTTTGAATCCCTTACGAGTTCTATCAGTTTGGAAAGTGATCGAGCCTGTATAAACTGATTATCATCGATAGCGATAGAAAAATTCTCTTCTAACGCTAATAAAATTGAAATAGAATTAACCGATTCAACTCCCAGCTCAGAATAGATATCACTTTCCGGCGAAATCTCACCATCAATTTTCCCAACCTCTTTTAAAATTTGTTTAATATCGTCAATTATTATTTTTTCAGTTTGCACAAGATGTCCCTTTTAATTCGCTTTATACTATTTTCGGTGATGTAGGCATTTTATTAACTAAATTTGGTCTATTATTATAACTTTTATAAGAGATATAATAATATAAAAAGATACTCTAAGACACAAAAAAAACTGGGTACTTATAAAAAGTACCCAGTCTTATATTCAAGATATTTTTACTTTTATTAGAAATTAGCTTTAAAAGTAAAATACTGATTATTATCAAATACGTCGGTTTGAGTCCAAGTATATTCCATACTTAAATTCATATCACCAAGTGGGATTTTTACACCACCACCAAATGAGGCACCATAGAGATAGTCTGATCTGTCAGAGTAGTTATAACCAGCTCTGAGTGAGTATTTACTATCATATACATATTCAAAACCACCATTCCAAACATCTTGCGAGAAGTTGTTGGATTGGAAAGTACCAGAAAATGATGCGAAATTTAAGTCTTCATCGATAAAGTCATATCCAAAACCAAGATTAAATGAACTTGGAAGTTCAAATGATGCTGAATTAGCTCTTAATGGACGGTTATCAACTTCACGGTCAAAACCGATACCTGAATACTGCATTTCAGTACCATAGTTTTTGATGACGATTCCTAAGGATAGGCCATTCCATTGTGGATTATAGATAAATCCAAAATCAAAGGCAGCACCAGAAGCAGAGACATCAAAAACGCTTTCATGGATAAACTTAGCATTAAACCCAAATTGAACATTAGCATTTAATACTTTTGCGTATGAAAGGTTGAATACTGAAAGTGTTGGTGAGAAAACACGTCCAGTTCCATCAGGAAATGCTTCAGTGGTTTCGTTCATATCACCAATAGTAACAACTTTGGCACCTAAACCAATAGTACCAAAACCTTCAACAAAACTGGCAAGTCCAACATAGTTCACATCAATATCAGCAAAATACGGAAGATGAGTAAACAAAACTTCAGTACCTTCCATAGATGCCATACCAGCAGGGTTCCAGTACATAGATTCTACACCGGTCACAGTAGAGAGAACCGCACCACCCATAGCAGCACCACGTGAACCATACGGGATGGTTAACTCAAGTGCTCCGGCAGTACCGACTCTGGATTCGTTCCCTGCATAAGCCGAGGAAAGGCCTAACACGAGGAGAACGAGTAACAATATTACAATTTTATACTTCATTATTTGTTTCTCCTTATTGTTAGTAAATTTTAAGAACTTCTTGTTCTACCATTATTGCCATTTTACCAACTTTTTGACCATAGCCAGGAGCATCTACAACATACACATAAATACCTGATGCTACAGGTAGACCATTTTCTGTTAAGACATCCCAATCAGCGATTGCTGTAGAGGCATCATTTTTCTCGATTGTTTTTACCAATTCACCAGCTAAGTTGTAGATAGAAATAGTACACAACGTAGGTAAGTGATGGAATTTCACTACATATGAACCAGGAGAGCTTGAATAACTATTAAACAGATAGAACGGATTCGGTACTGTTGTTATAGCATCGAGCATATCCTCTGTTTTATTAACTAATTGACCTGGAGCAGATGTAGTAAATGAGAATACATCACCTGGAGTATTTGGTTTACCAGTCAGTAATCTAAAGACTGTTCCTTCTTCAGGAAGATCTTGATTAAATGGAGGTGCAGCCCCGCCATTCCAGTTCACCAATACCGTACGAGCCATTGTTTCTTCACCATCAAATGGATAAGTACTAACGACATTATTGACTAAGTCAAGTCCAGCAATATCGGCGTTATAACCAGCTTCACCAGGAGAATCATCAGCTGGCATTACCCAGTATATCCAATCGGTGTAAGGATCATTATTACCACCAGAAACTGAATGTTCATAACCACCAGCACCAAAATATGTTGTATCCCAAGGAGTAACTGAAGAATCAATTTCAATTTCTGAATCACCCCAGTTAGCTAAGTTATATGTACCATCACCATCAAAATCAATCATCCATGGCAACATGCGGACATCATCCGATGGGTCATCTGGTGTTCCAATACCTGTTCTCCAAAGTTCAAAAGGAACTGAGTACACTGGTTCAGGTGCTGCTTCAAAAGCACCAACAGCATAACTACCACCAGCAGTAAAACGCATTTCGAAATCATAAATACCAACATCATCAGCATTATCATTTCTCATAACACGACCTAAGAAGGCATCATAAGAACCACGTGTACCACCATCATTAGAACCGCCGTTATCACCTGTATGGAAGAACCATGCTCCATCACCAACTTGTTGACCATCGGTTACATAACCATCAGGATCAACATCTGTAGGAACAGGGAAATCATACCACCAAGCAGCACCAGCTTCTGGAGGATCAACCACCCCAGCACCGTTTGCAACAACTTGGAAAGATTTAAACCCTAAAGCAGGACCAGAAACCATAATCCTAAAACCATGTACGATAGGATAATCGTCTGAACCTGTTTGGTTTGTCTGCCAAGCAAGCACGGTATCACCCGCAGTAACATCTATTAAATGCCAAGCAATATCAATTGAGGTAAATGTTGTATCGAATGGATTATTGATAGGGTCTGCTATCGTTGTATCAACAACAATCCCCAGAGTATCATAAAATACAACCTGATATGTATGACCAGTTAAAGAGTCTGGGTTGATAACAGTTGCCGTAATAATACCATCAGATACACCAGTAGTATGAGTAACGGACATTCCTTCTTCAGCATCAAACTCATAGGTAATATCTTGAACTGTCATTTGAGGAGTCAAAAATACATTAGTTGAAGCTCTTTGAACTTTAAGCCCATTAGGAGCATTATTATCAACTGTATAAGCTTCTACTTTGTAGTAATATTCTGTAAGATTATTAAGTTTACCACCATTTAAATAATCTTTAGTAATAGTAATAGTACGTTTCATTCCATTATTGTCACCGTCAATAACTTTGACAAATGCAAAAGAGGCAGATGATGGATCAAAAATCTCATCAAATACATCCTCAGTTGAATTATCAAAATCAAAAGCAGCTATTTTTTCCCAAGGTCCAGTTTTATCTTCACCTTGATAAATCATATATCCTTCTAATGGATATGAGCCAGAGTTAACTTCTGAAGTATCACCCCAAGCAAGTGTTACTGAATTTTCATCAATAAATGTATTCACTACTGGAGCAACAGGTCCGTCAATTGTTACCCAATCGTTATCATAGGTTAATTGAGCAAAACGGTCATGGAATCGCATCAATGAAATTGACACTTTATTATCCACTGCCTGCCCCATAACCATAGCGACATAAATTTCAGTAGAGTCACCAGGAGCAAAAGTTATTGGACCAGTTGTTTGCATCCAACGACGATCAGATGAAGCAAAATCTATATCACCTTGACCAGAAACTGGATCGCCAGAAAGTACATAATTCAATACCTGACCGTCATAAGTATACACCTGACCTGTTTTGTTTAAACCGTTCATGAAATTAAACGCTTCAACAGCATTATCAGGGTCAGTACCATTAATATATTTATTAAATGATTCCATGCCTAAGTTGGTCAATGTAGGATATGTTTGACCCCACATTTTTCCATCAGGGTCACTTGGGTCTGATTTAGGAACCAACGGTCCCTGTAAGAAATCAAAGCCCATTGATGGAACAGCTTGACCAGAATAGCTTTGATCGGTAACATTATCATTCCAAACAAAACCTAATCCTTCTAAAGTATCACAACCAACAAAATCATCACCGGCATCACCTAAATCAGGGTCACACCAGATTGAAAAGTTACAGTTTTCAATTGTTTTTGTACCTTTGTTATAAACACGATATCTCATGTAAACGATATCGCCTAATGGATTATCTGATTTCCATCCAAAAACAGATTGTTTTACTTCAATACCTAATGGAGCAGAACCCATATTAGAATGTTGGGCAGCGTCGGCATCATTATAAACTGACCATAAAAATTGGTCACCAATAATAGCTGGTTCACCTGTACTATCAACCGGAGCACCTTGGTTAGGTACAGCATAAGCCATATAATCAAGATAGTCTTGGTTTGGGTTTCCTGCTAAAGAATCTTTATAAAGTTTATAATTTCTAAAATTAACATCATCTGGCATGAATGTGCCACCAGACATCGGTCCTGGAACATATTCAGAACTATATTCTGAAATTGTTACCAGAGTATCGCCATTGCTGGCATCTGTACCACCAACCCATAAACCAGAGGCATAGTTAGGAGAATAGTTACCAAAAATAGTATGATTGGCATAATCATCTAAGTTGCCTGTAAATGGATACCAAGTACCATAGTCATACCCAAAAGTACCACCTAAATCACGGCCAAAGTTACCATGGTTGGTTACAAACATTAATATTCTATTAACATCAATAAGCGTAGTGTTATCAATAGTTAATGAATTTACACTATTACTGATTTTTTCTTTATGCGGAGGTGCTGCTGTAAGCGGCAGAGCAAAAAGGAGAACCAGCAAACTAACAAATATTTTTAATTTCATTGTCTATCCTTTATCTCTCTTAAAATGATACTCGTATACCAAAGAATATCATGCGAGGAGCACCATAGTTCTTTGGATTGTTTTCAAGGAAACTATATTTATCTAAATACTCTTGACCATTTGTTTCAATGTTAGCTTGACCGTTAGAAGTATTTAAGAATCCGGTAGTGTTTGCTTTACCAGTTCCTTCATATACAGTCACAACATTTTTTCTATCTAAGAGATTTCGTACCCAAAAATAAGGCACGATTTTATATTTTTCAGATATTGTAAATGTTTTATCAAGTTTCACATCTACAGAAGCTTGCCAAGGTAAATTAGCAGAGTTTATACTTCCAGTAGGAAATTGAGCGACAGAAATAGATGTGACCGCATCATATACTTCCATTGGTGTATATGGTGTGCCTGAACCTAATTGAATAAGAGTGTTAAAACCTACATTTTCAAGTGGTTTAAATCCACCAATAGTCGGTCCTTCACCTTTCGTTGAACGAATATCAACATTGGCAATGATTGTATGACGTTGGTCATAATCAAGCGGATTTGTTGTTTTAGGAATTCCCGATGAATTCTTCCACAAGATATTTCTGTTAGTACCAGAGTAAGAACCAGTACCAGATGCGTAGCTTAATCCATACTTAATACTTGCACTAATGTTTTTATTGCGTCTCATAGTAAATCCAATATCGATACCTTTGATTGTACCATAATCAACATTTGAGAAAATATTATACGTTGTAGGTCTCGCAGGTTCAATAATTGCACCTTGAGTTAAATCCTGAACATCTTTGTAGTATGCAGTAATTTCAAAAGCTGTGTAGTCACCTAATTGACGAGTGACACCAACTTCATACTGCGTTGATTTTTCAGGTTCTAAGTTTGGAGAAGCAAAGACTGAGAAAAATCCTGCACTCGTACGAGCTTCAAAATAATCATATCCAACATATAGATTCTGCAAATCAGGTCTTTGGATAAATTTACCAAAGTTGACATGCATCTGTGTTTTATCAGATATAGGGAATGAAATACCCAAACGAGGTGAAAGTCTATGATACTTTTTACTCGCTTCCAAATCTTCTGGATCAAGGACTCTATCAACAATGTCAACTGAGTCTGGATCAAAAGGATTATTGAAATTCTTGAACCTTAACGCTTTGTAGTCAAAATAATCATAACGAAGGCCAGCATTAATAATCAATCCACGCCAGTCAAACCTATCCTGAATAAACAAACCTAAAAAGATAGGTTCCTTTGTATCGTTTTTGTAACTTTCGTTATCAGATTCTACACCTAAAGAATCGTAACCATAACGGTTTCGATATAATGATCTATTAGCCGTATTATTAATATCAATAGATGCTCCTGTATGACTAAACAATCTTAGTTTATGTTTTGAAAATTCAAAACCAAATTTGACAGTGTTAGCCACATTTACCTGAGAAGTAAAGTCACCTTTTAAAGCAACATGTTCAGATTTTTTTCTAAGGAATCCACCATAATAGGCTTCTTCTCCATCAATATTTCGTTGGCGGAACAATTCATATTCATCCCATTCAGGTGCAACAAAATCTCTTGCATATGCACTCAAATTATCAAACAGGACACCGTCACCAGTAAACCGTTCGGTAACAAAATATGACAATGATAAGTTATAATAATTATTGGCATTTAACGTATGAGTCATTTGACCTTTAAAAGCCAAATTTTTATCTTCAGTACGCGGAGTATGATTGATTTGAGTATTATCAAGCGGATTATTATATGCTTGATTGTATCTCTGCCAATTATCTAAAGATCCGTTACCATTTAAGGTAAACTTAATGTTTGGAGAAAAATCATAAGTCAACTTTCCTTGATACTGCCAACGGGAAAGAGCATTATTAGGCAAAACATTACCGTCTGCATTAGGTACTCCATATTTACCAAAAACTTCTTCAGTAATTGGGGATGGTGTTCTATCTTGCAGATAGGTACGGCCACCTGAAAAATAGAAATATCCGTTTTCTAATCCAGGTAAAGGTCCAGAAACATCAGCGGTGTAATAGTTATGATCATAAACTTTTTTAGCACCTTTTGCGAAGTTATCTGTGACCACTTCGATAGTACCTGCATAATTTTCACCACCAGATTTGGTCGTAACATTGACAACACCTGACATAACATTACCATATTCAGCTGAAAAAGCACCCGACTGAATTGAAACTTCTTGAATAGCATTGTTTGAAAGGTTTGCAGTTGAAAGACCAGTGAGAGGATCTTGTTGTGAAATACCATCAATATAGTAAGCAACCTCGGAAGGACGACCACCACGAATATTGATAGAAGGTCCGTCAGCTTTTTGAGCAGCTCCACCACGTTGAGAATTGTCAACATTTGAGTTCATACGAACAACAGAGTTTTGTAATCCGATAATCTGTTCAAATCCACGTGTAGGCAGAGCTTGAATTTCTTCGGCTTTTACAATGCTAATTGTTGTTGTTTTATCTTTGATAATCATAGGGTCCTCAGCAACAACAGAAATTGTTTTATCAAGATCTGTAACCTTAGAACTTAACCCTTGATTTTGATATGTTGCCAAATCAGCATGCACATCAACTGAGGATACTTCCACAGATTGATATCCGACAGCACTGATTTTAACAATATATGTCCCTACTGGAACATTAAGTATAATATACCGACCATCGACGTCGGTTATAGCACCCATTGAGGTGCCCTGTACTGCTACTGAGACGCCAACCAGCGGTTGCTGATTTTTAGCATCTGTGATAACACCAGTAATTTTCCCAGTTGTTGCGGAAAAAACCGATGCTGCCATTAACAGTAGTAGAATACAGATGACACTGAACAGTTTTAGCTTCATGCTTCAATAACTCCTTATATTTATTATTGAGTGTCAATTGGTGAGGTTAAAAAGTTTAATCCATTAAAAATTTTTCCCAATAGTAATCTCCTATTTCTTATTGGTTATTAATTGTTTTTTATTCCAATTTATATATCTAATTAAAATATCCTATTACCTCGACAATCTGTCAACTAAAAAACTTATTTAAATACCTTTCATACCAGTAAGATACGGCCTGTCCATGTTTACTGACTTTATTACAAATAAAACAAGCTCTTTAATTATATTTTTATTTGTTAATTTATTGATTTTATCTCTGAATTTAATTTCTTTGTGAATTAGATTATTCGCTATCGATTTTATATAAAAACCCAAAAAAACTGCTGTTTTTTGAGGAAAATTATGGAGAAAAGGTGAAATATCTTGACAGGTGGCAAAAAAAGTGTATAATACTGCCCGATAGCAATTAGAATTGATGACCCCATCGTCTAGTGGCCTAGGACACTGCCCTTTCACGGCGGCGACACGGGTTCGACTCCCGTTGGGGTCGTTTTTTATGTCTAAATCCAAAAAAAGCTCCAATCCTATAGAGTTTTTTAAACATCAATGTTTACAATCTTCTCTCTTTATTTCGGTTCACATAGTAATTTATTTAGCTCGCATTCCAAAAAAACTTAATTTAATCACATTTTTTATTTTGTTCGCATTCTATTACCGAAAACTCTTGCCCGAATTTTATTTTCTATTACATTACCTGCCATTACTGATTTATTTTGTATTGCGTGTGAAAAACAAACATATAGAGCGTGTGACGCTCATTTTAGGAGGTCATTATGGGAATATTTAAAGTCCCGATGCCACAAAACGAACCAATTCTAAATTATGCTCCTGGTTCTTCAGAAAGAGCAGCATTAGAAATTGAATTAAAAAAATTAAAAGAAAACCCTGTTGAAATTCCAATGTTCATTGATGGAAAAGAAGTAACAACTGACACAAAAGTTGATATTTTTGCTCCACACAACTTGAGTCTCAAACTTGGATTCTACTACCAAGGTGGTGAAGCCGAAGTAAAACAAGCGGTTGATGCCGCATTGGAAGCTCAAACAAGCTGGGAAGCGACTCCATGGGAACACCGTGCTGCCATCTTCTTAAAAGCTGCCGAACTTTTGGCTGGTCCATATCGTCACCACATGAATGCCGCAACTATGCTTGCTCATTCAAAAAATATTTATCAGGCAGAAATTGATGCTGTCTGTGAATTAGTCGATTTCTTCCGTTTCAATGCTTACTATATGCAGGAAATCTACCATAACCAACCTGGTAATGCCCCAATGATTTGGGACAGAACTGACCATCGTCCGCTTGAAGGATTTATCTTTGCGGTCTCTCCATTTAATTTTATCTCTATAAATGGTAACCTTCCATCTGCTCCAGCTATGCTTGGTAATGTTGCTGTGTGGAAACCAGCATCAACCGCTGCCTATACATCGCATATCCTGATGAACATTTTCCGTGATGCGGGACTTCCTGCAGGCGTTATCAATATGATATTTGCTCGTGGAGCTGCTATTGGTGACACGGTACTGAAGAATGAAAACCTTGCTGGAATTCATTTCACAGGTTCAACCGCAGTATTTCAAAATATGTGGAAAGTTGTCGGCAACAATATCGCCAACTACAAAGCATACCCACGCATCGTTGGTGAAACTGGTGGAAAAGATTTTATCATGGCACACAACTCATGCGACCAAAAAGCGCTCACGGTTGCAATCGTTCGTGGTTCATTTGAATATCAAGGTCAAAAATGTTCAGCATCATCACGTTGTTATGTCCCTCAATCTGTCTGGACAAACATCAAAGATGACTTAGTTGCTATGACTGGCGAACTCAAGATGGGTGACCCTGAAGATTACACTAACTTTGTCAATGCTGTTATCGATGAAAATGCATTTGATACAATTACTGAGTTTATCGATTATGCGAAAAATGCCAAAGATGCCGAAATAATTTCAGGTGGTGGCTATGATAAATCAAAAGGGTACTTCATTGAACCAACGATTGTTGTAACTACCAATCCTCAATTCCGTTTAATGGCAGAAGAAATCTTTGGACCGGTTGTTTGTATTTATGTCTATGACGATAACGAATATGCTAAGACATTACATATTTTAGACCAAACATCTCCGTATGCCTTAACAGGTGCAATCTTTGCTGTTGATAGAAAAGCGGTCGAACTTGCCGAACGTACTTTGCGTCATGCGGCAGGTAACTTCTATATCAACGACAAACCTACTGGTGCTGTTGTCGGACAACAACCATTTGGTGGTGGTCGTGCATCGGGTACCAATGATAAAGCAGGTGGTATTCAAAATATGTTACGTTGGGCATCTCCTCGTTCTATCAAAGAGAACTTCACCCCTCCACATGATTATAAATACCCGTTCTTAGGATAAACTATAGTACGTCATACTGAGCTTGTCGAAGTATGCTCATATTTTTTAAAGCGGTTCATTTATTGAGCCGCTTTTTTATTAACATATTGTCATTCCCTTGAAAGGGTTTGTTGAAAAACCTCTACTTTGGAACATACTTCGACAAGCTCAGTATGACAGATTGTAAGTTGTTGTCTTTCAAGTCACCCTGAGCGGAGTCGAAGGGTCTTGAAAGACAAGCTGGACTTTTTCAACAAGCCCGAAAATACAGATCCAGCCTTTAGCCTTGTAGGGCAACATTTGCTTTCTCTATATCATCATATCAGAGTTACTTGTAACACACAAACTATTATACTTATTAAGACTGTCCATTTGATTATTTTCATACTTCCCCTTTCAAATAATTATTGTTTTCATATCTTATATTTATAGAAAATATCGATTGTTCCAAAAATAGAAATAAATTGAAAATAGATTAAAATTATCATATATATCTGTCGATAATAAGGAATATAATTCAAATTGTATTGTAACACATAACAAGGAAATTTTAAACATGATCAAAAACTTTCGTAAGTACAATAAGCTATCCACCGTAGCTTTCGTACTGTCAACAATTATAATCAGTATTATCGGATTGGGATGCGGATCAAACTCTGTTACTCCTCCATCTGTCATTACTGAAACATCCAATCAAATTGTGTACAGTCGATTTCGTGACAATAACGGTAATGTAGCTGAAGTATTTTCTGAAGGGACAGGCTTTGATGGTCGTGATGTTGATTCGCCTGATCTTGTTTTTGATAAAACAAGAATCAACAATGATGATTTCATGTTGTTTTATGAAGCTGCAGATGCTGGAGGTAGCAATACTATCGGTTTAGTTACATCAACTGAAGAAGATTTTACCATCATAGGTGTACAACGTCAGCAAGTTATCGGATTAGGTGCTGGTGGTTCTGGTTTTGAAACTGGTGCAACCGACCCGACCGTCATTGCTGATAGTCGGATTGCTGAAGTAACCCGTAAATATAAAATCTGGTTTGAAGGTCGCAATGGTTCAACAAGTACAATCATCTACGCAACATCAGCAGATGGTATCTCATGGACTGGCTTTACAAAATGTACAGGACTGACCCCATCGTTTGGTTCTGTTCGAGTTGCCGACCCGACTGTTCTGCTCGACGGCACTACTTACAAGATGTGGTTTGAAGCGATTAACTCAACATCGGGTGGGACAGATGGTGCTGGTTCTATCGGCTACGCTGAATCCACCGATGGTATTGCGTGGACTGTTAAAGATGCCTCGGGTAATTCTGGCTCGGCTGCATCGGCTGTTTTTACACAAGGTATTTCAGGACAGTTTGATGGATATTCGGTCAATGCTCCTGATGTACTCATCGACACAACTGTTGCCGTCAACTCTCCGCATAGATACAAAATGTGGTATGAAGCAGGCGATAACGCTACCAATATTCAAAACACTCTCGGTTATGCAACATCATCAAATGGTCTTACTTGGAATCGGTCAACGCTTCCGATTTTGTTACCAAGTTCGGATAACAAAGTCCCGCTTCCATTTGATTCAGGAGATTTGGAACATCCAACTGCTGCAATTATTCCATCAATAGCTGTTAATGTTGAAGGTCACTATTTGCTATGGTACACAGGTGATGGCGAAGGTGGTGCTTCGCCAAACAGAATCGGACTTGTAAAAGGATATACATTGTAAGAACATTTTAGATATACTATTTCAAAAGGTCAGTATCCTTGGAGGGGCTGACCTTTTTTTATATGATAAGTTTCTAACTTGAATGGGAGTCAGCAGACACTTACGAATCCATACAATAGTGCTGTCATGCGTCCTCGCCTGACAGCTTTTTATCAACACATCGTAGGGCAGGTCTTTCCGAGACCTGCCTTTGTACATCAATTTATTTTCACAAAAACCGCTTGACTTAAATATCTTATTTATCTATCTTGTTATTGTACAATATTAATGTTTTTTTTTAAAGAACACAAATAAGGAAAGTAAATAATGAAAAGATCAAACAAGTCCGCAAACGATATAAGGCATACTTTGAATGAAAAATTTTTTAAACCCGCCAAAATAAAAGGACTCAATGAAATAAAAATATCTGCAGGTGAGATAGACAATGTAAATATACCAAATATTTGCCAAGCGATGACTGGTCAAAAAATTCAAGATGAATATTCAGTTAAAATAATCAGCGTCAGAGATAATAAAAATAGATTTGGACTTGAAGCAAAACCAAGCACTAAGTTTGAAGTGACTTACTCTCTTGACCCAAACTATGAGCCTATCAATAACAACTCTCAAAATAATCATAAAATTAGAACTCAAAAGATTGATACGAACCATAGTATCTCATATACACTAGAAGATAAATTAAAAGCTATAAAAATTTTAAAAGAATACATGGATGAAGATATTATTACTAAAGACGAGTTTGAATCTAAAAAGAAAGAAATTCTTAACAACTTATTATAAATCATTTAAACAAGGATTTTACGATGGCTATATTGATTAAAAATGGTGTTAAAGGTAAGGTTTGCTCTTCATGTAAAACTTGGAAACCTCTCACAGATTATTATAAAGATGCTTCTCATGGTCCAACACAAGGCGGAAGGCATTGTCGATGTAAAGCATGTTATAAAGCAGGCAGGAAAAAACTTGGCTATTAAGACTCTCATTCATCACTAGTTCTGGATCCCGTGTCAAGCACGGGATGGGGTTGTGGAAGATTTATTTTTTAGTTGCCAATGAATCAGCAATCGAATCGGCGACCTGCTCCAAGCTATCCAATCTCAGACTTTCCGCCCCCAAACTATCCTCAACTTTCAAAAGTGAGTCGACATAACTCTTGATAAGCACCGCCATCTCTCCCAAATCCTCCGCTTTGTCAGTATACGATGCAACAAACATTTTTAACGAATCATTGCTCAGATTATGCTCTTCAAGTAGTGAATCCCGAAAACAGATATAATCATTCGGTTCATCACGGTGCTTCATCGACCCAACCCACGCAATCGCAGTGATGAGGGCGTACCGTCTTTCATCTGATTCTGTCTTCTCTGTCTGCTTTTCTTGGTAATAATTGTTACCAAAATAGGCTATCGCTATAATCACAAATGGTGCTAATCTTTTGAGCCAAATCAAAATAATTCCAACTTTCTGTTGCATTCATGCGTAAAATCAAATAAACTATATCACTTTTTGATAAATGGTCAAAGTATTAAATAATACGAAGTATAAAATTATAAAGAAGTAATAATTTAAAAAAAGCTCAATAAAATTAGGTCAATATATGAAATTAGAATATCCAGTTAAACGTCGTAAAAGTAGAGTCGTCAAAATCGGAGAGGTACTCATTGGCGGAGGATTTCCTATCGCCGTACAATCAATGACCACCGCCGACACTCGTGACGCCGACTTAGCCGCATCGCAAATCAACGCTCTTTACGATTCAGGATGCGACATTGTACGAATTTCTGTCTTAAACCATGATGCCGGTGATTCTCTCAAAAAAATCCGTCAGCTTGTTGACCCATCACGTCCGATTGTCGCTGATATTCATTTTCAATATAAACTTGCTCTCAAAGCAATTGAAGCTGGTTTTGACAAAATCCGAATCAACCCGGGTAATATCGGAGCAGAGTGGAAAGTTCGTGAACTAACCACCGCTGCCAAAGATAAAGGAATCCCGATTCGTATTGGCGTTAATTCTGGTTCGCTCCCTGAAGACATAATCAAAAAATACGGTCATGATTCACCCGAAGCATTTGCTGAAACTGCGATGCGTGAAATTGCAATATTGGAATCGTTAAATTTTGAAGATATCGTCATCTCAGTAAAATCAACCAACACTCAGACCGCATTTTGGGCATACCAATTTGTTGCTGAGCGTTGTGACTATCCTCTTCACTTAGGAATCACCGAAGCAGGAACTCTTGAAACTGGTACAATCAAATCATCTGTCGGAATCGGTGCCATGCTTATGACAGGTATCGGCGATACTATCAGAGTTTCACTTACTGCCGACCCAATCAATGAAGCACCTGTTGCTCATAAAATTTTGATGTCTTGTAATCTCAAAGAAGATGGTGTCGAAGTTATCGCCTGCCCAACATGCGGACGTTGCCAGATAGATATGATACCACTCGCAGAATCTATCGAGAAAAAAACTGCTCACTTAAAAGCATCATTAAAAGTTGCTGTCATGGGATGTGCGGTTAATGGACCAGGTGAAGCAAAGGCTGCCGATATTGGTATCGCAGGAGGTGATGGTATGGGGATGCTGATTAAAAAAGGTGAAGTTGTTGCACGATTTAAAGAAGAAGAACTCGAAGAAAAACTACTTGCCGAAATCGAAGCAATGACTGGCGAAAAAATCGACAAGTAAATATTTCTTCCAATTACTTTACATCGACATCATTAGTCATTATAATTTCAGAGATAAAAACCACATGCTTGAGGGATTTATGTCTGTTAAAAAAATTGCACTCGTTTTATTATGCATGCTATGCATCGCAGCACCATCTTATGCTAAAATTGCATACACTATCGCCCCTGAGTTAGGTGTTATGGGTGGCACTACAGAATATGAACTTGATATTCAACTCAACGTTGCTGACTCAGCAACTGGTACACCTGTCAAGTGGCGTTTGACATCATTGCTTGAGTATCCACTTGATATTACTTTTGCTGGTATCTCAGGTGAGATTCGTCCCTATGACAACCCAACAGCATGGTCGCTTCAGTTAAAATACCTGACCAACATCAATGACCCTGGTGGAAAAATGATTGATACTGACTGGGAAGAGTATTCGATTGACTTTCCATACACCAAGTGGAGCGAAACAAATTCAGATACAAAAATAGATATGACTGTTCTCGATGCTGAATTTCGGTTTCTTGTGGCACAAAAGAAGAACTATGATATTTCTGTTTTTGCTGGCGGGAAATACCAAAAAGTTTATTACGACATAGTTGGGCTTGATGGCTGGCAACGACCAAAGGATGATGTCACCAACACATATGGTGACCCATTCAATTTTTCTGTCTATCAAAATGAAATTGTTGGAACTTATGAAATAAAAGTAAAACAATTCAAAGTCGGTTTTCTTTCTGATTTTTATCTAAGTGATAATTTCACTTCACAAATCAAACTCGGTTTTACGCCTCTTTCATTTGACAATATTGACGACCATGTTCTCAGGTTTAAGCTCAGCACCGCAAGTGGCAACGGCACTGGTTATCTTGCTGGTTTTAATATGCGGTACAAATTTGCTAAATCATTTATACAAATTTCAACTTCTTATAATAAATATAGTGCCAATGGTGCTCAAATGCAATCATGGTATGGTAATGACCCCAGTTCCCCCGATGATGATACCGGCAAAAGTATTGAGGGTATTCCACACACTATAAGAAGCACACAGTATTCATTGAGTATACAAGTAGGTTTTGAATTTTAATGGCTACCGAGTTTACCGAATCAGTCATTGCTCTACTCAAAAAAATCCCCAAAGGCAAAGTTGCCACCTACGGACAGATTGCAACTCTGGCAGGTTCACCTCGTGCAGCCCGTCAGGTTGTGCGGATATTACACTCATCATCAAAAAAGCATAATCTCCCTTGGCATCGAGTAATCAACTCACAAGGGAAAATTTCGCTCCTTCCAAATCAAGGCTTTGAAATCCAAAAAGCCCTTTTAATCAAAGAAAAAGTAAAATTTTCTCTTTCTGACACAATAAATCTAAAAAAATACCTCTGGGAGGCGTAGCCTCTTTCATTTAAGTATTTACCAGACATAGATATATGTCAAATTCACAAATTTCATCCTTTTTGTCGATTCTTCTTGACATTTTTGAGAAATTTGAGACCTTTACACGCCGATATAGATATAAGAAATATGGACAAGATGAATATGAAAATTTTATTATATATAATAGCACTACTAAGCATTACTCTTCTCAGTTGTTCTGACAAAAGTAGCTCGTCAAGTGAAATGAGCTCGGAAGTCGATTCGATACTTTTACCTGACTCTGAACTGCATATTGCTCAAATCAAGTTTTTCAAAAAGGGGCATATGACCTCTGAAATCCTTGCTGAGAAAATTAGAAAATTTGACGCACAAGATTCTATGCTCGCCTATGTCCTCGATATAAAAATGTTAGATACGTTGGGTAACGCTACCACAACTATCACCGGTGACTCAGGCATTATCAAAGAGGTCAAAGGTGCTGTCAAAATCTATGGGCATGTCATTGTCTTAACCGACGATTCCACAAAACTTGAGACAGAGTATCTCTGGTGGAACTCATATACCAACAGAATCAAAAGTGACGCTTTTGTGCGAATCACTAAACATGGTGATGTGATTTCTGGCTGGGGACTTGATGCTGATAACAAGCTCAACAGCTTCAAAATTCTTAACCAAGTTTCAGGTGAAGTTACCGATCCTGAAAGATTGGAATCCACTAAATAAAAATTTAGATTCAATCGTTTTTCTTTGTTTTTTTGTTGATTATCAATATGATTTTTATATTCTATATTTTTAGAACATTGAAAAAACTACTCCCACACATATCGTATGCTCTCACTAAAAAGAGCTATATGCAATATCGAGTAAAGGATCTCTATGTGTAAGTGGTACAAAGAGATGAACTGCTATATTGTCGCAACGGCAGAAATAGATAGTTTGAGCAAAACTGACAAAATAGAGCAAAAAGCTCTGCTTGAACATTCATTTAGAAACTATGCTGCTGTTTTTGATAAAGTAAAAATTGTTATTTCAAAATCACAAGCGAAAGAACATTATCTCAATTTTCCGTATATCATACAAGATGAAAACTCAACAGAACCAAACAGATTACAAACTCTTGCAACCGATGCAACATCTGAAGCTATTTTTGTTGGACATTCAGCTTTTTACGACTTTCCAATTTCACTCTTGGCAAATCTAATTAAATCTTATAATGGTGAACTCTTTATGGGATATAAATCTGAAAATCAAAAACTAAACCAACCACCATTTGGGATTTATCACACTTCTCTTTTTACTCACAAAGAAAAATTAAACTCATTTGAAACAATGATTAAAAAATCATATCGCTTGCTCCCTCTTCCTGAATCAACCCTCCTTCTCTTTTAGGCTATTATGAAAAATCTCTCAAGAGCAACTTGCATCTTTTTATCAAACAGTAGGGTAGAACCCTTTAGTGGTTCTGAAATTAATAGCTTGATTTTTCAAATCACCCTAAACTTGTCGAAGTGTCAATAAAAAAAACGCCTGCGAGTGCAGACGTTTTTAACTATTAATTCTAAAATAATAATTCTATCTAGTAATTATAAATCCAAATATCCTCTACTAAAACAGTTGTAGCAGGATAACTTACGCCGTTGTCATCTGTAAAAAATTCTAACTCAAGTGATATGTTGTTTCCTGCTAATCCAGTAATACTATTTAAAGAACCCCACAGATAGCTTGATGAAGTATAATAAACTTTATCAATATAGCCCTCGTAAACATTATTTTGATAAATTCTTACCCTAACTAAACCGCTATCTCCTGCGGCAGGACCGGCACTTCCATGTACAAGAAAATTTATGTCCAAAGCATCTGCTGGAACAATATTAGAAGCATTTTTAGTAATCTTATCTGAGACTAACCATTCATCTATAAAAATATACTTAAGACCATCATTGGTAACACCACCACTCAATGTCCAATCGACAGCTTGACTACCGTCATCGTGATAAATTGTATTAAACTCTCTTACAACCATATTTAAGACACTATTCACTCCGGAAAATGTAAAAGTAGTATCTTTTGTTTCTATTTTTGGTAAACCATTTACAATTTCTGTAGTAGCTCTATAAGAAATTGTCATTGCACCTTCCGGCTTATCCGCAAACGAATAATTTCCTGTTGTATTTGTTAATACTGAATCTTTGTTTGAATCAGAATCTGTTATTACAACATAGACATTTGAAACAGGATTTGATGATTGATTCACAACTTGACCGCTAAGGGTATAAATTGCTTTTACAACAGAGACTGTAAACGATGTATCAACTGTATTCTTACTATCACCTACCGTTAAAGATATTGTATAGTTTGCAACAGTTGTAGGTGGAACCCAAGTAACTTGTGTTGTATTATTACTTCCTGAAAATGTTCCAGCTGTAACACTCCACAAATATGTAAGAGAATCACTATCAGAATCAGTTGCTGAAACTGTAAAAGTTGATGTTCTGTTACTTGGTACTGGGTTGGAAGTTATTGTTATAGAACTAATTACGGGAGAATTATTTATTGGGGGGGGGGGGAAGTAGGGCTATCACTCGAACAGCTTATGAGTAAAGCGGTTAAAGCTAATAGTTGTAAAGCAATTAAAGTTTTTTTCATAAAACCTCCTTTTAAATTATTAGTAGTTTTAAGTCATTAGTATAAATCAAAGAGATATTTATGTCAACTATTTTAACTTGTTGATGCACTTTTGTTCTGATGAATTTACTCAAATTGATTCTGTACTGGGTTCCGTCTGCGACGGAAAGGAGCTCTAGGAGTTATGAATCTATTGTGTGTCAGACGAGGACATATACTACCACATACATATTATTCGGGTTTTACTTGATATTAGAACAATAGTTTTTGAAAAATCTCTCAAGAGCAACTTGCATCTTTTTATCAAACAGTTATATTTTTTTATGAATAAATATTTTGATTTCTCAAACAGACAGTTAAAATTTGTTCTCTTTCTCATTGTGAGCTTGTTACTTTTAGGCTCACTCCAATTTATAAAGCAGTTTGCAACACCAACAAAAAATTCACCTACTTTTGAAATTCACCTTGGCGAAAACAACAGTAAACTAACAGGCACATTTATTCTTGATCCGAATCTTGCTCCCGCTGACTCACTCGAACTACTTCCGGGGATTGGTAAAGTCTTAGCAGACAGAATTATCGCATACAGACAACATAATCGTTTTGATAAAACTGTAGACATCACAGACGTCAAGGGAATCGGTCCCAAATTGTACGAAAAAATCAAACCGTATCTGCAGGTTGAAACTCAATGAATAGATCAGTTACTATTGGCATTGACAACCGTGATGGAACTTACTTTGTTGCACGAGTTGAACATCAAGCAGGTCGTCCAGATATTAAAGCACTCATTCGGTTTGATGCTGAACATTTTAACGGACATCATCTACTTGAAGGGAGCAAAATAGTAATCTCTATTCCCGACAATCAAACGATGATAAAACAAATCCAGATGCATGCTGATACAAACATATTAGAAAAAGTACAGTTTGAACTCGAAACAGCATTACTTGATGATGCCGATAATTTTTTCTTTGACATTATTCAAACGAATCTTAACAATCATTATGTTGGTTTGACAATCCGCAAAGAACTGACCAGTAAACTCATCGATCCATTTGTTAAACAAAATGGCGACCTTAGTTTTTCCACAGCAGGAGTGATGCGAGCAGCAGCACTTGCCCGTGGTTTTTTAATATACTGTACTCAATCTGGTGGTGAGTTTAGTGCCGTCATCGATTTTGGAAAAAATTCAGCATCAATTGCTTTTATCTATCAACAGCAAATTGTCGATTTATCTGGATTGTCTTTAAATGAAGATTATTTTAGCACAAATGAAAATTTCCATAAATTGATTATTGAACTCAAAACTTTGCTCAATTACAAATCAGCAACTCTGTTAGATAAAGGGATTTCTGTTCCATTATCAAAATTATTCGTCATCGGTGAACATTTGGATGATTCTTTGCTTAAAACTCTCAGCGAAAATCTCAAAATTGAGACTACCCGTCCAGAAATTAACAGAGGTTTTATCACTGACCGTAAAGAAAACAAAGATATTCCCTTAGATAAATATCTGGTCGCTTTAGGACTTACTGCGGTTTAACCTTGATTTTTTCATCATTTACGCCTATTTTATCAGCCAAACAGATTTTATCTGTTTAATAGAAAGTATGTTATGGCAAAAAAACAAACAGAACGAGCTATTTACCCTGGGACTTTTGACCCTGCGACCAATGGACATCTCTCACTTATAGAGAGGTCAGCATTGCTCTTTGATGAGTTAATCGTAGCGGTATCATTAAGCGATGGGAAAAACCCATTTTTCACTTTCGACGAACGAATTTTTTTGATGAATGAGTCTATTAAAAAATTACCAATAGCATCCAAAATTAAAGTCGTTGGGTTCGACGGTCTCTTAGCAAATTTTGCAATTACTATGGAAGCTAAAGCGATTGTACGGGGACTACGAGCAATCTCTGATTTTGAATATGAATTCCAGATGGCTCTTATGAATCGAAAACTTGCCCACGAAATCGAAACTGTTTTTTTGATGCCTGCTCTTTCATGGGTCTACCTCTCATCAACTATTGTCAAAGATGTTGCCATCAATGGAGGAGATATTACTGGGCTTGTTCCCGCACCCGTAAAGAAAGCGTTAAAGAAAAAATTAAAAAGCAAATAGTAATAAATTTATAACAATATAAATATAAAGAAATATGAAATATGTCTGAAGAAAAAAACAATACCCCCGTCGATGCTGAAATTTCGATACCTCTTGCTGAACTGATAAAAGTACGACGAGACAAAGTTCTCGACTTACAAAGTAGAAATATAAATCCGTATCCGTATTCATTTAATCGGTCTCATCAAATTACTGAAGCATTAAATGAATTTGATGCACTCGCTGAAAATGAAACAACCATCTCTTGTGCTGGACGTATTATGCTCAAGCGTAAAATGGGGAAAACATTTTTTGCCGACTTACGTGACGGCTCCGAACGGATTCAAATCTATGTTCGCAAAGATAAAGTTGGAGATGAACAGTTTGATATTTTTAACACAACGGATCTCGGTGACATCATTGGTGTTGAAGGATTTTTATTCACAACAAAAACTGGTGAAAAAACTCTAAAAGTAACTTCGGTTAAACTGCTGACAAAATCTCTACATCCGCTACCTGATAAGCATTCTGGACTGACCGATACTGAACAACGTTACCGCAGACGCTACGCTGATTTAATAGTCAACCCTGAAGTGCGCGATGTTTTCCGTATGCGAACAAAAATTATTCAGATGGTGCGTGATTATCTTAACAAACAAGAGTTTTTGGAAGTCGAAACACCTATACTGCAACCGATGTACGGTGGTGGCAACGCTAAACCATTTAAAACTTTTTACAACAAACTCGACCGTGATATGTATATGCGTATCGCCGATGAGTTGTATCTCAAACGTCTGATTGTTGGTGGCTTTGATAAAGTATGGGAACTCTGTAAGGATTTTCGTAATGAAGGAATCGACCGTTTTCATAATCCTGAATTCACTATGATAGAAATGTATTGGGCGTACGCAGACTACAAAGATATGGCGAATCTTTTTGAAAACATGTTGCGTGATACTGTTTTTGCCGTACATGGAACATACAAAATCCCTTATGGTGAGAATGAAATCGACTTTGAACCAAAATTCAAATGGATCTCGATGCTTGACTCTGTTAAAGAAGAGACTGGTGTTGATTTTTCGGAGATGTCATTTGAAGAAGCAACTGTAAAAGCAAAAGAGTTCCATGTTGAAGGTGACGGTTTGATTAACTGGGGAAAAGTTGTCGAAGCGATGTGGGAAGAAAAAGTCGAACCGACTTTGATTCAACCAACTTTCATCACCGACTACCCTGTTGAGATTTCACCACTTGCCAAGAAACATCGTGACAATCCACGCCTAACTGAACGGTTCGAATTGTTTATCTCATCATTTGAAATGGGTAACGCATTTTCAGAGCTTAACGATCCTGTTGACCAGATGGAACGATTCATCCAGCAAGGTAAAGCGATGGAAGCGGGTGACGATGAAGCACAACCACTTGATGATGATTTCATCACCGCTCTTACCTACGGTATGCCACCAACTGCGGGGCTTGGATTTGGTATTGACAGACTTGTGATGGTGCTTACAAATCAACATACTATTCGCGACGTAGTTTTCTTTCCACAAATGAAAGAATCTGGTGAAGGCACTATCCCAGTCTCGAAAATTTTAGCACAAATCATCGACGACGAATAGTAATTAAGATATTTTTCAAATAACATTATCTGCTGTCAGGCGTCCTCGCTTGACAGCTTTTTTATGTAAAGAGTGAAGGATGCTTTTATCTTTTTTAGCTTCATTGCTTGACAGCAATATTATATTCTTCTATCATTAAAGCTTATTGTTAGCACACACAAATTAATTTTTCTTCGGAGGATTTATGAAAAAATATCTAATCGCAACATTTGTAATTGTTTTACTCGCATCATCAGTGTGGTCTTTTGACGGTAATCGTAAAGGTTTTGTCTTAGGTGGTGGCTTAGGATTTACTCCATCAGCAAAATGGGAATTAGATGGTGCTTCATCAGTTAGCGGAAGCAGTGCGGGTGTTGCCGTCAACTTAATGCTTGGATATGCTTTTGATGAAAAAAACATGATTGTTTATGAAGCGAATGCTGCAGGTTATGAACCAAGCAACTCAACTGTCCTCTTAACCCAAGGTTTTGAAGGGGCATCATGGTATCATTATTTTAATGACTCAGGTAAAACTTTTTTCTCAATAGTTGGACTTGGTGTATATAATTTTAAAGCTGATGGTTTTAACTCAAATGATATAGGCGGTGGATTTATGCTTGGGGCTGGTTATGAATTTGCACGTCACTGGCAGATTAGTGCTTACCTCTCTGGTGGTAAGACTTCTGATTCTTTATTTGATTATAAACATACTACATTTAGTATTCTAATTAATGGTATCGCATTCTAATATTTTGATTTACTTAAAAAAAAGAGAGGCATGCCTCTCTTTTTTTTACTTGATATTAAAAATATTTTAATCTAATAAGACAACTATCGTTCCTGCTGTTTCTGCTTGAATTTCAGAACCTGATGGTATTTCTGCATCGCCACCTTTAATCAATAAACCCAGAACGCAACACAGAACTGTTACAACAATTGCTGTCCCCATTTTACTTTGTCCTTCAGCAAACTTAGCTCCGTACAATGGAACTATAGTTCCATCAACAGCATTAACTCTTCTAATTGACATACCAATTTTTGCTGCTTGACCAATAGCACCTCTTAGTTTAGACTCAGTAATTTCGCCAAAGACATCTGTTCCTGCTTTGATGACAGTCTTGCCATCAATAACAACATCATAGGCGACGGTAAAGCTAACTCTGTCTCCTATCTTATGTACCTCAGGGGAAATACTTTGATAAGTAAGTAGTGATACAATAGTACCAGCAGGAATTGTAACTTTAGTTTGAGCAAGGGCAATATCACATCCCATGATGACCCAAACAAAAGATAATAATGAAAGATACAAAGTAAATTTTGAAAACATGCTCTTTTCGTTAACTTTTTTAAACATACATTCTCCAATTTCTTAAAAAGGCTATTATTTTAAAATTTAAAACCTAAATTAAAATTTAATAATAAATTATTTTCCAATTTATTATTCATTCTTTTTGCTGACATTATAGAACCATAGATATTACCAGAATACCATCCAAAGGAAAAAACTCCCATTAACGTTCCGAGACCATAATTCTCATTATCAAAAGCTGAATAAGTTCCCCAAAAGAATAATCCGTTCACAATCAATGAGGATATTGCTGTTTTAGGATAACCATCGTACAAATATCCTAAACCTGGAACAATCGCAAGAACTCCAGCAATTGTAGAATTTCGATAATTTAAATTTTTTCCCTGCTCACAAGACAAGAGATTACTTTTCTTAAAAATGTCATATTGTGAATTTGATTTTATCAGATTAAATTCTTTAGAGGCTTTTTCCCAATTCAGTTCATAGGCATATGATAAACCTTTTAGCATTATACTTTTATCAACTAAACTATTTTTATTGCTTACAATTGAATTAAAATGAACACGAGCAAGAGGGAAATTTCTTAATTTCAAATATGCTAATCCAATTTTATAGTTTAATTGATCTTGATTATCCGTAAAATTTTTATCTTCCAGAAGATACTTTCCCCAAGTAGCAACATGAAAATAATCTTCAAGCAGATAATAACAATCAAATATATTAAGATTAGCTTGTACATTCAATAAACTGTTTGGATAATAGGATATTAAGCGTTGATATTCAACTATAGCATTTATAAAATCACCATTTATTTGCAATGTAAAAGCAAAATTATATAGTAAGCTATCTGAAGCTGATGTTGTTTCCATCATCTTTTGATTAACTGTCAGCGAACTTATTTGTGAATTATTTATGTTAGAATTACGTGAACCTGTTTCCTTACTGGCAACAATAAATTCTAATGGGTCATTATATCTAAGATAATCACCAATCTCAACAATATTATAATTTTCTAAGTCATGTCCACATCTGTGCAGTCTATCAGAGGTCATCATAAAAGCTTTTATTGGATTGTATTTTTTAAAAGCAAGCTGACCATATAACGAGCAATGTGGATGCATAAAACATGAGCTTCCTTTATAAGGACTTACAAATTTTTGATACAGCTTTATTGAACTATTAGTAAACAGGTTATGAAAAGAAATTACTGAAGTGTCTGTATGTAATAATCCCGTAATTTGAAAACTTTCTGATTTATCTGATAATAGAAAACCAGGTTTAATTGCGAAGGTACAAGATGTTAATATTAAAAGTTGAAGAATAATTATAATAATTATTTTTTTCATTCCGCCTACTTTAGTTTTTTATTTTTCTTAAAATAAGATAATTATATCTATTTGTCAACAAATGATGTGTAGCAGACTCTCATGTTGTGTTTTTACATCACCAACGTCAGTCCAATCTTAAATTCAAACCAAATTGCTTCTATCTCTTCCTGAAATGCTCCGACAATATCAAATGATATTTCGGTATTAAAACCTATATGTGGAGTTAGAATTTTCACAAGCCCCATCCCCATTCTCAAAGATTCATATGTTTCATTTAGAACTGTTTGGTCGGTATAGACAAGATTTGTATTCGTATCTAAAATAGAAACATTTAGGCTTAATTTTTCACTAAGATACCCAAAGCCAGCATATCCATAAAAATATGATTGTTCTTCCTTGTACGGAGCAAGAGGTCGGTTCATCTGAAACGAGACAAAATAACGTTTGGTGTCATAATCAAGAGATTGGTCAAGAATTGAAATTGATGGCTCGTTTGATTCAAAAATAATAAAATTTTTAGGAAGCTCTATGCCACCAGTGCTATAAGAAAACCTCAGCGAATATTCCTCGGCGACTGAAACCGCAATGTCAGCGTTTACACTTTTTCCTGAACTAAAACCATCATAATATTTCCCCGCTGGAGTAGTGTACCCCATTTGAAAAAATGCACTCACACTCCATGGTTTTGCATTTATATCGTTTAGCCATTCAATATTATTATTTTGGTTTTGTGTCCGTTTGCTTTCGGGATCATAATAAACACCCAAAACTATTTTTGATATATCGGCACCCTCTCCATTGAGAATTTTAGATATATCAGCAAAACTGATATACATTTTTTTTTCAGAGTATAAAAAGGATATAATTTTCAAGCGCACATTTTTTTTAAATGTAATTTTTTCAAAAACAGATCCATCTTTGGTGTAAATTGTTCCAGTTCGTTGTGCAGAAACAGAGCTTACCAAAAAAACAAATAAAAGTAGAAATATTGTTTTGAAAAAATAATTTTTATACATAAAAGCCCTCACAAATATAGACAACTTAATTTTATATATAATAAAGTAGCATCTTAAAAAAGTCAAGCAGACTCTATTTCCCATAACTATCATTTTGTCCCATAACAGGATACAAAATTAAGAATTTCGTTGTTGCACCACATCGTGAATTCAGTATATTTGAAATAGTGAAAAAAATCGCAATCTGTTTATAAAATGAGGTTTGTATGGAATATAGAACTGAAACTGACTCAATGGGTGAAATCAAAGTACCGTCTGATAAGTATTATGGTGCTCAAACTGCCCGTTCTAAAATGAATTTCAAAATCGGTGGCGAAACAATGCCTACTGAACTAATTCGTGCTTTTGGAATTTTGAAAAAATCTGCCGCATTGGTAAATGTCGAACTTGGTATTCTTGACAAAGAAAAAGGGGACTTAATCGTCAAAGCCGCCGATGAGGTCATCGATGGAAAACTCGCCGACCATTTCCCACTTGTTATCTGGCAAACTGGTTCTGGCACACAGACAAACATGAATGTCAACGAAGTTATCTCCAACCGTGCTATCGAAATAGCTGGTGGAACTATCGGTTCAAAAACTCCTGTACATCCCAACGATGATGTAAACAAAGCACAATCGTCCAACGACACATTTCCAACAGCGATGCATATCGCCGCAGTTGAAGAAATCCACCGACGGTTGATTCCGATGGTTACTTTGCTTCGTAATACGCTGAAAATAAAGTCTGAAAATTTTAACGATGTTATCAAAATTGGTCGGACACATCTTATGGATGCTGTCCCGCTTACTCTCGGACAAGAGTTCTCTGGTTATGTTATGCAGTTGTCCAATGGACTCGACCGTATTGAATCGTGCCTGACTCGTCTTTACCCGCTTGCCTTGGGTGGTACCGCTGTAGGGACTGGGCTTAACACTCATCCAGAGTTTGCCGTCAAAGCAGCTGCTAAAATTTCTGAACTAACAGGTAAAAAATTCATTACTGCTGAAAACAAGTTTGAAGCACTCGCCGCTCATGATGCAATCGTTGAAGCATCTGGTGTGATGAAAACTCTCGCCTGTTCACTTATGAAAATTGCATCTGATATTCGTTTGCTCGCCTCGGGGCCTCGTTGTGGTATTGGCGAAATCATTATCCCTGCCAACGAACCGGGCTCGTCGATTATGCCGGGGAAAGTTAATCCGACCCAACCAGAAGCAATGACGATGGTCTGTGCTCAGGTTCTCGGTAACGATGTCGCTGTCAATGTTGGTGGTATGTCAGGTCATTATGAACTGAACGTTTTCAAACCTGTTATGATTTACAATTTGCTTCAGTCTATTCGGTTGATTGCTGACTCATGTGAGATGTTTAATAACAACTGTGCGGTTGGTATTGAACCACATCATGAAAACATTAAAAACTTTTTAAACAATTCACTCATGCTTGTCACAGCTTTGAACCCTCATGTTGGTTATGATAATGCCGCAAGCATCGCCAAGAAAGCTCACAAAGAAGGCACGACACTTAAAGAAGCTGCGGTTGCTTTGGGTATTCTAACAGCTGATGAGTTCGACGAAAAAGTCAAACCTGAAGATATGGTGTAAAAATCTATTAAATTCAATTAAGGCAGGTTGTTAAACAATCTGCCTCAAAAGATAATCCCTTGTCTCATGTAGTTTTGTATTGTATAATATCATATTGCGGATATACAAAACCAAATCTATAGGCAATAAATGGATATTTCTAAAAAATATAATCATATTATCGTAGCATATACTCTTATTGTATATATTTTCTTTTCTCTTAATCTGATATTTAAATTTGATTTGATGTGGGGCTTAAATCATTTACTTTTCATAAAAGAACCGATAGCATTTCTTTTTATAATTCCATTTACAATTGTTTTTTTATCTACAAGATTTATCAAAGAATCTTTTTGGGAAAATTTATTAGAAAAAAAGATGTATTATTTGATTTTTGTTAGTAATTTATCATTTTCAATTTTTATCTTAGCATTCACTACATTTTTATATTTTTTTAGAATTGAAACTTTTTTCTTAGGTGATGGATATGCATGGATAGCAAATTTTTCTAACCCTGAATTTTTCTTAATCAAACCAACTGAATTTTTATCATCATATATTATAAGAGGTGTTCAATTTTTGCTTGGAGCAAACTCAAAAGAAACTTCACTTCTTGCGTTTCAAATTATTTCAATCTTCTCTGGAGTTCTGTTTTTCTTCAATCTCAAGAACATTATAAATATAATTTTTGATAATAAGCAGGTGAAAGTTTTTGCCTTTCTATCATTTTTGTTTTCAGGATTAACTCTATTATTTATGGGCTACGTTGAGTTTTACCCAATCCTTTGGATGTCAACATCACTGTATGTCTACTTCGGCTTAAAATCTTTTACTTCTTCAAAATATCTCGTTTGGGGAATATTATTTTTTATCATCACTTTACTAATGCATGCCCAGGCAATTTATTTAAGTTTTGGATTTATCTATGTATTAGTCTGGAGAAAATTTGATATTGATAAAACAAAACGGTATGTCAAAAAACATATAACTCAGGTTTCACTCATATCTACAGTATTAAGCTTAGCAACAATTTATATCATGTATCAAAACAATAAAATTTCTCAAATCCTACTGCCTCTATTTTCAAGTAATCCTGAGAACCCTTCATACTTTGTATTCTCCTTCATGCATCTTTTAGATATACTTAATCTTATACTTCTTCTTTTTCCAATGTTAATAGTTTTTGCAATAATTTTTATTCTTGATTTTAAAAAAATAAAATTTGATACCTTTTCAATATATCTTACTTCTTCAAGCATCGGTTCATTGTTATTTCTGTTATTTATAAACCCTTATATTGGATTTGCTCGAGATTGGGATCTTATGTCTATGACCTTATTTCTTCCAATACTACTAATCTTTTATTTAATAGAAAAAACTCAAATAAAATTAAGTGGAAGTAGTATAATCATAGTACTATTTCTGTCTCTCACTTTTACTTCATCATTCATCTTTTTAAACATTGATAAAAACAAATCGCTTAGTCGATATGAATCGATTCTATTTTCAAGACAAGGGCTTCAATTTAGACCTGGATGGACTATCTTATTTAACTACTATATTGAGAATTCATTACCTAAAAAAGCGACTGTTTTGCAAAACGAAATGAAATCAAGATTTATTGATTATTATAAATTTAATAATGCATACACTTTTATTGATAGTGGAAAGTATCAAGATGCTTATACTATATCTAATTATTTAACCAAGGCATATCCTAAAAATATTGACTTTATACAACTACGCGGTTCTATCTTCATGGAAATGCAAAACTTTGATAGTGCACAATATTATTTTGAAAAAGCTTTACAAATTCAAAGCACATATCCACCTGTTCTTAAATTTTATGGTGATTTATTACTAAGAAAAGGAGATTATAAAACAGCTATTACAATTCTTGAAAAAGGAAAATCTGTATCACATGGTAGAACAGATATCGTTGAGTTATTGGCATCGGGCTATATTCGATTTGGTAAAATAGATAAAGCGATAGAAATAGCAAAAACATTTTATCTCAAAGATAAGCAATCACCATCTTATTATATTATCTCCATGTTTATATATTTACAAAATAAGAACAAAGAAAAAGCGGTATATCATTATCAAAAATTTTTAGAATTTGGAAAAGATAGAGATGATTATGAGCAGATAAAACATGATTTTGCTTTTTTGACTAATGTATCACAATAAGCGAAAACGGCGACACATCCTTTGCATCACCGTTTTCATAAAACCTGTAAAATCCCTTTACATCCCACCCATAGAGGGTCATGATTAATATACGCCTGAACTCATTAAATGTTCAGTATAATAAGTAAATCTTTTATTTTTTTTCTCGTCAAAATCCTCTATATTGTCGCCATGCAAACTTCATTTCACATTTATGCTTTAGTGCAAGAGCTCAAAAAAGAACTTATTGGAGCTAAAATTGTCTCGACAGAGTTCTACAAAAAAGAACGTTCGGCATTCATTGTCTGTAAGAACAAGAGTCGCTTAGCTCTCTCATTCATCTACCATCCAACCAAAAGCGGGATTTTTTTGATTCCACCATCGAAAATCAATCTAAAAACTCGCGAAAAACCTTGGCCGATATTTGCTTTAGATAGTGCTGTCATCACCCACATCGAACAGCTCGGCTTTGACCGCATAATACAAATCACTATCACACATAACGATAAGACAAAATATTTAGTTTTTGAAGCACTCGGTCCCAACGGCAACCTGTGGCTACTCAACGACAAAATGGAAAAAGAGCTGACCTTACGCAAAAAAGAAATTGGTAAAAAAGAATTGTATGAAACAACGCCACTTCCTGACAGATTAAGCCCAATTGATTTGAGTGTTGAATCATTTTTGGAACTTTGTCAGAAAAAGGAAAATTTGGCACTGACTTTTTTCTTAGACAGATACATGCTTGGCTTTAATATCACTTTGGCGATTGAACTTCAAAAACGAATCGGTCTTGACCCGCTTCCTGTTTCGCAAATTGATGTGGCGATTGCCACAAATATTGTAAACGGTATACAAGGTTTAATAGAATCGTTTGAACAGTTTGACAAAGGCTATCTCTACCAAGTCAAAGGGATGTATGAAGCGTATCCTTTTAAACTTTCGTCGGTTGATTCACAACCTGAAAAATTCAAATCGCTTTCGCTTGCATCGATGAGTGTCACCGAGCGTAAAAACTCTGCCGTTAAAACAGTCGACGATGAAAAGATTTACATTACAGCAGTTAAAAAACAGATTAAAAAATTACAAAAACGAATCGTAAATGTTGAAGCTGATATTGTCAAAGCATCCGATTATGAGACATATAAATTATATGGTGAGCTTCTTCAAATAAATTTTGCCCTTATCAAAAAAGGGATGGAGTCAATCACCGTCAAAAATATTTACACTGACAAAGCAACCGAACTGACAATCAGCTTGGACTCATCGCTCTCGCCCAATGAAAACGCCGAGAAATATTTTAAGAAACATCGCAAAGGACGTGAGGGTTTAGAACTTCTCAAACGAAGATTAGAAATTACAAAAGGCGAGTTAGCACAAACAGAGACAATCCTCTCAGAACTTGAGCTTCAATTTCAGAATGCCAAAGAAAAATTTTCATCTGAGATTGCCGCATTGCTTCCCCGAGAACATAGCAAAGCAATTCAGGTGGAACGTCTCCCTTACCGTGAGCATCAACTGAGTACAGGGTTGACGATTTACATCGGTCGTGATGGTGCTGATAACGATCGCACCACATTTGAATTTTGTAAACCATACGAATACTGGTTCCACGCATCACAATGTCCCGGGTCTCATGTGGTTATGAAATATCCCAACAAAAGCTTTGAGCCATCTATGCAAGAGATAGCCGAGACTGCCGCAATCGCTGCCTTTCATTCTAAAGCACGTAATGATTCGATGGTTCCTGTTATTTATACCAAGCGTAAATATGTTCGTAAACCTCGTAAAGCAAAAGCAGGCTTGGTAATTGTCGAACGAGAAAAATCTGTCATGGTCGAACCAAAAAACCATGCAGCAGGCTGAGATCAATTATAAAAACATTTACAAAAGATCATCCCAAACTTGGAGGTCGTGTCGCAATAGGAAATGTCGGTTCACAAACCCACTTCGTGGCTTCAGGAACCGACATAACAGATAATCCTCTATAATCTTATTGTTCACTTTCACTTATAACGAATTGGGTTTGTTTTCTCAAATTTTACTATTTTTAAAAAGCAACTTCCTAAAATGGGTTCGTTTTTGATATAAAATATTTTTTTATTCACGTTTTTTCACTTTTTTTCATCGTAACAAATTAGTCCACAGCCTGTTACGCCGAAATGGCTTTACTGAAAAAAATGGCTTAAGCCATTTTTGCTAATATTTATTGTAGTCTTTTTGTGCATGCTGTTTTTCCTTGTAATGAAAACTTATTCATCATAGAGAGTGTAGTTGGAAATTACGGTAGAGTTGTAGTGAATGTGTTGAAGATTGGCAGACGAGGGCGTCTGCCATGCACAAAACAAAGATGTTCCTGTACTGGACTCCGGCTTTGCCGGAGAGGAGTTCAAGAGAATCATTGAATACTTTTCGATAAGATAAGGTTGATTAAACTAAACAAGGATTATATTACTACTATGAACAACGACAACGATCAACCACATGAGTATCCGATAGACGGAACCCTCGACTTACATCATTTTGCACCGAAAGATACAAAAGATGTTTTGCTTGAGTATATCCATGAATGCCTCAAGCGAAAGATTTACAAGCTTCGTATTGTACATGGCAAAGGTATTGGGGTTAAGCGTGATATTGTACTAGCTCTTCTCAAAGAACATGCATCGGTCAAAGAATTTTATCAAGAGGGTGGAACTGGTGGAAGCTGGGGAGCGACGATAGTGGATTTGTATCAAGAAGAAAAGTAAACCCATTCCAAACAAGTATTGTCAGGCCTCAGAAAGACCTGCCCTACAAATTAATCATAATTGTAAAGATAGAATATTATGGCAGAACCGCTAAAGGGTTCTTCCCTACGATTTATTAGTTCCAGTTAGAGAAAATAAAACACGGAAAAGGCAAGCCTGTTCCCTACAATTCAAAGTACTCATTGTAGAGGCGTTTAGTGAAACGCCCTTCATCTTACTTCTAACCAATCAACTTCGCTCACAACCTATTTGCACAGGCAAACTCAGGTTGACAATTACACACCCCTTAGTCCCCTCATTTATAAAAACAAAAAAACGACCGTATAACAAAAAACCCGCATACAACAACGGGCTTTTTGTTTAAGGAGTTCCGAAGAAAAAATTACTTCAACAAAACCATCTTTCTGGTGTCGCTGAACTCTCCAGCCCTCAGACGATAGAAATACACCCCAGAGGCGTACTTAGAGGCATCCCACTCTATTTCTATGAAACCTGCTTCTGAATTATCTTCGAACCTATCAACTACCTGTCCTAAAAGATTATAAACTACTAATTCCCAATCAGACGCAATCGGTAAGCCAAAACTAATATTAGTAGTTGGGTTAAATGGGTTCGGATAGTTTTGTGACAGTTCAAAGTAATCAGGTAAACTTTCTAATTTTGCAGTCATGATATATCCATCATAACTACCAACATCAATTTCAGAAATTTTATTATGTCCGTTAAGTTTCAACAACTCGCCCTCGGCTAAACTTGCTTTACCATCAAGTGAATAAATAATGACTTTAGTAAACTCACCATCGTAGTCATAATTGATATTCATCTTAGTCGCATCGCCGATCAACTCAGGTCGGGCATCTCCCTCAATTGTAAGAGATACCGCACCAATCTTATCATCAGCTTTAGAGATGACCAGTTGACCATTTTGAACGATGAACTCGGCTTCGGCATTATAGTTAGCAACACGCTTGGCATATGGAAGAGCGTCACCAACAATGACTCTGACTAAGTAAACTAAATCAGCAACTGAAAGTGACAAGCCATCTTTGTTGACATCTGAAGCAGCAATCTGTCCCTCAACATTTTGAGTAAAGACTGAGAGTCCATAAACAAAATAGTTTGAGTAGAGAACGGCATCGGCAATTTCGTAAGAGATTTCGTTGAGATTAATGTCGCCAACAGCATCAATAGAATCTGCACAGACGATGTCGATTCCACCATTGGTGAAGTCAACACAACGAATCGGCATTTTTCCTGGTTCACCACCACCAACCATACAGTCATCATGGGCACCATAGTAGCCAGGGAAGCCATAAGAGTTATCAGTAATAATATTTCCCTCAAGACCAAAGACATCACGAGACATCCAAAGAGTGTCCCCGAGACGTGATGAAAGGGTATTATCTCCACAGTCAAACCAGAAGAAGTTAATAGCTGCGTATTGACATTCAAGTGTTCTATCATTTGAAACTAAGAAATCAACTTGTGCAATATCGCCAACGACAGATGCCATAAAGCAGTCAGGATGGTAGCCACCATTGTTTGTTTCTGCGATTCCGACAATTCTTAAGACACCTGTTGGACAACCAGTACCGCAATTTCCGTTTGGTCCCATTCGATAGGTAAAGTACTCCCATCCACAATCAGTAAAGAGATCACCAGGGCGAACATCGCCAACACTTAATGCCGATTGATCATAGCCAATTGTAACATCAAAACCACCGATTTCCTTAGTAGAACCATCATAGTATATTTTGACTGTTTCATATTGTCCTTGGAACGTAGCATGTGTTTTGTCGATTTGAAGTAGGAAGCATTCGTCAATTTGAATAGTAATACAAATATCTCTTGTGACAAGTTGACCACAATCATCAGACGCTGTAATGGTAAAGCAATATTCTCCAGAGGAATCAGCGACGAAACAAACCTGATCGGCAAGCTGGTCATAGGTTCCAGGAGCAGTAACAGTAACAGATGTCATGTTTGTATCTACATCATACGATGATACATCAAAACAGACTTCACCTGGGTCATCAAGATAGACAACAAAACTTGGTGGAACATCTAAGCTTGGTGGATTGTTATAATCGACAACAACATTGACCGTGTCAAAACTTTCTGCTCCGCAAACATCAACAGCCTTTACAATAAAGCGATAGCTCTGTCCGTCGGATGCTGTTGGTGTGAAGCAAATTTCATTGGTAGAAGTGTTAAGAGTTCCATTAGTAGTAATCAGTTGAACAAAATCAAGATTATTATTTTGGTCAGAATATGTAATCGGTAAACATATTTCTTCGACAGCACATAAGAACTGTGTGAAATCATCACCCGCATCGACAACAGGAGCATCATTGAGCTCAAGTGTAACGCTGAATGAATCAATACAAGCGGCACCACATGAATCAAGACACATAATTTTCACCATGACAGATTGATCAGATGTTGGAGTATAGACCCATTCATTGCCAATAATAGAACCAGGCCCAGCCAAAATCTCACAATGATCAAAATTGTCATCAACATCGCTTGCACTTAAAGGTAATCGAATTTCAGTAGGAGAACACTGGAACAAGGTTGTGTCGTTTGGAATATTACATATAGGTGGAGAATTAAGACCGACAGTATACTGAACAGTATCTTCATCATAAAGGCCACATACATCAACAGCTCTAAGAATAAAAGTATAAACACCGATAGTGTCTGGTGTGAAACAGATTGTCGAACTGTTATAGGTTCCAACAGCAGTTGTAATATATATGGAATCAATATTTGCATCAATATCGGTAACTGAAACACCCCAACAAAGTTGAGAATTGTCACACAAGAAGATAGAATCATCAACACCCGCATTAACAATAGGAGCATCATTAAATTCAACTATCACATTAAGAGAATCAATACCAGTCGCACCGCAAGAATCGGTAACTTGCATAACAAGAAGATACGTACCCGAAGTATCAGGAGTAAAGCAAACGGTACTATCAACGGTATTAAGTATACCCAATGGTGTGAGTAGTGATACTGAGCTGATATTATTATCAACATCAGATGTTGAATAATCAAAACAGAGAGTCGTACCTGAACACAACTGAACAGTATTGTTATTTACTGAAGCAACCGCAGCACCAGCATTTAATGGAATATTTCCAATTGTTATTAACGGTGCAGAATTTATATCGACATTGTAAGTTAAACTAAGAGTATCCGAGGCACCACAAGAATCTGTGACGACACCAACAACAGAGTAGCTTGTAGTTGCGTTGATAGTATACATATTGTTAGAAGCATTAAAACACCAGAGACCAGTCGGTGAAACAGTACCATCACCAGAAAGTCTTGACCAAATAAGCGTCCCCCCGTTAACATCTGTTGCAGTAAACTGATAGCAAATTTGATCAGCAGCACAGAGAAAAGTATCAATTGCTGTTGATGCAAATGCTGCTTGCCCCGCAGGGTCATCAGCTATAGGTGCATCGTTGATGACAACATCAACAACAATGACGCATGAGTCAGAACCACAAGCGGTGGTTGCCACGACAGAAATTTCATAATGACCTGATGTGTCTGCTGGGAAACAAATATTCCCTGCTTGGTAAGAACCAAATGGAGAAACTGTAACCGAAACATCGGCACCATTGATACCTACTGGAATACAAATTGAATCAGCTTCACATATAAAGAGAGACTGTGTTGATGGACAACTAATTGTCGCACCAGTTCCTATCGTTACATTAAAGACAACATTACAACTGTCCGAGCCACAAGATTCATCGGCAATTAAAGTAATTGTGTAGATTCCAGATGTATCAGCAGTGAAGCAAAGTTCTCCCCCTGTATAGGTTCCAAATGAAGCCGTTACAATTGCTGTGGCTGGTTGAATGTCAATCATTTGACAAACGACATCAGCAGCACAAAGATTTATATCAATAGTATCGGTTGGACATGCGATGATTGCCGACTCACCAAAGTCGACCAACATAACAACAGTATCAAGTGCTGACGCTCCGCATGAATCAATAACTTGAATTATGAATTCATATGAGCCCGCAGTCGTTGGTGTGTAACAAATTTGATTAGTAGTAGTATCGATAGTACCAAAGCCTGAGACCATCAGTTCGGTCATGCCAAGCAAACCATCAGCATCGGTGGCAGTATAACTGACACACAAAGATGTCGGAGAGCAGAGCAAAGTATCAGGAGCAGGGGCAAACTGAACGGTTGGTGTAGAATTTAATTCTACGGTTATAACAACTGTATCTATTGTTGAAACACCACAAGCATCAGTTGCTTCTAAAATAAATTGGTAGTCACCAGAAGTGGTAGGAGTAAAACAGATAGTGCTACCATTATATAAACCATTACCAGTAAAAGTAAATCCAGATAAGTTATTGTCAATATCAGAGATTGAAGCATTGAGACAAATTTCCTGTGCTTGACAGAGATTAATTGTTTGATTCGATTCTAAGTTTACAATAGGAGCGGAATTAATTGTTACCATTACCATGGCAGTATCAACTGAAGATGCACCACAATCATCAGTGACATTTAGAATAAATGTATACATACCAGATGTGTCAGGCGTGAAACAAACTTGATTGTTTACTTCATCAAGTGTTCCAACAGCAGTCAACAAGGTAACAGTTTTCGCCTGTGGGTCATTTGGGTCAGAAACCGAATAGTCAAGGCATAGTTCAACTGAATTACAAAGGAATTGATCAGTTGTCGTTGCGAATGAAATTGTTGGATCCTGATTAATTTTGAATTCAACCGAGAAGGTCGACTGACAAACTGCTCCACATGAATCTACGCACTCGACGGTTACTGTCACTACCTGACTTGCGGTTGGCGTATAGCACCAATTACCACCAGAGATTGAACCAGGACCTGAAACAATCGTACAGAAATCTAAATTATTATCAATATCGGAACCTGACAGAGGCAAACAAACTGGAGCAAGAGTACATTGGCTGAGAATAGTATCAGCAGGAACGTTACATATTGGATCTGTGTTTAAGGTCACTGTAACAAGCAGAGTATCGGTAGATGTCAAACCACAATCATCGGTCGCTTCTAAAATAAAAGTATAGATACCAGATGAATCAGGAGTGAAACAGATAGAAGTACCATTATATATACCGATCATTGACGTCAAGTTAGTTGATGTTAGGTTACCATCACTATCTGAAGAGGATGCAGGAACGCAAATCTCAGCAGGAGTACATTGGAATATGGTTTGGTCAATACCAGCATCGACTGTTGGAGCATTGTTTAAATCAACACAAATAATAAGTGTATCAAAAGCTTCCAAACCACAGTCATCAACAGCACGGAAAATAAATTCATAACAGAAATTAGAGTCAGGAGTAAAACAAAGTTCGCCAGCGTTGAAAGTTCCGACACCTTCTGTCATTTCAAGAAGGGTCATATTACCATCGGTGTCAGTTGCTGTTATTGTCTGACAAATTTCTGTTGGTAGGCATTGGAAAAGAATTTGGTCAGCACCCGCATCAACTATCGGAGCAACGTTTAAAGTAACAGTAATATTAACGGTATCAATTGCTTCAAGACCACATTCGTCAGTTACTCGAGCAATAAACTGGTAGGTACCAGTTGTGTTCGGATAGAAACATATTTGCGAATTCATCGTGTCAACAACACCATTACCAACAAGCAAATCAATTCCTGAAATATTATTATCTATATCAGAAGACAGATATGGTACACAAACTGATTGTGAAACACAGAGCGTAACAGTAGTATCATTGGCAATTGTAATCAATGGTGCAGAATTTAATGTAACATTGTACGTCATGCTAACGGTATCAACAGCACCGCATGAATCAGCAACAACAGCCGAAACGACGTAGCTTCCAGCACCTGATGAGGTAAAGCAGAATTGACCACTTGATGAGACTGTTCCAATACCAGAAAGTTTTGACCATGTCAGTGCAGAACCATCGGCATCATTGGCAACCAGCTGATAACAGAGAGATTGGTTGTCGCATAAGAAAGTGTCAATAATCGCAGGTGGGTCAACAGCAATAGGGGCAGAATTTAGAACAACATCGACAATAACGATACAGGTATCTGAACCACAAGCGGTAACTGCGATAACTTCTAATTCATAATGTCCAGATGTATCAGCAGGGAAACAAATATTACCAGACTGATAAGAACCTATTGGCGAAACAGAAACAGAAACATCCGAGCCGTTTACACCAACGGGAATACAAATAGAATCAGATTCGCAGATAAATATATTTTGAGGAGCAGGACAAGAAATTTGTGCGGCAGATCCGATAATTACTTCAAAAACAATTTCGCATGTATCCGAACCGCAAGATTCGTCGGCTATAATAGAGGCAGTATAAATTCCAGACGTATCAGCAAAGAAACAAAGCTCACCATTAGCATAGGTTCCAAGCGACGTACTAACAACTGCAGACAGAGGAGAAATCCCTATCAATTGACAGATAGAATCAGCAGCACAAAGATTCACGACGATTGTATCAATCGGACAACTGATTGTCGCTAACTCACCAAGTGCGACGGAAACATTTATTGTATCAAGGCCAGTTGTACCACATGAGTCGGTAACGGACATAATAAACTGATATGAACCAGCTGATGATGGAACAAAACAGATTTGGTTAAGCAGAGTATCTAAAGTTCCAAATCCAGAAAGCATCGCTTCGGTTAAACCATTGGCACCTTGGATGTCAGAGACAGCATAGTCAAGACAGATTTGCTCGTTCAAACATAAAGAAACCGATGTATCAGCACCAAGTGCCATAAGCGGTGTGTCGTTTATTATAATATTAAAAGTTTTCGATGTTGTGTCAGCAAGTCCGCATGAATCAGTCACTACCGCAGAAAGAGTAAAGCTTCCATTGGCTATTGGAGTAAAACACCAAAGACCATCAGTTGTAATAGTACCATCAGAACCAGCAAGCATAGTCCATGTCAAAGTTCCGCTATCTACGTCAGACGCTGAGAATTGATAACAAACTTGTTCTGATTGACAAAGGAATTTATCAAAAGGGGAAGCTGGGTCAACAGCGATTGGAGCAGAATTTATTGTAATGTCATAATAGGTTGTAATTGTATCAGCTGAACCACATGGATATGTCACAGCAATAACCGCTTCAATAATTCCTGTACCTGAAGGAGTAAAACAGTAGTTCCCAGAAGTTGTTACAGAACCAACACCACTAATAAGCGACCATGTCAAAGAATCACTATCAGCATCAGTTGCTACAAGCTGAGTACAAAGTTGAGTTGTATCGCAGAGGAATAAAGTTACCGAATCAGGTTGAGTTGCTATTGGAGCATTATTTACATTGACAGAGACAACAACAGTATCGTAATCATCAGCACCACATGTATCAACAGCATGAATTATGAAAGTATAATCACCAGCAGATGCTGGTGTGAAACAAACTTGATTACCAGTTAAGGTACCGACTCCAGAAACAAGTTCTGTAAGAGCTAAATCGTTATCAGCATCAGAGAAATTTACTCCAAAACATATTTCAGAGAGAGTACATAAATTTTGTGTGAAGTCATTGCCAGCATTAGCAACTGGAGGATTACCCTTGGTAATTGTAACCAGCATTGTATCAGAACCAACTGAACCACAAGTATCTGTAACGCTGACTATAATTTCATAAACTCCTGCCGTATCTGGTGTAAAGCATAATTCTGAGCCAGCTGTAGATTGAGTAACTCGGGCAGCTATTGCGTCAATTTCTAAAGATGATGACTGACAAACAATATGAACCATATTGTAAATTATTCCATCGGGTAAATCAATATATGTTCCACCATCACCCGAACCAGCCATTCCAGCTATAAAGCTTTTATTAACAGAGAATACAACACTATCATCTAACAAAAAGTTGAAATCAGCGTTTCCCCCACCGTCTGTATTTGTAAAAACAACAAAATCCGAATTAGATGCATAACAAGATGCTATATATTGTTTAAAGCCTATGACACAATAATCTCCTGAAACAAATGTAATAGAACCATCGCCGTCACCACCGTCCGGTCCACCTGAACCAGGTAGAGTATATGTCATGTCAGTTGGAGATGATAGCATATAAAATGGTGAGTTTCCAAAAGTTGAATCAGTTGAAAATGTTCCATAATCAGCAATCGAATCAGCAAAAATAAAGTCTGGCAAGAGCACACTTACTCCCGAAAGTGAATTTAGAGGTAAAACAAAATCAGCGGATGTCAATAAGACAGTACCAGGGGAACCACCACCAACTTGTGTTACAGTTCCACCAAGATTATTTATCGAAGCTAATTGATCATACCCATAAATTGAACCAGTAAAAGAGCCTATGTTTGTAGAAACAGAAGTAATGTCACAGTCGACATCATTTATTGTGACAGGTAAACAAATTTGTTCAGACATACATTGGAAATAGGTTGTGTCAAATGGTAATTCAATAGTAGGTGCTGAACTTATTGTGACATAAAAAGTAACTTCCATTGTATCATCATCGTCGTCATCATCATGGTCATCGTCATCATCGTTTACTGAGAAAACTATAGTATACTCACCAGATGTATCAGGATAAAATTCAAAATAACAATAAGCAGGTGAAGTACTGTTGTCGCAAATAATTGAACCAGGACCTGAAAAAAGAAAAACAGAAAGAGAATCATCATCGTCTGGATCAGTGACAGTGATTGTATCAATAATACTTTCGCCGGCACAAATCACATAGCTTCTATCACAGTTATCTTCATCTTCATCATCTTCATCATCGTCATCGTCATCATCTTCTTCATCGTCATCGTCATGGTCATCCCCCTCATCTTCATCCTCACAACGCACAAAATTCGGTGGATTAGCAGGTGGACAAAACATCGTCGCAAATTGAATTCCGTTGGCATCATATGCATACGAACCACTATACATATCTCCGTAAGAGGTACCAGGAGAGATTAAACCATTTTTATTATATGTTGCTCCTGGAAGAATTTTAGTAGTAAAGACACTTGTGTTTGGATCATTTTCGGGATTATTAAACTGATACTGGTCTGTAATCCCAGAATATGTATCTGAAAAACCAGGTACATCTGATAAAGGAATCATATCATCACCGAGATAAACTTGAGTCTCATCAAAAGGTACATCATGTCCTGACGACCAGATATTGAAATCAATAGCACACCCAGCGACTTCTACCCCGAGTGTATCTCGAAAGTCACCTGTATCTTTTTTCTTGGCATAATCTATGGTAATATCCCACCAAATTTCATATAGATTTGGTGCGATACTATCTGGCCATCTAACCCAACCCCATCTATCATTTTGTTTGAGATCATTTGATAGTTCAAACCCTTTACTCCAGATATTCACATTTGGAGCAGGTGGTTGCGAGAGGTTTACCAAAATTGAACCGTGGAATTGTTCTAATGATTTTCCTCTTGAGTAAAGGAAATTAGTAATATACCACTTACCTTCAGAAGTGTCACTGAAGATATAAAACCCACCAGCATCATTAGTAAGTGGATCAGGCAAATTTGGAACACCCTGAAAATATGATGAATCGATTAAATTATAATTTGGAGGAGATCCAGGTGGAATATTATCATATGGATTATAAAATGATGGAGAAAGAATTGGCTCATCTTGAGCAAAACCAACGCTTGCGATCAACAACAATACTACAAACAGAATGCAATTTTTTTTTATCATCTGAAATTGTCCCACGTATGAACTTTATATAACATCCAATTACAAATTATTAAATTTCCAAATTGGATAAAATACGTAATTTTTTATTTATTATTTTTATATGAATGAAATTTTAGTAAGAATGGCGTTAGCAATCAACCTATTCAGTACTCCTTCACCTAATATCGTTAAAATTAAAAGTGGTTCCTTGCCGCAAACAAATCAGATAAATACCTTATCTTGTTTTCCACTTTATATATCATTAAAGTAACCTCTGAAACTGCTTACGTCAAGTTATAAAACCCCTTTTTTAGTAAATAACAGTTAAAAGCAGACTAACCTTGTCTAACTTGTCAAGTTTTTTCAGATTTTACTGCTTAACTTTTGCTAAAACCGATTCAAATGGGTTCAAGATAATTTTTCTCGGACGATTTGAAAGTCCTGGAATTTCAAAGCTGTAATCTTTGGAATCAACAAGAATGCGTATATACGCTTTACTATCTTTACCAAACTGGATTTCTAATGGAAGATACATTTTAAAATTATCAGGAACCCCTTTTGTCGTTATACGACACTTCACATCAAGCAGTTTAGTAGAGTCATTATGAATGATATCATATGTAAAATTATATTCGGGAAGATAATTATTATAAACCCATTGGTCAAAAAACCAATCAAGCTCGATGCCAACATATTTTTCAGCAATTCTCTTAAAATCCTGAGTAGAAACATCTTTGCCACGATAGGTACCATAAAACTCTCGCATCATTGCCAGAAATTTATCTTCGTTCATTGTTTTTAAGTCAATCATCAAATTTCTCAACATGTGAAGGACAAATGCTGATTTTTCATACACAATCAGACCATAATCACCCCTTGTTTTAGTACTTGAAGTACGATAACCCATCGCAATCGGACCTGCCTCCCCACCAGAGGAAAAGATATATTTGCGAACAGAGAAAATATTATTTCGGGATTCTTTTAATTTCTTGAGAAATTTTTTATTATCTGTTATCACCTGAAAATATAACAACGCTGAATATTCAGCAAACCCCTCCGATAACCATTGGTCATGATAAGTTTCGTACCCAACGCCAACACCCCACCATTGATGAGCGACTTCATGAGCTCGAAAAAGCCTATCATTTCCCCATGCATCAGTATTTATCCATGTATTAAAACCAAGATGTACAAAACCTGGAAAGGCTTCCCCATGCGATGCCAGTATTTCACTCACCGACAATTTTGGGAGAGCATACGGACCAAAGTAATGTTTAAAAACTCGAAGTGAGTTCTGTATATCCTCAGCAACTTGTTTTTCCATATCTTTCCCTATACCAATCATTAAATCTTGCGACAGATAGTTGGCAATATCCGCATGTAATTCTTTGGAATAAAAGATTTCGACAGGTACTATATCATCTTCTTCAAATTTATATTTTTTCATATATCCAAGGTTAAAAGAAATATTTGCAGCGGCTTGACTGACAGTCCATTCAGTAAAAAGAGTATCTCCTATTTTACTTTCATTTTGCAAACTACCGCATGATGTAAAAGTATATCTTCGGTCTGTTTTAAATTTTAAATCATAGGTAGCCCTATCACGCCACCCGTATTTTGGATACCAATTTGAACCCGCAAAAAGATATAGCTCACCAAAGTCATACTCGGCGACTTTACCGTGATAATAAAATATTAAATTTAACGTATCACCATAGAGATACTCTTCATTGAGAAAAAGTGCAATTTGCCTTGTCTCCCAATTTTTAAAAGTCATATCAAGTTTCCCACGGTAATAATCTATCATCTTCCCTTGAATATTTTTTATTGAATCGATAACTAAAGATGGAAGTATTGAAAATTGGACAAGCTGCAACGGACCCGAGAGAACCTTCGCTTTCACTTTTGCTTCACTAACAATGACCCCTTTGTAATTGATTCGAGTACTAATATCATAGTGCAATATATCAAGCTGTGCTTTCTTACGACCATTAATATTAGTATAGCTTTCATCAATATTATATTGTGAGTAACTGTTGACTAACTCCGAAAATGAATTACCTGGCTCCCAGTATTTTTTCCAAAACCGAATCTCTTCCCGTAAGTACGGATTAAACTGATACATTATTTTATAGTCATTTTTTGGTTCTAAACAAGTAAGAAAATACGGACGTCCAAAAGGGCTGGTAAGGTTTCGCATCAACTCAAAGGAAAACAAAAAGTCAGATTCTTGTTTAATTTCAGAATGAAGCTTCCTCATCTTTTTTGTATTACTATTATCAAATTTTAAATCTGACAATTGTAACATTTTTAGCAATGAGTCATACATCGAAGGAGCAAAAAAGAAAATCGCTGAGTTGATCTCTTCATCAAGGGAATCTTTATGGTAAAAACGATTAAGCTGGTCACGCTCCATCTGAACAGATGGGCGAAAAAGCAGACTGCCATTCCCTTCAAAATATCCACCATAGACAACCGAATCACCATTGATAACAATCGGATCAAAAAATGCTATCCGACCTGTACCCATGATGAGTGCAAAATCGTGATGAAATATCGTATCGGACGAGACTTTGTATGTTTTGTTTATATTCAACAATGGATAATATAGTTGTTGGTGTAGTTCTGAAAAATCTTGTGAGTTATATGCATTTGGTGAACTATTGCTCAATACGAGAAGAATGAAAATTGCGAAAAGATATTTTTTTATTTTCAATGTATGCTCCCGAATAAATTTTTATTGCGTTGTTTTACTTACGATATTGTCTAACAAATTCCATCCTATCCTGTAAAGATGGATGTGAATGAAACCAAAAAACTATAAAGGGATGAGGGTTTGGATCGGCAAGATTATAGACAGAAAGTTTGTCAAATGCTGAGGCAGCCTCTTCCCCGTCTACATCTGTTACTTCCATACCATAGATATCGGACTGATGTTCATGGTATCGACTCAACGAATTTATAACTGGATTAAACATAAACATAATAAATGACATGTAAATAATTAGAAGTGGTAATGATGCATGGTCAGACAATGAATCAAATTTCAATCTTGATTTAAACCTATCTATAAATTTTTGTATTGTCAATCCTGTTAACCAGAGTGCCAGTGCCAAAACAATAATTATAACTATCAATGTTTTCCAAATATGGTTCATGACATAGTGCCCCATTTCATGCCCCATTACAAATTTAATTTCATTTGTAGTAAAATGATTTATCAAATTATCAGTTAGCACTATCCGTTTAGAATTAAACATACCTGTCACATAGGCGTTTATCTTTGAAGACTGTTTTGATGTGTTCACCTGAAAAATATCTGAGCCTTCAATACCAGCCTTTTCTGCTAAGGAATGTATCTCACTTTTTAATTCTTTATTTTCTAAATCAATAAAATCATTAAACAAAGGGGAAATAAAAATCGGAGCCAATACAATCATGATAACAATAAATGGTATCGCTCCAATAGTAAATTTGAGCCACCAGTATTTTGTCGCTTTAATTAATTTATATAAAAAGAAAATCGGGACTATCATAAGAAGCATATTTATCCCTAAACCGAGTAAATCTTCTGAGAACCATTCGATAAAAGTTTGGTTCATAAATCCAAATTCTCCTTCGACTAAAAAACTTCTATACACATGGAACGGTAACAATAAAATATACTCTAATGCCAAAAAGAGAACTATAAATCCCCAAAGTGCGAAAAACTTATTCGGGATTTTTTCGGCATAGGTGCGAAGTTTTGCTGATAAACCTGTAAAGAGAATCAGAAACAGAATAATAATTGAAATAATAAAATCGGTAAACCGCCAAATATTATTAAAAAGTGAATAGGATGTGAGTTTTTCTTTTCGTTCTAAAGACATCGGATAAATAGAGTTTGACTGTGTTGCTACTGAATCTATTTGAGCATCAACTACTAAAGGTGTTTCAACAACTGAAGAGTCAGCGGCATATAAAACAGTGGAACAACATAACATCAATATAATAATAACAATATTCTTCATCTTTATCTCTATTCTACATGATAGAAACACAATATCATATATTTAAACATTTAAGTCAACAATACTGATAAGTGAATTTTACTATTTTCTATTTTACTATACCTGTCAAACAGCCTTGTCTCATGTTTTTCGAGACTCAAGAAAATATGTTGTAATCCGTTGTCTTTCATTTTGTTCTATCGCTATTGCTGAAAAAACTTGCCAAAATCGAATAATCAAGTATAATATCTATATGCCTCGAATATGTTATACTATTGTCCTACTATTACTTGTCATTAATTGCAGTTCAGATAAAAATAGAATTAGTAACAACAATTTTGAATTAACACCTACAAACCCCGATTTAAAAGTTGAAAACTCTACTATTATCATTGCTGCTGGTGTTCCTAAACCTTTGGGTGAGACAGAAGATTTTAATTTAATTTTTTCTACTTTACAGACACATCTAATCTCTTCATTTTTTCCGACATTCCAATACTCTGAACTGCCTCCTCTTTCTTTAGGTTTAGAGACAAAATTTATTCCGCCTTATTCTGAAACATCTATTTCTCCAACTGTTTTCTCCACAACAAAAACAAAACTAATACTTCCCGGAGGTCTCCTGTACCCGACTCCACCAACAGCATTCCCGACTATCGACCAAGACCCCCTTCAACAGGTGATTGATTTTTATGGTCGTGAAAATATTTTGGCGATTACAAATTATGATGAGCCAGTCGGCTGGGTTTCATTAGACAGCATAGCGCGGAAAGATTATCCGCAAATGTTGTACGATAGAGTCAAACAAATCGACCCTACAATACCAGTTATGATGGTACATGCTCCGATAATTGCTACTGTTGACAATCGTGATGTTACGCAGGCTGAAGTAGACGGCTATCTTTCTTCTGTCAAACATTACAATCAATTCGCCGATATAATCGGTTTCGATATTTATCCTATCCCTTTAGGATTTCCAAATATAACTTCACCATATAATTACCCATCAACAGGCACTCTTAATACAATTTACAAAGATTATATCGATTGGTTAAAACTTGAGGGGAACGGCAAACCGACCTTGATGGCATTGCAAGGTTTTGGGTATAATATGTTTGATTCAAACATGACCGAAGGAACAGACCCAACATATTTTGAATTGCAGACTTCACTTCGTGAATGTATTGACAATGATGTATCGTATGTCATCTGGTGGGGGCAGGGATTCATTACCGAAAATAATTCTACCTTATGGCAAAACATACTTAATGTTTCCAAGAATAGAGACAAGATAGAAATTCTTCCGTTGATACAATAAAAATAAATGGCAGGGTGGCATACCCCTTGGGGTTTGTGTAATATTCAAAATTATTTTTACATTTGAAAATAATTTAGTTTGCAAAATGTTCTGATTGAAACGAAAATCTTGGAATAGATACTCACCCCAAGGGGCTTGTTGAAAAAGTCCAAACAGTCTTTCAAGACCCTTCGACTCCGCTCAGGGTGACTTGAAAGACAACAACTTATAATTTGTCATACTGAGCGGAGTCGAAGTATGTTCCAAAATAAGAGGTTTCTCAACAGTTCCCAAGGGGTGAGCTACTCGGCTGGTGGAAGAACCACTAAAGGCTTACAGCCCGCATTGGCGGGGTTCTTCCCTACTTTTTCTACTTGCATTAATGCAATAAAAAAAGCCCGCAAATGCGGGCTTTATATTTACATATCATAATATAAACTATGCGATTGTTACATCATCACAAAGATAAACATCCTGAATAGCATTGAGCAGTGCCGCTCCCTCTTTCATTGGACGTTGAAACGCTTTCCGACCAGAAATTAGTCCCGTACCACCAGCACGTTTGTTGATGACGGCTGTTTTAACTGCTTCAGCCAAATCGGTCGCACCTGATGATGCCCCACCAGAATTAATAAGCCCTGAGCGACCCATATAACAATTTGCAAGTTGGTAACGAGTCAGATCGATTGGGTTATCAGTTGTAAGTTCTGAATATACTTTTGGATGTGTCTTGGCAAATTTGATTGCATTAAAGCCACCATTATTTTCAGGTAATTTCTGTTTGATAATATCTGCTTCTATAGTCACGCCAAGATGATTCGCTTGCCCAGTTAGATCAGCAGCAGCATGATAATCTTGGTCAGCTTTGAAATCGGGGTTTCGTAAATAACACCATAGCACGGTAAACATACCAAGTTCGTGAGCGTAACTAAATGCTTCTGCGACTTCTTGAAGCTGACGCATTGATTCATCGGAGCCAAAATAAATAGTTGCACCAATTCCAGCAGCACCAAGATTAAAAGCATCTTTTACCTGAGCAAACATGATTTGGTCAAATGTGTTTGGATAGGTCATAAGTTCATTATGGTTAATTTTTACAATAAATGGAATCCGATGGGCATATTTGCGTGAAACAGCACCTAAAACACCAAATGTTGATGCGACCCCATTGCAACCACCCTCAATTGCCAATTCGACAATTTTAGCAGGATCAAAGTAGATTGGGTTTGGAGCAAATGATGCCCCAGCTGTATGTTCGATTCCCTGATCAACAGGTAAAATAGAGACATGTCCAGTACCCGCCAAACGACCTGTGTTAAAAAGCCAATTCATTGAACGCATTACGTTTGGAGTGCGATCAGATTGAGCGACAACATCGGATACAAAGGTTGGGCTTGGTAAATATAAGTTAGATTTGTCGATTGTTTTACATTCGTGAGTAAGAAGTGATTTGTTCTTACCTAATAATTCTTCAATTTTAGAAATCATGGCTATCTCCATCGATAATTATTCTTTTACATGTCAAAAAGTAAATCATTTTTTTCACAAAGGCAACATTTTTTGTTAAAATTGCGTATAATTGATTACTATATTAAACTATCGGCAGAAAATTAAAACTACACATAGAGAAAAATGTATGATTTCGATTGAAAATCTTAAAAAAAGCTACGGTAATATTAAAGCTGTAGATAACCTCTCATTTAACATCCCCAAAGGTGAAACTTTTGGCCTGTTAGGTCCAAATGGAGCTGGAAAAACAACGACTATTAACATGATAGTCGGTATTTTAAAACCAGATTCAGGATCAATTCAACTCAATGGAGAAACTGATCCGACTCAAAAAGAAATTCGACGTCAAATCGGAAATACGCCACAGGCATTGGCAATTTATGAAGATTTAACAGCTGAAGAAAATCTAATCTTTTTTGGTAAACTATACAATTTAAGTGGGGCAAAACTAAAAGAACGAGTTTCATATTGCCTTGATTTGGTAGATTTGACAAACCGCAAAAATGATTTTGCAAAAACTTTCTCTGGTGGTATGAAAAGAAGACTCAACTTAGCCGTTGCGATAATTCATGAACCACAAATTTTACTTTTTGATGAACCAACAGTCGGGGTTGACCCTCAGTCTCGAAATTTTATTTTTGATAACATCGAACAAATGAAGTCAGAAGGTAAAACTATTATCTATACGACTCATTATATGGAAGAGGCTGAACGACTTTGTGACCGGGTAGCTATTGTTGACCAAGGTAAAATTCTCGAATTAGATACTGTCGATAATTTGATAAATAGACGTGGTGGAAAATCTACCGTTATTGCTGAATTGTCTTCCTCACAAAAAATAGATAAACTATCAAAATATGAAATTAAAAACAATAAAATCACGATTGAAACTGATTCTCCTTTAGAAATAATCAAAGAACTCTCAGCACTTGATATAACATTTAAATCAATCCATATCAACAGACCTGATTTGGAAAAAGTATTTTTGAATTTGACAGGACGGAGGTTGAGAGACTAATGCGACCTATTCTAACCTTAGCACTTAAAGATATCAAACTTCTTATGCGTGACAAAGCGGGACTATTTTGGATAATCGGATTTCCACTCTTGATGGCATTGCTTTTTGGAGCAATTTTCGGAGGTTCCAGCGGCGGCTCGGTATCATCAGTAAAAATTGCGATTGTGGATGAAGACAACACCGAATATTCCCAAAAATTTATTGAAAAATTGACCGCTACAGAAATGCTTGAAGTTACAAACACTACATCCGATTCGGCTCATGCATTAGTGAGAAAAGGGAAAAAAACTGCCTTTATAAAAATCAATGAAGGGTTCACACAAGCACAAAACAGTTTCCAAACTGATAGCTCATTTTTGGAACTCGGTGTTGACCCATCAAAACGATTTACATCAGAACTAATCAAAGGAATGATTATAAAAACTTCATTTGAAATGATGATGGAAAATTTCTCCAACCCGCAAGAGTTACTTGGTGGAATAGCTAAACAGAAGCACTCTATTGACACCAGTTCATCAATGTCAGATGATCAAAAAAAGATATATAAAAAATATTTCTCTGGCTTGGAATCATTTATAGATGGATTCGATAGTAGTATCGTGTTAGGTAGTTCAGAGAATTCTGATGGCTCAAGTAGTTCCTTTATGAATGGTCCAAAAGTTAAAAACGTTGATGTTACAAAAGACACGATTGGCAAACCTCGTTCTGCGTATGAAATAACATTTCCAGCAGCGATTCTCTGGGCATTAATCGGATGTACGTCAGCTTTTGCAGTTTCAATTGTTAGTGAAAAAACAAAAGGAACCTATACAAGATTACGAATAGCTCCTATTAGTAGAACACAAATCTTAGCGGGCAAAGGTCTCGCCTGTTTTATAACTATCATATCAGTTTCTTCTGTTTTATTACTCTTAGGGAAAGTTGCCTTTGGAATTCGGTTAGATAATTTACCGTTTCTCGCATTGGCACTCTTCGCCTCTGCTTTCTGTTTTGTCGGACTTATGATGTTTATTTCTGTTATCGGAAAAACCGAACAAGCAGTCGGAGGTGCTGGTATGGCTATCATGCTCATTATGTCTATGACTGGCGGTGGTATGATTCCGTTGTTTGCTATGCCAAGTTGGATGATAACTGTCAGCAACTTCTCGTTTGTGAAATGGGGGATTATTTCTCTTGAGGGTGCTATATGGCGAGGGTACAGTTTTAATGAAATGATGCTACCTGTTTCAGTTTTGATAACGTCGGGTATTGTTTTATTTTCAATTGGAGTATTTATCCTAACCAAACGTGATGGGTGAAAATAAGTTTTTTATAACATGAAATAGTTGAGTTATTTTACTATTGGTGAATTTGTAAATCCTATATCACCAACATTGTAATAATCTATCAATTTTACAAAAATGGATGTAATCTTTGGATTCTCAGGGCAATTCACTTCTACATAGATTATATTTCCACAAGCATTACAGAAGCGACTTTCGAATTCAGGTACATAAGTATATCCAGATTGAAATACATCATTCATCTTACACACTGAAGCACCCTCTGACTCCAAAAACTGTTTGGCAGCTTGTTTTGCATGAATATATTTAGGAAAAGTAGACCAATCTTTATTATTACTTAACCGAAAAAAACCAATAGTATTATGAGATACACCACTTTCAAAATATTGGTCAATTTTAGAAAATGTTACACCAGAAGATACTCGTATACGGTTATTTTCTACTTTTGCATATTTGATTGTACAATTTTTTTGAAATTGTTCTATTTGAGGTATTTTCCACTTACCCAAAAATAATGGAATATTGTTCAACAATACAGAGTCATGAAAAGTAAACGAATAAAAATATAAATATCCATCCGACAAATATCTACCTTTCAAAGTATCTTGAATACAATTCCATTCAACAGATTTGGAATCGCATCCAATAATACCATTTTTTGGTTTTATATTTTTTAGAAAAAGAGTACTACCTTCATCTAATTCAATATTTTTGATAAACGAACTAATATTTTCACAAAAGTCAAGTATCCTGTCTTCGTTCGTACATATTAAATCTTTAAAATGATAGTTTACCGATAATGTATATTCTATATTATAGATAGAATAATTTTTAGGAAGAATGTATTGCATAGTTATAGATACTGTGGTATATCGATGATAAATCCCTCTTTCGGAATCAGTAATAATAGGATTTGCCATAGCTCTCAAACCTACAAATTTGTGGTTCGCCCAATCACGAGTAAGCTTATTCACTCTTAATAATGAAATTAGATTTATATATTTATTTGTGTCACTTAATTGAACAGGAATTGAAAATAACGGTTGTGAAGCACTGCACATACTATTAAGAACAAGAAAAGTCAGTAATAATGTAATTAGCATCAAACGAATCTTGTACGTTTTAAAATATTTGTAATCTAAGCTTAACTTCATTGAATCAACCCTCATTATAAAGTATAACTAATAGACGATTACAATAATTGTTTGTTTAATCTGTGTATGGCAGACGCTCTCGTCTGCCAACTAATAATAATTAATTTTCTCTTACACGTCAGCTTCTTCGACTTTTACCCACTTGGCATAGAACAACATCAGTACTGCTGAAACTAAACCAATCGCAGCAAAACGATACCAAATCGTATACGGGTCATATTGATCCCAAAGTATATTTGTCACCTCCTGATGATTTTTGCCTGTCACTTCAACAAGTTTATTCATCGCATCTGTACGAGCAATATCTGTCAGCTGAAAATTATTGGAAAGATAATCTAACGCTAAGTTTGCTTTGTCACCTTGAGTTTCATACACATCGCCCGCAACTTTGGAACCAATCGCCCAACCTATTCCCTGTGGAATATTAGCGTAACCCATGTATAATCCTTTTTGACCTTCGGGAGCAATCACACCGAGATAGTCATTCATCTTAGGTGATGCCAACATTTCGCCAACAGAAAACATCATGATGCCTATAAGACACATAGAGCCAGCCGTTGTAAACCCAGCGACGATAAGCCCAATCGAGCCAAGGACAATTCCTAAAAAAATAGATGTCACTCGTCGCATTTTTGAGACTAACCATGAGACAAAAACAACCGAGACAACAATAAGTCCCGCATTGATATTAATCATCCATTCTTGAGAAATCTGAGCACCACGTAATGAATTTTTCTGTAGCATAAAATCAGGAATTCCAAATGATTTAACCACAGCCGAAGAATCAATCCAATCGACAATAAAATTCGGAAGCATATCAAAAAGCTGCATAAACATCAACCAGAAACCCGACATTATAAGAACAAATACAATAAGTTTTACGTTAAAGAAATTTCTAATTGTCATAACAAAAGTATCAAACATCGATGCTGTTTGGTCACCACCAGCTTTAGGGTCTTTGTATGTCAGCATCATTAAAAAGTTAAGCGAGACAATCCCAGCACAACCATAAAAGACAGTGTCCCATCCCCAACCTAAGAGCAATCCAGCAAGTGGAGGTCCTAAGAAGCCGCCGATATTAACAAGCATATAGAAAGTTCCCCATCCTACCGATGAGTTCTCTTTGGTCATTGATTGACACATCGTTCCCTGCACACCAGGTTTAAAGGTCGCCGTTCCCAATGCGAGGACACAACAACCTGTTAAGAACAGACCAAATGATGTGAATGTTGCCATCATGAGATAGCCGATAACTTTTAAGAATATCGATACCGTAATTGTTTTTTTGTATCCATATCTATCAGCGAAACCGCCTGTCACTAATGGAGGGAATGATTGGAAAATCGCCCACCAGAAAAAGATGATACCTTTATCAATGTGAGAAAAATGTAGCCCGCCGATTTCATCAGCCTGAGCAATATAAATTGGAATGACAACCCGAACACCGTAGTACGCCAGACGCTCAAACATCTCCATGATGTTGACCATCCAAAACGGGCGGTTCAACGATGCCAATTGTTGGGTGAGTGGAATTTTTTGTGCAGTTGTTGATGACATATATGTCTGCCTGTAGTTTTAATGTTTGTTATTTAATATCAGACAATAACGGAAATGTTGATTTGGTAGTCAAGCGGAGAAATTCTACAAATATTTCGCAAGCCATGCTTTACGAAGCACATCTATCTCTTTATACGAACCATCTTTGAGTGATATATGTCCGCCATTTTCGATGATTTTGAATTCGTGAGGATGTTCAAGCCGTGTTAACTCTTTTGCCATCGCTTCCGAATGAGAAATCGAAACCGCCTCGTCATCAGTACCATGCATTAAAAGAATCGGACATTTCTTATCAAACTGTTCGGCAATATATACTCCTGAAAGCGACGACAGTTTTGTGGTGCGTTCATCGGGTGAAAGGTCAGTCGTAATTTTATCAACTAACTTTGCAAACCGTTCGTCCTCTTTTTCCAAAGCAAAGATATCTGATATTCCTGCATGTATCATTGCACATTTAAAACGATGCTCTCGTGCTAAGGCTCGATAAGTTGTCATGCCACCGCGACTGGCACCCTCGATAGCCACTCGACTCAAATCTGCCTGCGGATATTCTTTAGCAACATCAAGCATGGTGAGAGCGTCGTCTAAGTCTTTACCGCCAAAGTCTGCTTCCCTCTCACCGCCCATGTTGCCGCGGTACTGTGATGCGACGACTACATATCCCCACAGAGCTGTTGATGCGAGTATCAGAAACGATGTTAAATCTTCTATCGCACCACCGTCTTTGTAGCCACCACGGTTCCAGAGTAGGACAGGATAGCTACCTGCTTCTTTGGGAGAGGCGACATACCCTTTGACTTTTAGACCACCTGAGAGATAGGTTATGTTTTCGACTATTGTATTTTCATAGACAGATGTATCGTAGAGCTTTTCAATCATACGTCGTTGGAAAGCATTAGCAGTTACAATTTGTCGGTCTGTGATTATTGTGCTAGGCATGGGGGGAAGATAGCTTATTGTGTGTGAATGTTCAACTGGAATTTGTTTTGTAGGTTGGTGTTCCGATTCTAAAAAATATAATAGTGAGAAACCCAACATCTTTTTCTAATTATTATTTAAATATTCTTCATCAGCTTTTTGTCTTGCTATTTCTATCTGTTTATCAAACTCCTTTGCTAAGATAGAGTCATCTTGTATTGCTATTTTTTTTAGTTGTTTGAGAAGTTTATAACTTTCTATAGCACTTATACTATATGATTCAATATTATTCTTACTTGATGGCATTTTAAATTTTCCAACCCAAGAAATTATTCCTTTTGTTTTCAATCTTCCTTTTTTTAACCATTCAGGAGATTCAATCCCTTTGTTTTTATTTTGATATAATGTAACTAAGGTTAACATTAAAATTGAAATTACCACCCACTGTAGTATAAGCTTTTCTATATTAATTTCTGATTTCATTGGTGTTTCTGCTTTAGGATGCTCAAGAATAAAACCAAACTTTGATTCTTGATTAAAATAATTTACTCCTGAAATTGTCGCTGATTTTGTTTTATCAAAATTGTGAACTAACGATTAGATGTCAGTTCTCAATTCACATTCTGTAAATAAGGAACTGACATAACTTTTACAATAACCTGACCCTTCGACAAGCTCACAGCTTGCAAGCTGTTCAGGGTGACTCGGTGTTAGACGGAACAGGCAAGCCTGTTCCCTACACAAAGCTAACACAATAAAGGCAACTTCGTTGCCTAAAACTTTGCCCAGCGGGGGACTCTTGGGAATGAGATAACGTCTCTTATATTTGCCATACCTGTGATATACATTATCAGACGTTCAAAACCAAGACCAAAGCCGGCATGCGGACAGCTACCATATTTACGAAGTTCGAGATACCAGTAGTATGATTCCATGTTGTCCATCTGTTTTTTATCAATACGATTTTGTAAGACATCCAAACGATGTTCACGTTGCGATCCACCTATAATTTCACCAACACGAGGAACCAACACATCCATCCCCCGCACCGTTTTCTCATCATCGTTGACATACATATAAAATGGTTTGATCGTTTCAGGATAGTCATAGACGATAACTGGTTTTTTCATAATTTCTTCGGTTAAGAACCGTTCATGCTCAGTCTGCATGTCGATTCCCCATTTGACTTGGTATTCAAATTTATGTTTGGAATCTTCAAGCAGTTTGATTGCATCGGTATAGGAGATTCGTTCAAAATCAGAATCCAAGACAGACTGAAGTGAACCGATAAGTTCTTTATCAATCCATTGACCAAAAAATTTCATATCATCGGCACACTCATCAAAGGCAAACTTTATAAGATACTTAATAAAACTCTCAGCCAAATCCATATTGTCAGGAAGTTCAGCCCACGCCATCTCTGGTTCAATCATCCAGAACTCAGATGCGTGACGAGCGGTGTTTGAATTTTCTGAGCGGAATGTAGGACCAAAGGTATAAATATCGCCAAGGGCGGTCGCCATAATCTCACCCTCAAGCTGACCTGAGACCGTAAGGTATGCTTCCGAACCAAAAAAGTCTGAATCCCAATCGATGCCACCATCTTTTTTCGGAATGTTTTGAAAGTCTAAAGTCGAGACCCGAAACATATCGCCAGCACCCTCACAATCAGAGGTTGTGATAATCGGTGTATGAATATGATAGAAACCTTGGTCTTGATAAAATTTGTGTACTGCATAGGCAAGTTTGGAACGCATCCGAGTCACGGCACCAAATGTATTTGAACGAGGACGAAGATGAGCAATCTCACGAAGGTATTCCATCGTATGGCGTTTCTTCTGAAGCGGATAAGTAGAATCAGCCTCGCCGACGATATCAAGAGTGGCACCCTCGATTTCGTATTTTTGTCCTTTGCCCTGCGACTCAATAAGTTTTCCTTTGACTCGCACGGAACAACCAGTCGTAACCGATTTTAGAATTGGCATTGAATCAGGGTTGCCATAGACCGCCTGCAGGTTACCCATGCAGGAACCGTCATTGATATCTACAAATGCGACTTCTTTACTTACCCGACTTGAACGCACCAATCCTAAGATAGTAACTTCAGTACCGAGTGCGACTTTATCTTCAAGAAGTATCTTCGCTATTTTCGTTCTACTTTTATAATCCATAATTTCCTCTATATTTTCGATAACTCATTTATTCTATATTAACAAGTCCCTTCGACTCCGCTCAGGGTGACTTGCTTATATTAAATTTATATTAAGATTGTAATAAAGCTAATTATCGGTTTTCTTGCAAGAAATTAAGCAGAAATTGAGTCGTAACAAAAATTAGTAAATTTCATGAAACAAAAAGTTGTCAATCACAGTATAAGAAATAGACACAATAAATAGCTTACTATTAAATTAGTTCTATTTTTAAAAAAGCTTACTATTATTAAATAGGTCCTATTTTTAAATAGTTTACTAAAGTTCCCAACCTATCATACAACAATCCCTTCGGACATCGAGAGTGTTCGAGGGGATTTTCTTATGAGTACAATAGCATTGTTAGATAGATACTTCCAGATATAAGAAAACCCTCAAACATCGAGAGTGTTGAGGGTTTTTATATAAAACGATAATAATCAAAAAATGAGGGTGGATGGAATCGAACCATCGACAACCTGCTTAAAAGGCAGATGCTCTACCCCTGAGCTACACCCCCATAACACTACCGAAGTAGTGGTTCAGGTGATTGCTAAAATACAGATTTCCATCCATTTGTCAAACTTTATTTCAAAAAATTTACAGATTCTTAAAATGACTGGTTTGTGACATTTAAGAGAATAAAATAGACTTTAATAGTCTAATTATATTAAAGGAGACAAAATGACCACAGAACAGCTGATACAGCTCTCACATTATATTCCTATTTTGACAACATTTATTTCAGTATATTTTGCATATATCATTTTATCACGCTATATGGAGAAAAAAGAAGCCTTTTACATGCTTTGGTGGGGGTTAGGCGTGATTGCATACGGTGCTGGTACATGTGTCGAGTCGATTAATACTTTATTTGGTTGGTCTGAGCTAAATTTTAAGCTTTGGTATATATTAGGAGCATTGTTAGGTGGAGCTCCACTTGCGATTGGCTCGGCTTATCTGCTGATGGGGAAAAAAATCGGTCATATCTCGGTTTGGATACTTCTCACAACGGTATCAATTACTTCGGTATTTGTAATTCTATCTCCTATCAATATGTCGCTGGTCGACCCATTGATTATGAATGCAAAAGTGCTCGAATGGCAGTCGATTCGTAAAGTGTCGCCATTTATAAATGGGATGGCTGGGATTTTCTTAATTGGTGGGGCATTTTACTCAGCATTTAATTTCCGTAAAGTAAAAGAATATCGAAATAGGTATATTGGAAATATCTATATCACCATCGGAGCGATTTTACCTGGTATTGGCGGTGGATTCAGTCGTGGTGGATTTACCGAGGCTCTGTATATTGGCGAATTTGTAGGAATTCTGATGATTTGGTTTGGGTATATGTACTGTAAACGTCCAGTAATTTCAGAACAATCAGTTCAAACAACCTCAAGCAGATGAATCATTTGAAGTTAGTGAAAATTTACTACAAACCATGACTTTATAATGACATTTAAGAAGATAAAATGTATATAATTAGTCTGCGAATGCGATTAGAACAAAAGTTTAGATATACCTTATTATACCTCTTAAAAAAAGCCTGCTCCTCCGCAGGCTTTTTTTATTGCAGCTAAATAGCTGTCTCACAGCTTGCAAGCTGAGCCAGCTTGCAAGCTTAGGCAGTCTGAAGCCTGTTTTTTTATATCAAAATATTCTTTTCAACTCATATTAAATAAAATTGAATCATGTTCTTATCATCTATTAATAGGAAATTAAAAAGTAAAAAAAAGCTGTCAGGCGGGGACACCTGACAGCACAAAATAACAATATCCCCGTTTTCACGAGGATTATATTTTATATCTGCTTATTTAACACTCATCATTTCAGTTTCAAAAATCATATAGGTATTGGCAGGGATCAATGGTGGACGACCGCCTTTACCATAACCCAAATCTGGTGGAATAATAAGCGTACGTTTACCACCTACTTTGACACCAACAAGACCTTCGTCCCATCCACGAATCATACGACCCGCACCAAGTCGGAATGGAAGAGGAGTTCCACGTTTTACAGAACTATCAAATGGTTCACCAGATTTTTTACCATCAATATATAACCATCCAGTATAATGCACTTCAATATTATCACCTTTTTTAGCTTCAGTGCCATCACCAATTTTAGTATCAAAATACTGAAGACCTGATTTTGTCGTTATGATTTTAGGTCCTTTAGATTCGGTTGAATCTTTTTTCATTTCCATTTTATGTCCCATTTTGTGTTCTGTAGTATCCATCTTATGTTTGTATTCTGTAGAGTCACCAGCAAAAGCGACTGAAGAACAAATCATAAGAGCTGTTAAAGTTAATAAAGTTTTTTTCATAATTTTTCCTTTTTTCATACTAAGACTTTAATAGTTTCTGCTCTTTTTGCACCCGTTGATATTATACAAATTTTGACGTCTAAATCTTCAATTATATAATTCAGATATTTTTGTGCATTTTCAGGCAACTCATCAAAATGTACCTTCCCTGTTGTTGGGTCTGACCAACCAGGGAATGATTTATAAATCGGTTTAACATGTTGTAGTTCCGCCAAATCAAGCGGTACTTCATCAAGGGTCTCGCCATTTAATTCATATCCAACACACACTTTTAGTTCTTCCAGACCGTCCAAAACATCAAGCTTGGTAATAGCAACTGAATCGACACCATTGATACGCACAGCATGACGAAGCGAAACTAAATCAAGCCAGCCACATCTGCGAGGTCGCCCAGTCGTCGCTCCGAACTCATCCCCTTTACGGCGGAGTTCTTCACCCATCTCGTCTACAAGCTCTGTTGGAAATGGTCCCGCACCAACACGAGTTGTATATGCTTTGACAATTCCAACAACTTCATCAACCATCCGAGGTCCCATACCTAAGCCAGTAAAAGCACCACCCGAAGTTGTGTTTGATGATGTCGCATATGGGTAAGTTCCAAGATCAACATCAAGCATTGAGCCTTGAGCACCTTCAAAGAGAATTTGTTTATTCTCTTTATATGCTTTGTGTAAAAGAAGCGAGACATCAACAGCAAGTTCTTTAAACAAATCTGCCATTGCCATCAAGTCATCAAAAGTTTTGTCGAGGTCGGCACGTTCATCAGTTGAACCAGTAAAATATTTTGCTTTGATTTCTTTCTGATACTCAAGACGTTTTTTCAACCTGTCAGGTGAAAAGATATCAGCAATACGGATACCATGACGTGCGACTTTGTCAACATAGGCAGGACCTATACCACGTTTGGTTGTACCAATCGATGCGGTACCACGTTTTGATTCTTCGACAGCATCTATCATTTTGTGATACGGCAAAACAAGATTTGCCGCTGATGAAATAAAGAGTCGACCTTTGTAATCGATTCCCTGTTCGGTTAGAAAATCGAGTTCTTCTTTAAATCCGAATGGATCTAAGACAACACCATTTCCTATGACACAAATCTTTCCAGGATGAATAATCCCAGATGGTATCAAATGCAGTACATACTTTTTGTCTTCGACAATAATCGTATGACCAGCATTTGCACCGCCTTGAAAACGAGCGATAACATCAGCATCGGCAGCAAGGAGATCGACAATTTTGCCTTTTCCCTCATCGCCCCATTGACATCCAACAATAATTCTGTTTTTTCCCATGTTCATCTATTTCTATTAAGGTTCATTTTTTCTTATTCACTAAGGCAAAAACCGCTTGAAGAACTTCATCTTTTCCAGTGCCTTTGGTAGTTGAAAATGGTATCGACGTTAGACCGTATGCATTTTCAATCTGCCTTGCTTTACGATTTGTTTTGTCTCTTGTAATTTTATCAGTCTTTGTAATGATTGCCACACATGGCATCTCTTTTTCTGAGAGCCAACGGATAAGGTCTTCGTCTTCCGCATTTGGGTCTCTGCGACAATCTAAAAGAAGCATCAGTCCTGCCAAGTTTTGTGATGAGACTAAATAATCTTCAATCAGTTGACCCCATGATTCTTTTTCAACTTTTGATACTTTGGCATAGCCATAGCCAGGTAGATCAACAAAATAAAACTCCTCATTGATTAAAAAGAAATTGAGGGCTCTTGTCTTTCCTGGGGTTTGGGAAACTTTGGCAGCTTTTCGATGGCCGGTTATTTTATTCAGTAGCGAAGATTTTCCAACATTCGACCGCCCTGCAAAGGCGATTTGAGGTAGAGAATCTGTGGGTAGCTGATCTAATTTGTAAAATGAACCGATAAATTTAACGTCTATGTTTTTCAAATCTCTTTATATCTTATTTCTATAATTTCTTTGTACCATTTATAATCTCGGTCGGTTATCAACTGGTTTGGAAAGTTTTCTTTTCAGATACGGCGATTTCACCATAGCAATTTGCAATACTTCTTTGACTCGTTTGACATAATGCAAAGTAAGTCCTTCAAGTAATTCAGATGGAAGTTCTTTGACATCTTTTTTATTTTTATAAGGTAGAATAATTTCTGTAATACCATTTCGCTTAGCAGCTAACAGTTTTTCATTCAACCCGCCAATAGGTAAAACATCACCAGTCAGAGTAATCTCACCAGTCATAGCAACATCGGTACGAATCGGTATTGATACAAGCGACGAAAGGAGTGCAGTAATAAGTGTCACACCAGCCGATGGGCCATCTTTTGGAACGGCACCCTCAGGGATATGTACATGCAGTTCTAAATTATCGTAAAAATCTTTTGAGAGTCCAAACAGTTCACGATTTTTACGAATAAAAGAAAGAGCTGCCACAGCAGACTCCTGCATAACATCACCAAGCTGACCAGTCAATGTCAATTTTGATTTACCATAGAGAGGAACAACCTCAACAGGTAAAGTCTCGCCCCCAACAACAGTCCACGCCAAACCAACAGCATAGCCGATAGTTGGTGTCAGTTTTATATTTGAATCAACATACTTAGCAGCACCCAATGCTTTGGTTATTTTACTTTTTGTAATTGTAACTTTTTTTGTCTTTTTACCTGATGCAACTTCAACGACAATCTTCCGTAACACACCACCAATTTGACGTTCTAATTCACGAACCCCAGACTCACGAGTATAGCTTCTGATAATATCAAGCAGAGCATCATCATCAAATGTGATTGCAATTTTTGTCAGCCCAAGCTCTTTGAGAAGTTTTGGTAATAAGAAATTTTTTGCTATTGCAAGTTTTTCAAAATCAAGATAGCCTGATAAAGTTATTATTTCCATTCTATCCCTAAGTGGTGCAGGAATAGATGAAATCGAGTTTGCGGTAGTGATAAACAATGTATCCGACAAATCATATTCAACTTCCAAATAGTTATCAGCAAAGGTTGAATTCTGTTCTGGGTCTAATACTTCAAGAAGTGCCGAAGCAGGATCACCACGAAAATCTTTACCTATTTTATCAATTTCGTCCAAGAGAAAAACAGGATTTGATGAGCCAGCTTTTTTTAACGACTGAATAATACGACCTGGTAATGCACCAATATATGTCCGACGGTGTCCTCGGATTTCAGATTCATCATGTACACCACCGAGTGACATACGAACAAATTTTCGATTCATAGCATTGGCGATAGAACGACCAACAGATGTTTTCCCCACACCAGGAGGACCTACCAAACAAAGGATAGGACCTTTGACTTTTCCTGCTAAACGAATTATAGCAAGATGTTCAATAATACGACTCTTTGGTTTTTCAAGTCCAAAATGATCCGCATCCAAAATTGCTTTAACATCTTTGAAGTCCAATCTATCTTTGGTTGGTTTATTCCATGGAATACTTAATAACCAATCAAGATAGGAACGCACCACACCTGCCTCAGCAGAGTAAGGATGCATCTTCGAGAGTTTTTTAATCTCTTCTTCAGCTTTGTTTTTCACTTCAACAGGATAATCATAGCTCTCAATTTTGGCATACAAGTCATCTACTTCAGCAGTCGGTTCATCATGCTGTCCAAGTTCATCTTTAATAACTTTTAATTGTTGTTGTAGATAAAACTCCCGTTGTGATTGAGTCATCGACTCCCGAACAGTACCATCAATTTCTTGTTCAATTTTTAATATTTCAATCTCTTCATTTAAAATATCAGAGAGAATGGCAAACTGAGATTTTATATCAAACTCTTCTAAAATAGTTTGTTTTGTATCAATCTTTTGTAAAATATGAGCAGCAATTGTATCTGACTTTTGTTGATATTCATTTATAGATGCAAGGGTAACCAAAACTTCATCAGGAACCCGACGATTCAAACGGATATACTCAGAAAATTGTTCAGAGACCGCCCGACATAACGCTTCGGTTTCTCTATCTTGAGATTCTTCATCAGCAACGACAATCTTTGTTTTGGCATAAAAATAATTATTTTTCCTCGTGATTTTTTCAACCTTTGCCCGCATCAATCCCTCGACTAATACCTTGAAAGTACCATTTGGCATTTTCATGACTTGCAAAACTCTGGCAACAACACCAACCTCATATAAATCATCGGGGTTTGGTTTATCAACCGAGGCTTCTTTTTGAGAAAGAAGTAAAATTTGTTTATCGTCAGACATCGCTTCTTGTAAGGCATTAATTGTAAAATTACGACCTATTAAAAGCGGAAAAATCATATGTGGAAATACTACAACATCTCTAAGTGGGATAATTGGAAGAGCTGTTTTTAGATTAATCGTTTCATCATTATGCTTAATTTTCATATTATTCAATAATTCCTATATTTTTTGCATACTACATAACATACCTCTTTTTTGCACTAAGGTAAATACTTTTTTGCATTTGTGATAGAAATGTGAATTGAATTAATTTATTAGATACTTACAAACGAAAGAATCGACCATAAGAGAATAACCAAAATAGCCAAAAGACTCACTTTCAAATACTTACGAGGGTTTTCCTGAATTGTATCGAGATTTGAATATTTACTGCTATTTTCATCAAACTGGTTGATTTCAAGTAATGTCGCCATCAATTCTGAAGTATCAGTAAAACGGTCTTGTCGTTTTTTGGCAAGTAATTTCCCCAAAAGCAAACGGTTAATTCTTTGCTCATATCCTTGCTCAGAACTTGAAAAATCAGGTTTATCGTTTAAAATAGCATGAGTCAGTTGTTCCTCATTATCCCCTACAAATGGAAGTCGCCCAAACGACAACCGATAGGCAATTACACCGAGTGCGAAAAAATCGGACTGCTGACTCATTGGCTCATTTTTCACTTGTTCGGGAGCAAGATAATGGCAGGCATCATACGGTGCCATAAATTCGGGAGAGTTTTGAAAATCATCAAATGGAGAAAGTCCTGCATCCAGCAAAACTATTTCACCAGAATCGGTAACTATAATATTAGATGGTTTCAAGTTACCATGTAAAAGGTTTTGAGTATGCAAGGCTGATAACCCGCAACTTATTTGTTTCAGTAAGTCTAATAGATTTTCTTTTTCAAAGGCAGACTTTGAAAATAGTTGCTTGAGTGTTACACCCTCAATATAGTCAGAGATAATTATGATAGAGTCATTATATTCTTCGACAGAATAGACTGTACTCAAATTTGGATGTTCGATTCCTATGTAGCACTTTATTTTATGAACATCTCTTTTGATGGAATCGGTCGGTTTTAACTGCTTTATAGATACAACTCGATTATGTTCTAAATCGTATGCTTTATAAATTACCGATGTTGTCGATTCACCGATTTTTTGTGTTGATTCGTATGAATTTATCTGTTTATAGTCCATATCTATTAATAACGGTCGTTTAGGGGTAAATCTTTAGGAGAGAATTTACATCGATTATTACTACTCTGCGACATCAAAGGCATTTTCATAATGTTCAAGCTGATCATCGACAAAAGTTACTACATCAAACCGCATATCTACATTTTGTAAATTGTTCACTAAAATATATTGATTAGCAGCATGGGAGAGATTCCGAATTTTTCGTTTATCAACTCGTTCTGAGGGATGACCAAATCTTTTTGATGATGCCGATTTGACTTCGACAAATACAATCTGATTATCTTTTTTGACAATAAGGTCAATTTCTTTGTGACCTGCTTGCCAATTTTTTTCAAGAATTTCAAAACCGTGTTCTACAAAATATTTCCGAGCGAGTTCTTCAAATTGACGACCTCGTTCACGATTTGCTTTTGTGTATGAACTATTCTTTTTAGAGGAGGGCATACTGATTTAAAACTTCAGCAACTGGCTTAAAAGTTTTACGATGAATATCGGTTGGCCCAAATTCTTTCAACTCAGCAATATGTGCCGCCGTTGGATAGCCTTTATGTTTGGCAAAAGAAAATGACGGATAGAGACTTTGATAGTGATCCATAATCCGATCACGGGTAACTTTGGCAACCACCGATGCTGCCGCCACTGACTGACAAAGAGCATCACCGCCGATTACCGCATATTGCGGTTGAGAAATTTTTGGTATCGGATAGTTCCCATCAACAATGACAAAGTCAGGTTTCTCTGATAAATCATGCACCGCTTTTCGCATCGCCATAAGTGACGCTTGTAAAATATTTATTTTGTCGATATCTTCATTATCCAAAATACCAATGGCACAGACTAATCCGATTTGCGCTATCTCATCAAAGATACGGTCACGTTTTGCAGGGGATAATTTTTTAGAATCTGTCAAACCTTCGATTTTCACATCATGAGGTAAAATCACCGCAGCCGCAACAACAGGACCAGCCAATGGACCACGACCAACTTCGTCGACACCGCATACCGCTTTGTATCCTTGAGTGTGAAGAGAATTTTCTAAGTTTTCCATCATCGCTTGAAACTGTTCGTTGTTTTCTGGTTTCATTTTCATCTACCTGTATAATATTTTCTTTTTGTCCTACAATCAACAAAATAATTTATATTATTGTTATCGGATAAAAACTGTTGTAATATTAGAATATGAAGAAAAAAATTAATAATGTTGAAAATAAACAGCAGAATGAGATGTTTGAGTTTAAAATAGTTGCGGGAACTCTCAAAAACCGAACTATTAAAGCACCCAATTTAGGCGTCACCCGTCCGCCTCTTACTCGTTTGCGGAAATCTATCTTTGATTTTTTAAAACCGCACCTTGAAGATGCCAACTACTTAGACCTTTTCTCTGGTACAGGCTCGTATCTTTTTGAAGCGGTCTCACGAGGCGTTGACTCCGCCATGGGTGTCGAGCTTGAAAAACAATTGGTCGACTCAATAAAAAGACAGGCGGGAAAGTTTGGAGTTGCTGACCGACTGAACTGTATGCAAGAAGATGTGTTCAAAGCGATAGTTCGTCTTGAGAACCAAGCACAGAAATTTGACATTATTATGATAGCTCCTCCGCAATACCGTGGCATTATCGATAAGACTTTGCTGACTCTTCGGGAACATCCGATAGTGACTGACGAACATCTGATACTTTGCCAGCATGATACCTCGGAAACCAAAGGTATCAATTTTAAAGGGTACGAAATTTTGCAACAACGCAAATACGGCAACACGACTTTTACGGTAATGCAGTTAGGGTGAGAGGGTTTAGACATTTAATTGTTTCAGCTCAAAATAAATACTTTTTAAAGGAAAAAAAGTTATCTATTCGATAATTTAGAATTCAAGAGAAACGAACGTAAAATAGAAATATACGACAAACTCTATACAATCTTTAAATCTGAATTTGAATTATCTATTATTTGTAAAGTTAAAAATAAAAACATAGGGTATATTGCAAAGCATCAAAAACATTATTTGTATAGTGTAGATAATAATGATAATGTTGATGAAATATCATCATTATTGAATTCTATATCAATATGGCATTACAGCAACTTTGTAATAATAGCAGGGAGTTTAGGTTTAACTAACTCACTTAAACAAATAGACTTTAGTCGTACTATACCTGAGATGCAGGAAGATATAGACACCTATATCTCTGGTTTTATGTTCCCTGTTGATGAAGAATTAGTATGTTATGGAGATAAAAAATTTCAGAATTTATTTAAATAATAGGTAAACATGCCAATCAAACAAGCTATTCTAACATTTATAATCTGCATACTATCTTTCAATGCAACAAACTTCGCATCACAACAAACAGAACCCAACGACAAAGAAATTTCCGAAGTTTTCAATAAACACAACGTCCAAGGCACGTTGGTTCTTGCATCGCTTGATAACAAATCGACATACATACACAATCATGAACGAGCAAACAAACGTCTCTCACCCGCATCAACATTTAAAATTCTAAATTCAATAATCGCTCTTGAAGAAGCTATCATCAAAGACCAATATGAAATTATAAAATGGGATGGGAACAAACGGTTCTTTGATTCATGGAACAAGGACCACAATATGAAATCAGCTTTCAAGGTTTCATGTATTTGGTTTTATCAAGAGCTTGCTAAAAAAATTGGTAAAGAAAACTATTTGAGATATTTCAATAAGTTCAACTATGGAAATAAACAAATAGGTGACGATATCACTACTTTTTGGCTTGGTAAAGAATTAAAGATAACACCTCTTGAGCAAATTGAATTCTTAAAAAAGATATATAAAAAGAAGTATGACATATCAAAAAAGTCATACCTAATTTTAGAAGATATCATGCTTGTTGACAGCACCGACAACTACAAACTCTACGCCAAGACAGGTTCCACTACTCAAAACGGAAAAGGTCATGGATGGTATGTTGGTTATGTCACTACAAAAGCTAACACATGGTTCTTTGCTACAAATTTACTGATAGATGGGTATGAAGATTTGAAAAAAAGAAAAGAAATTACCATCGCTGTGTTGAAGAAAAAGGGTTTGATATAAATAGATTTTTTTAGTCCCTGTTTTTTTGAACCATTCTACTAATACATTGTACAAAATTCATCACAAAGAGAAATAAGAAATCAAATTAGGATACAAAGATGAAAAAAACAATTTTCGTACTCACAATTGCAATTCTTATATTTGCAACTCATTCAATCATTAACGCTGAAGAACATGAAACTGTGCTGAGTGCACCTGACAATTGGCAAAGCGAAATATTACCCTTCCCTTTAGGTTTCGCTCAAGATATTGATTTAGTCGGCTTTGAAGATTTACGGTTTGCACCAGGATGGTCCGACTCGACCAGTCAAGAATTTTGGGCGTACATGTTTGTCTGGCATGTTGAAAAAAATTCCGCAATGACTGAAGAGATACTTACAAAATATTTTAATAGCTATTATGATGGACTTATGAATATAGACCACAACAATAAAATAGATTCTTTAAAAACAAATCAATTAGATAAAACGATATGCCTCTTTGTCAAAACACCTGATGGATTTTCAGGAAAGATGCGAGTGTATGATCGTTTTTTCACTAAAGATTATTTGACTTTAAACATAAAAGTGAAAGAATCTATTTGCCCGAAAACAGATAAACAAATTATCTGGTGTGATATTTCGCCAAAAAACTTTAGCCATGAGGTATGGGGCATATTTGATAATGTAAAACTGATTATAGAATGTGAATAAACAGATAAACTGAATAAGCTTGTGACCATCGAAACGATATTTTACAATTCACCCTGAGCGGAGTTGAAGGGACTTGTAAAATTATAATTCATACAAAAAAACGCCTGCGTTAACAGGCGTTTTAATTTTGCAAAATCAGAAAACATGTATTGTCAGGAAAGGGTTCCCGACAACGCATTAGGGCAGACGAGGGCGTCTGCCGCTCACATAATAAAAAGTCAGGAGCACAGGGCTCCTGACCTACAAGTTCTGATCAGAAATTTACTATTCTGATTTTTTTGCTTTTGGTTTGGCTTTTGCTTTTGGTTCTGCTTTTGCCTTAGATGCTTTTTTTGCTTTAGCATCTGTTTTTTCTTTAGCAACTTTTGGTGTATCAATAATTTTTTCTTTGATACGAGCAGATTTACCGGTCAGGTCGCGGAGGTAATACAATTTCGCACGACGAACTTTACCAGAACGGATGAGCTCTACTTTTTCAATATTAGGTGAATGAGATGGGAACACCCTTTCAACGCCAATACCGTTGGACATTTTTCGAACAGTAAAGGTTGCATTGGTTCCGCTTCCGCGACGTCCAATAACAGTTCCTTGGAAGACCTGTACTCTTTCTTTGTCACCTTCTTTGATTTTTACGTGGACACGAAGAGTGTCACCCGCGTTAAATGCAGGAATATCATCCCTTAAATAACTTTTTTCGATTTGGGCAATTCTTTTCATGAAATCACTCCTTTCAATCTCTATATTTTATTTCTTTTTTTTTCAACAAATTTAAATTCTTCTTCTGTCAAATCAGCATTTATAAGAAGGTCAGGGCGATTGGTCAAACATTTTTTAATCGCTTCGTCTCTTCTAAACTTTTTAATTTTTTTATGGTCTCCGCTGAGCAGTTCTTTGGGAACTTCACAGTTTTTATATTCGGCAGGTCGGGTATAACATGGTGTCCCAACAATTTGATCCATGTAGGAATCTTCAAGTGCCGATTCAAAATTACCAAGCACTTTCGGAATCAAGCGTCCGACCGCTTCAATCATTACCATCGCTGCGGGTTCACCACCCGTTAAGATATAATCGCCGATAGAGAGTTCATCAATATCATACAATTGCAATATCCGTTCATCAATACCAAGGTAGTGTCCGCAAATAATAGTAAGTCGTTCGCACAAAGAATATTCTATCGCAGTAGGTTGGCAAAATTGTTTGCCAGCCGCTGAGGTAAGAATAATCCTATTTTTTTTGTTTTTGACAGATTCAGATTTATGAGCATAGCCAAGTGATTTCAGACAGGCATCTAAAGGTTCTACTTTGAGAACCATGCCACCACCACCACCGTAGGGGGTTTCATCAACCGTCTGATGTTTGTCAAAGGCAAAATCGCGGAGATTTATTATTTCAATTTCAAAGAGCTGTTTCTCAACCGCTTTCCCTATAAGTGATTGTTTTAGCGAGAGGCTAAAAAAATCAGGAAAGAGAGTGATAATTTCAAATTTCATTTTTCTATTTTGGTTCTAACTTAACAAACCAGCTTTATCTATTAGAACAAGTTTCTTATCAATATCAACCGACTCAACAAAATGTTTTACCGCAGGGAAACGAATTTCCTCACCTGATTCTGTCTTAATAAGATAGACATCATTGGCAGGATAGGTTTCAACATCGATAATTTCGCCGATAGTTTCGTCTGAGTCTTTACACTTAACTTTGCACCCAATAATGTCAAAGACATAAAAAGATTCTTCGGGAAGTTCTTCCAAATCATCTTTAAGGAGTGCAATCTCACGATTGGTAAATGATGCGGCATTTTCAGGATTGTTAACACCTTTCAATTTCACAACAGGTCGTTTTCCAATTAAGGTTGTTTTGATAATTTCAAACTTTTTCCACTCAGATTTCTTTTTAACATAAAATTCATCGAGTTCTAAAAAACGTTCGATATCATCGGAGACTGGAGTGATATAAAGTTCACCACCCAGACCTCTGGAACGACCGAGTTTGCCAATTATGATATATGTATCGCTCATAAAACTATTCTAAAATTTCCAATACCGCTCTTTTGCCTTGTCTGGCAGAAACAGCAGCGAGTAATGTACGGATTGATTTTGCAGTTTGACCTTGTTTACCAATCACTTTGCCAAGATCACCTTCGCCTACACGTAATTCATAAACAGTCGTACGACTTCCTTCAACTTCTCTTATATCAACCGCATCTGGGTTATCTACTAACGATTTAACTATAAATCCGACAAAATCTTTCATTTTACGTCCTTTTCAGTGTGTGTGTCAGTTATCGTTTTTGACATTTCAATTCAATTTGTAAAACATGTACTACTCGTGTTTTGCTATTCAGCAGTTCACCCTGCTATTCAGCAGGTTTGTCGCCTTCGGCAGCTTTTGCCTCAGCAGCAGCTTTTGCTTCTTCAGCAGCTTTAACCTTTGCTTCGGCGGCAGCTTTTTGTTCTGCTTCTTTAGCGGCGGCATCGGCGGCAGCTTGTTCAGCAGCAGCAAGAGCAGCTTTTTTTATTTTACGAGTTTTCTTTTTCCGTTCAACGATAATACCTTTTAATTCGATAGCGGAAACATCTTCACCTTTTTTAGCTTTATTGTATTTTTCAGTAAAGCCAATTTGAGTTAACAACGATTTGACAGTTGAGGTAGGTGTAGCACCTTCATTCAACCAATTGGTTAATTTGTCTTCATTGATAGTCACTTCTGCTGGAACTTTGATTGGATTATAAGTTCCAATAATTTCCAGAAAACGACCATCACGGGCACGACGTGAATCAGCAGCAACAATACGATAAAACGCTTGTTTCTTTTTGCCCATTCTGAGTAATCTAACATTTACAGCCAATTAAATGACCTCCTTAGTTTTAGAAACGAGGCATCCCACCAGGGATTCCACGTCTCTTCTTTTTATTAAAATTTCCAAACATTTTTTGCATTTGTTGGAACTGCTTGAGCAACTGATTGACAGCTTGTACGCTGTTACCAGAGCCTGCGGCAATTCGTTTTTTTCTTGGACCATTGATAAGTTTTGGGTTTTGTCGTTCCTTGGTAGTCATTGATTTTATAATCGCAACCATCCGTTCCATACCCCGCTCATCAATTTTGACACCCTTGAGTGCTTTACTCGCTCCGGGAATCATTCCGAGGAGAGATTCAAGCGGTCCCATTTTTTTAAGCTGTTCCATTTGTACAAGGAAATCCTCAAAATCAAATTTAGATTTGAGAAGTTTCTCCTGCATTTTGGAGGCTTGTTCTATATCAATATGTTCTTGTGCTTTTTCAACGAGTGATAAGACATCACCCATCCCGAGTATACGAGTTGCCATACGTTCTGGATGGAAAATTTCCAAGTCAGAAAGTTTTTCGCCTGTTGATGCAAGTTTAATCGGACAGCCTGTCACTTCACGAATAGAAAGAGCAGCACCACCACGAGCGTCACCATCAAGTTTTGAAAGAACCACACCAGTAATCCCGAGACGGTCATGAAAAGATTGTGCAACATTGACAGCATCCTGCCCAGTCATTGCATCAGCAACTAATAAAATTTCATCTGGTTTTGTGAGAGCTTTAATTTCTTCAAGTTCTTCCATCAGTTCGTCGTCAACATGAAGACGTCCCGCGGTATCTAAAATAACTAAATCGATAAAATTCTTTTCGGCGTACTTGACCGCTTCACGACATATTTCAGGTGGTTGTTTTCCCTCAACGAAAAAATGTTCAACCTGAATAGAGTCTGCTAATACTTTGAGTTGTTTAACAGCGGCAGGACGGTGGATATCGGCGGCGACTAAGAGTGGTTTTTTCTTTTTCCGTTTTGCATCAAGAGCAAGTTTGCCAGAAAGAGTTGTTTTACCTGACCCTTGTAGACCGCATAGCATATAGACAGATGGAGTTTTGACAATTGGTGCGACTGGTTCGGCGGTTGTGCCTAAGAGTGTGACAAGTTCGTCATGGACGACTTTGATTACTTGTTGAGAAGGATCTAATGCTTTGAGAACTTCGATACCAACAGCTTTTTCGGTGACTGCTTTTACAAAATTTTTAGCGACTTTGTAGTTTACGTCAGCTTCGAGTAAGGCTTGACGTACTTCACGCATGGCATCGGAAATATTTTTTTCCGATAGAATTCCTTTTCCGCGAAGGTGTTTAAAAGCGGAGTCTAATTTGTCAGTTAACGATCCAAACATTTCTTTCTCAGTTTTTCACACGCAAAGATGTGTGACTGTAATCAGCATCGCAAGGAGTCCCCGTTGGGGCAACGTGGCTTTCTTGAGCTTCAAGAAAAAAACGCCACAAACAATCTGATTTCTCATCTTGTTATGCGATGACTACCCTGAACGTAAAAAATTAAACATTGCACAGAGCGCAGTTATTCTTATTCAGTCGTAGCAACCTAAGCTGATCCAACTGATTTAGCCAAACAATATACAAAAATTCAGACTTTAGGCAAGCTATTAATGAGCAAAAACAATGACTTTTTAAAAGAACCTCAAGATGTAGGCTATTGACTGTAAGTAGGTTATGAGAATATAAATTTAATTTGAGTTTATTCCCCGATTTTCCTACTCAATTAAACTTGTTGATTATAAAAATCTGAGCCTTTAGAAATATTTCGACCTATTGTAAGAATAAAATTATCAAACTACTGCTCAAAACTATCTGAAGTAAAAATATCAGACTACCTACCAAAAGAGCCGTTTTCCCATCTTTTAAAATTGACCCAAATGTTATCCTCAAGCCTATGGCAGCCATTGCAACTATAAGTGTATAATGACTTATTTGACTGATAATATGTATATATTCTTCAGGAAGTACACTAAAAGTAGGAATTAGAGAAAACAGAATAAATCCGATAATAAATAACGGTATTCCTGCTTTTTTGCTATTTTTCTGCTCGGTATCATTGTTGTTTTTCTTTAAAAAGATAAACATCAGAACAAATACAAGAGGAGTCAACATCAGTATTCGCACCATTTTTACAATAGTCGCTGTCTCTCCAGAAAGATTACTAACAGAAAACCCTGCCGCCACGACCTGACCGACCGCCTGCAAGGTTGAGCCGATAAGAATGCCTGAGTTAATTTCAGAAAAATGTAAGAAAAGAGAACCAAGAAAAGGTAGTAGAAAAATACCGATAGTACCTAAGAAATTAACAATCGCAATAGATAACCCAACCTCATCTTTTTTTGCTCCGATAATCTGTTCGGTGGCAGCGATTGCCGAACTCCCACAGATACCGTTGCCGATTCCTATAAGGAGAGCAAATTTGCTATCAAGTTTACATATTTTCCCAATCAGAAGTGATGACAATACTGCGACTGATACTATCACAAATAATATGAGAATAGATTTGTAACCGAGCTTTTCTAAAATGAGAAAGTTTAAATTTACACCCATTAGTGCGACAGCAAATGATAATATCTGTTTCTCACTATATGTTATCCCTTGTTGAAATGTGTCAGAAATTTTTGCAACATTGCCGACAACAATGCCTAAAATAATTGCAATAACAACCGCACCGATTTGGATATAGGCTGATAAAACAACAGCAACTATACCGATGAAAGTACAGAGAGCAATACCGTATGTAGTCTTTAAAAAATGAATGATTTTATAATCCTGTTTTTAAATTCAGGGTATAGTATGAAGAAATAATCGGATGTGTCAAGTGCTATCTATTAACTAACTTTTCTATTTCTTCAAAGATTTCATCTTTAGTATTATAATTCAAACTCATACCAAACTCCACCCTTACAAGACAAGCATTATTGTCAACTCTACAAACTTATTTTGATCACCGTGCAAGGCAGACATCCACTAACAAGTGCAAGGTAGACGTCCTCTAACAAGTGCAAGGCAGACGTCCACTAACAAGTGCAAGGCAGACGTCCTCTAACAAGTGCAAGGCAGACGTCCTCGTCGGCCGGTCAATTCAAAACAAACTCTTATCTACCCTTGTCAGTCAACCAATCCTTTGCACTCGAGAACTCAAAATCTTCAGACTTTGTTACCAAATTACCTCGTACAGGATTATTATGGATATATTCCATTTTACGAATAAACTGTATATCTGAATAAAGAATTAAATCATCAAATCTCGGCATCCACAATCTAAATTTGGAATCATTCATAAACTTTTTCTTTATAGCTTCTGTGAGTTCCTCTTTGATTTTTCTTGAAGATAAACTCTTGAAAGACTGCATAAATTTTGATAATTGAGAATACTCTGAAAGGAAAACCATCATGTGTAAATGGGAAGGCATAAGAACATAACTTATTATTGGGATTTTATAGAATCTTAGCGTTTCCTCTAATTGTTTTAATAAAATTATGGATAAATTTCTATCAATAAATATCGGGGACCATTCTTTGATTGTAGTAGTGATATAAACAAAAGCACAATCATTAAAGTCAGCACGTTTTTTAACGGGCATATATTTTACTCCTTGGCAGACGAGGACGTCTGCCTTGCACAGTGATAGGCAATCGGAACGCCTACCAAGTACAACATGAATCAGTCAGTGTATTCTACGCAGACACGATAAAGCAGATGGGATTACCTGCATCTCACATTGTTAAAGTTAATTTATTATATGATGGGGTACTGACAGGTGATGTCAGTTTAATTCAAAGACTCATCAATAATCTATGCAAGTCAGACGAGGACATCTGCCATGCACCTTGAAAGTTAGTTCAAAAGTTTACCATATACTCTGAGAATTAGTTGGAAAATCTACCATGCATATTTCTTAATATTACATTATCATAGTGCAAGGCAGACGTCCTCGTCTGTCGGTCAATTTGTAACTTACACCAACTTTGATTTGAGTATATCATGCAGATGGACGATGCCACGAAGTTTATTAGTCGTATCAACTGTTGGTAGCTGGCTAATCGAATACTGTTCCATCATCTGTAAGGCTCGGTCAAGTAGTGCCTCAGCATCGACAGATTTTGGATTTTGTATCATCACATCAGATGCCGTCAATTTGTAAAAACTATCGGATTGTTCGGCTATACGTCGTAAATCCCCGTCGGTGAAAATCCCCAACAGTTTGCCTGAGTCATCAACAGTCACCACACAGCCCAAACGTTTGGAAGTCATTTGTAAAATCATATCATTCATGGTAGCATCTTGTTTTACTATCGGGAGTTCGTTGCCATCGTGGTGTACATCGGACACTTTGGTAAGCAGTCTGTTCCCTAAAGAGCCACCAGGATGAAACGTAGCAAAATCTTCGGCAGAGAAATTCCGTGCCTGAAGCAGTGCCACTGCCAAAGCATCACCCATTACAAGTGCTGCAGTAGATGATGAGGTTGGCACAAGATTATTAGGGCAGGCTTCCCGCTCGACTGAACAATCGAGTGGCATATCGGCACGTTTATAAAGTTCGGAATCGATATTCCCACAGAGAACTATAATCGGCACGGCAAGACGACGAGCAGCAGAGATTAGTTGTTCCATCTCGCCCAATCGCCCAGATTTTGATATAAGCAGCAAGATGTCATCAGCACGCATCAATCCCAAATCACCATGCATCGCTTCTGCCGGATGTAAGAAAAATGATGAGATTCCTGTTGAGTTAAATGTCGCGACGATTTTTTTGCCAATAAGTCCCGACTTACCCATCCCGCCAACAATCACCCGACCTTTACAGATCAAGATTGCATCGACGGCATGTTCAAAATTTTCGTCAAGATTCTCAGCCATCGCTTTGACTGCATCGGCTTCAGCAAGAATCAGTTCACGGGCATGTTTTTTATGTTCATTCATATTAAATAGTCATTCGCATCTTTTTGAATTGCATCAAAATAATATTCTATAACTTCACGGACGGCACCATGACCGCCATTTTTTTCAGTGATAAAATCGACCACATTTATAAGTTGTTTGGTAGAGTCAGCTACTGCAATAGAAAGTCCGCATTTTTGAGCGAGTTTAATATCTAATATTTCATTACCGACAAATGCAACTTGTTCAAATGTTAAATTCAATTTTTCAAGTAGAGGTTTCATCATTGCTACTTTGCTTTGGGTGCCTTTGAGAATTTTACCATCATCAGCTTTTGTTAGCTTTGCCTGTAAGACATGCGTCACGCCCAAATCTTTCATACGGGAATCTGTCGCCGCTGAATGTCTACCAGAGACAATTGCGATCTCAAGACCTGCTCGCATCGAAAGAACCATAAAGAGTCCATCGGAGATATTAAATTTTTTCAACTCGAACCCATCAGGTCCAAAATAAATAGAATCGTCTGTGAGGACACCGTCAACATCAAGTGCTAACAGTTTTATATTTTTAAATCGCTCTATAAGTTGTTCTGTAGAAAGTTTACTCATGCGTGGGCAGCTTTCTTTACTTCGAGAATTTCAGTAAGCATCTGTTCTAATTTATCAAGTGGCAGCATTGCTCCTGCATCGGAGAGAGCTTCTTTTGGGTTCGGATGTGTCTCGACGAATAACCCATCAAAACCAATCGATGCGGCAGCCTTTGCCATCGGGATAATATACTGCGGTTGTCCTGTTGAAACAGCACCGCCACCACCAGGAAGTTGGAGCGAATGGGTGGCATCGTAGACAATCGGACAGCCTGTCTCTTTCATAATAAGTAAAGCTCTGAAATCTACAACTAAGTTGCGGTAGCCGAATGAAGATCCCCGTTCGCAGAGCATAATTTTTCCGTTGGCGACTTTACCAGCAATTTTTGCCATATCTTCGGGAGCTAAAAACTGTCCTTTTTTGATATTAACCCAGCATCCCGATTCGGCAGCCTTGACGACTAAATCTGTCTGACGGCACAGAAAAGCAGGGATTTGAAGAATATCCGCGACTTTGGCGACTTTGTCTATCTCTATTGTCTCATGAACATCCGTACAAATAGGCAACTTAAGTTGCCCTTTCACTTTTTGTAAAATTTCAAGAGCTTTGTCATCACCGATTCCTGAGAACGAGCCTGCTGACAAGCGATTTGCTTTTTTAAATGATGCTTTGAACACATACGGAATGCCAAGTTTGTCGGTGATAGTTTTGACCGATTCAGCAATGAGCATACAGTTTTCTTCGGACTCGACGACACATGGTCCAGCGATTAAGAAAAACGATTTTGGGTCGTTTTGGATTTTTTGTATATCAATATTCATACGGTGGAATATAAAGAGATTGGATGAGACAGGCAATGAGAAAGATTTGGGGGTGGGGAGGGGTTTATTTGTAATGCTCATCCTCATTACGCGAATAACCTCTTGTAAAGTTACATACTGGTAAATCAAAATGAATATCTTCAAAAGCCCTTAAAAGTTCATCTTCTGTCTTTTTTGTATTACCTACATCTAAGATACAATATCTAAAAGTTATTTTACTATTTTTTCGTATTTGATTTATCATATTAGCATTATGGTGAATATTTAAATGTTTCAAAATCTCTTCTGATAGGCTTTTATTACTATACCCAAATTTTACAGTTCTTGTTTTTCCATTGTAACGACGATAGTGTTTTGATTGTAAAATTTCGTATACTCCAGATGTTTAAGGAGCTAACTTTATACTTTCTTTAGAAAAAGATAGCTCATCACTCCACTCAATATCTATCAATTTATCATCTCGTTTCAAAAAACATGTAATAAGGCATTCTATCATGGACATGTCGCTTGCCCCTTTTCCCATGTCAATACTGATTGTTTATTGGCTCTTACAAAAATAGTCATATCTGCGTCAGTAAAATAATATGCTTTTATTATATCAGGGTTCATACAAGTAACTACAAGTTCTTGATACGTTCCTATCTCACTTACAACTAAGTTCTTATCCCAATTAATTCCTGTCCAAACATTTTCCATAACCCAAAACTGTTTATTTTTCTTTTGTAGAAAATCAGTAGCAGAAACACCACTTCCTTTTAATAAAACATCGTATTTGCCTTTTAAAGTCTTTTTTATTTCTAAAGCTTTAGGATTACCATTTTCAGCACCCCATTGAGGGTAATAAGTTATCTCAGCGGTATAATTACCACTCGGTAATTTTTTATATGCTGAATTCAGAACAACAGTCTGTATAGAATCTTTTAAAACTACTTTTTCAGAATATCCAATATATAAATCATCTGGGTTTTGGTCTATTAAGTTAATACTTGCCATAACTTCAACTGGTAACGGAATATTAGTATTAATTTCGCATTTCACAACGTATTCTGATATAGATGTTGCCGATAATTTAATATAATAATCAACTTTTACGATTTGTTTTGATTCAATTTTTTCTTCAACAATACTTTCTTTTACCATCTCAGTATCGTTATTATTACAACCAATCAATAAAATGCAACATGTAAAAAGATTTAAAATTATTATTTTTCTCATTATTTCCCTTAACTTTTTCATAAATTTTTAGCCAATCCACTTTGAAATAATATAAAGGACTAATGAACCCACCGCAAGAGTAAAAAAGGAACAGGCGAGCTGTACAGTGTCAAGAGATAGTTTACATTGTGTATCATGACATCCTTAACACTTTATTAGTTTCTGGGAGTCAGCATCGATGCTGATTTCCCGGTTATAATATCTATTTCTCTGATATACATATGTCTGTAACTTACGATAAGTTTCTTGTCAATCTGTTCTATTCTCACTTGTTGATTCTCTAATGCTTCTGATACAAAATAACGCCGTTGTTTATAAGTGAGACAACCCTGACCGTTTAACTCCGACACAACAGCACCCACAGGATATTCCCATCTTTGAGGATTTGGTGTATATGTTTTCCTGCTTGGCAGATAATGTGTATTCGGCGTATTCATATCTAATGCCTCATGAGGACGAACATGGTTATATTCATACAGAAAGAATTCAAGAAACTCTTTCCATCTATCAATAGTTTTAGGACGTCCATGATGACAGATATACTCATTGAGAGTACGATGAAACCGTTCAACTTTACCCTGTGTCTGAGGATGTCTGATGCCGCTAAAATATAATTTAATCCCTTGATTCATTAAACGAACCGACAAACGAGTCAAACCATGGTTATTACGGTTACCCCACCAAGGAGAACCGTGATCGGTAAGTATCGCCTCTGGAACACCATAAGTCTCAAAAGCATCGACTAAACAAGAGTAAACGGTTTCAGTATCCTGATGGTTGAGAGCATATAACCCGACCATATATCGGCTGTGATCATCCAATAAAGACAACGGATAGCAACGACCTCTATCTGAGGGATAGTCACCTTTAAAATCCATCTGCCACAACTCATTAGGAGTAGCACGTTCAAATCGTTTCAAAGCAGGGCGATGAGAGTTTTTTCGGTCAACTAAATCATTACGTTTTAAAATACGATTGAGAGTGACCACTTTCATATCTATCTTCTCTCGTAATAACAATACCTGAATCTTCTTTGCTCCCCAACCATAACGATGACGAAGAGCAATAACACGCTGTTCTAATGTGGCTGAAGTCTTATTCGCAATATGATGAGGACGACGAGAAAGCTCCTGAACTTCGCTTACTTTACCTCTTCTTTTGTAGCGGTTAAACCACAAATAACCAGTAGTACGACTGATTCCAAAACTTTTACATACACGACTGAAATTAACATTTTCTTGATTGGCTAATATCACAAATTCTATACGTTTCTCCATAACACTTGACACTTCCCATGGCATAACAAAACTCCTCTCATTTGAGTCTTAATATACCAAATGTGTAAGGGATGTCATGATACTTTGTGTCAACTATGTTATGATACTATACAGCGAGCCTGTTCCCTACAATCAATAATGGCAGAACCGCTAAAGAGCTATAAAGCTCTTCGGGTTGTGCCCTACTATTACTTACTTTGTCGGGTTTCTCACAATTATATTTTTTGGAATCGGAACCGCGACCTACATTTTATTCCATGATTTTAATGTCTGAATATGAACCGTTTACTTGCAAGGTCACGACCATGTTTTCAGAAGTTCGGTTACGCCAGAACCAACCATGATTACCATCGAAGGCTGCTTCCATAGTTCCTTCGTTTCGTTCCATCGAACCTTTTTCATAGTTGTGGTATGAAATTTTCAGAGGTTTTGAGTCAGCGTGAGCATCAAAGTTCGCCTTGCCACCATCGGTGAACCAGACAAAATCGACTGTCTCACCCTTAAGCATTGCAAGTTTGATTTCTTTCCCTTCGTCTGGTTGCAAGATGATTTTTATTTCATCTGAATTTATATTCTCTGTTGATTTTTCAGTCACTTGCTTTTCTGCTTCTTTAACAAGCTCGGTGATTTCATCTGAATCTGTTTTCATAGCTGCTCTGTCTGATGCAGCTTCTTCGGCGAGCGATGTTTTTATTTCGCCCATTTTGAGAAGCCCTATCATGCTACCGACACCTGTCGGGTCGATACCATATTCTGCGGGAAGTACCACCGTGACTAATATCACAGCCGCTAAAAAGATTGCAAAGATTGTCGATTTGATAAGTTTTGCCATTGACGGCAATTCGTTGTTTGTTTCAATATTGTTATGTGTCATAATTTATTCCTCTTTAGTTAATAAAAAACCCTGTCATTTGGTAACCAACAAAAATAAAACCACCCGCCATCAGAAGTACGTTGGCATTATATGCGTGACGGTTGAACGATCCTGAACGACGCCAAAAACTTATAAGTAGTAAAATAATTGCAAGCCCCATAAGTTGCCCTAACTCTACACCAAAGTTAAAAGCGAAGAGATTTGCAATAAGCCCATCTTCTGAAATTTTGTATTCTAAGATCTTGGTCGCCAGACCAAAACCATGAAACAGCCCGAATATAAGCGTCGCTATTTTTGTACTTGGCTGAAAACCAAACCAACTTTTAAAGGCGTTCATATTATCAAGAGCTTTATAGACAATCGAAAACCCGATAATGGCATCGATGAGATATGCACTGACACTGATTTCCATCAGTACTCCAGACAAAAGTGTCACGGAATGCCCCACCGCAAAAAGGGTGACATAGATAGAGACATCTTTGAGACGGTATAAAAAGAAAATAACGCCGAATAGAAACAGAAGATGGTCATAACCCGTTACCATGTGCTTAGCTCCGAGATAAATAAACGGGATTATCATCCGACCCGAACTTTCCTGAATATACCCTTTGTCCCCTTCGGTGACCCCATGGGCGAACGCTTCGGGAATGACAGCGAGCAGAATCGCCATCAGAGTAAACAGAAAGAGATAATTATTTTTCTGATATGTGTGTTTTATATAATCAATCATTAGTTGACCTCATTAAAAGTTTCTTTCATAATAATTCATTTGAATAATGTAGATATTCAAAGTTGTGTCAGTTCCTGATTCAAAATAAAGTAAATTGTGAACTGACACTTTATCGACTGTTCACAATTTTGATAAATCAAAATCAAGAACTGTCGAAACTGAAAAGCACTGGATTCCCATTTTCATGGGAAAGACATTATATCATTTATGAAAGAGATGGAGGTCCACGGGTGATAAAGCTTGTGTGTTGATACCTCTCAATAAACGGAGGTTTGAAATTAGTTCGGTAGTTCTCAGAGTTATGAAGAGGTATAAAAATGGTTCTTTTTGAGACAATTGAATTCGTTTCAAATGACTTGTTTTGTGTTAACTGGGTTCTAACAATATGCCAGTCAATTTGATTATCGTAGCTATGTTGATGATTTTGAGTATGCGGACTATCTTCATCATGGTGGTGATGATCAGAGGCATGGTTGTCGTCAAAATCGACAGGATGAGAATTTAACTCAAAACTTTTTTCATGGAAATGATTTGTCAGATGAAACGGGCTTACCTGACTAAAGTAAACCATCAACAGCAGTAAAAATGCTCTTAAAAAGCGTGAGTGAAAGATGTTATTATTATAATTCTTCATATTAAGAAAAGTTCTGCTTTAGTTTTACAAAAATCAAACAAAAATAAACAGCTGCAACAGTCAGAACCACTAAAGGGTTCTGACCTACAGTTTCTAACTTTATTATCGTCTCTTTCAGTTAATTCATTATTCTTATACCAATAAGAAAGCTTGAGGTTCGTTCTGTTTGTAAACCGTTCTGTTCTTGCCAAACAGGAATTTGAAATAAACTTTCAAAAATAATTGATGATTTTGTAATTTTGAAACCAGGGGACAATAAAAACAAAGACTCACCTGTATTCACAAGATTTATTCCGTTGTTGGTATCATGCCATGTTTTCAGATACGATGATTCAATGACAGGCGTGAAAGAAAAATTTCCATCTGACCCCATACTGATTTGATAGCCTAACGCAGAAACCATAGAAAACTCGTTTCCTATCTCGGTAGATACATCAGATTCTTTTTTTATACCATTTACGATATACAACATATTGACATCCATACTTAAGCGACGGCGACGTCCCGAAAAATAAGTTCCAAATCGTAAGTCATATCCATTCGAACTAAATGCGTCATTACCAGTCGGCAATTCTATTCCAATAGTCGGAGCAATTCCAAAGGTATAGGTTGGCTTATTCACTCTCACAAGTCTGTATTTTGCCATAAAAAGTAAATCTCCAAAACCAGAACTATTGGTAGTCTTCCCCATCATGGTCATTTCTTTTTCCACAAAAGCTTGCCTGACCATAAGGGCGATGTTCGATTTTAAACCATAGGCAATAACAACCGGATACATCTGCATTGTCATTTCTTGATTCATCGTAGGGTGGTTATCTCGTTGCATTAATCGAAATTGTGTTTTAAAAATCCATCGGTTGGCTGCTGGTGTAAGTCCTGCATCGGCACTAATTCCAGACGCTGAAAGACTATCTACCCAAAAGAGATTGCAAGCGAATAAAAATATAAAGAGCAATGAAAGTTTCGTCAGTAATTTTTTGTTTTTCATAGCTTACTTCAACCTTTTTCCAGCAGTAAAATTGGCTTCTTTAATAGCGTCAAAAATTTGCTGATCGGTTACTTCAATCTTAGAATCTACTACTACTTGGAGCTGTTGTTTTTCCCAGTTCGCTTTTGATGCGACCACTCCTGGAACCATACTTATAAGGTTTTCTAAACCACCATGACAGCCGGGACAGTCCATTCCAAATATTTCATAGACTCTAAGTTTATTGGTATCGTTCATAAATGCTGATAAATCATTACCACCAGAGGCACAACCAATCATGCTGATAATAAGAAAGAGAGAAAGAATACCTATAAATATTATTTTTATTTTCTTGTACATATTGATATATCCATTCTTAAAAATTTTAGAATTAATTAATTTCCATAATCATACGAAAATGAGACGGGTAATTTGAGAGTATTATATTGATAAATGAATAAATCAACAAAGGAAAATAACTGAAGATAGAATCTTAGAATAATTTATTAGATTAGTCCTGCATTGAGACTTTATCAGAAAAAACGCATTTTGAGAAAAAGAAAGTATGCCAACAAAATTGTTATATTGTTGAATGGTAGAATTAAATTTCGATTTGTTCAGATTATCATCTTGGGTTCTAACTGATAAAAGAGGTGTATCTAATTCTATGTCGATACAATCGGCACAGTCTTCAAAGCCAACTTGAGAGTTATTGCTACAACCTTCATTCTTCTCAATACAGCAAGATTGAAAATTAGTTTCTACAGCTCTGTCCTCACCAATACAAAAAGTATTGCTATGTCCAGAACTCATAACTCCTACGAACAGAAGAATAGACAGAGACCAAACGAATATTTTTTTACACGACAATTTCATAATCAGAAATATAAAGCTTTTTTAGGAAAAACCAATGAGAAAGATTTGGTGGGGAATTGACTACTCTACTAAAAGAACATTGCCCTATCAAAAAAGATACAGTCAGTAGGTCGGACATTCCTGTCCGATTAACATAGACAGACAAGAATGTCTGTCCTACCTAAGATAAATAATTACGGTAAATCATTTTTTCTCATCTGGTTTTTCGGCTCCTGGTTGGCGGAAATACCATCTGATTGTATCAGACTCTGTTGTCATAGTTTTATCAGCTGCTTTGTTGCCCATTTCGTGGTTCACTTCAAAGAACCAGAATGTATACATATCATTTTCGACGCCATCAATACCTTTTACAAAAGTCCCCATCGCCGATGAAACTTCGTTGACATCATGAGACTGCTTGAGAACTTGCAATGCGTCCATCGAATCGACACCTACTGTCACGATAGTCACAGAGTCTTTCATCTCAGTAGGAGTTTCAGTTTTTGTCTGGGTGGTTTCATCTGCTTTTTTACCACAACCGATTATAGCTACAAAAAATGTCATCGCTGCGATACATAATAAAAGAAGATATTTTTTCATCTTAGTTTCCTATTTTTGAACTTGTTATTTTAATAAATAAAAGTTGATTTTTATGATTGTGCAATCATTTATTATAATAATATAAAATTGTACTAATGAGGAGACAAATATGGAATACGGAAGAATCGTCAGCAGATCATTTGAAATTGCTTGGCAGCATAAATGGTTGTGGCTGTTTGGCATGTTTGCCGCAGGTACAGGATATAATTTGAACTTTGAATATATGGGGCTGTCTGCAAATCCGTTTACACCCGCTGACATAGAACATATTGATTTTAAAGCATTATTTGCGGCATATATAGGATTTATACCATTAATATTAATCATAGGGCTTATGGCTATACTTTCACTCGCAGCAATTATTGATTCTGTCAATCGTATTGAACGTGGGGGTGCTTTTTCTTTTTCAACTGCATTTTCTGCCGGAATTGATTTTTTCTTTCGAATTATTGGTTTTGGAATAATCGCATTTATTGTAGCGATGACATTTTTTTTCATTATGGTCATAGGATTAACTATAGCATTTAGTATCAATACAGCTTTAGGAGTCTTAGCTTCATTTATAACTTTTTTTCTGTTTTTAATTTTTATCTTCTCAATTACACAAATTAGTAACCTTGGGTATCGTGTATTAGTTATTAGAAACTCAGGTATAATTGAGGCTATTGGTGAAGGATTTCAACTTGTAAAAATGTATTTTGGGGAAAATGTTGCAGCCTTTTTTATTTTGATGGCATTTGGGATTGGTTTTGCTATTTTTAATTTAATTATTTGGCTAATTTTTAATCTCCCAATAGATGCTGTTATTAATGCACTTAATTTAACGTCATTCCCTGCCGTGATCACCGGATTGTTCTTAGGAATGCCAATTACATTTATAACTGCCGGGTATTTTGGTGTTTTTGTAACCACATTTATGACTCTTTTTTATATTGAATTGGTTGAACCAAAGCAAGAATCTGACTATCTCCCGCAACAACCTGAAGTTGATTTCGACCAATAAAAATTAGTAATAACTACAGATCTTTCACAAGTCCCTTCGACTTCGCTCAGGGTGACTTGTGAAAGAATAAATATTTTACCTTGCTTTCAGAGGTGAAAACTATTATTTCGAGAGTATGAAAAGATATATACCAACTATACTGCTTCTGGCATTCTGTTTTTCAACAGTCTCCGCTCAGGATACATTTTATTCGCTGTTTTCTTATAGCAATGAAATTCCAAAAGTCACTATAAATGACCAAGCTTTTGATTTACAGCAATCACTTTTTCCAAAGATGTACACCAATCGTTCACTTAGTGCTGATGTTCGCTGGGTACAAGAAAATGATAGTTTACTCAAATCATTTTGGGATATGCAGGGTGATACGATTTTACATGTGCTTACAGAACTCTCAGGTATTGAGTGGAGTGAAAAAGAATTTGACATGTATTTTCTCAGATACTACTCGACAATCGGTTCTGCGAATCCGCTTATTCTACCACTTGGTGGTGCCAACAATGGAACCTATATTGAAGCAGCTCCAGATATTCAAAAACAAAAGCTACTGCTGATTTTTCAACTTGCCAAACGGATGCTTTCCCAAGCGAACCGTCCTGATGGTGAAAGACTTTCGATTTCGTATCATCCTCTTATGAAAAGATCACCATTTCGTTTTGATAATTTGGCAATGCTTTTAGCACTGACAACATCGTATTCTATTTTGGGTGTTGACACAACCTACGATGTTACTCAATCAAAATTTTGGAAGAATAATTTTAGAGGTCGCAAAATTTTTCAAGAATATTTTGAACGTGACTGGGTATTAACTCCTGAACAAACTCTATCAGACTATATCGCAAGCGAACCAACTCGGTCAAAATTAGTCAGAGTCACTCGGACACCGCGAGTCAAAAAGACTGACATTTATTCTAAAAATAGAACTTTCGTTGAAGACCTTCCACTAAAAGGAAAATTTGGTTTTGCAGTCAAGCTCAATGATGCTGCTCATCCAACTGTCACAACAATAGATGAGTACCGTCTCGCCTATGCATGTGGGTTGCGAACTGATGATATTATCAGACGTATCGACGGACGGATTGTCCGTAATCATAAACAAATCGTTGAATATATATTAGATAAATTTAACGACGGTGGGTCGATACTTGAGGTCAAACGGATGGGACAGTCGATGGAAATTATTATCCAGCCACTTGAGATTGATTATTTTCAGGATGAGTATTATTTAGACGAATACAATCAGGACGATACGGTTTATTTTGATACGATTACGGATGATACTGGGAATTAAGGGCTTATGAATAAGCAAGTAGATTTAGAATCCATTTTTAAAACTAATAACTCTGACAGAGATAAATTCTTATCTCGACTTTTTGGAATCTTCAATGAAGAAATTATAAGAATTTGGTGCAGAGACTCTCTTTCTCCTTATGTAGACATTGGTAGACCGTCTATATATACTGATTTAGAAAAAAGACCCTCTACATTAGATTTTTGCTTACAAAATCAAAAAACTGGTAAACTATTTATATCTGAAATGAAGTGCGAAATACAATACCAAAATTATAATTTTCTGACACTTACGGAACCATCACAACTCAATCATCACAAAAAAAGAGCATTTGATGAATTTCTGATTACTACAAAGAATCCCGATAAATTTGTGGTCAAGGTTGGTGGTAAACAACTATTCGTTAATGGTGGAATTTTAGTTTGGGGTTGTGTATCAGAAACAGGACGAACTAACATCATTAACAAATTTGGTTTTGCTGACATTCTATCTGTTGAAACTATAATTGGCGATTTAATTAGTTGGGATAATCAAGAATTTAAAGACCGAATTTTAGAATTAAAAGACTGGTGTAATCATCTATTCGATGGTCTATGTCCTGAATAGCACAATGCTTCAACGTTCCCTACGCACCCCCCTTACCTGCGGACGCAGGTATCCAGCACTTGCGACAGAAAAACTATAAAAGGTCATAATACAAATCTTCTAAACTTCGGTTATCATTCTTTCTTATTAATTGCTAACAGATTTACAAAGGATACTCATGCGTATTTTCTGGATCCCTGGTCAAGCCAGGGAAGGGGTTTGACAGACTCATCATGACTTGTTAAAAGGCAGAACCACTAAAGGGTTCTGCCCTACAAAGTCTAAAGTAGGTCGCGGTTCCGCAGCCTGCAGGCTGTTCCGTTGGTTTGAAATCGTCAGATTTTAAAATCGAGAAACCCGACATATTTTCATCTGTCAGTTCTCAATTCGCAAGCGAATAAGGAACTGACAGAACAGGTACGTAGGGGCGGTTCGCGAACCGCCCCTACAAGAGATATTTGAAAATCTGATACAAATTATTCTTCTAAACTATTTATATCGTTAGCTTTTTCATCTTGAAGTTCTTTATACCATCTTGGATGATGATGCTTGATTTCTTCCTCAGGCATATCACCATTGAGCCATGTAAATGACATCGGGTATTGGTCAGGATGGAAAATGACAAAGAAGAAATGGAAGACGCCAATAGCAAGCATCGCAAGCCACGCTTCATAATAATGTATCGTTTCTGAGACAGAGACAATCCATGTAGGGAAGTATGTTGTATAGAATGTCGGGAACCAAAGAACCGTACCCGTGAAGACCATAACAAATGTTCCCCATGCCAATGCCCAGTACTCTGCTTTCATAGTGTAATCAAAATAACCAAACTGTGCTTTCTCTTTACTCATACCGAGATAGTAGAGCATATTTTGTTTTATCTCTTTGATGTCTGACCAGGCAGGAAGCATCTTGACAATTTTTGTTCTTCCATCTTTGGTTGCCATGATATAAACAACATGATGAATTGAAATATAAATCATCGCAACAGCAGAAATGCGGTGAATTAAGCCACGGACAGATTCAAACATGCCGATAAACTTCAAGGCATCAACCCACCACGCTTGTGGAAATTTCAGGGCAAAGCCAGTAAGCACTAAGATAATAAATGTCACCGTAATTATTAAATGTTGGAAAACTAAATTACCATTTAGGCGTTTAACAGCTTTATTCGCTTTTAAATATCTGCTTCGTAAAATCAGATATCGAATAAAGATAATCGCATTGTGAGCAAGCATACCACCGATAACAATAACGATTAAAATAATATAAATAATTTTGATAAGATGATTCAACTGACCGTATTCGCCAGATTCACTCATGTGGGTATAGCTCGCAGCAAATGAATCGTTAGCATCGGGGTGGCATTTCTGACAGGTTCTTGTACGATTATCAAGATGAAGCGATGATGCTGGATTTGTATGTGGTAAAATATCATGAGCGTTGTGACATGATGCACAAGTCGCTGCCTTCACAGAACCGCCATGCAAAGCTAAACCATGATATGTATCTTGATAGGTTGTAAATCTATCTTTTCCTAAACCATATTTCTCTGCCATGCGAGTATCATTGTGACATTTACCGCAGACAAAATCTGAAATATTCGCGAGATTAACAGGAGAATCTTTATCGTTATGATCTAAAATTTCATGCTCACCATGACAATCAGTACAGTTTGGTGAATCCATGATGCCAGCAGCGAGTGCCTTACCATGAATACCACGACTATATTTGACGTAAACTTCTTCATGACAATTTGAACATGTTTTTGGAACGTTAGTTTTATTTACTCTTGAATCAGAATGATTAGATTTTTTTAAATCATGAACCCCATGACAATCATTACATGTAGCAGCAGTTTCGACACCCTCTGATAATCGTTTGGCATGAATCCCTTTCATATACCTACCAGATGTTGAGGTCAGTTTAATGTCAGGATCCTCTGAAATCATTTTTTTTTCATGACAGTTTGCACAAGTAAAAGAAAGGTTATGTTTTGATGTCATCGCATCGGCATCATCTGATGAACGGATGTTATGCTTGCCATGACAGGATGCACAGTTTGGGGTTAAGCCGTTATGCTGAGCTTTACCATGTGCGGACATTGCAAACTCTTCAGCAACATCATCATGACAATTAGCACAATCAACTAAGGCTAATTCCTCTTCATGAGGAAAATCATCAAACCCTTCTAAATCGGTATGACAATCAACACACAACATATCGGCATGTACCGACAGGTTGGTAGAATCTGAAGTAACAAACATAAGGACTTCTTCACCGTGGTGATTTATTCCTGTCAGTTCGTTATCATCATGACAATCAAAACAGCTTTCGTTTTCATCCTGTGCGGAGACAGAAAAACAAAGGCTGGCAATGATGCCAAAAGTAAGTAACGCATTTTTAAATTTATTCATTTTAAAATTCCCGGTTAAAATGACTACTATTAATGACATTCGGAGCAAACCGAATCGTTTATTTTCGTTTTTCCATGTTCACTTGTTGAGTGACAAGCAGAACATGATAGTTCCATATCTTCTGTATGTAATTCATGAGGTAGTTCGGTATCATCGTAAGTCACAACCTCTGGGAAGAAAGCTTTTCCATGACAAAATGTTTGACAATTCTTATCATCGGTGAATGCATCACCACGTGATGGTGCTTGGTATGATTTTTTTATGCTCTTCATAGCTATTTCAAATTTATCAGCAGCATGGTTTAAGATATGAGTAGAATATTGAATATTATGAACCATGTGTCCCTCTGAAACCAGCACAAAATTTGCTTTCATATTGGTGTATTCCGATTGAACCAAGCGTCTTTGTTTTTTGGAACCGCCAATAGATTTAAAGTCCGCGTATCCTTTTTTCATATATGCTTTATAATCTTTTACAGCAAGTTGAGAACCAGATTTCCAATTGTCAAACATCAGGTCATAGTTCTCGCCATGACAAGTGACACATGAATTTCGGGACGCTTCTTTTTTATCCTGATGAGCCATAATCTCGCCCTCAGGTGTGATATGTGTATGACAGCCAGTACATGAAACTTGTGCTTGGAACATTGCTGAAGGCATATCATGTTTGTCAGATGAACCGATACCCATATAGAGTTGTTTTGGTTTATTATGTTGTCTAATATGACAGTTCTCACATTGGATATCCAAGGCTCCGACCATACCAAAATTACCATGCTCAATCCTATCATGACATTTATGGCAATCAACACCTAAATTGGTGACATGGATTCCATGTAGTTCCGCTTCGGTGTAGTCAGTTTGAAGACGTTCGACATGACACGAAAAACATTTGTCTTCGGTAACATCGGCATTACCTTTGATAATTTTTGTATGACATTGTTTACATTCAACATCTAATTTAAGGTATGGTTCATGATTGAATGTAAAGCCACCATGTTCAACTTCTTTTTTAGGATTTCCATGACAGGAGTAACAACCTGTAATCGCTTCGCCTTCGCCAGCATCTTTGAAGTGACAGGTAAAACAGGTTTGATCATTTACTGTCATGTGTTCCGAAACTTTTTCGGTACGTTGACCCATTTGGTTATGACAAGAAGTACAATGAAGCTTACCTGACCGAAGAATTTTGTTGAGATGGTTACTATGTTTAAAGTAAATATCTTCTTTATATTTTAAGCCATCATCAAGAGTTTCGACATCATGACAATCTGATGCCAAACAATTTTCATCGAGGACTCTTGTATGAGGTCTGGTGTTGTATACTTCAGTAGCATATTTTATAGTAGAGAGAATCAAATCAGCACCACCATAGTCATGACATGCGACACAATCAATATCGGCATGAGTTGAAGCTTGCCAGTGTCGAACATACGGATCCATAAAATGACAAGAACCACAGAATTCAGAATTTGTTGTTTGATATGATGCATAACCATAGAGACCTATCATAAGAACCACTAGAAGAATGCATAACACTAATATACCTTTGACGTTTTGTTTTAGAAGGAGACCGAAATCTTTAAATAGTTTTGTCATTATTTATCTCCCGCTTTTTTTGAATCAGATTGTTCAATAATTTCCTGAGATTCTTTTTTTATAATCGCTTCGTATTCAAGTGGGTGGTGATGTTTCATTTCGGACTCGGTCAATTGTCCATGCCACCACGTCCAACTCATCGGGAATACTTCAGGATTAAAATGCACATTGTAAAAATGCCAAATGACGATTGAGAGCGTTGCAAGAAGCCCTTCATCGGAATGCATTTCACGACCAATGTCATAAAAGTATTTTGGAAACAGTTCTTTGTACCACATGATTGCACCAGAACCAATCATAATAACCATGCCCCAATATACTGCCCAGTAATCAAATTTTTCAATAAATGAGAATCGATCAAATTTTGGACCGTGTTTTGATTTACCTATATAGTAACGCATCGTTCCCATGAAGTCTGCCGCATCTTTTAAGTTTGGCACCATCAGGAAAAAATCTCTGCGACCGACTTTTGAACCTATCGTATAAATCACATGCCATATACCGACGATGATAAGACCTACTGCTCCAATCCGATGTATAAATGTAGAGTTACTCAGACCTCCAAGTAAGTCTATTACAATAAATTTTGATAAGTCAAATTCAGGAAATTTAAGTGGCATACCAGTAATTATCAAAATTATAATTGAAACAAACATCAACATATGTTGGTATCTGAAATTTTTTCCAAAGCGTTCGAAGTTTCTTTCAACTTTTTCTTCTGGAAGCATTTCACTTAATGAATCAGGATGTAGCTTAGTGACCGATTCATTAAGCAGACTTGATGATTCATATTGCAGACGTTCAGTAACCTCTTTAGTAAGTTCGTCAATCTGCTGTGTTGTCGGTTTTACCTTTACGATGTCTACCGCAGATCCAACAATATTATCTGAGAGACCTTTTATATACGAAGCTCGCTTATCGAGATTTTTTTTCTTTTCACTCATCAGTAGTCTACCTTTTTGCTCGTGCGTTTTTTGCTCGACGTACTAAATCCATAATGATAAATGCAAATAGTCCAATAAGAACAAGTACCGTTAAGACTAAGAATCCTTTAGAGATATAATAAATAATTCCCGACTCTTCGCTTTTGGGATTGATATGAATTTGCTGTCCTGAAGAAAACTCCGCCGATGCACCTGGATGACATCCTTCTTTGCCACATGTCTTTGGGATATTATCAGGGTGAACTGATGACTTCGGATCATCTTCACCACGTATATCATGGTAGTCATGGCACGAAGCACAGTTAGCAACTGTTTTACTACCCATCTGCTTACCAACCCCATGGAAAGAATGTTCAAACGTAGCAGCACGATCGGTTTTAATATTATATTTATTCACGACCCCCTGTGTTCCATGACACTCGGTACATGTTTCCGAAATACGAAAACTCGACACTCTTGACTCATCATTATCGTGACGTTTTATATTATGCTCACCATGACAATCAGTACAGGTTGGAGCATCTTTGATACCGTCAGCTACTGCCCGTCCATGTGTAGACTCACGGTAGATTGCATAAATTTCAATATGACAAGTACCACATGTTTTTGGTATATTTTGCCAATAAAACTTGGATTCAATTGTTTTATGAGAATAGACATCATGGTCACCATGACAATCCTGACAGACAGGTGCATCTTTATTACCAGCGATAACTGCCAGCCCATGTACCGAATGTTCATACTGATCGTACATCTGTCCGTCTGGAGCTCCGACAGGATTTCCAGAATAATGACAACGACGGCAATTTACTTTTTTAACAATTGTGTGTGGAATCTCATTTATATCAGCATGACAATCGGTACAGTCTTTATCATTATGTACTGAACGTGCGATGATTGACTCATCAATAAATAGAGGAATTTTTCTACCTGTCTCTTCTGCTTTATGAATTTCTTTTTTGCTATGGCAGATCTGACATTTTTCTAAGGCTTGAATGTCGGAATTTGAAAATAATAGTATGACAAAAATCGACGTGATGATTATACAAAGTTGTCTCATTCTTACTCCACCCTCTTTACACGACGCTTATATTCTAAAACACGGTAGAGAATAAATGCGAGAATTATGAAAGTTATAAAGAAATAGTAAAATTTTCGAACAAAGAATTTTCCACCCGAATCTTTTTCTGTTGCTGAAGTATGAATAGTTCCGTGAGCAAAGTCAGGAGGTAAATCAACATGGCACGCTCCGCAAGTTGATTCAATATTATCATTATGAATCATTGATTTTGGATTGTCTTGTTGATAGATATTATGCACTCCATGACAAGAAGCACAATTGGCTGCCGATGCTTCACCAAGTTCGTTGGCGATTCCATGAAATGATTCTTTAAAGGTAGCAATACGATCTGCTTTGAGTCCAAATTTTCCAACGACTCTTTCTGAAGTATGACATTCTGAACATGTTTTTGGAACGTTTGTTTTATATACTTTTGATTCAGGATCAAAGTGGGAAATAATATTATGCCCACCATGACAATCAGTACAATTAGGTGATTCTTTGATACCATTCGCAAGAGCGATACCATGTATCGATTCATTATAAATCGCAAGAACCTCTTCATGACAGGAACCACAATCGACATCTATTTTAAATGCATGATTTTCATCTGGATTTATATCGTGGCAATCAACACAATACATTTTTTTGTGAACTGAATTGTTCACAATAGCTGTATCTATATGCACTGTGGATTCGGTCGAGTTAACCGCGGTTGATAAATGACACCGCAAACATTCAGAATCATCAGCTGAAACTAAAAGAGGACTACAAAGAACAAGAATAAAAATAAAACCTAAAACCTTCATATTACACCCATATTCTGAGATTTTTCTTCATAAATGAAGACAAATAATCTCTCAATTATGTACCAATTCATCTTTTTTGTAGGGGTAATATAGGTAAATATACACTAACTGCAAGTTATTTATTTCACAAAGAGAGCATTTTTGCCCTCTTTGTGCAGATTTATTTTATTGGACTAATAACCAGATTCCGAGGTGTGACATTCGGTACAATTCATCTCAGCCCAGGCACCATCAACATCTTCTGGATGAGTGAAATCAAGACCTGCTAAATTATGTTCAAGTTCCAAAACATTTTCAGAAGGTCCTTGTGCCACAATAAGATGACAAGTTGAGCAGTCATTAGAAAGAACTTTACCATATTGATTTTTCATCACTCCGTCATGACATCTAAAACAGCCATCATTGACAAAATGGGAAAGATTATTTTGTCTATCGCGGTAGTCTGTTTTCATTTCTGGGAAGAAATTTTGTTCATATATTTGTACAAGCTCTTTTATTGCTTGAATAATAAGAGGTCTTTTCTCTTTTGCAAGTATTGGGTATTCTTCTTCATAATAGGTAACTAATTTAGCTCGAATAGAATCAAGAGCTTGAGGCTTTGTTTCGTATTCAGCATTTAAAAGTTCCAGCCCAACCTCGCGAATATATTTCAATTCAGGAGAAATTCTCCGAGTAGAGATTGCTAAGTTAATAAGTTTGGCAGGAGAGTTAAATTTGTGTGATGGTCTGTTGTGACAGTCCATACAGTCAAACCGACGAACTTCAGTCAGTGGATTTGAAAAATCAGGAGCTTCTTCATCTGGGTCGGTATACACAAGTGTATCACCAGTTTCATTATTGATAATTCTAACCCAGTTGATTTCTTCACGTTTGTAGTCATTAGCAACATAGTCCACGGTAGAGCCTAACATGTGCCAATGGATACCTTCAAGTTTACCAGTTCTTGGGTTTCCACCACCAATTTTGACAAGCATTTTTATTGTCCAAGGTGAGTTATCTTCATCAGTTTTATAGTATGTGTGTGTCACCATTTTTTCGCCATAGAATTGCTGTGGCCAATGACAGCCTTCACATGTTTCCTGTGCGGGACGAAGATTATGTACTGGTGTTTGAATTGGACGGCTAAATGAGTTAGCAGCCATCGCATAGAGCTGACGCATTCCGTCAACTTTTGCTTTTACATAAAACGATGCTCCAGGTCCAATATGACATTCAACACAAGGAACACGGGCATGGGCAGAGTTTTTATAAGTAATAAATTGTGGCGACATAACCTCATGACAGGTTTCCCCGCAGAAATTAACTGAATCGGTCGCCTCGTATGCTTTGGTTCCAGAATAAATAACTAAAATAATCAATACCCCTAAAACACCCAAGAAAATCCCGATATTTCGTATATAATGAGGATCGGTAGTATCAAATGTCAGGTTGAATTTAAATTCTTCCCCTTTTGCTCGGGCTTTTCTGACTTGACGCCATACTGAAACCATGAATAAGCCAAAACCAAGAACCGCAAACATCGGAGCGATTACAAATGTAACCAAAGAACGATATGGATTCTCAGATGCACCACCAGTTAAATCAATTAACAGGAGTACAAAAAAGAGTAGCAAGCCAGCTACAAACAAAGCTGCACCAATACCACCCAATGGGTTTCTCAAAAGAGACCGTTTTCTTAATTCTGTCATCATAATACTATATCCTTCATTATAAAAATCAATTCACTCATAGTGAACATTTCATTTTCAGTTGGATTAGTATAGAAGAAAAACAAAACAAAACAAGTACTTTTTTTCACAAAGTCGTACCGCTTTGTGGCGGTACGACTTAGACAAGAGAAGGAAAAACATTAGGAGGACTATTTTAGCTACATTTTACTGCCAAATTTATCAGCAGAGTACCAAAATCTTCTTAAAAATTGATATTAAATCCAGATCGAATCATGAAATATGAACCGGATTCATTACCAAATACATATCCTTGATCATCAGTTAAATCAGCATATTCACCATCAAAAGTAAATGTCATTGTTGGTGATAATTTATAAGAGAAGCCACCATTAAATTTAAAGAGTGTATAATCTAAATCTGAGTAACTGTTCATATTAGTGAAATCATAATCCTGGTTTTCAACAAGATCGCCACCAGTTAGAGCAGAAATTTCTGCTAAATCTGGCATTTGAACTTCATCCAATGCGGACTCTGCTTTGTTCCATGTTACCATACCATAAAAACGCATTTTCTCTGAAGCAATAAAATTCATAGTTGCAAACAGATTGTGCACTTTGCTTTTATAATCAGTCATAGCATAAATTGAACCATAATGTCGAGCGTCGCCACCGGCGTCGCGGAATATATGGCCACCTCAGCCATCAAAAACAGCAACAGTTATCGGCAAACGTGATTTATCATAATTATATGAATAACCAGTATGCATTGAGAACCGTTCTGTCGGATTATACATGACTGTAATAGATGGAATAAACGATGAATGCTCAACATCAAGTGAATCAAGATCATCATTTTTATCAAGCTTCCCTTTGAGACCAAAGGTTGCTGATAATTTCATGCTTGGATTGTAACTCATATTCCAATCAAATGATAACACTTGAGTTGGAAGAGTTGTAATATCCTGATATCTAAGTGATTCTCTTTGGAAATAGAACACCCAATTTGATGTTGGTACTAATGGCTCTAAACGAGCATCACCATGTCCAGCTTCTTCAAAAAATCCTCTTCCTGATACAAAAGGATCAGAAATTTTTTCAAAACGAACTTTGAGTGATGAACGCATTGAGAGACCTTGACGGTATTTCAATTTACCTTGCAGATATAGTTTCTTAGTTGAAAGACCATCATCTACTGTAGGATAATTATCACGATTAACAATATCATAACCGATTAACCCAGACAAAGTTGTTTTAGCGTTCATTCGCTTGATAAGTTCAGCAGATAAATTGACATTAGTTCTATTAAGTGCTGAATAACGAGTAAAATCAAAATCAACATAATTGCTATCTGCGAGACCTTCTCTAAAGGTTGGTAAATCTATATAGATAGAGTCCGAATCAAATTTTGATAGAGCAACTTTTGTAATCAATTTTGTTTTCATATCTAAAAATGTTGCATAGTTAAAAATTGATGAATAAGAATTGGTCTTGAGTGAAGTAAACTTATTTTCAGCAGAGGCATATCCAATGACACCAGCAAGATAGCCTTGTCCTACATTACGTTTGAATTTAACTTTGTGAGACATTTTTTCAGTTTTTGGTACAACAGAAAATTCTGCTTCTGTATCTTCATATATAACCCGAGGACCAAACTCACCTCCAGAACCACCATTGGTTGGATGTCTGGCATCATCATAATAAGTAATCGATTTTGAATTTTGTGGGTCATACAACCGATAACCAAATTGATAACCAATATTAAAATTGGCAACATCGGCATCAACACCAACTTCAAGATTATGTTGGGTGTTGTTGACTTCAGCACTCATAGATGTTAAATGACAACTGAAACAATGGGTTGAAGCAATTTTTTGTTCATGACCATTTTTTAATATCATCCGATGAGTCGCATTCAGGCGGACATTATTTTTTTCAGATAATAAAAGAGAAAATTTCGTCAAGATTTCTTGACGGTGTGTATTATAATCAGCATTCGGATCTTGGATATCATGCGTCAACATCTTACCACTTAAGGCATCGGTAGCTGGTAAATACTCCCGAGCTTCAATGTTGGTTAAGAGATCCTGACCTTCTTGTTTGAGTAAAGAACGATATTGAACTGATAATTTCATTTTATCAGAAATTGTAGATTGTAACTTCGCAAAAGCATTCTTATTATCATAATAATGAGAAGTAAAACGAAATATAGAATTAGAACCTGTAGAAAGATAATTCAGAGCAAACTCTGGAAGAGTTTCATTGTCTCCTTTATTGTATTCTCCTACTTTTTTGGCGTAGTCACTGAATTCAGTATAATGACCACCAATCCAAATTGAATAACTTTCAGTAGTTGGTCCATCGCCAGCAAAAACAATCGAACTTGCCAGAAGAAGGACAACTAATACAAAGACAAACTTTAACATTGATTTCATATTGTTTTCCTATCTGGTTAAGGCTTGACCACCGGTTGAGGTTGCTTGTGATGGTAAGTCAGAGCCATGAATTTCTGTATGACACTGGGTACATTTTGTAGTAAAGCCACGTTCCATACTGTCATAATCTGATGTACCAGCTCTTTCAGGAGCCTGTGGTGTTGCAAAGTCACCATCAACCGATACAACGGTTGCGTGGAAATGCATTGGGTGACAGCTTAAACAAAGTGAAGGTTCAGATTGTTTTAAGAGATTGTCGGCAATTGTTCCATGTGGAGAATGACAAATCATACAATCTTCCATAACTGGTGCATGTTCATACACAAACGGACCTTCTTTTTCAGCATGACAACTATAACAAAGCTCTGCCCCACTATTATCCATTGTCAAACGTGCTGGTTCACCATGAGCTCCATGACAATCAACACACTCAAGTTTACCTTCACCAATTGGATGGTGCGATGGCATTGATAGTGAAGCCCGTACATCGGTATGGCATTTTAAGCAATTATCCGATGATCTTTTCACTACATGCTTCTCTACTTTTGCATGAACTGTGTGACAGTCCGCACAAGTAAGGTCGGCATTACCATGTGCTGAGAAATTCCAATTGTTGAATTTATGAGATTTGTGACATGTGAGACATAATTCTTTTGCTCCAAACTGTCCCGAGTTTGCCGGATTGATAATCATCTCCGGATTGCCGTCTTCTATATGATCAATTCCGGAACCATGACAGGTTTCACAAGTGGCATCAGATAGATGGCTTTTTGAACTGAAATAGATACCATGTGCCGTAGCACCAAAATCACTGGTGACTTCATCATGGCAGCTTGAACAAACTTCATCAGACACACCAGCCAAAATCGACTGTGATGTCAGAAGAATCACGAATACAATCATTAGCAGCAGACCGCTGCAAACTTTGTTTTTCATTTCTGCTCACCTCATTGTTAGTTTCATTACTTACCTCCTGTTGGCGTTTTAGTGCCAACATATAAAAATAAATCTATATAAAACGGGATAAAGATAGTTATCGCTAACTAACTTTAGTGACCCAAAATTATCTGGGTGTGCATTCTATACACTACTATTTTTTTCAATTTATTGTCAGCCATCTCAAATAATATCCTATTTCGTCCACATACAAGACTAAGTTAGTTATTGTTCACTAACTATGTTAGTATAAAAAAACTTACTCTTCTTTGTTTGTTGTTAATCCCCGTGCGTAAATAGGTACATTGTTAGCAACAACATCTTCAGGTTTATATGCTTTACCTTGAAAGCCTTTCCAAAGAGTAGTTGATAATGCACAATCAAACACCATCCCTGTAAAACAGCGAGCGGTGATTTCATTATTTTTCTTAATAATTTTTCCATCTTCATAAAAACGATCAAACTGTTTAATCAAAAATTTTACATAGGTGCCACGAATAATTTGGTATACACGTTTTGCTTTACTGTGCCCTCGTAAGGCAGAGAACAAAAGAAGCCGATAGATATCTTCATTTTTTGTGAAATAGTGAATTATATGAAGGGCAAAAGATTCTAAAAATGGTTGAATCTCTGTTTCTTTTTCTAACTCAGGGAAAAGATCATTGGTACCCAAGCGAGATTCGATTGCATCGAGGACAGAATCGTAAATTGCTTCTTTTGACGAATAATGCCTGTAAAGTGCTGGCTCTGTTATTGAACAGGCATCAGCTAACTGTTTAATAGTAACTTTATCATATCCAGATTCAGAAAAAAGACGAGTTGCTTCTTCCAAAATCTGTGCTTTTCTATCTATCGATCCTGCTCTCATAATAACCTTTCAGAGTTAACATTAACTAACATACATATTCAAATTTAAATGTCAAGAAAAATTTTCACTTAATTGTGATTTTTTTCACTTACTTTTTAAAAAGGGAAAAGCGACTACATCAGTTTGGATTTCTTTTTCTTTTATCGTTCAACAGCTTACAATTCAAAAGAAAGAAATTATATGTCGATAAAAATCATCAGGTATAGTATGATTTAGGTAGTTGTAATAATTAATTTAAATGAAAATTTTTAAATTTTTTAAGCAAAACAAACCTCTGGACTATTGCTCTCAATAATTGTATGATATTTAAAATTGAAAAATTATTTAACATAACGAAAGTTAGAGGTATGAGTCTTATGAGCAACGCACATCACGAATTGGTTCTCCGTCTGTTTCCAGAAATGGAAATGATTCAAGATGTTAATTTACGTAACAAAACTATCGCATGTTGGATTGAAGCAATTGAGTTTCGGGGTTGGACCGAAGAACTGCTCCGAGGGATTCCATTTACGCTCTTAGCACCAAATTGTAAAATAACATTTATTGACCATGTTAGAGCATGTGTTCTTATGTGTATCGCCTGCGATAAAGTTCTCGATGAAGTACACGGTGATTTAAAAACAAAAGTGAATCTTGACTATCTCATCTCTGGTGCATTACTTGCCGATGTTGGTAAACTGTTAGAGTTTGAAATCATCGACGGTAAACCAAACAAATCGGACTATGGTATGCATATCCGTCATCCTTTTTCTGGTGTAGGACTTGCCTTTAAACATGATTTACCATCTGAAGTGATGCATGTGATTGCGACACATTCCAAAGAAGGACACGGAGAGAAATTACTACCTGAATCAATCATTTTCCATCATTGTGATTTTATTGATTTTGATTTAGTACGATAGGTGCCTGAAGGCACTTTTAATTGCACCGACAAGAATATATGTTATTGTAGGGCAGGTCTCTCTTTTGAGACCTACCTATGTAGGGGCGTTACATGTAACGCCCCTACGAAACAGGATCCATAATCAAATTGGAAATGACATTGATAAAAAAATTGTATTAAATAGAAAAACACACTATGAAACCAAAACAAAATCTTGTTGAAAAAATCGCCCAACGTTTTGCTGTTGGACTTGAAAACAACCACACCGTACAATCAGGTGACTACCTTTCAATCTCCCCTGCTCATGTTATGACCCATGACAACACGGGAGCAGTTATTCCAAAATTTCAATCTATCGGTGCAACAAAAATTGCTAACCCAAGACAGATTGTAAACACTCTTGACCATAACGTACAAGACACAAGCGAAGCAAATGTAGCTAAGTATAAAAAAATCGAAGCCTTCGCAAAATCTATGGGACATGACTTCTATCCCGCTGGTCGAGGTATCGGGCATCAGATTATGTGCGAAGAAGGGTACGCTTTCCCAGGTACGATGGTTGTTGCATCAGACTCACATTCAAATATGTATGGCGGTCTTGGCGTACTCGGAACGCCGATTGTTAGAACCGATGCTGCCGCACTCTGGGCGACTACTCGGACATGGTGGCAGGTTCCACCAGTTGCCAAAGTAACTCTTACGGGTAAGATGCAAGCTGGCGTGACAGGTAAAGATGTCATCGTCACCCTCTGTGGTCATTTCAACAACGATGAAGTTCTGAATCATGCTATCGAATTTTGTGGAGATGGTGTCGCCGAACTTTCTATTGACGAAAGACTAACTATTGCCAATATGACAACCGAATGGGGTGCCTTAGTTGGACTCTTCCCTATTGATGATGTAACAACCAAGTGGATTGAAAAACGAATTGACTTTGTTGCCAAGCGTGGCTTGGCTGGCATACCATCAGATGCTGATGCCGTTGATGGTGTGCATCCTCGTTTGAATACAACACGTCTTGAAAAATTAAAAACAGACAATCTGCAAGCCGACGCTGATGCATACTACGCCAAAGAGTTGACCCTTGATTTGTCAACTGTCACTCCGCACGCATCGGGTCCTGACCATGTAAAAGTAATGACTCCTATTGCGAACATGTCGGACATAAAAATTCAAAAAGCATATTTGGTTTCATGTGTGAATAGTCGAGTGATGGATCTCGCTCAAGCTGCCGAAGTTGTCGACGGTAAAAAAGTCGCAGACACCGTAGAGTTCTATATCGCAGCGGCATCTTCAGAAGTACAAGCTGAATCCGAACAACGCGGTGACTGGCAAAAACTTGTCGACGCAGGTGCCAAGGTTCTCGCTCCGGGTTGCGGAATGTGTATCGGTCTCGGTGTTGGACTTCTTGAGGATAACGAAGTCGGTATCTCTGCTACAAATAGAAACTTCAAAGGACGGATGGGTTCCAAATCCGCCCAAGCATATTTAGCCTCTCCTGCGGTGGTGGCAGCATCGGCACTTGCGGGACATATCGCTATGCCATTTGAAATGGATGTCGCCGAAGTGAAAGCATCTATCAAAGAAAATAAAAAAACAGCTTCAGCCTCTTCGGTTTCTATAGTTGATGGGTTCCCTCAGACTGTTGCTGGTGATTGTGTCTTTTGTCACTTAGACAATTTGAACACCGATGGTATCTACCCTGGTAAATATACCTACATCGATGATTTCACTGCTGAACAACAAGCCGAAGTTGTCATGGAGAACTATGACGTTGAATTTTCCAAAAGCGTCAACAAAGGCGACATATTAGTTGGTGGATATAATTTTGGTTCGGGTTCATCACGTGAACAAGCAGCGACGGCACTTATGCATAGAGGAATTAAATTGGTTATCGCAGGTTCATTTTCTGAAACCTACAAACGCAACGCTATCAACAATGGCTTTTTGGCAATTGAATGCCCAGCTCTTGTTGAAGATTTAAAAGATGCTCATGGTACTGATAGCTTAACGGTTTATACCGATGCGGAAATTCAAATTGATTTTGGCAATGCTTCACTAAGCTACAATAATAAAAATTACAGCCTTCAGGCTGTTGGTGCCGCCGCACAGGAACTGATTATCATCGGTGGTCTCGAAAACTGGGTAAAGCAGGCGATAAGTAAATAATAAATTTGTAGGGCGGGTCTTTCCGAGACCTGACACCGTAGAGGCGTTACATGTAACGCCCCTACAAAAGATAAATGGATATTTGGTAAGTGAAAAAAAAACGTAATTCCATAATTACATCTATATATATCATAACATTGATTTCTATTCTTTACACTGTTTGGTGCGAATATGATATCAATAAATTTTATGATTCCTATAATTTCAAACCCCTTATAGAAGATATTTCAATTAATGGAGAAACTCAAAGTTACAGTTTTAATGTAGATTATTCAGGAACTTATTCGGTTGGAGTTTATTTTCAGAGGATAATAGACTATGATATTATATATAATTCTACTTTAGATAAAAATTTATCTTTTGATTGGGAAATAAAAGATAGTACACCGCAAATTATTACAAACAACAAATTAGAGAAACATCGTAACTATCATTCTCATACTACGAAGTTGTTCTATAAAATTATTGGTCAAGTAGAATTTCCATCAACTGGACCCCATACATTAACGATAACACCGAATAAAACAGATACAATCTTAAATAGAACAAACCCTCAAGTCATAATCAAATGTATTGATTCCAACTATAAGGGATATGGATGGAAAAGTTTAATACCATTGATAATGAGTATTATATTTATAATAATTAGTGTTATGAGCTTTTTAATAGATAGATTTTATTTTCAACGAAAAAAATAAAACAACATACATAAAGGATTCTCCAAAAATGGAAAACACATTATCAAGACAGATGGCGAAATTCGCCATACAACTCAAGTATTCAGACTTACCCGAAAATGTCGTTCATGAAGTGAAGCGTTATCTCTACGACTCAGTCGGATGCGCATTCGGTGGGTATCACACCAAAGATTTAAACATGATGCGTGACATTTACAAAGATATGGCTGGCAAAGGCGAGGCAACTGTTATTGGTTTCGGCGACAAGATTCCAGCAGTCAATGCAACCCTTGTAAACTCACTCATGGTGCGTGCTTTGGATTTCAACGACATCTATTGGAAAGAAGATCCTTCGCATCCATCAGACATTATCCCAGCCGCTCTTGCCGTAGGTGAGATGGTCGGTTCGTCGATGGAAGAAGTCATCGTCGCCATAGTTCTCGCATACGAATTTGAACAACGGATGTGCTTGTTTGCAACTCCTGGTGTTCGTGAACGCAAATGGCACCATGCAACACTTACACAGTTTGTCTCTCCAATCGTAGCAGGAAAACTTTTGGGTCTTACAGAAGACCAAATGGTTAACTCTATCGGTATCTCTGGTTGTCATAACCATACTATCGGTTGTCCAACCGCTGGTAAACTTACTATGATGAAAAACACCGTCGACCCAATGGCAGTACAGTCGGGTGTCTTCGCAGCACTTATGGCACAAAAAGGTTACTCAGGTACCGAAGCGGTTATTGAAGGTAAAGAAGGATTCAAAGATTGTTTTGGCGAAGGATGGGACGATGAAGCACTTGTCGGAAACCTCGGCAAAGATTTCAAAATTTTAGAATGCTCTATGAAAGCGTTCCCAACTGAAGCGTTGACACACACCCATATTTCTGCGGCACTCACGGTAATGAAAACAAACAACCTTACATACAAAGATGTCAAAGAAGTTTCGGTTACGACAATTGCACGGGCTTGTGATATTTTGTTTGACAAGCACAAGTACCGTCCTGAATCACGCGAGACTGCTGACCATTCATTGCCGTATTGTATCGCATCGGCGATTGTTGATGGACAGATTACAACTGATTCTTTCTCCGATGAAAAAATGAAAGACCCTGCGATATGGGAAACGATTGACAAAATCAAGGGTATCGCATCAGAAGAATTCGAAGCGATGTTCCCAGCCAAGCAACCATCTAAAGTTGTTATCGAAACAACCAAAGGTGATAAGTATGAAGCGTATCTTGAATATCCAAAAGGTGACCCAAGAGAACCTATGACACAGGATGATTTAGATGCCAAGTTTAATTCATTGACTGGAAAACTTCTTGGTGCGACACGTCAGGCAGAGTTGAAGGAAACAATTTTTGGTTGTGAAAAATTATCATGCCAAGACTTCATGGCAAAGTTGGTCGTGTAGGTAATAAATTATGTAGGGTTCCCGAACCTAATTGTACCGATAGGGTATTGCCCTGTCTTGAGGAACAGGCAAGCCTGTTCCCTACAAAACCAAGTAGCCAGCATTGTAAGGGCGGTTTGAAAACCGCCCTTTTTTATTTAGAACAAATTTTCTCCTCATTATAGAGACTATAGTAACCTACACTAACATACCATACAATTCTATCCATTATATTTTTATCACTATTGACATACGAGAATGAAGTATATACTCTATTTTAAGAAGACAACGTTCTTAATCGAAAGGGTACAAATATGTCACAAAAAAATTCTTTTGCTTCTACAAATTCACCAACAAAAAATTTGTCTTTACTTATTTCAATTTGCTTCGTACTACTTTTATCTACTTCATTGTATGCCGCAGATGTATCAACGACTAAAACATACAGCTATGATGATTGGGAATCACCAGAAGAATGCGGAGCTTGTCATATTGATATTTACCAACAATGGAAACAGTCGATGATGTCTGAATCGTTTACACATCACTGGGATGAAATCGAATACTTTAAGTTAGCCGTTCCCCATGCTGAAAAGGATGAAGTAGTAGCAGGGGTCAAAGCGGGATGTAACGGATGTCATTCCCCAATGGCATTTTTGACAGGCGATATTCCACCATCACGTCCATCAGAAAACACGCGTGCTAATGAAGGAGTCCATTGTGATTTCTGTCATACCATAACAGGGTTTGACGGCGATGTTCCTTTCAACTTTAATTTTGTTATTGCTCCTGGTGACACCAAACAAGGACCAAGAGAAAACCCAGAAGACCCTCCGCACGGAACTATGAAATCTCAGTTTTTAGGCACTGCTGAGTTTTGTGGTATCTGTCATAATGAAAAAGATCCGTATGGTATCTGGGTAAAATCAACTCATCTTGAATGGAAAGAAAGTGTTTATGCCGAGCAAGGTGTCGTTTGTCAGGATTGTCATATGACAAAAGCACAATCTGTTACTGTTGATGAGGGACAAATATATGACGATGCTCGACAGCATTTATTCCACGGTGCCCATGACGCTGGTAAAATTCGTGGGACTGTTGAACTTCGGATTCATCCTGACGCCAATTCAGTAACAGTAGGAGAACCTGTAAAATTTACGGTGGCTCTCTTTAATCAAAAAGCAGGACACAAGTTTCCTACTGGTTCTGTTGAAGATAGAATTTTATGGCTACATGTTGAAGCGAAAGATGCTTCGGGAAATGTTTATCATCTGCCTGTTGACAAAAAAGGATTTGACGGAGAAGAATACACTATTGGTGCTGATGTTTTAGCATATCAGGATATGGCAATTGCTTTAGATGATCCAAATTTTAAGGGTGTTCAAAGAGATGGTATCCCGATAGGTGATCGGATTTTCCGTATGGCATATTTTGATCCTCAAGGAAGAATGACAATTCAACAATGGAACACGAAATCGCTTGGCGTTGATTATCGCATAGGACCTCGCGAAACAAAGCTTGAAACATTTTCTTTTGTTGTACCTGAAAACGCAGCAAAGGGAAAATTAGAAATTTCAGCAACACTCAATTACCAATTACTTGTAAAACCAGTCGCTGACTTTTTAGGAGTTCCTGAAGAAGAATCAAAAATATTTGAAGTAAACAATCACTCTACATCGATTGAGATACTTTAGAACTGAAACAAATCATTTGTCAAAAGGCAGGTCTTCAAAAGACCTGCCTTTTTATAAGTTAATTTATTATTCGCGGTAGAGTTTTAGACCGCCAGAGTTGTCGAGACCTTTGTCGTGTGCGTCGGATGGTTCGTCGAGTTTGCGAAGACACCATGTTGTCATCGCCCGAAGATTCTGTACGTTGGTTGTCTTAATCGGTTCAGTCAGTTCACCACCAAGTTGTTTGGTAAGCGATAGCAGTAGTTCTTCATCAACTAAATATCTATCAGATGTATCGGGAAGATGATACCGTCTGCCGTCTATCAGTTCTACTTTATCCTCAATCCCAATAGTCGATGCAATTCGTACAAACATAAACCCGCCGACTTTAAGAACACGCCATGACTCTTTGAGCCAATTTTTAAACTGGTCATCATCTTCGGCAAAATGTAAAACCGCCGATGAGATAATGGCATCAAACGAATTATCTTCAAATGACAATTTATCTAAAGACTCTACTCGAAAATTATCTTCTGAGATTTTCGGATTAAGTTGTTTTGTTAAGAACTTACTATTTTTTATAAAAGTTGTCGAATTGTCAATCCCATAAACATCATAGCCGTTACGCATAAAATAAATCAAGTTGCGACCATTGCCACATCCGAGGTCGAGAATTTTCATCCCCTTTTTAAAAGTCCCTTTTTGAATTTGGTCAAAAAGGTATATGTCGATTCCCCCGAAATATTCGTGTACGTCCATTTGTAATTATTACCTATAATTATAAATATTCATTGTTCTATCAATATAAAAGAAATGACTCAACTCATATAATTGAAAAAATTATTTTATGCTATACTTTTCCTAAGATACCACGCAAATCGGAGAACCAACGGTTTTTCTCTGTCTTACTCATATCTATAATAATCTGAATGTTCCCAGTCAACGAAAATTCCATTGGACACTCGGTCGCTTTGCGAAGAGACTCGACTTCTTCACGTCTGAGCATTCTTCCCTCTTCAAAAAAGAGGTTCACAATCCCTTTACGCATTTTCACTTTTTCAATTTCCAACATTGATGCAGAAATTTTTACCGCGGCACCATCAAACAGATCCGATGCAGATTGCGGGAGTTTTCCAAACCGATCTTCGACTTCATCGCGGATTTCTTCCACTTCCGAAAGTTTTCGACAATCTGCAATCCGACGATAGATGTCAACTTTTTGCTGACGGTTATTAACATAACCAGAATCTAAGACCATTTCAACATCGCATTCAAGTTTTGTCTCTGGTGGTTTTTCAATCTCGTCACCTTTGAGATTTGCTATCGCTTCTTCAAGCAATTTGTTATACATCTCAAAACCGATCTCTTCAATATAACCCGACTGTTTAGCACCAAGCACAGTTCCCGCTCCACGGATTTCTAAATCACGCATCGCAAGAGCGAATCCAGAACCTAAATCGGAATGAGCTTCGATTGCACGGAGACGTTTGATAGCATCTTTTTGCATCAGCTTTGTCGAGGGTGTCAAAAGATAGGCGTAGGCTCGAAGTGATGAACGTCCCACCCGACCACGAAGTTGATAAAGCTGGGCAAGTCCAAAACGATCAGCACGGTTGATAATAATTGTATTGGCGGCTGGGATATCCAATCCTGATTCAATAATTGAGGTACACAACAAGACATTGTAGCGTTTATCCATAAAGGCATGCATGACACCCTCAAGTGATTTTTCATGCATCTGTCCATGAGCAACAACAATCTCCGCTTGTGGAATATATTTTTTGAGATAGTTATACATTGCATCGATTGTTTGCACCCTATTGTGTACAAAAAAGACCTGCCCACCTCGGTCAATCTCACGAAGAATAACTGTTGCAATCATACCAGGGTCAAACTCAGCAATTTCTGTTATTATCGGAAGTCTGTCTTTGGGCGAAGTTGTTATCAGCGACATATCACGCACACCCATGAGTGACATTTGTAAAGTACGAGGTATTGGTGTGGCAGTCATTGAGAGAGTGTCAACATTGGCTTTCAGTTTACGAAGTTTTTCTTTATGACGAACCCCAAAGCGATGCTCTTCATCAACAATAAGCAGTCCTAAATCTTTAAAGAAAATATCTTTGGAAAACAAACGATGGGTTCCGACAATCAAATCAACTTTGCCGACGGCTAAATCCTCGATAATTTTATCCTGCTCTTTTTTTGTACGGAAGCGTGAAAGCATCTCTACATTAACAGGGAAATCTGCATACCGTTCTTTGAAAGTTTCATAATGTTGTTGTGCTAATATTGTCGTCGGAACAAGCACCGCTGCCTGCTTGCCTTTATCAATAGCCTTGAATGCTGCTCGCACGGCGACCTCGGTTTTACCAAATCCAACATCACCACAGATAAGTCGTTCCATTGAATTTTCCGATGCCATATCTGCTTTGACTTCCTGAATAGCCCGCAACTGGTCTTTGGTCTCTTCAAATGGAAAGGATGCCTCGAGTTGTCTAAGCCAAACCGTATCTTCGCCAAAAGCGTGACCGACCGACGCTTTTCGTTTGGCATACAACTGCACCAGATCTTCAGCCATCAGCTCGATAGCTTTTTTCGTTTTGGTCTTGAGCTTATCCCATCCTGGTCCACCAAGACGAGTCAGTACAGGGTCGGCATCTTTGCCCGCATATTTTGATACACGGTTGAATTCTTCGATCGGGACATACAACTTATCATCGTTATCATATTTTAAAAGCAGGCAATCACGATTGCGGTTATCAAGGTTAAGCGTTTCGAGTTTGAGATAGCGAGCAATGCCATGATCGGTATGCACCACAAAATCACCGGGGGTCAGATTGGTATAATCTGAAATAGCGACACCTTCTTTGTACTTTTTCTTTCTGACTCGACGATGATGTCTGCTAAAAATCTGATGGTCTGTCAGCAAAGCAAACTGAGCATCATGCGAGATAAAACCACCCTTGAGGTCGGCAACTTCAATGACAGGTTCAAATGGGATGTTAGATTTTTCAGCAATCAGTTCTTTGAGTCTGTCGGCTTGATTTTGATTATCAGTCGCAATCATATAAGTCATATTTGTTTGTCGATAGTCGCTAATTGTTGTTCCAAGCAAATCAAGCCTTGCACCTAATGATGGGTGAGGAGTACATTTGAAATCTATAATATCTTTTTTGCCACCTTTAAATGGAAGCATGTCTATTTTTTTACGTGATACGAACTGTGACTCGATTGTTTCTTTAGTAAGATAATATTTGTCTGGTGTTGGGATACCTTGTATTCGTCCTTTGAATCGTTCATACAATAACTTGGCTTCGTCGGTTATTTTATCCGATTCATTTTCAAGTGAACCTCTTCCCTCAAAAAAGAGAATGGCATCATCTGAGATATAATCAAAGAGAGAACCTTGCTTGAGCCCAAACATTATAGAGAGCCATTCAAGTCCGGGAAGTTCGGGATCGTTGAGATAACGGTGACGGATAAAATCGGCATCCTCAAATGATAATTTTTCTAAATGAGCCTCGACGGTATCTTCAGTGATAAGAATTTCACGTTTTGGGAGTATTGCCACCGAGTCAACTTTACTTATCGTGCGTTGCGAACGAACATCAAAATTACGAATAGTGTCGACCTCATCACCAAACAATTCGATACGCACAGGAGAATCTGAACCAGGGGTGAAGAAATCTATCAATCCACCACGTTGGGCAAAATCACCGACTTCTTCGACATTTGGTACACGCTTAAAACCTAACTCTATTAATTTGTGGACGAACTCATCTAAATCTATTTCGCTCCCAACTTGTAATGCCAATCGGTTGTTATCAAGGTTTTCTGTAGTTATAGTCGGTTCCATCACAGCCCGCATCGGAGCAACGATAAAGTCAACCGAATTGTCCAGTAGTGCCGAGAGAGTTGAAATCCGCTGCCCCATGATTTCTCCCTGAGGAGCTCGAAAATCGTATGGAAGAATTTGTCGAGATGGATAGAAAGCTACTTTTTGGGTAGAATGGAGTTCAGAAAGGTCATCAAAGATGTCTCGTGCAGTTTCACCATTGGCTGTGATAATCAAAATCGGCTTTTTGGACTCAGCATGGAGGGATTTGAGTAAAAATGAGGGCGATGAGCCGTCTAAACCAGCTACCGAGACAGCATCTAACTCGTTGGAGTTTAATCTATTAACTAAATCTATACAAGATTGAGATTCTCGGAATTGGGCTAAGAGCTGATTTATAAGCCTTGTTTGTTGTATCGTTTTGGTAGTCATTATAAGCCTTTATATTGCAATACAGAAAAACCCCAAATCATTTGCAGACAGGGGATAAATTCTTATTTTGGTCAAATATAGGAAAAAAAGGCATAAAAACCACTCTTTTTCTGTTTTTTTAATTGCCAAAGGGGTTTAAGAGTAGTAAAATTACGCATCTTTAGTGAAATAGAAAATTAATTAACTCTTAGACAGATATGAAGGAGTCCAACATGTCAAGTTACACAAAATTAATCGAAGTAGTAGAAGCAATCAAAGGTGACGTAGAAAAAGCTGAAGCAGGCAACAAAGCCGCAACAGGTCGTGTCAGAAAATCTATGCAAGAAATCAAAGCCGTTGCCCAAGACATTAGAAAAGAAATGCTTGAACTTCGTGACAAATAGTCTTACCGATTTATAGGTATTAAAAATTTGTAAGGAGAGTGTGTTTTCACACTCTCCTTTTTTTGTGGGATAATGTGATTGATTAAAGAATCATATCTGTTTATATATATAGTATGATTGAAAATAATGGACTTTCACGTGCTTTAAAAAATTATAAATATATAGATTTATTCGCAGGGATTGGTGGATTTCGTTACGCATTAGATTCTTTTGGAGCAAATTGTGTCTTTACATCAGAATGGGATAAAAATGCTCAGGAAGTATATAAAAATAATTTTGGAGAAATGCCAGAAGGGGATATAACTCAAATTGATGAAAAGAACATTCCCAAACATGATATCTTATGTGCTGGATTTCCTTGCCAAGCTTTTTCTATTTCTGGAAATAAAAAAGGATTTGAGGATACAAGAGGCACATTATTTTTTGATATAACAAGAATCGCAAGGTATCACAAACCAAAATTTCTTTTATTAGAGAATGTTCGTAATTTTGAAAATCATGACAATGGTAATACATTAAAGACTGTTTACAATGTACTCGATTCTATGGGATATACAGTTTTTCACAAAGTTTTGAATGCAAGTTGCTTTGGTGTACCACAAAATAGAGAAAGAATCTTTATTTTAGCCTTTCTAAAAGAAAAAATTAACATTCAAAATTACGAATTTGTAAAACCGATAATGAAAAGCATAACGGTAAAAGACATTTTTCTTGATGAAGAGTTTGTTGACGAATTCTATATTAATCGAAAAGATATTATAATAAATACTTCAAAAAAAATTGAACCTGACATTTTTGGAAACTATCCTTTAAAACCTATCCGTGTTGGTCAAGTCAACAAAGGAGGTCAGGGTGAAAGAATTTACCATGAGTGTGGTCATGCAATTACGCTTTCTGCGTACGGCGGTGGAGTAGGAGCAAAAACCGGCTTGTATGCAACAAATGGAAGAGTACGGAAACTTGCACCAAGAGAATGTGCAAGACTAATGACTTTTCCAGAATCATTTAAAATGCATAATTCAAAATCTCAATGTTATAAACAATTTGGTAATTCTGTTGTCATTGACGTTTTGCAACACATCTTAAATGATTTGATTATAAAGAAAGTATTAAATTGAATAAGAACAAATTAATTAAACTTGGTTCTAAAACCGCTAAGAACGGTTTCAAAAATGAGAAAGATATTTGTTCTAAATTCGAAAATTGGAAAAAAGATTCAGAAGCTATACTCTGGTTAACTATAATGGGATATTCAGTTGATAGAATTTTAGATATCAAAGCTATAATTATTTCGAGAGAAAAAACTGATGTACAAGTCCAAATAAACATAGAAATGATAGAGGCTATATCTCGAGAAAATCTACAAGTGAAATTAGTTTCTACAAACTCTGGATTTAATCAAATAGATAAAAGATGGGTAGACAAGTATTCTGAGCTTTGGTCTATACCTAATGACATACAAACTCTATTAAAATATTTTACAGGTCAATTAAAGCCACGTATTGATAATTCAAGAGACAACAGAAGAATGTTTTTGGATGAGTTTCATAAGAAAGAACAACAGCTCATCATTGATTTCTTTTCTTCAAACAAACCACTTATTATAAATGATATTTTGAGAGGCAGAGGTCCAATGGCAGCAGAATGGATTTTAGTAGCTCAAAAAATTGCAACAGACGCGCGATGGATTTTACAACCAATGAATATCGCAATTAATCATTTTAGTTCGGGGAATGTTGAAATATCTCCGCGTGGCAGTCTTAAGATTGGTCGAATCACAGTTCAGAGAAAAGGTGGTGACAGGAGCTTGTAAGTAATTTTGTGTAAATGTAAATAATTACTTATACTTTGAAAGACACAAAGTATATTTACACAGGAGATATTTATGAGCGAGATCAACAAAGATTTAATCAAAGCACTTCTTAAAGATTACAAAAAGCCC